>JAWKRQ010000066.1:0-48337 GCA_041389545.1 Myxococcota bacterium | reverse complement strand
CGCGCCGGTGTCGACGGCGGTGTCGGTGGGGCCGGGTGGCAGCGGGCCGAAGGCGAGCGCGGTGTCGCCCACGGGCAGGCCGGTGAGCCAGGGGCTGGCCGACGACAGGTCGCCGCCGCCGGTGACGTCGAACAGGACGGTGCCGAGGTACGTGCCGGCGATCAAGCGGCCGTCCGGCGCCACGGCGAGGCCGATCAGCTCCTGCCCGTGCGTGAACGGCGTCGCGGCGGCGCCGCCCGCGGTCACGTCCCACACGTCCCACTGGCCGCCGGCGAAGATCCGGCCGTCCGGCGTCTGCGCGATCGCGAGCACGCCGAGGACGCCCGTCGCGAACGGCGCGCCCACCGGACCGCCCCTGGGGTAGGCGATGTCGTGGAGGTTGCCGGTCTGCTGGTCCGACACCAGCACCCGCCCGTCGGCGAGCTGGAGCAGGTGGCGCGCCCAGCCGAGGCCGGTGACGAGCGGCGCGACCGAGGAGACGTCGCCGCCGCCGGTGATGTCGAGGACCTCGCCGTCGTCCCAGTTCGTGACCAGCAGGTGCCCGTCGTCGGTGACCAGCAGGCCGAGCGGCCGCACCAGGCCCGTGGCGTAGGGCGTCACGGTGCCGTCGGGCGTGACCGCCAGCACGGTGTGGTCGTTGGGCAGCGGGACGTACATCGTCGCGCCGTCGCGGCTGAAGGCCAGCTGGCCCGCCACGTAGGCGCCGACGTCACCGAAGCGGGTCGCGGTGGGCAGCGGGTCCTCCGTCACCGCGTAGAGCTCGCCCTGCTGGCTCGCGTAGTACAGCGTGCCGTCCGTGAAGCCCTGGGCCTGCGCGAGCCCGAACAGCGGCCACCAAACCAGCATCCTCGCCTCCTGCAGCTGACGACGTCGTAGCCGGGCGCCTGCGGAGGCTCGCGTGAACGATGGGCCGCGGGGATTATTCCTGCGGGTGGCCCCGGGTGATACCGGCCGGGAGTTGTCGGCGCCGGTGCGGGGTTGGACAATGTGCACATCGAGCACGGGAGTGCACACGATGACGACTTGCTGGCTGGGACTCCTCCTGTCGGGCGCCGCCGCGGCGGGCACGCCGGCCGCGCCTGCGCCGCAGCCCGCCCCGGTGATCGAGGTGGTCCCCCAGTTCCCGGAGGGGCAGGTGCGGCTCGTCGCCGCCGGGCGCGAGGGTGACGCCGTGTCGATCGACGGCTGGCAGGCGGGCGAGCTGCCGCTGACGACCCAGCTCGCCGAGGGCCCGCACCAGTTCGTGGTCGAGGGCTCGGGCGGCAAGCTGCAGGTCGAGATCTACGTGAAGGTGAAGCCGAAGGACGTGCTCGAGATCGACCTCGCCCACCCGCCCAAGCAGGATCCGCCGCCGGCCCCAGTCGCACCGGTGCCGGCGAAGGCAGATCCGCCCGCCGAGGCGGGCTGACCGGTCGGCTAGGACACTGATCCAGGCAGCTCGCACCGCGGCTTTCGTCGAATTTTCGCGAAGAGGCCGCTCGATCCCGACGTTCGTCGCCGAAAGCGTGAGCCCTCACTAGGCAACGGAGATCGTTGCTGATCTCCTGGCGTTGGAAAGAAACAATCCGCCAGCCCAGTGAGGGACCCATGCTGTCTTCCACGTTCTATCAGGCATCGCTGCTCGAGGTTGACCCCGACGAGATCCGGCTGGAGAAGGACTCTTTCGAGCGGGCGCTCCGGGGGCTCGTGCCGAAGCTCGTGTCGCTGGACGACTTCCGGGAGTTCCATCCGTCGACGATGGGCGCAGGGACGTGCTGTCCGCTCGTCCTCACGGCGATGCTCCTCCTACAGTTCAGGTACAACCTGACGGACGAGGCGCTCATCGCCAGGTGCATTCGAGACCTGGGGTTTCGGTACGCGCTCGGATTGCCTCGAGGGAAACATCCTCCGGGGGTCTCGTCGTTCAGACGGTTCCGCTCGTGGATCCGCGTCGCCAAGGGTTCCGAGTGGTTGTTCAGGCTCTCCCTGACTCTTCCGAAGGATGCGGGGCTGATCGATGACGCCGAACTTCAGGTCGCCGATTCGACGAATACGGACTGTCGAGGTGCCATATGCGACACCTACAACCTGATCGCGCGCGGGATCGGCGGCGTCGTGCGCGAAGTGGCGCGATGCAAGGGGCAGAAGGCGGAAACCCTGGCGAAGACCTGGGGTCTTACCCAGTATCTGGGCCGCAGCATCAAGAGCGCTGTCACCATCGACTGGTCCGACGAGGCCGAGCGCAACGCCCTGCTCACCAAGGAGGTGCGCGACGCCGATCGCCTGCCGCGGCTCGTTCGCCGCATCAAGCTGGACGCGGCAGCCGAGGAGGCGCTCGAATTCTTGGCGAAGGTGGCCCATCAAGACGTGGCGCAGCTTCCTGACGGGACCTACAAGATCGTGCGGGGTACCGCGTCAGGCCGGATCGTCAGCAGCCAGGACCCCGAGGCGAGGCACGGTCGAAAGAGCGAATCGCAGCCGATCACCGGGTTCAAGACGCACGCGCTCGCCACGGCCACGAGCCTCTTCGTGACCGGGATCGACGTCACGGACGCCAGCATCCACGATTCGAAGCCGACGCCCGACTTGATCGACCAGGCTACGGCCGCGGGGCTGCGCCCGAAGCGGCTTCTGGGAGACGGCGCCTACGGGACCGGTGCAAATGTCCGAGCGTGCGCGGGGAAGGGCGTCGAGGTGCTCACGAAGCAGGGAGGCGCGACTGGAGATGGGCTTACCAAGCGCGATTTCGAGATCGACCTCGAGACCATGTCGGCGACCTGCCCAGCAGGCCATACGAGCACGAAGTACACCTTGGTCAGGATCCGGAGGGGTGGAAGAACGCCGACAACTCCGACGTACAGTGCCAGCGTTCAAGTTCCCGACCGTACTGTGCCGTGGATGCCCGCTTGCGGCGGGGTGCGGGAAGAACGTCGAAACGCGGCCGAAGCGTCAGGTGCAGCTGCCCACGAGCCCAGGCTCCAGCGCATCAAGCGGTTCAACGCCACCCCCGAGAGCAAGACGCTGCTGCTCCGTCGCCGCTGCGCGATCGAGCGCCTGCTCGCACCTGGTCCGGATGGGCATGCGGCAGGCCCGATTCTTCGGCCTGGCCATGGTCCAGTTCCAGGCATTCATGACGGCCGCCTGCAACCTCGGTTCATCACGTTGAGCGCTGCGCGATCCTGAACGGCTGACCGAACTCCAGCGGGTGACCTACCGAGCACGCAAAATTTCGAAGGGCTTCGCCGACGCGACCGACTTCGTCGCTCGCCTCAGCACGCGCCGAGCTCGCGCTCCAGACCGCCGTGAGACGGCGATCGTCGGCCTCTCGAGCCGACTTCTGACCAGAGTGTCTGTAGCCTTCCCGCGCGGGCGCGTCACGAACGCCGCACGATCGCGATCCCGACGGCGCCGAGCCCGAGCACGGACACGCCGACGCTGACCCCGAGCGACCCGAGCGTGACCGCGGGCGGGAGCGCCAGCGCGCCGAGCAGCCCCACCAGCGCCACGGCGAACGTCACGCTGGAGACGAGCAGCACCGCGACCGGGGCGAGCCACAGCAGGCGCCACGCGCCCTCGCGGCGGCGGCCCACCGACCAGGCCACGGCGGCCATCGGCAGGGCGAGGAGCGGCGCCAGGCCGCCGAGCGCGAGCAGGAGCAGGCTGATCACGGACCCTCCGTCACACGTACCGCTCGAGGAACGCCCGCACCACCGGGTCGTCCGAGGCCGACAGCGCCGCGGGCGTGTCGTAGGCCACGAGGTGGCCCTTCCACAGCATCCCCACCGTGTCGCTGATGCGCAGCGCCTGCACGATGTCGTGGGTGATGACCAGGAAGGTGATGCCGAGCGCGTCCTTCATCCGCAGGATGAGCTCGTCGATGGTCGAGGAGGTGAGGGGATCGAGCCCGCTGTTGGGCTCGTCGAACAGCACCACCTCGGGCTCGAGCACGATGGCGCGCGCGAGCGCCACCCGCTTGCGCTGCCCGCCCGACAGGGCCGGCGTCGGCCGGTCGTACAGGTCGGGGAGGTCGACCAGCGCGAGCTTCTCCTCCGCGACGCGCCGGCGCTCGCTGGCCGACAGCGACGTGTGGTAGCGCAGGGGGAACACCACGTTGTCGCCCGCCGAGAGGTCCTCGAACAGCGCACCGCCCTGGAACAGCATCCCGAAGCGCTTGCGGACCGACTGCTTCTGGGCCTCGGTCGCGGCGGCCATGTCGATGTCGCCGACCCACACGTGGCCGGCGTCGGGGCGGAGCAGCCCCACGATGTGCTTGAGCAGCACGCTCTTGCCACTGCCGGAGGGCCCGATGATCGAGGTGGTCGCGCCGCGCGCCACGTCGAACGAGACGCCGTCGAGCACCACCAGCGGGCCGAACCGCTTGTGCAGGTCGTCGATGCGGATGGCGACGCCGGGCCCCGCGCCCGTCACGGGGTCAGCCGCTGCGTCTGCGCCACGTCGAGGTCCAGGTGGAACGACAGGATGCCCTTGCGCCCCTGCACCTGTCCCTGCACGGTCGACGTGCCCTCGCGGGCGCCGAGCCACTCGCCCGGGCCCAGCGTGACGGCGTTGCGGGCCGAGAGCGTCAGCGCCTCCACCGTGCCCGTCAGGCCCCCCTCCTCGAACGCCGAGCCCTCCGGGGCCGTCGCGGTGGCGCGGGCGGTGAGCGCGAGGCCCTGCGCGCCGGCCGCCTGCAGCGTCCACACGGTGTCGACGGTCAGCGCCAGCGGCCCGATCCGCACCGTGTCGTGCACCTGCCAGCGCGCGCCGGGCCCGACGGCCGCCTCGGGCAGCGGCACGAGCAGCGCCGACGCGACCCGCAGCGCGTCCTCCGCCTCGGGCGGCAGGCCCGCGGAGAGGTGCCAGACGGCGTCGCCCGTGGGGCCGGTGGGGCCGACGGGGATCTCGCACCAGCTGCCCGCCAGCGCGCCGGGCGGCACCCGCGGCGGGCGGGGCGGCGCCGGCACCGTCTCGCTCGAGGCCTCGACCACGCGCAGGCGCAGCCGCTCGCCTTCCAGCGCCGCGGTCAGCACCAGCCGCCGCGTGGCGTGCGACGGCGGCGGGTCGGGCAGGAGCCCGCCGACGGTGATCGTGGTGTCGGCGTCGGTCTGCAGGGTGCGCCGCTCCTGGCCGGGCGCCAGGGCATAGCGCAGCGGGGCGCGCGGCTCGGCGCCCGCCTCCAGCAGGGTCACGGTGGGGGCCGCCGCCGCAGGCAGCGGCAGGAGCGCGATCATCGCCCGAACATCACGGTGGAGAGCCAGTAGTTGAGGATGGCGGACAGCACGGCCGAGACCACGACGGCGGCGTTGGTCGCCCGCCCGACCCCCGACGGCCCGGGGTCGCTCGCGAAGCCGCAGTAGCAGCTGACCAGGCAGATGATGATCCCGAAGCACACCGCCTTGATCGCACAGTACAGCAGGTGCTCGGGCGCCGTGGTCGCGCGCGCCTGGACCACGAAGGCCACCGGGTCGAGCCCGAGCTGCACCTGGCCCACGATCAGCCCCGCCAGCATCAGCGCGAGGATGCTGATCATGGTCAGCGCGGGCAGCACCACCACGATGCCGAGCAGCCGCGGGGTCACCAGGAACCAGTGCGGGTCGATGGCCATGACCTGCAGCGCGTCGATCTGCTCCTGCGTGCGCATGACCGCGATCTGCGACGCCATCTCGGTGCCGGCCTTCGCCGCGACCATGCTCGCGACCATGATGGGCGCCATCTCGCGCACCCCCGCCAGCGCGACGAACATGCCCACCAGCGACTCGCCGCCGAGATCCGCGAACGCGTTGCGCCCCTGGACGGTCAGGTTGGTGCCCACGAACACGCTGATGATGAGCAGGATGGGCAGGCTGCGCACGCCGATGGCGTAGGCCTCGTGCAGCGCCCGGCCGACGGGCAGCGGGTTCGCGAGGGTCGCGCGCCCCACCGCGACGACGAAGGCGGCGAAGCCGCGCAGGTGCCCGAGGAGCTTCACGAGCCCACCGCGCCGAACAGCGCCGAGGTGAGGAAGTAGTTGGCCACGATGAACGACGTGCACGCGACCACGACCGTGTCGTTGACGGCCCGCCCGACGCCCGGCGCGCCGCCCTCGGCGTGGAAGCCGTGGTAGCAGGCCAGCAGGCCGATGATCCAGCCGAACACGAAGGTCTTGACGAAGCCGCCCCACAGGTCCGACGGGTGCGTGAGCGCCCACAGGTTCGCCCAGTACACGCCGTTGGTCTCGCCGTGGAGCACGACCGCGGTGATCCAGCCCCCGACGATGCCGCCGATGGAGCCGACCAGGTTGAGCAGCGGGCAGGCGACGAGCAGCGCGACCAGCCGCGGCACGACGTGGACCCGGAGGGGGTCGATGGCCATGACCTCGGTGGCGTCGATCTCCTCGCGGATGCGCATCGCGCCGAGCTCGGCCGCGAACGCGCTGCCCGCCTGCGCCGCGACCAGCACGCTCGCGAGCACGGGCGACAGCTCGCGCAGCGTGGCGACCGAGACGAGCGGCGACAGCAGCCGCTGCGCGCCGTACAGGTCGAAGATGGCGAGGCCCTGCAGCGCCATCACCATCCCGAGCGGCACGGTGGTCGCGAGCACCGGGGCGAGGCACCTCGAGACCACCGCCCACAGGTGGTGCGCGGTGGCCGCAGGCTCCCAGGGCGGCGTGACCACCCGGGCCACGACCCGCCCGGCGAACTGTCCGAAGCGGCCGAGGGCGGCGAGGCGTTGGACGACCATCGCCCCCGCCTAACCGGCGTCGGCGCTCGGCGGCCCGCTCTCGGCGCGTTAGCCGGGGAGGGAGGAGAGCACGCACGATGGCCGATCCGGACGACGAGCCGACCTCGCCGGGCCAGCGCCGGCAGTCGCCGCTGCAGCAGGGCGATGCCGGTCTGCGCGGCGTCGGCGCCCGCGGGCCCTCGCTCGGCGGCCCGCCGATGGGCCTGACCGACGAGATCGCCGAGGACTACGACACCGATCTCGAGCCGCCCGAGCCCGATCCGCCGTCCGAGGCCGATCCCGGGCGCAGCAGCCGCGTCCTCAAGTTCGCCCGCCGCCTGATGGACCGGCGCGAGCTCGCCGAGGACACCAAGGAGCTGCTCCACGCCGTCCTCAACACGTCCGACAAGGCGAAGACCGAGGCCGTGCGCCTGATGGCGCGGGAGTTCCGGTCCTACCTCAAGGAGCTCAAGCTCAAGGAGGACCTGATCAAGCTCGCCACGAGCCACTCGCTCGAGATCTCGATCTCGCTCAAGCCCCTGACCGGCGACAAAGGCGGCAGCGACTCCGAGGGGGGGTAGGTGTCGCGCCGCGAGGAGGTCGGCGTCGGGCTGCTGCTGCTCGGCGGCCTCGCCGCCACGGGGTTCCTCGCGCTGCAGACGGGCGCGCTGTCGTCGTTCGGCGACCGGGTCGACGTCACGGCGCGCGCCACCGACGTGGCCGGGCTCACCGAGGGCTCCGTCGTCAGCGAGATGGGCGTGCCGTGGGCAAGGTCTCCGCCATCACCCTCGACGGCGACGAGGTCGTGGTGCACCTGTCGCTCGATCCGTCGGCCGGGGTGCAGGCCGGGGCGCTGCCGCGGATCCGCGCCCGGTCGCTGCTGGGCGGAAGTACGTCGCGCTCGACCCCGGCCCGCGCACCGCGCGGCCCCTGGCCGACGGCGACGAGCCTCCCCGGCATCCCGCCGCAGTACGGTCGGCGAGCTCGTCGACGCGCTGGGCGACGTGCTGTCGAAGGTCGACCCCGAGGTGCTCAACGCGCTCGGCCGCTCGCTCGGCCAGGCGCTGGGAGGACCCCGAGCGGGTCCGCCGCATGCTCGACGACCTCGAGGCGCTGGTCCACAACGCCCGCGGCGCCTCCGGACCTGCCGATGCTGGTCGCCGAGGCCCGCAGCACGCTCGGCGCCGCCCGGGTCACGCTCGGCACCGTCGACGCGCGGGCCGCGAGGCCGAGGAGACGCTCGCGAAGGCCGACGCGCTGCTCGCCAAGCTCGACGCGGCCGCCGAGCCCCTGCCCGAGACGGTCGCCGAGGCCCGCCAGGCGCTCGTCGACGCCCGGGCCGTCATCCAGCGCCTGAACGGCAGCACCACCCAGCTCGACGCCGTGCTGCAGAACCTCGAGGGCTTCGACGTGGAGCGGATCGAGTCAATCCTGCGCGACGAGGGCATCCGGGTGCGGTTCTCGGGCCGGGGCGACAAGCCCTGACCGCGGCCGCGCGCCGTGATAAGGGCCCGGAATCGCGCGGGGCGGCTCCGATGGGGGCAGCGTCGCGCGCCCGGAGGCGGGATGTTGTTGTGGACGGTGGCGTTGACCACCCTGGCGGGCGCTCAGGAGCCCGCAGCCCCGGCCGAGCCGGCGCCGGCTGGCCCCGAGACCCTCTACGTCACGCAGGACACGCCCTCGGTGCGGTTCCTCGGGCAGGACGTGGCGGGCTCCGAGTTCTCCGCGGGTGACGCGGTGACCGTGCTCGTGCGCGACCAGGGCAAGGTGCGCGTGTTCACCGACGACAAGTTCGGCTGGGTCGACCCGGGCGTGCTCTCGGCCACGGCCCCCGCGCCGGTCGGCGGCCTCACGATGCCGGCGGGCGGCGCCAGCGGGCTGCTCGGCGGCCTGCCGCCGCTGCTCGACAAGCCGCCCGCGCCGTCCGGCGGAGCGCCCGCACCGCGATGACCCGCTTGCTGGCGATGGGTGCGGGGCTGGTCTCGGTCCTGCTGGTCCCGCTCGCGCTGTCCGGGCCCACGGCGCAGCTCGTCCCCGTGGCGCACCTCGGCTTCTCGCTCGCGGTGTGCACCGGGGCCCTGCTCGACGGCCTCGACGGCTGGCCCGAGCGCGCGCGCCGCTGGGGCTTCGCCTACCTCGTCGCCACCGCGGCGACGGTGGGCGCGCTGCAGGTCGGCGCCCAGGTGCGCGACCAGGGCGTCGTCTACTGGGCGTTCCCCTGGTTCACGCTGCTGCTGTGGGGTGGATCCCGCCGGTGGTGGCGGGCCTGGCCGGGAGCCTGGGCACGCTGCGCGCCCGGCGGCTCACCCGCCAGGTCGTCCGGCACCGCAGCGCCTGAGCGGCGCTGCGGCGCCCGCCGGGCCTACAGGCAGCCGTCGAAGCCGAGCTCCGAGCCGTCGTCGACGGTACCGGCGATCCACCTCGTCCGCCGGGTCGAAGGCGTCGCTGCCGTCGGGGTCGCCCTGGTGGATGGTGCAGTCGCGCCGCAGGACGTTGTCCTTGGTCGTGAGCGGCAGCGTGCCCCAGTAGTCGCCGGGGTCGGTGCCGATCTGGCCGATCACGTCCTGGGTGACGCCGCCGCACTCGAGCTCGAGCGCGTCGTCGCCGTTGAACGTGAGCGAGCCCGTCGACTGGTCGCACGGGGTGTAGGTCGAGAAGGTCGCCGCGCTGTGGCACAGCAGCCACAGCCCGCCCGAGGGCAGCGTGCCCGGCCCGAGGGGGATCGTCGAGGGCGAGGTCCCGCCGTTGGCGTACAGCTTCACGCTGCAGGTCGACAGGTCCACGTCGAGCGGGTCGACGTTCTTGATCTCCAGGAACTTGTTGTTCCCCGACGGAGCCCTCCAGGTACTCCGACACGATGAGGCCGATCCCGACGGCGGCCGGGTCGACGTTGACCACGGCGTCGGCGGTGGACGCGCCGTAGGTGGCGGTGACGAGGTCGACGCCGAGTGCGGCGCCGGCCGTCACGTCGAAGCTCGCGCTGGTGGCGCCGGCCGGCACGGTGACCGTGGCCGGCAGCGTGACGAAGCCGCTGGAGGCGACCACGTCCACTACCGCGCCCGCCGCCGGCGCCGGCAGGTCCAGCGTGACGGTGAGCGGCGCGACGGTGTCGGGCGCCAGGTTGAGCGGGTTCGGCGTGAGCGAGACCAGCGCGCGCACCGTGGCGTCGTCGTAGACGGAGACGCTGGCCACGGCCTGGCTGCCGTTGAGCGAGGCGGTGACGGTGGCGGGCACGGCGTCGGCGGCCACGCCGGTCAGCGCGACGGGCGCGCTCGAGGCGCCCGTCGGCACGGTGACCGTGGCGGGGCAGGTCAGGGCGGTGGCGGGGGCGCAGACCAGCGACACCACCTCGTCCTGGCCGGCGGCGCGGGCCAGGGTCACGGTGAGGAGCGTGGCGTCGGTCGCGCCGGCCTCGATGGCGACGGCGTCGGGCACCAGCGCGGCCACGGTGGCGGGCCCGCCGAGCACGTCGCCCGCGTCGCGCGGCTCGAGCTTGCTGTCGTCGTTGGCGAAGCGCAGCACGCCGCGCAGCCGCCCGAACTGCTCGCCCACCGCGGGCTCGGGATCGATGCCGTAGACCAGGTCGTTCACGCGGAGGCTGTCGTCGACCTCGAACTCGTGAGTCGGCGAGACGTCGCCGGAGCCGGGCGGCAGGTCCACGGCCGTGACGGTCACGTCCTCGACCTGCACCAGCACGGCCTCCAGCGGATCCGCGAGGGCCGCGCCGGTGGCCACCTCGGACGGCAGCACCACCACGGGCTCGGGCTCGGCGACGCCGGCCGCCTCGAGCGACCAGCGCGCGATCTGCGTCAGCTGGCGCTGGCCGTAGAAGTCGTGGAGCGCGCCCTCGATGGTGATCCGGTCGCCGCGCGCCGGGAGGCCGCCACCCGGGAGGTAGGCGTAGATCCCGGAGTACTCGTAGCCGGTCCAGGCGGCGTCGGCGGGGTCGAGCTGCATGAACATGCCGCTCGGGCCCACCGCCGTGACGATCAGGTGCTCGAGGACCACCACGTCGCCGTCGGGCAGGGTCTGCTTGGCGTCGTAGACGCTCGCGGGGCAGGCGCCGGTGGGCGAGTAGAAGTCGGGGCAGGCGTCGCAGGCGTCGCCCAGCAGGTCCTGGTCGAGGTCGTCCTGCGTGGGGTTGGCCACGTCGGGGCAGTTGTCGTCGAGCCCCTTCACGCCGTCGCCGTCGGGGTCGAGGTGGTTGCACCCCCCGCCGGCCTGCAGCGGGCAGACGTCGCAGGCGTCGCCGATGCCGTCGCCGTCGACGTCGCCCTGGACGAAGCCGTCGAGCGGCTTGCCGGGGTTGAACACGTCGGGGCAGTTGTCGTCGACGTCGTCGACGCCGTCCTGGTCGAGGTCGTTCAGCGAGGAGGTCGGGTAGATGAGCCCGTCGCCGTCCTCGTCGTCGCGCAGCGGCTCGCAGGTGGGCTCGCCGGGCGGCGTGCCGCAGATCTCGAGGTCGTAGGCCGTGCCGACGCTGGCGAGCACCGCCGCGAGGGTGGTGCCGCCGTCCATGCAGACGACGTGGTCGCTGACGCAGCTGCCCAGCGCCTCGCAGGCCGCGAAGTCGCCGGCGGGGAGCATCTCGCCGAGCAGGTCGGCGTCGCCCGTCATCGGGACGCTGCCGCGGAGCACCAGGACCACGTCGGGCAGGTCGGCGTCGATGACGGCGCGGTGCAGCGACGCGCCGCGCTTCGCGAACACGGCCACGTCACCGATGAAGCCGGGGCGCAGGCGGCCGAGCTGGCCGTCGGAGCCCGTCGCCACGGCGGCGTTGCGGGTGACCATCAGCCACAGGTCGCGGTCGGAGAAGTGGCTGCCGTAGTGGTCGCGGTTCATGGTGTCGGCGCACTTCAGCTCGCGCAGCAGCGTGCCCGAGCCCGAGGGGGTCCAGTCGGTGCCGAGCGCGATGGGGACGCCGAAGTTGTCGTAGAGCACCACGGCGGCGGTCTCGCCGTACAGCGAGACGTTCGAGCGCGGCGACCAGACGAGCTGCGCGTGGCTGGCGGCCACCTCGGCCACGTCGGACGCGTTGAGGCCGATGCCGTGGACGATGGAGGTGTTGTCGGCGATGAGGTCCTCGCCGCCGGCCTGCAGCCCGGACAGGCACAGGAACTCGTTGCGCGCCTCGTCGTCGATGCCCTCGGCGATGTGCGGCAGGTAGATGCGATCGTCGAGGACCCAGGGCGGGTCGATGTAGTAGGCGTCGCAGCCGGTGGCGGCCATCGTGCCGTCGATGTCGCCCAGCGGGAACGTCTCGTAGCCGACCTCCCAGCCGCCGAGGCCCTCGTTGTCCTCCGCCTGGTCGAGGTCGCGGAGCAGACCCGCGCCCGAGGCCGGCGAGACCGAGCCCGCGATGGAGGTGGCGCCGCCGAGCATCATGCGCAGCTCGCCGTAGAGCACGCCCTCGTGGCTCGAGGTGCTGGAGGCGTGCAGCTCGGTGTGGCCGCGGGCGCCCGTGCGCCAGTCGTGGCGGTGGTCGTAGCGCTCGGTGCCCCAGTCGTCGGGCGACTCGAGGCCGTAGCGGATGTGGTCGTGGCTGTTGATGAGGCCCGGGCTGACGACGGCGTCGGGGCAGCTCACCACGAGGGTGTCGGCGGGCGCGGCGCAGCCGCAGCCCACGCAGGTGATCTGGCCGTTGACGCCGCGATCCATGAGCAGGTCGCCCGTGAGGTAGCTGGCGTCGTCGGCGAGGATGTCGCCCTGGATCAGCAGGTGCGTGGCGGTGGCGGGGTCGCCCGAGACCACGGCGCAGGTCTCGCCGGCGGGGGGCGCCGGCAGCGACGCCTGGCAGTCGACGACCACGTTCGGGTCGGCGTCGGTGTCGGTGTCGGCGTCGCTGTCGCTGTCGGTGTCCGTGTCGGCGTCGGCGTCGCTGTCGGCGTCCGCATCGGCGTCGGCGTCGGCGTCGGTGACGGTGTCGTCGACGGGCGTGTCCTTGCCGTCGCCGTTGCAGGCGGTGAGCCACAACGCGGTGGCACACCAGGTGGAGAGCAGGAACCCGCGCATCCGGAACCTCCGACCGGCGCACGTAGCCCACTGCGCCCGCCGGCGCCCGGAACGACTGGGTGACGGTCCGGGCTCGGGCGGGGTGCGTACGCGCCCCGCTGGGGCTACCACGGGGGGAGCGGCCCCTCGAGGACGTAGATGTGGCCTGTCTCCGGGGTCGGGCCGTCGGCGAGGGGCGCGGAGATGAGCAGGTCGGTGTCGCCGTCGCCGTTGGTGTCGCCGGTGCGCACGGTCCAGCCGGTCTGGTCGCCGGTGGCGGCCCCGGAGAAGATGCGGCCGGCGTCCTCGGAGGAGAGGTGGCCGGCGAGCGGGCCGTAGAACAGCATCACCCGGCCGCGGACGTCGGGATCGAGCGAGGCGAGGGCGGGGCTGCCGACGGCGAGGTCTGCGGCGCCATCGCCATCGAGGTCGGCGACGGCAGCGCCGACGCCGAGGTGCTGCAGACCAGGGTCGCCGTCGATGAGGAGCGGAGCGTCGGCGATGTCGGTGACGTCGGGGGTGAGGGCGTAGAGGCGTCCGCTGCGGTTGCCGGTGGGCCAGGCCATGGCGTCGGCCAGGAGCTCCTCGACGCCGTCGCCGTCGAGGTCACCGGCGAAGAGGTGGCCGCCGAACCAGTCCCTGGCGTACTCGCCGGTCCATTGGCGATCGAGGGGCGGGACGTCGTAGTGGCCGGGGGTCATGGGGCCGAGGAACAGGGACACGGTGCCGGCTTCGTCGGTGGTGTTGTCGTCGCCCACGGCGAGGTCGGGCTGGCCGTCTCCGTCGAAGTCGAGATCGGCGAAGGCGGTGCCGAAGTCGCCCGGGCCGTCGATGACGAGGGTCGCGTCGCCGATGCGGCCGCTGGACGTGATGGGTCCTTCTTGGATGCAGATGGCTGCGAGCCAGGTAGAGCCTTCGTCGCGCCCGCACGAGGCGACGAGGTCCTCGTCGGGCGAGCCGAGCAGGTCGACAGCGTGGAGATCGTTGCCGACGAGGTACCCCTCGGGATCGTTGCCGAGCAGGCGCCCGCCGACGCCGCCCGGATAGCCGCTGTCGCTGCCCGTGGCGAGGACCCACACGCCCTCCAGGGCGCGCATGAAGAGCTGCGGCGGGCCGTCCAGGGTCGCAGCGACGTCCACGAACTGACCGAGGAGCTGAGGGCCGAGGGGTGCGCCCTTCCAGTGCGCCGCCGAGGTGCCGTCCGGCCCGGCGAGGACCCAGGCTTCTCCCGGACGATAATCCTCTCCCGCGATCTCCTGTGACCCGGCGAACACGTCGTCGAACCCGTCGCCGTCGAGGTCGGCGACCTGGAAGTCGAACCCGAACTCGAGGTAGGGGGTCCGGTTGCCGGAGCTCCAGCGCTCGACCTGGTCGATCTGGTCGAGGCGCTCCGACGGGAGGTCGTAGCCGTCGCAGTCGCTGTCTACGCCGTCGCCCGGGGTGTCCGCTGCGCCGGGGTGGACGCTCGGGTCGCGGTCGTCGCAGTCGCCGGGCGCGCCGAAGCCGTCGCCGTCCCGATCGGCACCTGCGCAGGCGACGAGCCAGACAACGAGCATCACTGGACCCCGCCGCTCGACTCGGGCATCCCCCGGCACCCCCGCCCGAAGAACCCGCACCCACCGCACGGCCGCGCCACCCGCCCGTCCGTCGCCCGCCGCTCCACCGTCGCCCAGTCCGCCGCCGCCGTGTCCGCCGCGAGCTCGAGCAGCGCCAGCACCTCCTCCGCGTGCTCCGCCGCCGCCCCGCCCACCGGGACCACCGCCCCGACCTCGGTGAGCACCACGTCGCTGCGCACGACCCGCGGCTGGTCCCGCGCCGCCAGCACCCGGTCGGCCGCCCAGGCGTACGCCCGCAGCTGCGTCCGGTGCTCGGCCGCCACCCCCGCCGCCCGGCGCCCGCCCAGCGCGTCGCTCTTCCAGTCCACGACCACGAACCCGCCGGCCTCCGCATCGAGCCACAGCCGGTCGATGCGCCCGGTCAGCGCCACCCCGGCGTGGGCCGCGCGGAACGGCAGCTCGGCCCAGCCCGGCCCCGCCAGCGCCCGCTGCACCCCGGGCGACGCCGCCGTCGCCGCGAGGTGCTCGCGCAGCCGCACCATGCCGGCGTCGATGGCCTCGTCGTCGGCGCCGAGCGCGCGCGCGGCCGCGGCCCAGCGCCGCCACACGGCCCGCTCGTCGCCGTGCACGCCGTCCTGCAACACCTGGTGCACGACCTGACCCCGCGCGGCCGCGAGCGCGAGGTGCCGGTCGCGCGCCGACGCGGGCGCCTCGGGCAGCCCCAGCCGATCCCGCCGGTACCAGCGCGCCGGGCACGCCACCAGCCGGTCCAGCGCCGACGCGGGCAGCTCGAGCGCCCGCACCGTCGGCACCGCGGGCAGCGGCGCGCCGGGCGGCGCCGGCGGCGGGGGGGCCGGCAGCGGCGGCGCCGCGGGCACGCTGCCGAGCCGCGGCGTCCCCCGCGGCATCCCGGCGTCGACGAGCTGCATCCACGTGGCCCGCGCCCCCGGCTCGGCGGGCGGCTGCTCGGGGCCGACGAGCACGAGCCGGTCGCGCGCCCGCGTGCAGGCGACGTAGAGCAGGCGGCGCGCCTCGGCGTCCTGGTCGCGGCGGAGCGCGTCGGCGAGCGCGGTGTAGCGGCCCGGCCGCACCCGCGTCTCGACGTCGGCGTCGGGATCGAGCACCCGGCTCGCCAGGTGGAAGCTGCCGTGCGGGTCGCCGGGCAGCCGCGAGACGAGCAGCGCCGGCAGGTCGCTCCGCGGCCGCGCTCCCATCTCGGGCACGACCACCACGGGGAACTCGAGCCCCTTCGCGGCGTGGACCGTGCAGATGACGACGCGCGCCTCGCTCGGCACGAGCGACGCCTCGGCCTCGCGCGCCTCGAGCGCCACCTCCGCCAGCAGCCGGTCGGCCACGCCGGCCAGCCCGAGCTCGTCGAGCGGCGCCACCCAGGCGGCCAGCCGGTCGACGTTGGCCGCGGCCCGCCCCGGCGCGAGCCCCTCCTGCAGCGCGAGGGTGGGCGCCAGCGCGTCGCCGATCTCGCGGACGAGCTGCGAGGGCGGCACCTCGTGGCGCCGGCGCTGCCAGTAGCCGAGCCGGCGCGCGGCCTCGGGCAGCGCGATCCGCTGGATGTCGGCGTCGCGCAGCCCCCCGAGGGGCGACCGCAGCGCCCCCACGAGCGAGACGGGGTCGGCCTGGGCCACCGCGCAGACCAGGTTCACGGCGTCGAGCACCTCGGGGCGCGACCAGAAGCCCACGCCCCCCACCACGACGTAGGGCACGCCCACGGCCCGCAGCGCGGCCTCGTAGCGGGGCTGGCGGGTGCGCGACCGCAGCAGCACGGCGATCGGCGGCACCGCTGCCTCGCGCAGGGCCTGGCCGTCGGCCCCGCGCAGGGCCCCGGCGATCCAGCGGGCCACGGCGCCGGCCTGGTCGTCGTCGGCGACCTGCACGACCGCGACCTCGCCGGCCTGCTCGCCGCGCTGCGCGATCATCGGGTCGTAGGGCACGCCCTGCAGGACGCCGGGGAACAGCGCGTTGAACCAGGCGATGAGCCCTGGGCGGCTCCGGAAGTTGTCGGCCAGCACCACCGGCGCCACGCCGAGCCGCTCGACGGCCTGCTGGAACACGGCGACGTCGCCGCCGCGGAAGCCGTAGATGGCCTGCTTCGGGTCGCCGACCAGGAACAGGCGGTCCTCGGGCACGGCGGGGTCGCGCCGCGCCAGGGCGAGCACCAGCGACCACTGCTGCGCGTCGGTGTCCTGGAACTCGTCGACCATCAGCGAGCGGAAGCGGTCCCGCAGCGTGGCGCGCAGGTCGGGGTCGGCGAGCACGGCGCGGACGGCGCGGCGCTGCATCTCCTCGAACGTCAGCCGGCGGTGGCGGTCGAGCGCCCGGCCCAGGCGCCCGGCGGCGGCGAGCACCCACTGGGCGAACGGCTCCAGCGCGGCCAGGAGCACGCGATCGGCGGGGGTGGGCAGCGCGGCGGCGGCGTCGGCGCGCGCACCCCAGTCGCCGAGCCGCGCCTGCAGCGCGCGGGCGGCCTCCTTGGCCTGGCGGTAGCGGCGCTCGTCCGGCCAGCGGTCCTTCGTCCCGAGGACGGTGTGGTGGTCGAGCTGGCGGACGGTGCCAGCGTCGGTCAGCAGGGCGCCCAGTACCTCGCGGTACCGCGCGTAGACGCGGAGCGGGTCGTCCCCGGGCTCGGCGCCGGCCAGCGGCGCCACGCAGCGGGGCAGGGCGGTGCCGCCGCCCGACGGCGCGCACAGCCGCTGCAGCAGCTTCAGCGACGGCAGCCCCACCTTCGCGACCCAGTCCCGCGCGGCCTCGGGCCGCGGCGTGGCGGCGTCGAGCACGTCCTGCAGCCGCACGCGGCCGGCGGCGTGGCGCTCGAGCACGTCCTGCAGCAGCCCGAGGCGCGACAGCGCGGTGCGCCCGGCGTCGAGCAGCCACTGGCGGCGCCCGAACGCGTCGAGGAGCGGCGGCAGGTCGGCCGGTCGCGCCGCCAGGTGGGCGTCGAGGGCGTCCTCCAGGGCCTCGTCGAGCCAGCGGCGCGACTCGCCCGCCGGCAGGGGCGCCGCCCCGGGCGGCGTCGAGGTGCGCGCCGGGAACTCGCGCAGGATCGAGGCGCAGAAGCTGTGGAAGGTGCCGATGCGCGCCTGGTCGAAGCGCTCCTCCATCCGCTCCAGGCGCGCGACCAGCGCGGGCAGCCGCTCGTCGGCGGGCGGCAGCAGCGCGGCGTCGCGGGCGGCCTCGATGAGCGCGCCGAGCGTGCGGCGGCAGCGCTCGGCCATCTCCTGCGCCGCCTTGTCGGTGAAGGTGAGCACGAGCACGCGCCCCACGTCGTCGACGCCGTCGTCGGCGAGGCGCACCAGCAGCGACACGAAGCGCAGGGCCAGGGTGTGCGTCTTTCCGCGCCTGCGCCCGCGGTGACCACGAACTCGCGGTCGATGGCCAGCGCGCGCTGCTGCGCGTCGGTCAGGCCGAGCGAGGCCGGGTCGAGGCGGATGCCCTCGTCGCGGACGACGAGCTTCACGGCCGTCCTCGGGCGCGAGCCCCGGGCCGTGGCGGACGGGATCGAGCCGGCAGATCCGCCGGTAGGGGCACCGTCGCCCCGCCAGGGCGGGCGGGTGGGAGGTGGGCGAGAAGGCGCCGCGCACGAGCTGCTCGGCGGCGGCCCCGGCGCGGGCCATCAGCGCGTCGCGCGCGTCGTCGTCGAGCACGAGCGGGCGCGTGGACGTGTCGCCCACGGCCTGCAGGGCGTCGGGGTGCCCGGCCAGCGCCGATCGCCGGATGGCGTCGGGCCGCGACAGCGACAGGCTCGCCGCGACCGCCGCGCCCGTGTGCCCCGCCACCCACGCGGCGTAGGCCACGGGCTGGAAGGCGAGGCCGGTGGCCAGCTGCTCGCGCGTGGGCGGCGCGCCGGTCTTGTAGTCGGTGACGAGCCGCGCGCCGTTCGGCAGCCGGTCGACCTGGTCGATGACGCCGCGGACCCGCAGCGGCCCCACGGCGAGCCCGTCGAACGGCTGCTCGACGGCCTCGGGCACGCCCGTGGGCTCGCGCTGCTCGCGGTCGAGCCAGGAGCGCAGGATCCCCGCCGGACGGTCGTCGACGAGGCCGGCCAGCCAGCGCGAGCGAGCGTACGCCTGGAACAGCGGGTCGAACCCGCCGCCGGCCTCGATCTCGTCGAGCACCTGGCTGGCGACCTCGTGCAGGCGGGCGCGGGCGGCGGCGGGCCTCGGCGGCGGGCGGCCGCAGCCCCTCGTCCCGCAGGAACCGCTCGAGGATGCGGTGCAGCGCGATGCCGCGGCGCCGCGGCTCGAGCTCGGGCGCGGCCGGATCGGGCGGCCCGAGCCGCAGCACGTGCTGGTACCAGTAGCGCGCGGGGCACTTGAGGTAGGTGTCGACGGCGGTGACGGAGACGGCGCCGTAGACCCGCGGGGCGGCGTCGCCGAGGAGGCCGTCGCGGGGACCGAGGGGCCGAGCCGGTCGGTGTGGACCTGGCGCTGCACCGCGAGGTTCGGCAGGCTCGTCGGGCGCCGGGAACAGCGCCCACGCGGCGGCGCTCCCGTAGCGAGCCCGGGCGGCCCGGCGGCGGCGCCGCCTCCACGATGCGGTCGCCGAGGCGGCCCTCGGGGGTCGGCAGGTCGAGGAGCTCGCCCAGCACCGTCGCGGGCGGCAGGGCCGTGTCGCCGTCGGTGGCGAGCCACGACAGGCACAGCGTGCGCACCGGCGAGCCCGGCGCCACGGCCTCGCGCAGCAGCGAGGCGATGACGTACCGCGCGCCGGCGTCGACCTCGGGGTAGGGCGCCTCGCCCGGCGCCAGGATCTCGGCCGCGGGCCGCACCGACCCCCGGCACAGGCCCACCACCCAGGCGTGGGGCGGCGCGAGCCCGGCCAGCGCGGTGAGGCGCACCACGGGCACCTCCGCCACCCCGCCCGAAGGCGCCGGCGGCACCGCCCCGCCCGCCACGGCCCGGTCAGCGCGACCCGCAGCGCCTCGGCCGGCCAGGCCTCGGGCGAGACCAGCGCCAGATCGAGCGCCAGCCCTCGAGCAGCGCCACCACCGCCGCCCAGGCCACCAGGCCCCCGTGGAGCCCCGCGGCGCGCTCCGGCAGCCCCAGCGCCGCCAGCACCTCGTGCAGCGCGCGGTGCCAGTCCCCGGCCGGGCGGTCGGCCCCCAGCGGCGCCAGGGCGCGCGCGAGCGCTCCAGCGCCGCGAGAGCGGTCCACGAGCTCGGGCTCCGCCGTCCGCGTCCGCGCGGCCCACGGCGCCGGCTGCGCCCGCCACGCCGACGGCGGCCCGCCCCCGCACCCGCGCCGCCAGGCACCACCGCCGCAGATCGCGCGGGTCGGTGCCGTGCAGATCGCGCCCCAGCAGGTCGGCGAGCCCGCACAGCCCGTCGACCGTGTACCCGTCGAGCGCTTCGCCGGCGACCCAGCGCAGGGCGCGGCCGAGCGGGGTGGGCCCGAGCGGGGTGCCGTCCCAGATCCGGCGCCGGTACACCGTGATCGGCCAGTGCCAGCGCCAGATCGCCGAGCCGGGCGGCGTCGGGCGGCGACCACGCAGTCGCGCGGATCGGCCCCGTCCCGCAGCCGCTCGGCGACGGCCCGCGCTACCCAGGCGGCCTCGGCGCCCGGATCGTAGCGGCGCCGATGACCCGCACCGGCCCCATCGCCACCGCCGGCAGGGCGATGCCCTCCGCGTAGGCGTCGGCGAGGTCGGGCGGCGCAGGCTCGGACGCCTCCACCCAGGGCTCGACCTCGGCCCAGCCGCCGTCCCGCGCGACGAGCAGCTCGGCGTCGCCCTGCTCGACCAGCGCCATCGCCGCCGCGCGCACCGCCGCGGTCGCCGCGAAGGCCCGGTGCGCGCGCCGGCCCTCCGGCGGGTCCACGCCGATCAGCGCGAGCACCTCGGCCCCGCCGCGGTCCCGCCCCGACGCCGTCGCCAGGAACACGTCGGCGCCGAGGCGATCGGTCGCCCGGCACAGCGCGGCCAGCGTGGCCCCCTCGAGCGGCGACAGCCCGAAGAGGTCGTCGACGATGAGGGCGCCGTGGGCCCGCGGACGCCCTCGCCACGATCGAGCGCCGCGATCGTCGCCCGCAGCGCCTCGGTGCGCCGCACGGCGCCCGTCGCGCGGACCTCGGCCCGCAGCGCCTCCAGCGCCGCGCGCAGCTCGGGGTCGGTGGGCAGCCGCCCCGCGCCGTCCATCCGGTGGTCGAGCGCCGCGGCAGGCGCCCCGCCTCGGCCGGGTCGGGGATCCCGCCAGCGACGGCCAGCGGTCGCCCCTCGCGCGCGAGCAGGCGCCAGGCGTACAGCCCGAGCGCGCGCTTCGACAGCAGCGCCCGGCCGTCGCCCCAGCGCTGCCACCGAGGCCGCGCACCAGCCGCCGAAGGTGTGCACGTCGGGCCCGAAGGCGTCGCGGCCCTCGAACTCCCCGGCGAAGCTGGCGCGCCTTGTCGGGGGTGCCCGTCAGGTACAGGAAGGTCGGCCGCCCGAAGGCGTCGATGCGGCCCACGCCGGCCGCGGCGAGCGCGCGGCGGCGGGCGGTGCGCGTACGGCCGAACAGGACCCGGATCACGCGGTCCCGTAACGCCCACGCCCGTCAGGGGCAGTTCGGATCGGCGTCGATGTCGTCGACCGTCCGCGGGACGAGCGAGCCGGCCCAGGCGTCGCCATGGAGCTCCTCCACCGCGAAGCGGGTGCAGGTCGCGTCGCCCGTGTCGGGGCAGGGCTCGCAGGCGATCCCGAAGGCCGCCAGGAACTGGCAGACGGCGTCGGGCGCGCCGCCGAGGCCGAGCGCGTTGCCGAGGTTGCGGGTGTCGGCGAGGCCGTCGAGCGACACGTGCGTCAGCGTGGCGCCGCCGCCCGAGAACCGCCCCGTGGCCACCACGTCGTGCATGGCGAGGAGCTCGCCCATCGCCGTCGTCTGCACGCTCACCGGGTCGCCCACGAAGTCGGGGTTCGGCGCGAGCGTCGCGGTGGTGTCGCCGGTGGCCACGCAGACGTCCTGGGCGCCGCCGGCGGTCGAGCCGAAGCGCAGGTCGACCTGGTCGCCGGCGCCGCCCGTCACCTCGACGGCGAGCTGCTCGTTCAGCAGGAACAGGAACAGCTCCCAGACGAACTCGGGCTCCGTCCACTGCCCGGCCTGCAGGTCGAGCGTGTACGCATTGCCGATCAGCGCCGCGGGATCGACCGGCACGGGCTCGGGCTCGACGGTGAACGTCGCCTGGCTCGCGCCGCAGGCGTAGGTGAACGACGCCGTGTAGGTCGCGCCCCAGTCGAGCGCGGCGTCCGGCTCGAACACCGCGTAGTTCGCGCTGCTCCGGAAGGCGCCGGGGACGGGGTCGCCCTGGGCGTCGACCAGCGAGATCGTCATGCTGTTGTCGACGTCGCCGAGGAACAGCTCGATCTGGGTGCCCGGGACCACGTCCACGTCGCCGTCCGCGGGCGTGGCGTGGTCGAAGAACGCCGTGGACGCGTTCGGGTCGGCGTCGTTGCAGTCCGCCGGCCAGTAGACCTCGGGCCCCGGCGCCATGTCGCACGGGCTGCCGTTCGTGATCTGCCCGGGGTCGACGTCCAGCGGGATCGCCCCGTCGCCGTCCATGTCGTAGTCGCACTGGCGATCGCAGTCCTGGTCCACGCCGTCGTACCAGACCTCGGTGGCGCCCGGGTTGCGCGCGGGATCGTCGTCGGCGCAGTCGTTGCCGCCGCTCGCGACCGACGCGTAGCCGTCCTGGTCGAAATCCACGCCGTCGGCGCCGTCGCAGTCCTGGTCGACGTCGTCGCCGAAGGGATCCGTCGCGCCCGGGTGGGTGCCGCTGGCCTCGTCGTCGCAGTCGTCGCCGCCCGCGGGCAGGCCGTCGTGGCCGTCGCCGTCGACGTCGACGAGGTCGCCGTCCTCGCAGTCCTGGTCGATGCCGTCGTACGGGATCTCGGCGGCGGCGGGCCCGATGCCCGGGTCGTCGTCGTCGCAGTCGTCGCCGCCGGCCTGGACCGCCGCGGCGCCGTCGCCGTCGACGTCGACGAGGTCCGCGCCGTCGCAGTCCTGGTCGATGTCGTCGTACGGGATCTCGGTCTGCGGCACGCAGTCGGTGCCGCCCGTGTCGGTGGGCCCGGTCCCGTCCTTGCCCTCGCCGTTGCAGGCGGCGAGTAGCGCCACCGCCAGCCACATCCGCGCTCCGTCCATCGTCCCCTCCCGGCCCCGCCCAACATGCCTGGACCCGGGCTCGACCTTCAGCCGTGCGCACCCTATGGGGGACGGCGGCGGGTGCGCGATGGACGTGGCGGAGTTCGCGAAGCTGACGCGGGAGTTCGACCGGCTGGTGCCGCTCAACCGCGCGATGGGCATGCACCTCGTGTCGCTCGAGGCGGGCACGGCCACGATCCGGCTGCCCTGGGACGACCGGTTCCTCGGCGACGCGGCCGACGGCCTCGTCCACGGCGGCGTCCTCACCACGCTGCTCGACACGACCTGCGGCATGGCGGCGTTCATGGGCCTGCGCACCCCCGGCATCATCGCCACCCTCGACCTGCGCATCGACCACCTGCGCCCGGCCACGGTCGGGGCCGAGCTCGTGGCCGAGGGCACCACGGTCCGCGCCACGCGGCAGGTGCTGTTCGTCCGCGGCGTCGCCCACCACGGCGATCCGGCGCAGCCCGTGGCCCAGGCCACGGCGACCTTCGCGGTGACCTCGTGAGCGACGTGCCGCCGTTCGTGGAGCGGCTGCGCGCCGCGCGGGCCTCGGGCGACGTGGGCGAGCTGACGGCGCTGATGGGCGCGGTGCCGTTCGCGGCCTTCCTCGGCATCGAGGTCGCGCCGGGGGAGACGGGCGAGCTGCAGGCGCGCATGCGGTTCGCGGAGCACGTCGTCGGGAACCCGGGCCTGCCCGCCATCCACGGCGGCGCCATCGCCACGCTGCTCGAGACGGCCGCGATCGCGCGCGTGCTGTGGGAGGCCGACCCCGAGGTGCTGCCGCGCCCGGTCACGCTGACGTTCGACTACCTGCGCTCGGGGCGCCCGGCCGACGTGCACGCCAGCGCGCGCATCGTGCGCCAGGGCCGCCGGGTGTGCACCGTGCGCGTCGCGGCCTGGCAGGAGGACCGCGAGCGGCCCGTCGCGCTGGCCAACGCCACGCTCCTGCTCTGCTGAGGCGCGATACGGTGCAGGCGTGGGTCCGCTCCGCCTGGTCGTCGGGGTCGTCGGGTCGTTCGCCCTGGTGGGGCGCTGCGGTCCCGCGCCCGTGCCCGTCGCCACCTTCAACATCGAGAACTTCCCGCGCCACGAGCGGCAGATCACGGGCGCCTTCGCCGCGCTGCGGGCGCTCGACGCCCCGGTGATCGCGCTGCAGGAGGTCACGAGCGCCTCGCGCCTGCAGGACGCCGTGCGGCGCGAGCTCGGCCCGCAGTGGGGCGTCGCGGTGAGCACGGGCGACGACGCCCACCGGCTGGCCGTCCTGTGGGACACCGGGGCGCTCGACCTCGTCTCCGTGCGGTCGCGCGACGAGACGCGGGTGCGCGACGGGCTCAAGCCCACGCTCGAGGTGCGCCTGCGCGACGGGTGGGGCCGGATCACGCGGGTGCTGGCGGTCCACCTCAAGGCCGGCGGGGCGCCGCTGCAGCCGGTGCGGGCGGCGCAGCTCGCCGCGCTGGACGGGATCGTGGCCGAGGGGCGCGCCGCGGGCGACCGGGTGGTGCTGCTCGGCGACTTCAACAGCAGCACCGACGCCGACCGGAGCGCCATCGCCGCGCTCGCGGAGCGCACCGGCCTGTCGTGGGCCAGCGAGCCGCTGGCGTGCACCTCGTACTGGGACCGCGACCAGGCCTGCCTCGGCGTGGCGCTCGACCACGTGCTCGTGTCGGGGCCGGGCGCCGTCTCGCTCGGCGGGGCCTGCGCGAGCGAGGGGTGCGCGCCGGCGGGCCGCTGCCCGTCGTGGCGCTGGGAGGTCTCGGATCACTGCCCGCTGGTGGTGCGGTAGCGGCGCAGCGCGAGGAGCGCGCCCAGCGCAAGCAGCCAGCCCGACGGGCCGCCGCGCGTGTCGCAGCTGCAGCCGCGCACGTAGGACGAGCCCGTGGCCTCGCCGCCCACGTCGACCTCGCCGAAGCCGTCGGGGCCGCCGGTGCCCGCGCCGCCGCCCCCGCCGCTGCCCGCGGTCACGACCACGTCGACGGACGCCTGCGTCGACAGCGAGCCGCCGGTGCGGGGCATGCCGGGCTGGCCGGCGTCGGTCACCTCCACGCGGAAGCCGTCGTCGCCGACGAAGCCGGGGTCGGGCTCGTAGGTGAGGGTCCAGGCCCTGGACCCGCACCGTGCCGTGGTCGGGCTGGGCGGTGACGCGGACGGTGGCGTCGCTCGCGGCGCCGTCGGGGTCGCGCACGTCGAGGGTGACGGTGCCGGGCACGTCCTGGCGGGTGCGGATCTCGGCGTCGTCGGCGCTGGGCGGCTCGTTGCAGCTCGGGAAGGTGAGGGTGCGGCTGCCCACCTGGTCCTCGATCCAGTCGAGCGCGGCGTCGGGGCGGACCCAGATGCCGCCGTCGCGGCAGGGGTACTGCTGGCTGGCGCCCAGCAGCGCGCGGCGGGTGACGCCGACGACGTAGTCGCCGCGGGGGTGAGCAGGTACAGCGGCCCGCCGGAGTCGCCGAAGCAGGCGTCGACGCCGCCGCCGCCCGCGGCGATCTCGCCGCCGGGGCTCACCGCGTCGACGCAGCCCGAGGTCAGGCCGTTGATGCGGTTCTGGTCGCAGTCGGCGTCGGTGACGGTGCTCGTGACCTCGTTCAGGCGCGTGTTGTGGTCGGTGCCGCGCTCGGTGGCGGCGCCGAAGCCGACGATCTGCACGTCGACGCCGTCCTCGAGGTAGTCGTCGAGGATGCACTCGATGGCCAGGGCGCGCGGCGGGTAGCTCGACGGCGAGGCCAGCAGCAGCACGGACACGTCGAGCGACCGCTGGCTGTTCGGGTACTCGATCGCGCGCTGCACGGCGATGACCTCGCCCTGGTTGCTGTTCGAGTCCTTCGAGCCCACGATCACGTGGGTGACGTTGAGGTCGCGGACGCAGTGGCCGGCGGTGAGCACGACCTCGGGGCCGATGAGGGTGCCGGTGCAGCCGACGAAGTTGCCGTCGAAGACGATGCCGACGGCGTCGTCCCACCGCCCGGACGGGACGGGGTCGCCGCCGACGACGGGCCGGGCGAGGTCGGGCTCCCAGGTGAGCTCGGCTGGGGTGAGGGCGTGGGCGGGGGGCTCGTCGACGTCGATCGGGTCGAGGGTGTCGAGCGTGAGCGGATCACCGCCGGCTCGCGCGGCGAGCCAGAGCAGAGGCACCAGCATGTGGTCTCCAGAGAACAGATCCGTGGACACGGCAGAGGCCGTCCACACAGTGTAGCACCGCGTCGGTCCAGGCGTGTTACCAGCGCTCCTCCCGGGGGACGAGGACGACGATGCCGACGGTGGGCGTGGTGATGGGGAGCCGCTCGGACTGGCCGACGATGGGTCGCGCCGCCGAGGTGCTCGAGGGCTGGGCATCGACCACGAGGTGCGCGTGGTCTCCGCCCACCGCACGCCCGATCTGCTGTTCCGCTACGCGGAGGAGGCCGAGGCGCGCGGCCTGCAGTGCATCATCGCCGGAGCCGGCGGCGCGGCCCACCTGCCGGGCATGCTCGCCGCGAAGACGCCCGTGCCGGTGCTCGGCGTGCCCGTCCGCAGCCGCGCGCTCGACGGCATCGACTCGCTGCTGTCGATCGTCCAGATGCCGGCCGGCGTGCCCGTCGCCACCTTCGCGATCGGCGAGGCGGGCGCCAGCAACGCCGCGCTGTTCGCGGCCGCGATGCTGGCCCGCAGCGACCCGCGGGTGCGGGCCGCCCTGGTGGAGCGGCGCGCCGCGCAGACCCGCGCGGTGCTCGACGATCCCGATCCGCGGCGGGACCCGCGGTGAGGGGAGGGGAGGGGCGATGCGCGTCGGGGTGATCGGCGGCGGGCAGCTCGGGCGCATGCTCGGCCAGGCGGCGGGGCCGCTCGACATCGGCTGCACCTTCGTGGAGCCGGCGCCTTCACCGAGTGCGGGGCCCACGGGCGAGGTCCTGGCCGGCGCCTACGACGACGAGACCGTCCTCGGCGCGCTCGCGGCGAAGTGCGACGCCGTGACCTACGAGTTCGAGAACGTCCCGGTCGGCCCGGCGCGGTGGCTCGCCGAGCGCGTCCCCGTGCGGCCCACCCCCGACGCGCTCCACGTCGCGCAGGACCGCGTCTTCGAGAAGCGGTTCTTCCGCGACAACGGCGTGGACTGCGCCGCCTTCGCCCCGGTCGCCTCGCTCGAGGAGCTGCGCGCCGCCATCGAGGTGCTGGGGCTGCCCGCCATCCTCAAGACCCGCCGCATGGGCTACGACGGCAAGGGCCAGCTCTACCTCGCCGACCCCGAGCAGGCCGCCGCCGCATGGGCCGGCCTCGGCGGCGTGCCCTGCATCCTCGAGCGGGTCGTGCCGTTCGACCGCGAGGTCTCGATCCTCGCCGTGCGCGGCGTCGACGGCACGGTCCAGACCTGGCCGCTGGTCGAGAACCGCCACGCCGGCGGCATCCTGCGCTGGTCCATCGCGCCCGCCCCCGGCGTGCCGCCGCTCGTGCAGGCCGAGGCCGAGGCCATCGCGCGGCGCCTGCTCGAGGCGCTCGACTACGTCGGCGTGCTCGCCGTGGAGCTGTTCCAGGTGGGGGAGCGGCTGCTGGCCAACGAGATCGCCCCCCGCGTCCACAACTCCGGGCACTGGTCGATCGAGGGCGCCTTCACGAGCCAGTTCGAGAACCACCTGCGGGCCGTGCTCGGGCTGCCGCTCGGCCGCACCGACGTGCCCACCCCCTGCGCCTCGGTGAACCTGCTCGGCCGCGTGCCGCCGCTGCCCGCGCTCCTCGCCGTCCCCGGCGCGCGGGTGCACCTGTACGGCAAGCAGCCGCGCCCCGGGCGCAAGCTCGGCCACGTCACCCTGCTCGCGCGGGATCTGCCCGAGGTCCTCGAGCGGCTCGACCGGGTGCGCGCGCTGACCGAGCCGCCGGCGCCGTAGCCCGTGCCCGAGGGCGACACCATCCGCAACCTCGCCGCGCGGCTCGCGCCCGTGCTGCCGGGCCGGCCGATCCGCCGGGCCGAGAGCCGCTGGCCCGCCGTGGCCCACGGGCTCGAGGGCGCGGCCGTCACCCGGATCGAGCCCCTCGGCAAGCACCTGTGGCTCGAGCTCGACGACGGCAAGGCGCTGCGCATCCACCTCGGCATGAACGGCAAGGGCGTGGTGCTGCCGCCGGGCTCGCCCGACCAGCGCCGCTCGCTCGGCGACGTCTCCCTGCGCCTGACCCTCGACGACGCCGTGGTCGAGTTCCTGCTCGCCCCCACCGTCGAGCGCAGCCGCGCGCGCGAGCGGCCCGTCCACCCCGTGCTGACCGCGCTGGGGCCCGATCTCCTCGCCGACGACTTCGACGTGGCGCAGGTCCTGCCGCGCATCGCCCGCTCGCCCGCCCCGACCGTGGCCGAGGTCCTGCTCGACCAGCACGTCGCCTGCGGCATCGGCAACGTCTACAAGAGCGAGGTCCTGTTCGTGCGGCGGCGCCACCCGTTCGATGCGCCCGCCGCCGTCTCCGAGGCGCAGTGGGGCGAGCTGTACGGCACGGCCCGCGAGCTCATGCTGCGCAACCTGCGCCCCGGGCGGCGCATCACGACGGGCGGCACCGTCCCCGCCGACCACTACGTCTACTCCGCGGCGGCCGCCCCTGCTTCCGCTGCCGCACGCGCATCCGCAGCCAGCTCCACGGCGGCGACCTGCCCCCTACACCTGGTGGTGCCCCCGCTGCCAGCCGCCCGTCACATCGCCAGCCTGAACCCCACGAAGCCGCCCCACGTCTCGTTGCTGCCCACGTTGAGGTGGCCGAACAGCTTGAGCATCAGCACGTTGGCCTGCACCCCGACGAAGACCCGCTCGGTGACGTTGTCGGCGTCGCCCGCGCCGTCGAGCGAGACGCCGACCTCGCCGAGCGAGGTCCCGCCCGCCGCCACGGGCCCCGACAGCGACGCAGCGCTCGTGGCGGTGCCCGTGGCGATGTCGAGCGCGCCGCCCACGTAGGCCGTGGCGACGAGCACCCGCAGGTTGGTCGACAGCTCCAGCGGGATCGAGCCGCTGGCCGCGCTGATCTGGTAGCTGCCGAGCGCGTTCCAGGTCACGGGCTCGCCGCCCACGTCCTGCGACAGGGGCAGCTGCTGGTCGAGCTGCAGCTGGTAGAACGAGCGGTCGTAGCCCGTGGTGAGGTCGAGCCCGCCCCACTCCACGACCTTGACGTTCAGCGGCCCGACGAGCTTGGCCTGCACGTGGGCGCCGACGTTGTACATGTTGCCGCGGAACACGCGGTTGCCGGGCGGCCGCATCGCCATGCCGTTGACGTAGAGCGAGAAGCGGTCGAGCACGCCCTCGCCGGGGGCGAAGGCGCCGAGGTTGATCCCGCCGTACAGCGAGGCCATGAACGCGTAGCCGCTCTCGGGCAGCGCCTCGGGGCCGCGGCCGAAGGCGAGGGGGACCCCGGAGACGGAGCTGCCGAGCACGCCGCCGAGGGAGAACCGCTTGGGGTTCGTCGCGTAGTCCACGCCCATGCCGCGCGTGGCCATGGCGCTGGCGTTGGCGTAGTGCTCGAGGGTGCCGGTGGGGTCGACGAGGCCGAGCGCCTGCTCGATGCGCCCGCCGAGGTCGGTCTGCACGGCGCCGGTGTCGAGGCCCGCCTCTGCCGCCCGCTGGTCGTCGAGGTCGAACGTCACCGTCTGGGCGTGGGCCGCCGACCCCGCGTAGGTCCCGAGCAGCAGAGCGATCATCGGCGCCTCCCGGCGCCCATCCTACCCGACCCGGCTACTGCAGGTGCTCCAGATCGACGAGCGCCAGCTCCTGGTACCAGATCGGGTAGCTGCGCACGTAGAACGGCGGCAGCACGTCGCCCGGCGCGACCTGCGACAGATCCTCGGGGACGAGCACCGGGCCGTCCGGGCCCTCCTCCAGCACGACCTCGTCGGTCTCGGGGTCGACGGCGAAGGCGATGCCGGTGGTCCAGTCGGCGCCGACCCAGGCGCCGTCGAGGTCGTTCAGCGCGATCCACTCGGCGAGCATCGCGCCGCCGAAGCGGTCGAGCGACTCGGTCGACCAGCCGTCGCGCAGGTAGTCGGTCATCGGGCCGAAGCCGAGGCCGAGGTGCGCGCCGTCGAACGGGCCCCAGAGGTCCTGGCCGTCGGGCCCCCAGCCGGGCGCGACGCGGCCGCGGCAGCTGTGCGCCTCGAGCGTGAGCGCGGCGTCGTAGCTCGAGAAGAGCGGGTCGCCGTCGACGGTGGGCAGGTCTTCGGCGCGCGGGGCGGGATCGAAGCGGCCGAGCGCCACGCAGGACTCGGTGTCGGGGTCGCCGCCGAGGAAGTAGGCGTCGGAGCCGAAGACGATGACCATGACGGGGTCGCGCGCCTGGCCGTCGAGGGTGTAGCCCGTGAGGCTGCCGTCGGGCTGGACGACGCCGTCGAAGCCGAAGCCGATGGCGGCGGGCTCGAAGCCCGTGCCGGCGGTGCCGGTGTCGGTGGGGTCGGGCTCGGGGTGGCAGGCGAGGGCGGCCAGGGCGAGGATGCGCATGGCGGGCAGGGTATCCCGCCGCCCGGCCGTTCGGGTCACGGCTCCTGCGAGCACTGGCCCTCGGGCCGCTCCTGTCGCGCGATCCACTCCGCCACCCACGGGACGTTGCGCTCGTCGACCAGCGCGCGGCCGATGTCGGGCATCATCTCGCCGATCTCGGGCGTCTGCAGGCGGTACCAGAGGATGGAGCGCTCGGGCACGCCGGGGACGATGTCGTAGATCAGGCCGCCGGTGCCGCGGCCCGCGCTGCCGGGCTTCTTGCAGACGCCGAGGTGGAAGGCGTCGGTGGTGTCCCAGCTCAGGAAGAGCTGCGAGCTGCGGCCCTCCTCGGCGTCGGGGTGGTGGCAGTGGGCGCAGTTCACGTCGAGGTAGTCGCGCGCGGCGGCGAACACGACCTCGTCGGGCTGGGTGGCGGGGTCGAGGCCCTGGAGCGTGGCGGCGTCGGTCGCGGCGCCGACCTCGTCGAGCGGCGGCACGCCGGTGACCAGGCCGGCGTCGATCCACGCCTGGAGCTGGCCGCCGTGGTTGAGGTTGCGCGGCTTCGGCCCGATGGGCGTGTTCTCGCGCGCGCCGCCCACGCTGTGCTCGTGGCAGTCGACGCACTGGTTGCGCTGCGGCACCAGGTAGGAGAAGTCGACGGGCTGGCCGTCGAGGCCGAGGAACGAGACGTCGACCACGTCGCCCGCCGGGGCGCGCCGGGCCTCGGTCTGCTCCTCGTTCCACAGGTAGGGCCAGGCGCTCCAGCCGTCGTCCTCCCGGGTGAGCACGCGGGTCTCGACCAGGCGCAGGTCCTGGTCGGGCGCCCGCAGGTCGGCCGGGAACAGGAACGACTTGACGAGGCGCGTGCCGACGGGGAAGTCGAGCACGCCATCGCCCGCCCAGCTCGCCGCCTCGCCCGGCGGCAGCGCCACGGCGCGCTCCTTGACGGCGTAGTCGCTGAACAGGGGCGTGCCGAGCGTGTAGGGGACGACGCCCTCGGCGTAGGTGAAGGCCTGGCCGTCCCAGCTGAGCAGCCCGAGCGCAGCGAGGCTGTCCTCGTCGGGCGGCGGCGCCGACGAGTCGCCGCCGGACGGGCCCGGCTCGGGGGTGCACCCGAGGAGCAACGCCAGCGCGAGGGCTCTCACCGTGACGCCCCGGGGACGTCGGGGGCGACGGGCTCGACCCCGGTGCAGTCGAACGGCGCGAAGGGCGGGTCGGGGCGGTAGATGTCGGCGAGCGTGGGGAAGCCGCCGCTCTGCAGCTCGGCGAGGTTCAGGCTCGCCATCGTCACGTTCGGGCCCGTGGCGACGCAGATGCGGTTGTCGTTGCTGTTGCCCGCGGCGTCGTTCGGGTCGAACGCCGACTCGCCGATGGCGTCGTAGAGCACGGTGTCGACGGGCTGCGCGCCGTACAGGGCGGCCAGCAGGAAGCCGAGCGCGCGCTGCTGCGCGTCGGCGGCGTCGGGCGCGGTGCCCGAGCCCTCGTGGCTGTTGTCGTGGACCCACAGGTCGTAGCTGCGGAAGTTCATGATGCGGCCGTCGGCCGTGGTGGGCAGCTCCAGGCCGGACGTATCGCCGACGAGCTCTTCCTGCGTCAGCGCCCACTGCTCGGGGTCGGACTCGACGATGAGGCCCGAGACCAGCGCGACGTCGACCGTGTCGTTGTTCGCGTAGGTGTTGCCGTCGATCTCGACCCGCCGGCTCGCCATCGCGAAGGTGCCCGTGCCCGCCGGGATCTGCGCGACGGTGCCGCCCGGCGCGAAGTTCCGCCGGTTGTTGTTCACGATCTCGTTGTCGTGGATGCGGATGTCGTGGCCGATGACCGGGTTGCCCGGCAGGTCGAACACCACGAGGCCGCCGGTGTTGTCTTCGACGTGGTTGCCGTAGACGTCGGCGAACTGCGTGTTCTCGATCTCGAGGCCCGCGACGTTCTGCCGGGCGACGTTGTTGCGCACGATGGCGTGCTGGCACTGCCCGACGTAGATCCCCGCGTCGGACGCGTTCGTCGCCTCGGAGTCCTCCATCAGCACGTGGCTGACCCGCACCGGGTACAGCCCGTAGGCGCCGTTGGTGGACTGCGGCCCGTTCGACCAGGTCGCGCGCACGCCGCGGATGACCACGCCGTCGGAGTCCTCGATCCGCACGCCGTCCTTCGGGGAGTCGACGACGGTGAAGCCCTCGAGGTGCACGTCGTCGGCCACGACGTCGACCCCGTTGGTCTGCGCGGCCACGCCCGAGAAGTCGAGCGTGGTCTCGTCCATGCCCTGGCCGATCAGGGTGACGCCCGTGACGCTCCGGATCGTGACCGCGTTGTCGAGGGCGTACGTCCCCGCCGCCAGGACGACGGCGGTGTCGTCTTCGAGCGTGTTCACCGTGTCGAGGAGCGCCTGCACGTCGCCCGCGGCGATCTCCACGCAGTTCGTGCGGTCCACCGCGTCGCACGCCGACGGAGGCGGCGTCCCCGTGTCGTCGCCGCCCTTGTCGGTGCACCCGAGCGCGGCAGCCAGCAGCAGCATCGTCGGTCTCATCGGCCCTCCCCGTCCCCGCGATGTAACCTGCGGCAACATCCGCGTCCGCGGAGGCGCCCTGCGGGCCCGGGGGTTAGGCGCGTCGGATGCAGTTCCGACCCTTCCGGCGGGTGCTCGTCGCGAACCGCGGCGAGATCGCCGCGCGCGTGGTGCGTGGGTGCCACGAGCGCGGCGTCGAGGCCCTCGCCGTCTACTCCGAGGCCGACCGCGACGCGTTGCACGTCCGGTTGGCCGATCTGGCCGTCGAGATCGGCCCCGCCCCGTCCTCCGAGAGCTACCTCCGGCAGGACGTGCTGCTCGAGGTCGCTCGCGCCCACGGCTGCGACGCGGTGCACCCGGGCTACGGCTTCCTCTCCGAGAACGCGGGCTTCGCCGAGAAGGTCGTGGCGGCGGGGCTCGTGTGGATCGGGCCCCCGCCGTCGGCCATCTCCGCGATGGGCAGCAAGACGGCGGCGCGCCAGCGCATGCAGGCGGCGGGCGTGCCGCTCGTGCCGGGCACCGTCGAGCCCGTGTCCGACCCCGACGAGGCCATGGCCATCGCGCGCGACATCGGCCTGCCGGTGATGCTCAAGGCGGCGGCCGGGGGCGGCGGCAAGGGCATGCGCCGCGTCGACCACGAGCGCGATCTGGCCGCGGCGCTCACGGCCGCGCGCTCCGAGGCGCGCAAGGCCTTCGGCGACGACAGCGTCTACGTGGAGAAGCTGGTCGTGGACCCGCGCCACGTCGAGGTCCAGGTCCTCGCCGACCGCCACGGCACCACGGTGCACCTCTTCGAGCGCGACTGCTCCATCCAGCGGCGCCACCAGAAGGTCATCGAGGAGACGCCCTGCCCGGTGCTGCCCGAGGCCACGCGGCGCAAGCTCACCGAGGCGGCCGTCGCGGCCACGAAGGCCGTGGGGTACGTCGGGGCGGGCACCTGCGAGTTCCTGTACGACCCGAAGGCCGACGCCTTCTACTTCCTCGAGATGAACACGCGCCTGCAGGTCGAGCACCCGATCACCGAGATGGTGACGGGGGTGGACCTCGTGGCGGCGCAGCTCCGCGTCGCGGCGGGCGAGGCGCTGTGGTTCGCGCAGGGCGACCTGCAGCAGACGGGCCACGCCATCGAGTGCCGGATCTACGCCGAGGACGCCGCGGAGAACTTCCGCCCCGCGCCCGGCCCGCTCCACGGCTACCGCGAGCCGGCGGGCGGCTGGGTCCGCACCGACGCCGGCGTGGTCGAGGGGATGGTCGTCCCCGTGCACTACGACCCGATGATCGCGAAGCTCGTGGTCTGGGGGCGCGACCGCGCCGAGGCGATCGACCGGTGCCGGCGCGCGCTGCGCGACTACCACCTGGTCGGCGTGCCCACCTCGATCCCGTTCTTCCTCGAGGTGCTCGACGACCCGGACTTCGTGGCCGGGACGTACCACACGGGGTTCATCACGCCGGAGTGGCTGCAGGAGCACCTCGGCGCGCCGGACGTCGACGACGACCTGCTGGCGCTCGCGGCCATCGCCCGGTACCAGGCCGACAGCGCGCGGGCGCCGGCGGGTGCGGTGGCGAGCGGCTCGGACTGGAAGCGGCTGCACCGCTGGCGGAGCCGGAAGGGGTCTGGCGGTGATCTACGAGATCGAGCTCGGCGGGCGCGCGGCGAGCGTGTCGGTGCGTCCGGACGGCGAGGGTGGCGGGTCAGCGTCGACAGCGGTCGAGGCGGGTGATCCGCGCCGGGCAGCTCGGTGCGGCCGAGTGGTGGATCGAGGCCGAGGGCGAGCGGCGGGTCGCCGCGCTCCACGTGGCCGGCGAGGTGCTCACGGCGCAGGTCCGCGGCCACGGGCTGTCGGGCAGCGTGGTGGACCCGCGCGACCACGCGCTCGAGGCGCTGGGCGGCGCGGCCGACGGCGCGATCCGCTCGCCGATGCCCGGCGCGGTGGCGCGGGTGCTGGTCGCGGCGGGCGATCGGGTCGAGGCGGGCCAGATCCTCGTGGTCGTGGAGGCCATGAAGATGGAGAACGAGTTCAAGGCGCCGATGGCGGGGCTCGTGGTCGAGGTGGCCGTCACGGCCGGCACCGCCGTCGACGCGAACGCGCTGCTGGTGGTGGTCGAGGCCGAGGAGGGCGCGTGACCGAGGACGACCTGCGGCGCTGGCGCGAGACCGTCCACGCGCGGGCCGTGGCGAAGGTGCCCGAGCGGCCGCACCTCACCCGGTCGAACGGCGAGGCGGTGGCGCCGCTCTACACCTCGCTCGACGCCGGCGACGAAGCGCGGGTGGGCCTGCCGGGCGAGTTCCCGTTCACGCGCGGCATCCAGCCGACCATGTACCGCGGGTCGCTGTGGACCATGCGGCAGTACGCCGGCTTCGGCACCGCCGCGCAGTCCAACGAGCGCTACCGCTACCTGCTGTCGCAGGGCACGACCGGGCTGTCCGTCGCCTTCGACCTGCCCACCCAGATGGGGTACGACTCCGACGCCGAGATGGCGGCTGGCGAGGTCGGCCGCGTCGGCGTGGCGATCGACTCCATCGCCGACATGCGGGTGCTGCTCGACGCGCTGCCGCTCGAGCGCGTCTCCACCTCGATGACCATCAACGCGACGGCGTCCACCCTGCTGGCGCTGTACGTCGCGGTGGCCGGGGAGCGCGGCGTGTCGCCCGACAAGCTGCGCGGCACCGTGCAGAACGACGTGCTCAAGGAGTACATCGCGCGCGGGACCTACATCTACCCGCCGCGGGCCAGCATGCGCGTCGTCACCGACATGTTCCGGTGGTGCGCCGGCCACGTGCCGCGGTGGAACACCATCTCCATCAGCGGCTACCACATCCGCGAGGCCGGGAGCACCGCCGCGCAGGAGCTGGCGTTCACCCTGGCCGACGGCATCGCCTACGTCGAGGCGGCCCTCGCGGCGGGGCTCGCCGTCGACGACTTCGCGCCGCGGCTGTCGTTCTTCTTCAACGCCCACAACGACCTGCTCGAGGAGGTGGCGAAGTTCCGGGCCGCCCGCCGGATGTGGGCGACCCTGATGCGGGACCGCTTCGGGGCGACCTCGGCGCGGTCGCAGATGCTGCGCTTCCACACGCAGACCGCGGGCAGCACGCTCACCGCGCAGCAGCCCGACAACAACGTGGTGCGGGTGACCGTGCAGGCCCTGGCGGCCGTGCTCGGGGGCACGCAGTCGCTGCACACCAACGGGCGCGACGAGGCGCTGGCGCTGCCCACCGAGGCCAGCGCGACGCTCGCGCTGCGGACGCAGCAGATCCTGGCGTACGAGTCCGGGGTGGCGTCGTTCGTGGACCCGCTCGGCGGGGCGTGGGCCGTGGAGCGGCTGACCGACGAGCTCGAGGCCGAGGCGCTGCGGCTCATCGGCGAGATCGACGGGATGGGCGGGATGGTGGCCGCGATCGAGGCCGGGTTCCCGCAGCGGGAGATCCAGTCGGCCGCGTATGCGGCGCAGCTGGCGGTCGACCGTGAGGAGCAGGTCGTGGTCGGGGTGAACCGCTTCGCCGGGGCCGAGGTGGCGCTGCAGGACACGCTGCAGCTGGACCCGGCGCTGGAGGAGGCGCAGATCGCGGCGGTGCGGGCGCACCGGGCGGGGCGGGACGCCGTGGCGGCGCGGGGGGCGGTGGAGGCCGTGCAGCAGGCGGCGAGCGGGGACGACAACGTGATGCCGCACATCCTGGCGGCGGTGCAGGCGGGGGCGACGCTGGGCGAGATCGCGGACGCGCTGCGGGCGGTGTTCGGGGTGTATCGGGAGCGGCCGACGGTCTGATGTGGGGCCACAAGTCATTGCTTGTGGGTGGGTGCGAGGCCACAAGTGGGTGCTTGTGGTGGCGTGAGGTGCTCGCGCGCGTTGGTGAGGACCGCGTGCGGGCCGGTCGCCGCGGCGAGCGGCGCCAGCAGGGGAAGGCGCCGAGGCAGCGAGCAGGGGTGAGGGCGAGGGCGACTACGTCGAGCAGAGTGAGCGTGGCGAGGCGGCGAGCGAGCCTGGCGAGCCTGGCGAGCCCGGCGAGGGCGGGGAGCCTGGCGAGCCCGGCGAGTGACGAGCCCGGCGAGGGCGGGGAGCCTGGCGAGCCCGGCGAGCGGGGGCGAGGGCGGGGAGCCTGGCGAGCCCGGCGAGTGACGAGCCCGGCGAGGGCGGGGAGCCTGGCGAGCCCGGCGAGAGCGGACGGCGAGCGTGGGTGCAGCCCGGGAGACGAGGCGGGGCCTCCCCGCACCGCGTCGGGACTCGTACCGCACCCTCCCGTCCGGCCACCTCGGCCACCCTTCGCACCCCTCCGGGCTTGCCCGGAGGGCTCCACAGGGGACCCGGCCGAGGTGGCCTCCCGCTCCGGGCGCTGGTCTGCGGCTTCTACGCGGTGCGGGGGAGGCTGTGCGGGCCCGACAGAGGCGGGGCGTGCTCGGCGAGCCCGGCGAGAGCGGGGAGCCTGGCGAGAGCGGGGAGCTCGGCGAGCTGGCGGGCGAGGGCGCCGTCGCGCGGAAGACCGAGGGCGATGCCGTGTTCGACTGTGTCGTAAGGGTTCCCGCGTCGCGGGAGGTGCGGACGTTCGAAGTCAGCGGCATCGAACCGGACACCCCTGCGAAGCGAGCGCCACCCAACCGGACAGTTCCAGCTGTCCGAGGTGCGGCCCGGATTCGCTGCTCATGGATATTGTAGGTTCGTTCGTTCCGGGTTCCCGGGTGAATGCGCGCCGTGTCCGGTTCGGTCGCCTTCTCTTCGAGAGGGTGTCCGGTTCGACCTTGCTCTCTTCGCAGCGCTCGCCCGCTCGCCGCGCCCGCCGGGCTGCCGGAGCCTGGCGAGAGCGGCGAGTAGGGCGAGGCGGCGAGCAGGGCGAGGCGGCGAGCCGGCCGAGACTGCGCTGCGTGCCGGCCGAACACGATCACGGCCGCTGCGGCCGGTTCGCTGGCGGATGGGTCGCCCATGCCCCTGGACCTTTCGCCGCGCGACACCCATGTCGGGGTCACCCTGCACATCCAGACGCGCCCATGGATTCTCGGCGTACCGTCGTTGCCAGACACCGAGATGGAGGGGGCGTGGGTCGACCCGAGCCGTCCGAGAGCACGCCCACCGCGACGACGATGCTGGGAACGCCGTCGCGCGGACGATGCCGTGTTCGACTGTGTCGTCCAGTTCCGCGTCGCGGGAGGTGCGGACGTTCGAAAGACAGCGGCATCGAACCGGACACCCCTGCGAAGCGAGCGCCACCCAACCGGACAGTTCCAGGTGTCCGAGGCGCAGTCCGGATTCGCTGCTCCTGGATACGGTAGGTTCGTTCGTTCCGGGTTCCCGGGTGAAGGCGCGTCGTGTCCGGTTCGGTCGCCTTCTCTTCGAGAGGGTGTCCGGTTCGACCTTGCTCTCTTCGCAGCGCTCGCCCGCTCGCCGCTCGCGCGGCTGCCGCCGGGCTCACGGGCCGCCCCGCTCGAACAGGTACCGCCGCTGTCGAGCCCGCACAGCCTCCCCCGCACCGCGTAGAAGCCGCAGACCAGCGCCCGGAGCGGGAGGCCACCTCGGCCGGGTCCCCGCAGGAGCCTCCGGGCTTGCCCGGAGGGGTGCGAAGGGGGTGGCCGAGGTGGCCGGGCGTGGAGGGTGCGGTACGAGTCCCGACGCGGTGCGGGGGAGGCCCCGCCTCGTCCCGCGCTGCAACCACGCTCGCGCCAACTCGCCGTGCTCGCCGTGCTCGCCGTGCTCGCCGTGCTCGCTGTGCTCGCCGTGCTCGCCGTGCTCGCTGTGCTCGCCGTGCTCGCCGTGCTCGCTGTGCTCGCTGTGCTCGCCACGCACCCCTGGCCAGTCGCCCATCCAGCGTTACCGGGCACCATGTGGGCCCCTCCTGGCAGCTTGCTTCGGCGCGAAGACCGCCCCGTCGACCACCTCGTCGTCGACGCCCAACCGACGAGCGCCGCAGAAGTGACCAGCGACTCGTCGAGCCCATCGGCGCCGCCCTGCGCGAGCTCCCCGGCGTCACCGCCCTGCGGAGCACCGCCACGCCGAACGGCGCCCGCATCGACATCACCCTCGCGCCGGCCGCCGACCCAGGCGGCGGCCGTGGCACAGCCTGTCCGCGGCGCGTCGCTCCCCGAAGACGTCCTCCCCACCGTGGCGATCGAGCGCGGCGGGACCGCCGTCCGGTGGCTCGCCCTGCCCGACAGGCCGCGCCAGTCCGCGCCGTCGTCCGCGTCGTGGAGCGCCTCCCGGGTCGAGGCCGTGGACGCCTGCGCCGGCGAGGAGGAGCTGCGCCGTCGACGTCGACCGGCGCGGGCCGCAGCGCTGGCCCTCCGCTCGACACCGTGCTCGACAGCTTCCGCGGCTCGAGACGCCCCCGTCGACGATCTCGCCGCAATGCACTCACCAGGCCGTCCGGCTGGACGACATCGCGACGATCCAGCGCACCCGCGCCCCGGGCTGCCGCGCCTGCGGCTCGACCTGACGCCAGGCGCTGGTCCGCGTGCCGCGTCGACCGCGCCCACGCCGATGCCGTGGCCGCCGGCCGCCGGCGCCACCCCGGCGGCGGCGGCGCTGCCCGCGCCGATCCGCCTCACCGTCGACGCGCCGGACCTCGACGTCGCCTCCCGACGCTGCTGCCCGCGCTGCGCAGCGCGGGCGTCACCGACGCCGTCGTGTCCTCCGACGGCGACGCCATCACCGTCCTCGCCGTCGGGGGCGACCCCCTCGCGGCGCTGGCCATCGTCCCCAACGTCGCCGTCACCGGCTTCGACGGCGCGTGGACCGTGTCGCCCGCGGCTCGCGCACGACACGGTGGACGACGCCGCGACCGCCGTGGTGGCGGCGCTGCGGGCGGCCTCGGAGGTGCAGTACGCGTCGTTGTCCACGGACGGCGCGCCCGCGGTTCGACGATGACCCGATCGCCTCGCGGCGCTGGGGTGAGCCGCCGAGCGGTAGCCGACGCCCTGCGCGCCGCGACCGTCGGCGTGGCGGTGCGCGACAGGCTCCGGGTGGTGACGACCGGCGCGGGCCTGCGCCCCACGGACCTCGGGCAGGTGCTCGTGACGGGCAGCGACGGCCGGGTCGTGCCGCTGGCGGACGCTGCCCGGCTGACGCTGGGCCTCGACCGGGACCTGCTCCGACTGGATGGCCAGCAGGCGGCCGAGGTGGTGGTGCGGACGGAAGACGCGGACGCGCTGCGGCGGCTCGTCGCGTCGGTGCCGCTGCCGCCAGGGGTCACGGCGTCGGTGCGCCCGCCCGGTCGCGAGCGGCCACGCTGAAGGCACGCCGTCGCCTACGCCTCGAGCGCCTCGTCGAGCTCGCGGTCCTGCAGCTCCACGTCGTCCTGGCCCTCGGCGTTTGCCGCCACCGCGCTCACCATGCCCGACAGGTCGTCGTCTCCGGCGAACGGCACCCCCGACCGCTCGGCCAGCAGCATCGTCACCAGCGACGGCAGCGTCCCCGCCGGCTCCCCGCCCGTCGCGACGAGCCGCTCGGGCACCAGCGGCTGCTGCGACCGCGCCAGCTGCGCCGCCACGTCGATCAGCGCCACCAGCCGCGCGTCGCCGAGCGCCCGCGCCCGCAGCTGCGCCACCTCGGCCTGCGCCAGGCCCACCCGCGCCGTCGTCTCCGCATCCGCACGGCCGCGGATCCGCGTGGCGCGCGCGTCACCGAGCGCCGTGGCCACCTGGCCCTTCGCCCGCCGCTTGGTCTCGGCCAGCGCGGCCTCGGCCCGCTGCGTCGCGATCTGCACGTGCATCTCGGCCCGCGTCAGCTCGGTCTGCTCCTCGGCCTCGGCCTGCACCCGGTGCAGCGACCGCTGCTGCACCGCCGCCTGCTCCTGCCGCACGAACGTCGCGATCTGCTCCTCCGCGAGCCGCCGCTGCCGCAGCTGCGCGAAGAGGTGGTCGATGGGGTCCTCGGGGCCGGCCTTCACCGACTCCGGCCGCCCGATCATCACGGCCACGCAGTTGATGTCGAACTCCCGGAACCGCCGGCCGAGCTCCTCGGTCGCCAGCCGCTGGATCTCCTCGCGCCGCGTCAGCAGGTCGAGCATCGAGCAGTTCTGCGCCACGTCCCGGAAGTACGCCGACAGGATGGGGTCGAGCGTCTGGCTGATGAGCCGGTTCACGTCCCCGAACCGCTGCACCACGCGGGGCGCCTTCTCGTAGTCGATGTGCAGCACGAGCGACAGCGGCAGCTTGGGCTCGAACCCGTCCGCGGTGATGAGCTCGATGCTCTGCAGGTCCTTGTCGTACTCGTGGGGCTCGACCTGGCCCGTGACCCAGCGCAGCACGAAGTTCACGGTGGGGACGAGCTCGACCTTCTGCGCGTAGGGATTGAGCGCGTACTTGCCGGGGGGCAGCGCGTCGCGCCAGACGCCGCGCCCGCCCTGCTCGACCTGCACGCCGTAGCGGAACCGCTCGCCCGTCACGTCGTCGCGCGCCTCGCCGTGGTAGCTCACGACGACGCCGACGTAGCCGATGGGGATGACCGTCTTGCGCGCGAGCTCGACCGTGGCGAACCAGTGATCACCGACGGCACGTGGTTCCTCAACCGCCTGCAGCTGCCGCCCGCGCCGCCCGCCCACGGCCAGGAACCGCTCGGGGTCCTGGAAGCAGCCGTGGTCGGCCACCTCGGCCGCGATGATCTCGCCCGGGTCGAGCGCGGGGCCGTCGTGGACGGTGACGATGCCGATGACGTCCGCGCTGTCGCCGGAGACGCCGATGACGACGGGGCGATAGCCGTCGATGCGCGCCAGCTCCTCCTGCCAGGCGCGCAGCTCCTGCTCGAGGCCGGCCGACAGCGGCCCGGCGTGGATGCGCCCGCTGGTCAGCACCACGAACTGCCCGAGGTTGACGGCGTACACGCCCTCGCGGAGCACGGCGCGCTGCCGGCCGCGCTGGCCGCCGGACTGCAGGAAGGCGCGCGCGTCCTGGAAGTCGTTGCAGGGGACGACGCGGCCGAGCGTCTGGCCGAGGGCCAGCGGCCGCCCGTCGCGGGCGTAGACGTAGCCGAGCTCGCCCTCGGGCACGGTGACCAGCGACACGGCGTGGACCCGCCAGGCGAGCCCCCAGTAGCCGAGGTGCAGGCCGCCGCGCAGCAGATCGGCCTGGAACCCGGCCTCCTGCTCGAGCGCGACGATGTGCCCGTCGGTCAGCGAGCCGCGCGGCGACCACAGCCGCTCCACGACGCCGACCTTGTGGTGGGGGATGTACCGGACGCCGGCCAGCCACAGGGACAGGCCCGACAGCACGATGCCAGCGGCGGACGTGAGGAACACGGTCAACATCTCGACCTCCGCCCCGTCCCTCCGCAATCGGCGTGCCGGGTCGCGGAGGGGCGCGGGCGCGACGTCGGCGCCCGGCGACCTGGCGTGTGGGACCAGGTCGGGGCGGGCGAGGCGCGATCGGGCCCCTGTCGTCGGGTTCCTCGCGGTATGGTGCGACAGGCCGATCCGGTCTGTCACACCGACCCGGAGGACGACCTGCGTCCGCACAGCGCGCTGGTGATGGAGCAGCTCTCCGACGACGTGATCGCCGCGATCGCCGCGGCGGCCCCGGACTGCGAGCTGCTGCGGGACGCCGCGCTCGCCGGCCGGGTCGACGTGGTGTTCGCGCCCGCGGCGCCGCTCGACGGGCTGGCGCGGCTGCGGGCGCTCGATCCCGTCGCGCCCATCGTGGCCGTCGCGGCGGCGGGGGACGTCGACACCGCCAGCGCCGTGGTCCACGCGGGGGCGAGCGACCTGCTGGTGCTGGGGCCGCAGCTCGGCGACCGGATCCGCACCGTGCTGCGCAAGCTGGCGCCCGTGGTGCGGCTGCGCGAGGAGAACCAGCGCCTGCGCGGCGGGGCGGAGCCGGTGGCGCTCCTCGGCGGGTCGGCGGCGATGCGGCGGGTGCGGGAGCAGATCGCGCGGGTGGCGCGCGTGCCGCGGCCGGTGCTCGTCATCGGGGAGCGCGGGTCGGGCAAGGAGCTCGTCGCGCAGGCGCTGCACGCGGCCTCGGGGGTGCAGGGGCCGCTCGTCGTCGTCAACTGCGCCGCATTCGCCGATGCGCTGCTCGAGACCGAGCTGTTCGGCCACGAGCGGGGCGCGTACACCGGCGCCGACCGGCGCGTGGCGGGGCGCTTCGAGCTGGCCCACGGCGGCACGCTGTTCCTCGACGAGGTCGCCACGATGTCGCTCGCCTTCCAGCAGAAGGTGCTGCGCGTCGTCGAGTACGGCGTGTTCACGCGGGTGGGCGGCACGTCCGAGATCCGGACCACGGCGCGGGTGGTCGCGGCCACCAACGCCGTCCTGGACGAGCGGATCGCGTCCGGGGCGTTCCTGCCCGACCTGTACGATCGGCTGGCGTTCGAGGTGATCCGCGTGCCGCCGCTGCGGGAGCGCCCCGACGACGTGCCGGCGCTGGCCGCGCACTTCCTCGCCCGCTTCGCGCGGGAGGTGCCGGAGATCGCGGGGCGGACGCTGTCGGCGTCGGCGCTGCGGGCCCTCGCGGCGTACCCGTTCCCCGGGAACGTGCGGGAGCTCAAGCACCTGGTGGAGCGGGCCGCCTATCGCGGGGACGAGGGGCCGATCGACGCGTCGGATCTCGGGCTGGCGCCGCCGGGGGAGGGGGGCACGCTGGAGCAGCGGGTGGACGCGTTCCGGCGGGCGGTCGTGGTGGACGCGCTGCGGGAGGCGGACGGCAACCAGGCGGCGGCCGCGCGGGCGCTCGGGACGACCTACGATCAGCTCCGGCACTGGGTCCGCAAGTACGGGCTGGCCACCGGTCGGGCGGCCGGTGGGCGGTCGGGCGACCGGTGAGCGGTCCGGGCGACGGGTGAGCGGTCGGGGGGACGCCGTGGGGGTGGGGGCGCGCGATGGATCGGTGTGCGGACGGCGCCGCGGCGATCCCGCCGGAGCCCGCCGCCAGGAGGTCCCATGAAGCCCGATTTCGTCGTCCAGGCGTTCTTCACTGCCCTGTTCGCCTCTGCGGTCCTGGTGCCCAGGGCGTGCTGTCGGCGCTGTGAGCGGGGCGGCGGTCAGGGGAGGTCGGCGGCCAGGAGCACGTAGACCTTCCCTGCAGCGTAGCCGGCGTCGTCGTTGGTCGGCGCCCCCACCACCAGGTCCGCGCGGCCGTCGTGATCGATGTCGCCGGCCGTCAGGCCGAATCCGGCGCCCTCTCCGGGGCGGTCGCCGTGCAGGACCCAGGCGGCGTCGGCGGTGGTCAGCGGGCCGGCGAGGGGACCGGCGGAAGATGTAGATGCGGCCGGGTTCGTAGGAGAAGTCTCAGAAGCTGTCGGGGGCGCTGACGACGAGGTCGGGCTCACCGTCGCCGTCGATGTCGCCGGGGCTGGCGAGGTTGGCGCCGAGCTGGCTGAAGGGGTGGTCGCCCTGGAGCTGGATGGGGAAGGCGTCGGCGGTGTGCTCGCCGAGGACGTTGCCCGGGAAGACGACGGCGCGGCCGGCCCGTGGGAGGTCGGCACTGTCGAGGTGGCCGCCGGCGACGACGTCAACGACCCCGTCGCCGTCCAGGTCGTGGCCGGCGGCGAGCGCCGTGCCGAGGTAGGCGCCCGGCACCGCACTCGTCACGATGGCGTCGGCATCGGCGAGCTGGACGCTCCCGCCGATCGGGCCGCGGACGATGTAGACGCGCCCATCGAACGATGGTCCCCACAAGGGCGCCGAGACGGCCAGGTCGCCGACCCCGTCTCCGTCGACGTCGCCGAGCGCCTCCAAGCCGGTGCCGGCGCCATCGGCGTACTCCTCGCCCTCCAAGACGGCCTTGGCGTCGTCCATGGTGCGCTCTCGCGGGCCGGTCGGGTCGAGGATGGCGACCTGAGGCCGCTGGGTGTCGTCGCCCTCGTTACGGCAGCGCACGCCGAGATCGTGGGCGCCGTCGCCGTCGAGGTCTTCGATCCGCACGGTGATCCCGGCCAGACCGTACGGAGGTCCGGTGAAGAAGGCGTCGGCCGTCCGCTCGACGTGCAGTTGGCTCGACACCGGACCCAGCAGCAGGTACGCGCGTCCTTCGCTGTAGGTGGTGCCTTCGGGAGCGCCGATGAGGAGGTCGTCCCGGCCGTCGCCGTCGGCGTCGTCGAAATCGACGCCCGCGCCGAAGAAGTCCAAGGTGTTCTGCGCTGCGAACGTGGCGGTCGCGTCGGTCATGCACTGCGGCCCCGGCAGGAACGCAGAGACGAGGAAAGCGGTTCCCGAATGCGGCACATCTCCTCGTACTGGCCCGTTCCCTGCGCGCCCATGAGAAGCTCCGTCTCACCGTCGCCGTCGGAGTCGCCCAGGGCGAGGCCGTAGCCGGCGAACCACTGTCGGCCGCCGGCGGTCCAGCTGGCGTGGGCGAGCCAGCACAGGCTGGACCCGTCGTCGGCCTGGTCGCAGCCCGCGGTGGCCGTGCCCGGCAGGACGCATCCCGGCGCGCCGGTGTCGAGGGTGGCGGTCTCGCCTGTCGACATCGGCGTGGAGGGAGCGCTGTCGACGGGCGTGGTCTGCTCGTCACCCTTGCCGGGCGGGGTCGAGTGGCTGCAGGCGCAGAAGAGGAGGAGTGGGGACACCGGAGGCACCTCGGAGTCGTCAGGGGAGGTCCGCGGCCAGGAGCACGTAGACCTTTCCTGCAGCGTAGCCGGCGTCGTCGTTGGTCGGCGCCCCCACCACCAGGTCCGCGCGGCCGTCGTGATCGATGTCGCCGGCCGTCAGGCCGAATCCGGCGCCCTCTCCGGGGCGGTCGCCGTGCAGGACCCAGGCGGCGTCGGCGGTGGTCAGCGGGCCAGCGAGGGGACCGCGGAAGATGTAGATGCGGCCCGGTTCGTAGGAGAAGTTCCAGTTGTCGGGGGCGCTGACGACGAGGTCGGGCTCGCCGTCGCCGTCGATGTCGCCGGGGCTGGCGAGGTTGGCGCCGAGCTGGCTGAAGGGGTGGTCGCCCTGAGCCGACGGGGAAGGCGTCGGCGGTGTGCTCGCCGAGTGGACGTTGCCCGGGAAGACGACGGCGCGGCCGGCGCTGGGAGCGTGGCGCTGTCGGAGAGCGCGCCGGCGACCACGTCGGCGAGCCCGTCGCCGTCCAGGCCCTGGCGGGCGGCCATCGACATGCCGAGGTAGGCGCCGGGCACGGCGCTCGTCACGATGGCATCGGCGTCGGCGAGCTGGATGCCTCGCGGTCGGCCCCTGATCATGTAGACGCGGCCGTCGAACGTCGGGCTCCACTGGGGGCTGGAGACGGCCAGGTCGCTCGACTCGTCGGCGCCACGACGTCGTCGAGCCTCCGGTGCGAGCGCTGCCGTCCCAGTAGGCGTCGCCCTCGAGCACGGCCTGGCGTCTGCCATGGTGCGTTCACGCGGGCCGACGACATCGAGGATGGCGACCTGCGGGGGGAGTCGATCGCCCGCTTGGCGGTTTCGATGCCGAGGTCTGGGGTTCCGTCGCCGTCCAGATCCGGATCCGCACCGTGTAGCCGGCCTCCCCGTAGGCGGGTCCGGTGAAGTAGGCGTCGGCTGTGCGCTCGACGTGCAGTTGGTCGAGACGGGACCCAGCAGCAGGTACGCGCGCCCTTCGCTGTAGGTCGTCCTGCAGGCGCGCCGATCAGGAGGTCATCGCGGCTGTCTCCATCCGCGTCGTCGAAGGCGACGCCGGCGCCGAAGAAGTCCGTACCGAGTTGGGCGGAGAAGGTGGCAGGCGCGTCGGACATAGAGGTGCGCGCCCCGCGACGGTCGCGGAGGCGAGGTAGGCGGTGCCCCAGGGCGGCACATTCTCCTCGTAGTCGCCCGTCCCCTGGGCGCCTATGAGGATCTCGAGCTGGCCATCGCCGTCGGCACGCCCAGGCGAGCCCATAGGCGGCGAACCACTGCGGCCCGCCCGCCGTCCAGGTGGCGTGGGCGAGCCAGCATGGCTGGATTCCGTCGTCGGGCTGGTCGCAGCTCGTGTGGCCGTGCCCGGCAGGACGCAACCTGGCCCGCCGGTGTCGAGGGCGGTGGTCTCGCCTGTCGACATCGGCGTGGAGGAGCGCTGTCGACGGCGAGGCCTGCTGGTCACCCTTGCCGGGCGAGGTCGAGAGCTGCAGGCGCAGAAGAGGAGGGGGACACCGGAGGCGCTCTCGGAGTCGTCAGGGGAGGTCCAGTGCCAGGAGCACGTAGACCTCTCCCGCAGCGTAGCCGGCGTCGTCGTTGGTCGGCGCCCCACCACCAGTCTGCGCGGCCGTCGTACCGATAAGCCGCCGGTCGGGCCGAATCCGGCGCCCTCCGGGGCGGCGGCGTCGCCGTGCAGGACCCAGGCGGCGTCGGCGGTGGTCAGTGGCCAAAGGAGGGGACCGCGGAAGATGTAGATGCGGCCCGGTTCGTAGGAGAAGTTCCAGTTGTCGGGGGCGCTGACGACGAGGTCGGGCTCGCCGTCGCCGTCGATGTCGCCGGGGCTGGCGAGGTTGGCGCCGAGCTGGCTGAAGGGGTGGTCGCCCTGGAGCTGGATGGGAAGGCGTCGGCGGTGTGCTTGCCGAGGACGCTGCCCGGGAAGACGACGGCGCGGCCTGTGCGCGCTGGGGAGCGTGGCGCTGTCGGAGAGCGCGCCGGCGACCACGTCGGCGAGCCCGTCGCCGTCCAGGTCCTGGCGGGCGGCCATCGACATGCCGAGGTAGGCGCCGGGCACGGCGCTCGTCACGATGGCATCGGCGTCGGCGAGCTGGATGCTCCCCGCGGTCGGCCCGTGGAGCACGTAGACGCGGCCGTCGAACGTCGGGCTCCACTGGGGGGCTGAGACGGCCAGGTCGCCCACCCCGTCGCCGTCGACGTCGTCGAGCGCCTCCAAGGCGATGCCGGTGCCGTCCCAGTAGGCGTCGCCCTCGAGCACGGCCTTGGCGTCTGCCATGGTGCGTTCACGCGGGCCGACGACATCGAGGATGGCGACTTGGGGGGGCAACCCATCGCCGCCTTTCCGATTTCGGATGCCGAGGTCTGGGGTTCCGTCGCCGTCCAGATCCTGGATCCGCACCGTGTAGCCGGCCTCTCCGTAGGCGGGTCCGGTGAAGTAGGCGTCGGCTGTGCGCTCGACGTGCAGTTGGCTCGAGACTGGACCCAGCAGCAGGTACGCGCGCCCTTCGCTGTAGGTCGTGCCGGCTGGCGAACCGATCAGGAGGTCATCGCGACCGTCTCCATCCGCGTCGTCGAAGGCGACACCGGCGCCGAAGAAGTCCAGGGTGTTCTGCGCCATGAAGGTCGCGGTTGCGTCGGCCATGCAGTGCGGCCCTGCGAGGGAGGCGGAAGCCAGGTACGCGGTGCCCCAGTGCGGCACGTCGCCCTCGTACTGCCCCGTCCCCTGCGCGCCCATGAGGAGCTCGATCTGGCCATCGCCGTCGGAGTCGCCGAGGGCGAGGCCGTAGGCGGCGATCCACTGGGGCCCGCCTGCCGTCCAGGTGGCGTGGGCGAGCCAGCACAGGCTGGACCCGTCGTCGGCCTGGTCGCAGCCCGCGGTGGCCGTGCCCGGCGGGACGCATCCCGGCGCGCCGGTGTCGAGGGTGGCGGTTTCGCCCGTCGACATCGGCGTGGAGGCGCTGTCGGCGGGCGTGGTCTGCTCCTCGCCCTTGTCCGGATCGGGCGTTCGGTGGCAGGCGGACAGGACGAGGAGCGCTGAGATCATCGCTGGACGCCGTTCAGGCTGTCGTAGGTCGTCCACGTGGTATCGTACCCGAGCGCCGTTGCTGCTTGTACAAGCTCGTATGCTGGGTTTCCCGCAGTGGTGTTGTCGGGCGTTCCGTTCTTGGCCCAAGACTGCGGGTCGGAGCCATCCCACACCTCCGCGATCTGGTCGAAAGTCAGGCTCGGGCTCTTGGTGTGGAGATCCCAGAAGAAGCGCATGTAGTCGTACTGCGTTGCGCGATTGTCCGATGCCCCCGTCGCCAGGCAGTAGTCCCCGAGGTAGTCGTATTCGTCGATTGGGCTCGTCGCACCAGGGTAGTCGTACGGACCAAGATCGCAGCTGGGATCGTGATCGTCATCCAGTGTCGAGCTGTTGAGGTTCCAGTCCTCTCCCGAGTGATGGTAGTAGCAGTCGGCGTTGGTGGAGTCGTCGTTGAACGCGAGCTCGGCATAGAAGCTCGCGAAGCCCTCCATCGCCGCCGCCTTCTGGTACTCCTTGCTGTTCAGGTCGTGCCCACCG
>JAWKRQ010000065.1:0-49452 GCA_041389545.1 Myxococcota bacterium | reverse complement strand
GGCACGGCGTTCGTCTCGGACTTCTTCGACTTCAGCATCTACCTCGACGCGAGCCTCGCCGACCTGCGGGACTGGTACGTCCAGCGGTTCCGGCGGCTGCGGGACACGGCCTTCCGCGAGCCCGACAGCTACTTCCACCGCTATGCGGCGCTCACCGACGTCGAGACCGACGACCGCGCCCTCGCCATCTGGAGCAGCATCAACGAGGTGAACCTGCTCCAGAACATCGAGCCGACGCGCGACCGCGCCACGCTCGTGCTGACAAAGGGCGGCGATCACCGGGTCGCCACGGTGCGGCTGCGCCGGCTGTGACCTCGCTGGCGGCGTGGCGTTCGCGACACGACACGCTCGAGGCGGCCCTCCGCGCCGCGGCCCGCGTCGCCCCGGAGCGGGACGCCGCGCGGTTCGCCGTGGCCTGGGGCGGGTTCCGCGCGGCGATGACGCTCCACCTCGCTCAGGAGGAGCGGTGGCTCCTGCCGGCGTTCGACGCGTACGGGCGGCACGCCGCGCCGAACCAGCGCCCCGCGGTGGTGCGGGCGGACCACGAGCGGATCCGCGCCCACCTGGCGGCCGTGGAGGCGGCGGCGCCCGACCTGCCGGGGCTGGTGGCGCGGGCGGCGACGCTGGCGCTGCTGCTGGCCGTCCTCGAGCACCACGACCGGCGGGAGGCGGCGGGCATGCTGACCGTGCTCGACGCGCACGTCCCGGCGGCGGAGCGGGGCGCCTGGCTGGCGCGGATCGCGGAGGAGGAGGCCGCGCTCGTCCTGCCGACGGTGGTCCTCGCGCCGGCTCCGCCGCCGTGGCCGTGGGCGGGCGACGATCCGGCGGACCGGCTGGCGGCGGAGGCGGCCCAGGACGGCGACGTCGCCGCCGCGCTGCGGGCGCTGCCGACGCTCGCGGGCCCGGCGGGGCAGCGGGTGCACCAGGGCCTCGTGGCGGCGGTGGCTCGGGCGGACGCGGCGGACCTGGGGATCCGGCGGGACGCGCTGCTGTCGGTGGCGGACGGCCTGCGCCGCTGGCGCGCGGTGCGCGCGGCGCGGTAGGACCTGGACGAGCCTGCGGGGTCGTCTCGTCCGCCGCCTACACGGAGATGCTCGGCTGTGGAGGCATGGATCCGTACCGGAACGAGGTCCGAGGAAGGGTCGCGCCTTCGCCGGTTGGCCCATCCACGTCCGCAGCGCTCCCAAACCGACGACAGCGAAGTCGTCGGGGTGCGCCAGCCGCTCCATCAGCGCCGAGTGGACGCTGCTGAGCCCGTTCGTCGCCCACGCCCGCCGCTTCCAGCGGCACCCGCTCCCCGTCGACCGCAGCTCGGCTGCGGAGTCGAGGATCCGCACCGGAACGAGTCCGAGGAAGGGTCCGCCCCCTTCGCGGGAGGGGGTGGCCCCCCTCCTCGGAGGGGTGCTCCCCCATCATCCTCCGAGGGGTGCTCCCCCTTCCGTCGAGGGGGGATCCCCCATCCCGCGAGGGGTGCCCCCCTTCTGTCGAGGGGTGCTCCCCCATCCCTCGACGGGCGCTCCCCCTCGAAGGGTCCCCGACCCGGCGACCGCTCACCCCGACCGCCGCGACAGCCAGGCCGCCACCGCGCCCACCGCCGCTGGTGTGATGCCCGGCAGCCGAGCCAGCTGTCCCAGCGTCTGCGGCCGCGCCGACCGGACCCGCTCCCGAACCTCTGACGACAGCGACAGCCGCTCGACCCAGCCGTAGTCGTCCGGCAGCGCCACCCGCTCCATCTGCGCGGCGGCGTCGGCGCGCTGCTGCGCCCGCTCGACGTAGCCACCGTACTTCGCGTCCACCTCGAGCTCGGCCGCCACCTCCGGCGCCACCGTCGGCAAGGGGAGGACCTCGCTGAGCTGCTCGTAGCGGACTTCGGGTCGTCCGAGCAGCGCGCGCGCCGTGCACGGCTGCCGCAGCCCGCCCACGCCCGCCGCTTCCAGCGCGGCCACCCGCTCCCCCGTCGGCCGCACGATCGCCGCGAGCGCCGCCTCCGCCGTCCTCCGCTGCGCGGCACGCGCCTCGAACCGACGCCAGGTCTCGTCGTCCACGAGGCCGAGGGCCCGTCCACGGGGCATCAGCCTGCGGTCCGCGTTGTCCTCCCGCAGCAGGAGCCGGTGCTCCGCTCGGGAGGTGAACATCCGGTAGGGTTCGCCTCCCACGCCCCGCGAGACGAGGTCGTCGACGAGGACGCCGAGGTACCCCTCCGAGCGTTCCACGTGAAACACCTGACCGAGCGCCGCGGAGATGCCCGCCACCAGCCCCTGCGCGGCGGCCTCCTCGTAGCCCGAGGTCCCGTTGACCTGCCCCGCCAGGAAGAGGCCCGGGACCGCGCGGTGCTGCAGGTCGTGGCCGAGCTCCCGCGGGTCGGCGAAGTCGTACTCCACCGCGTAGCCGAAGGCGAGCACGTCGGCGCGCTCCAGCCCCGGGATCCGCGCCAACACCTCGCGCTGGACCGCCTCCGGCAGCGATGTCGACAGCCCGTTGACGTAGACGCGGTGCGTGTCGAGCCCCTCCGGCTCGAGGAACAGCAGGTGACGGTCGCGGTCGGCGAACCGCACCACCTTGTCCTCCACCGACGGGCAGTACCGCGGCCCGCGCCCCACGATGGCGCCGGTGTGGAGCGGCGAGCGGTGGAGGTTCGCCCGGATCAGCTCATGGACGGCCGGGTTGGTGTAGGCGGCGTAGCAGGTGATCTGGGGCAGCCGTGGGCCCGGCGGACCATGGGAGAAGCGCCCGTCCGGGACAACGTCCCGCTGCGGCTCGAGCCGAGACCAGTCGATGGTGCGCCCGTCGAGCCGCGGCACCGTCCCCGTCTTGAGCCGCCCGAGGCGGAGGCCGAGCGCCTGCACCGAGTGCGCGAGCGCCACAGACGCGGGGTCGCCGTGCCGTCCCCCATGCTCCTGCTGCTCACCGCGGTGCATCACGGCGCGGAGGAAGGTCCCAGCCGTGAGCACCACGGCCGGCGCTTCGAGGACCGTGCCGTCCGCCAGGGCGACGCCCCGGACGCGGTCGGTCACCTGGAGCGCCGCCACCTCGCCTTCGATCAGCGTCAGGCCGGCGAGCGCCTCCAGCCGCGCGCGCACGGCGGCCGGATACCGCGAGACATCGACCTGGGCGCGGCTCGCCTGGACCGCCAGCCCCTTGCGCGTGTTCAGGCGGCGGAACTGGATGCAGCTCGCGTCCGCGGCGCGACCCATGACGCCACCGAGGGCGTCGATCTCGCGGACCAGGTGACCCTTGCCCTGCCCGCCGATCGCCGGGTTGCACGACAGGCGCCCCAGGTCCGCCGACCGGAAGGTGACGCAGGCGACGCGGCGGCCGAGGCGCGCTGCGACGTGCGCAGCCTCTACCCCGGCATGGCCCCCTCCCACCACGATGACGTCGAACACACGGCCCATGCGCGCCCGTTCCACGTGAAACACCCGGCGAGAGGACGCGCGCTACTCCACCGTGATGTGGATCGTGCTCGCCATCTTGTCGCCGTAGGACATGTGCATGCCGTCGGCGAACTGGAGGGTGAGGTCGTACTCGCCCGGATCGAGCGTCAGCTCGGTCTCGGTCTGGCCCTTCCCGAAGTGGATGTGCTTGTCGTCGGCCGGGACCTGCTTGCCCTCTTCCACGCCCGTGGCGCCGATGATCAGGTGGTGGTGGCCGGTCGGCGAGCCGTCGACATCGCCCGCCGGCTTGACCTCCATGCCCTCCACGCCGAACTTCACGGTGAACGGCGACTTCAGCTTCGCGCCGTCCGTCGGCTCCACGAAGAACACGCGGGCGCCCTCGGGGACCTCCGGCAGCTCGGCCGCCGCGGGGGCCGCCTCCGGGGCAGCCTCGGGGGCCGGCTCGGCAGCGGGCGCCTCCTCCGGCGCGGGCGCCTCCACTTCGCTCGTCTCCCCACCGCTGCACGCCACCACGCCAGCGAGCCACAACGTCGTCCAGTACCGCATTCGAGTCCTCCCGGGCGCCACGTAACCCCCCGGGGCCGGGCGGGTCGCGCCTCAGCTCCCGAAGCGGCGCGGGCGCGGTGCGTCCGACAGCCGCGGGTCCGTCGCCCAGACCTTCGCCACCTCCGCCGCCAGCGCGTGGGCCAGGTCGCGACCTGCCGTCCAGGGGCCGCGCTGGGCCGAGAGCACCGTCTCGTAGGTGTCGGCGTAGCGCAGGACGACCTCGCCGTCGCGCGTCACCAGCGCCATGCCCACCTCGGCCGACACCAGGTAGGGCTCGTCGCCGTCCACCACCACCGGGCCGCTCGGCGTGTCCAACACCGTGCCGGGGATGTCTCGCAGCGTGAGGGGCGTCGCGTCGAGCCGGTCCATCCACGAGACCAGCACCGCATCGCCGCCGACGCCGTGCGCCAGGTCGGCGAGCGCGTCGTCGACGCCGCGCCGGGAGCGCAGCGCCTCGCCCAGCCGCTGGCGCGAGCCCGCGGGCCAGCTGGGGTGGGTCAGGAACTCGCCGTCCCAGCGGGCGCCCAGCTCGCCGTTGACCTCGCCCGGCAGCGCCCACCCGACGGCGTCCGCGAGCTGGCCGAGCTGGTGGGTGCGCTGGCGGCGGGCCCGCAGCTGGCGCTCTGGCAGCGCCGCGCCGAAGAAGCTCTCGAGGTCGAGCCCGACCGGGGGGTGGAGCTGCAGCGCCGGGACGACCCGCACCTCCCCCTCGGCGACGCGTGCTTCGAACGCGAACGGCAAGAACGGCTCGGGCGCGGCCGGCCGCGCGCACCCGGACGCCAGCCCCAGCGCCGCCACCAGTCCAGCCCGCATGCCGTCCCCCACAAGGACCATCCTGACACGGAACGGCGGCCCTGTCGGGTCAACTTGTCGCCAGGGCGCTCAGTCCGGATCGCGGTCGTGCGGGAGGCGCTCGGGGTGGTCCCACCAGCGGCGCAGGTCGGCCGCGAGCGGTGCCGTCAGCGTCAGCGAGCCGCCGTCCGGCAGCGGGACGACGACTCGCCGCGCATGCAGGGCATGGCGCGGGGCGCCGGCGGCCGCCACCACGACGTCATCGACGCCGTGCTCGCGGGCCCGCAGGAACACCTCCGGCGGCACCCCGTAGAGCCGGTCGCCGAGGAGGGGGAAGCCGGCGTGTGCGAGGTGGACCCGGATCTGGTGCGTGCGGCCGGTGTGCAAGATGCACCGCACGCGGGTCAGCGCCTCGCGCCGCTCCAGCACCTGGACCTCCGTGCACGCGGGCAACCCGTCCGGGCGCACGGCCATCTGGACCCGGATCGGTCCGTCCGCGGGGCCGATGGGGCCGCGCAGCAGGTGGTGGTCCCACGGGACGGAGCCGCGGACGATCGCCTCGTACTCCTTGTGGGCCCGCCCGTCGCGGACGGCCACCTTGAGGTGACGGTTCGTCTCGAGGTCGCGGGTGATCAGCAGCACGCCGGACGTGTCGCGATCCAGCCGGTGGACCAGGTCCACGCGGTCTTCCGGGTAGCGTCGCTTCGCGAGCGAGATCAGCGCCCAGACGAAGTTGGATCCCGAGGGGTGCGCGAGCAGCCCCGCGGGCTTGTCGACGGCGACCAGGTGGCGGTCCTCGTGGAGGATCGGCGGGAACGGCGGGGGCGGGCCGGCAGGGGCGATGCCGGGCGCGTAGACGCGGAGGACGAGGCCGTCGCGCACGCGATGTGCGCAGTCCAGCGGTCGCTCGTCCCCCGTGCGCACGAGCCCCTGTCGGATGGCGCGGGCGATCCAGCTGCGCGAGCGGTCGGCGAACCGCAGCGCGAGCCACTGGTCGAGCCGCAAGCCGTCGGTGCCGGCGCCGACGACGAGCTCGCGGTACGGGGGGAGGTCGCCCATGCGCCGATCTAGTCCGTCGGGCCCCCGCACGCCCGACCCCGCTCAGTGGTGGTCGTGGCCGTCCGGACCGTGCGGGTGCCCGTGCGACACCTCGGTCTCGGTCGCGTCGCGGATGTCGACCACCTCCACCGAGAAGTGGAGCGTCACCCCGGCCAGCGGGTGGTTCTCGTCGACCCACACCTTGTCGTCCTCGACCTGGACCACCCACAGCGGGATGACCTCGTGGTCCTGCGTCTCCGCCTGCAGCACCATGCCCGGCGCCAGCTGCATCCCCTCGGGGAACGCCTTGCGGTCGACCGGCTGCGCATCGCCCTGCCGGACGCCGTACCCGTCGTCGGGCTCGACCACCGCCTGGAACTTGTCGCCCACCTTCTTGCCCGTCAGCTGGCGCTCGAGCCCCGGCACGATGTTGCCGGCGCCGTGGAGGTAGGCGAGAGGCGTGCGACCGTCCGACGAGTCCAGCACCTCCCCGGCATCGTCCGTCCGCCGCAGGGTGTAGTGGAACGACGCGACCTTGCCGTCGCCGATCTCCAGCTCGCTCATGGGGACCTCCCTCCAACGCCAGGGTCGTCCCGACGTGCTGGCTGCTGCGTATCCTCCCCGCCCCCCGCGGCCACGCCTCCCGCCTCGATCGATGCGATCACCCGGGCCGCTCCGGCCGACGCCGACGACGTCCCGTCCAGGACGAGGTGTGCGTGGCAGCGGGACGGCTCGACCCACGCCTCGTGCATCGGCCGGACCGTGCGCTCGTACTGCGTGAGCACGCTGTGCACGGTGCGGCCGCGCCCCGAGACGTCGCGCCGGATCCGCCGCGCGAGCCGCAGGTCCGCCGGCGCGTCGACGAACACGGCGAGGTCGAGCGCCTCGCGCAGCGCGGGCACCGCCAGGATGAGGATGCCCTCGACGAGCAGCACGGGGCGGGGCTCGACGGGGTCCCACCGCTCCGGCGCCGCCCGCGCGTGCCGCGCGAAGTCGTACACGGGCAGCCGGGTGGCGGTGCCGGCCCGCAGCCGGGCCAGGTCCTCGAGCAGGTGGGCGGTGTCGAGCGCGTCGGGGTGGTCGAAGTTCGTGTCGGGCGACGCGGAGTGGTAGTACCGGTCGTGCGCCACGAGCAGGCAGCGCGGCCCGAGGCGCCCTGCGATCAGGCGAGCGACCGTGCTCTTGCCGGAGGCCGTGCCCCCGGCGATGCCCACGACCCGCACCGACACGGCTACTCCGGCGCGGTGGGGTCGCCGCGCGCGACCACCCCGCGCGACGCGAGCTTCGCCCCCATGCGCACGTCGAGCCAAGGGGTCACGAGCTAACCCATGACCACCGCCGTCTCGAGCAGGGTGACCCGCTCGGTGGCGACGAGCGGGCCGATGAACACGCCGCCGATCAGCGCCTGGGCGACCCACACGTCGCCCTCGACCCGGCCGCTCCCGCCGATGTCGAGCAGCTCGTCGGACTGGATGTTGCCGTACATGGCGCCGTCGATGCGCACGCGGCCCTTGAACGACAGGTCCCCGCGCCAGGTCGACCCCGCACCCAGCCAGCCGGTCACGGGGAGCGTCTGCGGTGTCCCGGCCATCAGCGGTCCGTGGTCCGGAGCAGGCCGATGAGCCGCTCGAGGTCTTCGGCGTCGGCGTAGTCGACGACGATGCGGCCGCCGCCCTTGGCCTTCGGCTTGATGGCGACGCTCGTGTGCAGCGACTCCTCCAGGAGCTTGACCGCGTAGTCGAGCACCTTCTCACGGCGGCGCTGCTCCGAGGCGATCGGGCTCGGGCTGCGCGACTCGTCGGCCACGAGGCGCTCGGTCTGGCGGACGTTGAGCGACTGGGCGAGCACCTTCGCCAGCACGTGGCGCTGCGACTCCTCGCTGTCGAGCGGCAGCAGCGCGCGCGCGTGGCCGGCGGTGATCTCGCCGTCGCGCATGGCCTTGAGCACGAAGTCGGGCAGCTTGAGCAGCCGGATCAGGTTCGCGACGGTGGACCGGTCCTTCCCGACGGCGGACGCCACCTGGTCCTGCGTGTAGCCGTACTCGTCGACGAGCCGCTGGAAGCCCCGCGCTGCCTCGATGGGGTCGAGGTCGGTGCGCTGCAGGTTCTCGACCAGCGCGAGCTCCAGCTGCTGCTGGCCGGCCTCGGCGCCGCGCACGACCACCGGCACCTCGGTCAGCCCCGCGAGCGCGGCCGCCCGCAGCCGCCGCTCCCCGGCGATGACCACGTACCGGCCGTCCTGCTTCCGCACGACGAGCGGCGACAGCACGCCGTGGGCCGAGATCGAGGAGGCCAACTCGGCGAGCGCGTCCTTGTCGAACACTTCGCGCGGCTGCTCGGGGTTGGGCCGCAGCTCGTCGATCGGGACGATGCGGAGCGCCTCCCGCTCGGCGGGGAGCGCGTCGGTGTCGAGCGCGCTGTCGGGGATGAGCGAGGCGAGGCCCCGCCCCAGGCCACGTCTTGGACTCGCGCTCATGCTGCCACTCCCGCACCGCCGCGGCGGTTGATCAGTTCTTCGGCCAGGGCGAAGTAGGCGCGCGCCCCCGCCGACTTGGGGTCGTACTGGACGATGGGCTTGCCGAACGACGGCGCCTCGCCGAGCCGGACGTTGCGCGGGATCACCGTCTGCAGCACGCCGTCGCCGAACAGCGACCGCGCCTGCGTCTCGACCTCGCGGCACAAGTTGTTCCGGTGGTCGGTCATCGTGATGACGATGCCCTCCCGCTGCAGATCCGGGTTCCAGGACTTCCGGACGGCGCCGATGGTCCGGAGCAGCTCGCCGAGCCCCTCCATCGCAAAGTACTCCGCCTGGAGCGGGATGAGGACGGCGTCGGAGCCGACGAGCGCGTTGACGGTGAGCAGCCCGAGGCTCGGCGGACAGTCGACCAGGATGTCGTCGTACCGCTCGCGCACGACATCGAGCATCTTGCGCAGCCGCCGCTCCCGGTTCGGCTCGGCCACGAGCTCGAGCTCGGCGCCGACGAGGTCGCGGGTGGCGGGGACCAGGTGCAGGTTCTCGTGCTCGGTCGGCAGGAGCACGGAGTCGAGCTCGCGAAAGTCGAACAGCAGGTCGTACAGCCCAGCATCCACCTTGGAGCGGGGATATCCGAGACCGCTGGACGCGTTGCCCTGCGGATCGAGGTCCACGACCAGCACCTTGCGGCCCATCGCGGCGAGCGCGGCCGCCAGGTTGACCGCCGTGGTGGTCTTCCCGACCCCGCCCTTCTGGTTGGAGATCGCTACGACACGCGCCATGGCTGCTCCTTGGGGGTGGGAGCGCACGGTTCGTATTCCGCGGCTCGGGTGTCGTCCCGTGAGTCTAGCGCTCGCCCGATCCCCCGCCAACGCGTTTCACGTGAAACGCTGGACGGCGCATAGGGATTCGCCCGCTCGTAGGCTGACTCCTGTCGCTCCGGTCAGTTCCTGGCCGCTGGCGCACGGGCTCGGTGGCGTGCCGCGAGATAGCGCGTCGGCGTGCCCGAGTCCCCGCTGATCGCCGCCCACCGACGCCTGCTGGCGCAGTGGCGTGGCGCCATGAACCTGGTCGGCCCCGGCCCCCTCGACCCGCACTATGCCGACGCGGACGTCGGCCTGGCGCTGCTCGATCCCGATCCCCCCGCCGGGCGGTGGGCCGATCTCGGCACCGGCGCCGGCTTCCCCGGGATCCCCTTCGCCGCGCGGTTCCCGTCCGCCCGGGTGGAGCTCGTGGACAGCCGCCAGAAGCGCTGCGTCTTCCTGGAGCACGTGCTGCGCGAGGCGGGCGCCGACGGCGTCACCGTCCGCTGCGCCCGCATCGAGACCCTGCCGCCCGGCGCCTACGACGGCGTCGTCTCCCGCGCGCTCGCCCCGCCCGCGGAGGTCCTGGGCCACGCGGCGCGCCTCCTGCGCCCCGGCGGGCGCGCCGTCCTGTGGCTCGGTGACGCCGAAGTCCCGCTCCCTCCTGGTTTTCAGCTGATCGCGCGGCACCGGTACGCCAGCGACCCGCCGCGACAGGTGCTCGTGCTGCGCTGGGTCCCGCCGGGGTGAGCCTGCGGACGCGGTTAGAGCGCCGTGCGTCCGACCGCCACCACCGTCGCCAGCACCCCACCGACCAGGACGTAGACCAGCGGGTTGTCCGCCGCCAGGGCGCCCGAGTGGCGGCCGTAGAGCACCGCCAGCCCGAAGGACTCGACCGCCAGCGCCGCGGCCCCGACCGCCGCCAGGACCGGCATCCAGCCGATCGCCGCCGGCACCACCAGCAGCACCGCGCAGGCGACCTCGTACCCGCCGATCATGGCCCAGGCGCCGCGCGACAGGTCCTGCATCGCCGGCGTCTGCGCGATGTCGTCGAACCGCACCACCTTGTAGGCCCCGCCCGCGAAGGCTTGGAGGGCCAGCACAATCTGCAGGATCCAGAGGACGGCGTTCACCGGCAGCTCCATGCGAGGCCGCCGCACGGTCTCCGAGGGGCGAACGGCACTGCGGAGCCTGTATCCACCCGCGACGGTCCGCTCACCCCAGGCACCGTCCGCGGACGGGCGCCGGCGCGGACGCGCGCTGAGCTGGTGATGGACGCTGGCTGCAGCTGCGCCGGCGCCGGGAGCGCCATGCGGCCGCTTGCCGCAGGAAATCGCGATCGCACGCCGCTCCCGTCGTGCGGGCACGCGGCGGGGGGGGGAGGTGCTGACAGGCGAAAGGGGACTATTGGCGGCAGGCGCTGCGCAGATCGGGCGACGACGCCCGCTGGCTCGGCCTGACCGACAGGTTCCCCGCGAGCGGAGCCGGCCGGACGACAATTGCGCGAGCGGAGCCGGCGGGAGCGCGATGCGGCCGCCTACCGAGGTTCAACCGCCACGAGCTCGCGGTCGCATGGCGCTCCCGTCGTGCGAGCACGCGCCATGGTGATGGAATTGGCGTTCGCCCGTGCGAAGCCGGCCGGACGACCATTGCACGGACGGACGAAGACGGACGGATCTGGCGACGATGCCCGTGGCTGCGCTTGACCAGCGTGCCCCCGCCCAGGGCACCGCAGGAACTGACGCAATCGCGCCCGACGCGTTTCCGTCAATTGACGGAAAGGCGTCGGGCGCGATCGCGTCACAGGCAACACCGTAGGAATTCCTACGCCCCGATTCCTGGCTACGTTGGAACAACCTGATGAACGGGCAGGAATCGGCGAGGACGCAGCGCCATCGCTCGCGCAACTGCGCGAGCGGAGCCGGCAGGAGCGCGACGTGCCGAGCCTCGCGCTCGCCCGGCGTCGCACGCGCGCGGAGCAACGACCGAGAGCGTGGCGGGGGCGGGGGCAGGACTTCCTACCCGTTGTCAAGGACCAGGTGTTGCCCGGTTGGTACCGGGCGGCCGGCCGCACCCCTGCAGAGCCCGGTACCGCGGCCGCTCCCTCCGGCCAGGTCGGCCGAGGGATCGCCGGACGCTGGCAGGGGCAGGCCGACCTGGCCTCGGTCGGCTGGCCGCTGGCAGAAGGCCAGTGCAGGGGTGCGGCCGGCCTACGCTGCGCACCTCTTCTGCGTCGGCGGAGACTGCCACAGCGTGCGCTCCGGAGCATGGCCCGCAGGCGCTTCAGCATCCGGTCGCCCATCTGACGGCAGGCCCGTCCGTGGGTATGCCCACGCGCACGCAGCACGCCATACTGCTCGCAAACCCATGGATCGACACCGATCGCTCGCTCCACCATGCCGTGCACCGCGTCACGAAGGTACGGATTGCAGGCCCGCCGCATCGACACGGTTCCCTGTCGCTTCGTCTGCCGCTGCCCGGTCGTCTTCAAGACGGGAGCTACCCCGGTCACCATGCGGGCCACCTGCGCCTCGATGAGCTCCGGAAGCTGCTCCGCGACCATCACCGACGTCTGCACGGGCCCCACGCCCGGCAGTGAATCGATGATCTCCACGTTCGTCAGCGTCTCGCCGGCCTCTTCGCGACGAACCCGCTCCGCCACATGGATGGCATCGAGCTTCCCTGCGATCGTCGCTTCGAGGCGCTTGATCTGCTTCCGCACCAGCTCCAGGCGCTCGAGGCTCGAGTTCGACCACCAGCGTCCAGTCGCCCTGGCCACAGTAGTCGGTCGCCTCGACCAGCCGGGCGTGCACCTCCTCCGGCGTGATCTTCCGAACGCGCGAGGCCTTCAGGAGCGACCGGATGTCGTCGAGGGACGTGGCGCGCGCGCCTGCCGGCGTCCGCACGAGGCGCCTGAGTGAGGTGAACCACTGCGCGTTGGAAGCTTGACGATCTCCAGCAGCTCCGGGAAGCAGTCGTGGAACGTGCTCTGAAGCTTGTTCAGCAGCGCGGTCCGATCGGCGACCAGACTCTTGCGAGCTCTCGTCAGGGAGCGCAGCTCGGCTCGCTCGGGCTGGAGCGACTTCGAGCCGGACCAATGCCGAGCGCATCGACCGGAGCAGGCCTACCATCGCACGCGCGTCCCGCAGATCGTCCTTCGCCTTGCTCGAGAACATCAGCTCCCGCAGCAGGTCCACTTGTTGCGGCCGGACGAACCACACCTCGAAACCCGCGTCCATCAGCGCCTCGACCAGTCGACTCGCCTTCTGTTCGATCGCGACCCGAACGAGGGAGACATCGTTCTGCTCGGCGAGCCTCCGGATGTGGCGCAGCACCACGTCGATGGCCTTCGGCGTCGCTCGGCTCCGATCCTTCCAGAGCACCCGCTCTTCATCCTCCTCCTCGGCCACGAACTGCACGTGCTCGCGGCCCCAGTCCACTCCGACCAACAGCGTCTTCACGGCCCCTCCCAAAGGTTAGGAGATCGCGCCGCGATGCGCGGGCTGCCCTGTACTGGTGCTACGGCCCATCGATCGAAAGATCTCCTTGCCGGGCACTACTTCCTACTGGCCCCGCATCGCGGCAACCCTCGAGGGACAGTCCTTGCCGAGAGCTCGAAGCTCGGGCAGGGATGGGTCCTCCCGAGGGCGCGCGACCGGCTCCCGGCAACGCCGGGCTCCACCAAACATGTACAGGGCAAGGGCAAGGGCAAGGGCAGGGGCGAAGGGCCCTCGACACGCGGAGGCCCGACGACCTAGACTCCGCGGGAGGCCCCCGTGGACGGTGTCCCGCTGCAGCTGCCCCACTCCGTCGACGAGCTCGTGGTGGGCCTGGTGTCCGCGACCATGGGCATGGCCTGGAACGTCGTCGCCGCGCTCACCGTCTTCGTCCTCGGCTTCTTCGCCGCAGGCTTCCTCACCCGCTTCCTGCGCCGCCTCCTCATCGGCGCCTACCTCGACGCCACCCTCGTCACGTTCCTCACCAACCTCCTGTACTACGGCCTCGTCGCCCTGGTCATCATCACCGCCCTCAGCAAGCTCGGCGTCGAGACCACGCAGTTCATCGCCGTCATCGGCGCCGCCGGCCTCGCCGTGGGCCTCGCGCTCGAGGGCGCGCTCTCGAACTTCGCCGCCGGCGTCCTCATCATCGTCTTCCGCCCGTTCCGCGTCGGCGACTACGTCGTCGCCGGCGACGCCGAGGGGTACGTCGAGGGCATCGAGATGGTGGTGACCGTCCTCAAGACGCTCGAGAACGAGATCGTCATCATCCCCAACTCGGAGATCACCGGCAGCACGGTCAAGAACCTCTCGCGCCTGCCCTACGTCCTGCTCGAGATCCCGTTCGTCGTCGGCCACGACGCCAGCCTCGACGTGGTCCTCGCCGTCCTCGCCGGCGCCCCCGACGGCGTCGAACACATCCTGTCCGAGCCCGCCCCCCGCGTCGCCGTGGTCCGGATGGACCGCGACGGCGTGCACCTGCAGCTCGAGGTCCCGATCCGCGGCGGTGACCACGAGGACGTGCAGTACGCCCTGGTCGAGCGGGTCAAGCGCGGCTTCGACGCCGCCGGCGTCCGCCCGGCCCGCTCCTGGCTGTCGCTCGACCCCACGCCGGTCGACCTCCCGCGGCCGCCCGTCCAGTAGGACGGGAGCGATGCCGTCGAGCCGGAGCGTCAGTTCGCCGGCGCGTACCGCTCGCCGCGGAACGTCTGCACCTGCACGCCGGCCGCCTCCAGGAACGCCGTGGGGAGCACGCCACCCGCGAACACCAGCACGTAGTCGTTCCCGAGCACCCGCTCCGCCCCGTCGACCTTCACCACCACCGCGTCCGCCCGGATCTCCACCGGCTCGCTCCCCAGCAGCAGCGCCACCCGCCCCGCGCCCACCGCCGCGTCGAGCTTGTGCTGGTTCTTCTTCTTGATCCGGTCGAACGCCTGCTTGCGGTACGACAACACCACGTCCGCGCCCGCCTCGCCGAGCGCCACCGCCGCCTCCACCGCCGAGTCGCCCCCGCCGACGACGACGCACCGCTTCCCCGCGTAGCCCTCGGGCTCGAGCAGCCGGTACGTCACCTTCTCCAGCGCCTCGCCGGGGATCCCGAGCTTCCGCGGCAGGCCGCCGCCGAGCGCCAGCACCACCCGCTGCGCCCGCACCGGCCCGCGCTGGTCTGCACCTCGAACACGCCGTCGGCGCCGCGCGACACCGCCTCCACCTTCACGCCGCTGCGCCCGGATACCCGTGCGGTCGTGGATCTCCTGCCACTTGGCGAGCAGCGCCTCCTTGCGCACCTCGGTGACCCGCAGCGCGCCGTACAGCGGCAGCGTGACCGGCCGCGTCATCACGATCTTGTGTCGCGGGTACTGCAGCACGGTGCCGCCCATCGTCTCCTGGTCGACGGTGTCGTAGTCGAGGCCGAGCTCGTGCGCCTTGAGCGTGGCCGCGAGCCCCGCGGGCCCCGCCCCGACGATCAGCACCTGGCGCACCCCAGCGACCCGCGGCGGCAGCCCCTGGCCGATCGCCGTCATCGCCTGGAGCCCCTGCGTCATCGCGTTGTAGACGAGCCCCATGCCGCCGAGCTCCCCGACGACGTGGATCCCCGGCACGTTGGTCTCGAACGACGCGCTGACGAGCGGGATGTCGACGCCGCGCCGCGCCGTCCCGAGCACGAGCTCGATCGCGTCGACGGGGCAGGCCCGCAGACACTCGCCGTGCCCGATGCACGACGTGGGGTTCGCGAGGACGGCCTTGCCGTCGATCAGCGCCAGCACGTCCTTCTCTGGGCACACCGCCACGCAGCTGCCGGAGCCGATGCACTTGCCCAGGTCGATCTTCGGGTGCAGCGACGCCGGCTGCGCCCCGCTCTTCCGCGCATACGACAGGTCCGACCGCGCCGCCCGCTCCGACCGCGACGCCCACCACAGCGAGCCCACGGTCACGAGCGCGACCAGGGCGAGGCTCCCCACCACGGCCAGCGCGAGCAGCGTCGCGATCCACGAGGTCATGCCCCCCGTTATCCCGCGCGCCCGCTGTGACCTACCGGGCGTGACCTCCCCCCCCGCCCCGGATAGCGGGCGGTGTGTCCTGGCTCCCCACCCTCCTCGGTGTCGCGGTGCTGGCGGCCGAGGCCGTCGGCCTGGGCGGCCTGTACCTGTGGCTGCAGCCCGCCTCGGCCTCGTGGCTCAACGTCGCCGTGGGCAGCGTCGCGCTCGCCTCGATGGTCGGGATGCTGGTCTACTCGATCGCCCGCCGGGTCCAGGCCCTGCGCAACCTGATGCGCCTGTCGGGCTGGCTGCAGCTGCACATCTTCCTCGGGCTCCAGGGCGTCCTGCTCGCCTGGATCCACTGCCTGCCGCTGCTGTGGCGCCACGGCTGGCCGATCCCGTTCAACCCCGGCCTGCTCAACCTCTACGCGGTGAGCGTCGTCTTCGCCTCGGGCCTGTTCGGCCGCTACCTCTACGCCCAGGTCCCGAAGACCCTCGGCGGCCGCCACATGGCCCTGCGCGCGGTCGACGACGAGCTCGCCCAGGGCGCCGACATCCCGCCCGCCGTCCGCCAGCTGTGGGAGGCCAACCCCGGCGCGACCTCGCTCCTCGGCATCCCGGCCGCGGGCCGCCGCCGCCGCCGCGCGCTCCGCCGCCTCGCCCGGATGGACCTCGACCCGAGCGTGCGCCGCCTGGCCGCCCGCCGCGTCCTCATCGAGCACCAGCGCGCCTCCATGGTCGTCACGCAGCGGGTGTTCCGCTTCTGGATCCTCGCGCACCGCCCGGTGGCCGCGGGGATGTACCTGCTGTCCGGCGTCCACGTACTGGTCTCCGTGCTCTTCTCGACCGGCTGGGGGTGGTGGTGATCGACCGTCGACTGCGCGCAGGCGCCGCTGTCGCCCTGCTGGCCCTGGCCGCGGCCTCCTTCGGCGCCGACTGGACCTCGTTCCTGTCGCCGGGCGCCCTGCAGCAGGGCCACGCCGCGTTCGCCGGCGACTGCGACCAGTGCCACCTCGTGTTCTCCGGCGTCCCCGACGCGAAGTGCCTGCGGTGCCACGAGCCCATCGCCGTCCGCCTCTCGGAGCTGCGCGGCTTCCACGCCAAGCACCGCGAGTCCTGCATGAGCTGCCACCCCGACCACCGCGGGGCCAGCTTCGTCGGCACGACGCCCGAGGCGCTGGCGGCCTTCGACCACGCCGAGACGGGCTTCGCGCTCGGCGGCGCCCACCGCCCGCTCGCCTGCGACCGGTGCCACACGGGCCCGCTGGAGACGCTGACCGACGACCCCTCGGGGCGCGTGGGCTGCGTCGACTGCCACGAGGATCCGCACGAGAGCGCCCGCGGCCCCGACTGCGGCCCGTGCCACAGCGACGCCGGCTGGAACGTCGGCCTCAAGACGCTCGAGGAGCACCGCACCCCGATGGACGGCGGCCACGATGGCCTCGCCTGCGACGACTGCCACCGCCACGGCGAGAACCTCGACCCCGTCGTCCCCTGCTCGAACTGCCACACCCAGGCCCACGGCGGCACGGCGTCGGACTGCGCGCAGTGCCACGAGGTCGCGGGCTTCACCCCGGCCAAGTTCGACCACGGGCCCTGCACCTGCGCGTTCCCCGGCAAGCACCAGACGGTCGCCTGCCTCGAGTGCCACGCCGAGTTCGACTTCACCGATACGCCCACCCTGTGCGCCGGCTGCCACGAGCAGGACCGCAAGCACGAGCCGCTCGGCGAGTGCGCGCGCTGCCACAACGCCACCTCCTGGTCCGACTCGCAGTTCGACCACGACCGCGCGAGCTTCGTGCTCCGCGACCGCCACCTCGCCGTGAGCTGCACCCAGTGCCACCCGGCGGCCGGCGTGTTCCGCGACGCGCCGTCCGACTGCGCCTCCTGCCACCAGGCCGCCGGCGACCGCGCCCACGGCGACTTCGGGCCCTGCGAGCGCTGCCACGTCACCGCCGGCTTCGCGCCGTCCACCTTCGACCACGCGAGCATCGGCTTCCCGCTGACCGGCCGCCACGCCGCGACGAAGTGCCAGGACTGCCACGCGGTGAAGGTCCAGGGCTACCCGACGGCCCCGCAGCCGTAGGCCGAGAGACAGTCCGGCGCCTCGACCCGTAGGGACAGGTGGGACGGCACCGCCGCCGCCCGCCACCCTGGAGCCGACATGCGCCTCCCTGCGGGACTCGTGTGCCTGCTGTCCGCCTGCAGTGCGGGCAGCCCGTTCGACCTCGACGACGCCGTGCTGGAAAGCCTCGGCGAGGGCCTGTCGGGCGCGCCGATCGACGCGCTCGACGACGCCGCGGACGCCCACCTCGCCAGCGGTCGGCGGTGGACGGCCACCGTCGACGCCACGGGGATCACCGACGACAGCCTCGCCGCGCTGCAGGCGCTCCTCGCCGGCGAGGACGGCCTCGTCCCAGCCCTCTGCGACGGCGCCGCGCCGTCGGCGCCCCTCCTCTGCGCCCTGCTGACGGCCCAGCTGCGCGACGCGCTCGGCGCGGACGGCGAGCTCGACGCCGCCCTGTCGCCCGCGCTGGCCGACCACCTGCCGCCGGGGCTCGTCGGCGAGGCGACGGTCGACACCGTGCTGCTGCGCGCCGCCTTCTCCACGAGCGCCGCCGATCGGCTGCGGCTGCGCCTCACCTTCGCCGTCCCCACCGCGGCCGCGACCTTCGACACCCGGGCGCTGGCCGGCCTGCCCTTCGGCAACGCCGCCCTCGACGTCGATCTCGGCGAGACGACCGTCGACCTCGTCCTCGACCTGACCGTCACCCCCGTCCACCACGCCTACCCCTGGCGCCGCGTCTGCAACGAGCCGGTCACCACCGCGCCGTGGTCCAGCGAGCGACCCGATCCCGCCACCGTCGGCGCCGTCGTCGATGCCGTGGACCTCACGCTGACGGTCGACGGGACCGTCGACGACATCGACGTGCGCGGGCTGACCGTCTTCGGCAACGGCGGCGCCGCGGTCGCGCTGAGATCGGTCCTCGACCTGGCCGACGAGGCGCTGCAGGACACGCCCCTGTCGCTCGACACCCCCGAGCTCCGCCTCTCGATCCCGCTGCCGAGCCGCGACGTGGCCGCCCGCGTCACCGACCTGCAGTTCGCGTCGGACACGCTGACCTACGACCTGGAGGTCGGCATCGACCCGGACGGCGACGGGCTCGACACGGGCTCCGACAACTGCCCCACCGTCGCCAACCCGACCCAGGCCGACCGCGACTACGACGGCGTCGGCGACGCCTGCGACACCGTCAGCCCCAGCGCCGACGAGCTCGAGCGGATCGCCACGCTGCTCACGCTGCAGCACTGCGTCCAGGGGCGGCCGTGGGTCTACGAGCTCGTCCCCGACTTCCTGTACGACGACCTGCCGCCCGCCCTCGACCGGGACGCGCTGCGCGACTGGGCGTGGCTCGCCTGGGAGGTCCCCGCCTGGCCCACGCTGCCGCCGATGACGGTGGACGAGGCGCTCGCGCAGGTGCGGGTGCGCCTGCTCGACCTGCAGCCGGTGACCGGCGTCGCACCGGAGCAGGTGCCCGTCACGGTCGTGGTCGTGGACGGACACCCCTGGCTGCAGATGGACCTCGCGGCCGTCCACGACGTGCACCCCGACCTGGTGCTGCTCCTCGTCGCCGCCCTCCCGCTCCAGCCCCTCGACCCCTGTCGCAGCGGCCCTGTCCAGCTCGACCACCCGTGAAGCCAGTGTGCGCGCAGGGCCGGGGGGCGGGCGGGCGAACGTCACTCCGGTGCGGAGCGCTCACTCCCGCTCGCACGTTCGGGTGCCCGCCCCCGGCCCGAGCACACACCATGTACTCGACACCACAATGCCAGGAGGCCCCATGCGTCCCCACCTCGCCCTCGCGGCCGCGGCCGCCGCGCCGCTCGCCTGCTCCCTCGCCTGCCTCGGCGCGACCGACTGGACCGGTGGCACCGGCAGCTGGTCCCTCGACGAGGCCGGCACCTGCGTCAACACGCTCGTCTACAGCGGCAGCGACGACCACCTGCAGATCACCGGCACCCGGGTGACCTCCAGCGCCGGCTACGCCGACTTCGCGCTGCTCGAGGCCTGGCCCGCGGTCGCCGCGAAGCGGGCGAACTTCAACCCCGACGGCACCTTCAACACCAACACCTGGAACGGCGCGCGCGACCCGCGCGGCGTCACGTTCCGGATGACCATCGAGTCCGACACCTCCGGCAGCACCACCGCCGCCGGCTGCCAGGCCGCCTTCGGAACGATCCGCTGGGACTTCACCGACACCGACGCCAGCAGCAAGGCCAAGGCCACCTCGGCGCCCGCCGGCGCCACCGAGCGCTGCCTGCCCACCGAGGTCGACCACGACACCGAGCGACGGCTGGTGGCGCTGCCCGGCGCCCCGGGCCGCCTGCCGCTGGCGACCGAAGACCGCACCGACGCGGGCGCCGTCGCCACCGAGGTCGAGATCCTCGACTTCGCCGGGGCCGCCGCGCTCACGCTCGACACGCCGCAGGGCGCCCTGGTGCTCACGCCGCAGCAGCCCGCCGCCGCGCTCCAGATGGACGCCGCCGACCTGTCGTTCCGCGCGACCGACCTCGCCCCCGAGCAGACGCCGCGCGCCCGCGTCCGCACCACCTGCGCCCTCGCCGACGCCGTCGAGGTCACCCTCCCCACCGGCTACGCCATCGACCGGAGCTGGCTCGGCCTCGTGGACCCGGCCATCGGGCAGGAGCTGGTGGCCCGCGTCGTCGACGGGGACCCGCCGTACCTGCTGACCACCGCCCGCGGCGCCACCGTCGGCAGCACGCTGTCGCTGGCCCGCCTCGCCCCCGGCACCTTCGCCCTCGCCGACGCCCGCCTCGACGCGGACCTCACCCTCACCGAGACGGGCGGCGGCCTGCTCGTGGAGGGCACCGTGCAGGGCGCGCCCGTGTCGGCGACGTTCCACGTGGAACGCTGACGCCGGGGCGCCGCCGGGGTAGGTGCGACGATGCTCGTCAAGCCCCGCCGAGAGTTCCCCGCCCTCCTGCTCAAGGTCCGCGGCACCGCGCTGGCCCAGATCTGGCCGCTGCTCGTGGTCGCGGGCCTCGTCTCCTGGGGCCTGTCCTGGCTGCACGAGCGGTTCGAGCTGCACTGGATCGAGCTCACCCTCGCGCCGTTCACGCTCGTCGGCCTGGCGCTCTCCATCTTCCTCGGCTTCCGCAACTCCGCCTGCTACGAGCGGTGGTGGGAGGGCCGCAAGCTGTGGGGGCGCCTCGTCAACACCAGCCGGTCGTACGCCCGCCAGGTCCTCACCCTCGTCCGCAGCGACGACCCCGCCGCCGCCGCGCTCCACCGCGAGCTCGTCGACCGCCACGCAGCCTACGTCCACGCCCTGCGCCTGCACCTGCGCGAGCAGCGCACCTGGGAGGAGCTGGCGCCGTTCCTGCCCGCCGGCGAGCTCGACGCCCTGCGCACCCAGCGCAACGTCCCGTACGCGCTCACCTGCCGGCAGGCCGAGCGCCACCGCGAGGCGATGGACCGCGGCTGGCTCGACCCGTTCCACCTGCCCGTCCTCGAGGCCGCGCTCACCGACCTGCTCGACATCCAGGGCGGCTGCGAGCGCATCAAGAACACGCCCGTGCCGCTCGCCTACACCGAGCTCACCCACCGCATCGTCGCGCTGTACGTGCTGTGCCTGCCGTTCGGCGTCATCGACACCGTGGGGGCGCTCACCCCCGTCGTCGTCGTGATGGTCGCGTTCTGCTTCCTCGGCCTCGACGCCGTCGGCTCGCAGATCGAGAACCCGTTCGAGGAGGACCCGAACGACCTGCCGCTGTCGCAGCTGTCGCGGATGATCGAGAACGACGTGCGGCAGCGGGTGGGCCACGCCGAGCTGCGGCCGGACGTGCAGCCCGAGCGCGGCATCCTGCTCTGAGCCGCCGGCTCAGGCGCGCAGGAAGTTCGCCAGCAGCGCCGCGCCGTCCGGGGTCCCGATCGACTCCGGGTGGAACTGCACGCCGAACGTCGGGTGGTCGCGGTGCGCGAGCCCCATCACCAGGCCGTCCTCGCTCCAGGCGGTGACGCGCAGGCAGTCGGGGACGGTGTCGGGGTCCACGACCAGCGAGTGGTACCGCATGGCGACGAGCGGGCGCGGCAGGCCGGCGAACAGGCCCGCGCCGTCGTGGTCGACCCGGCGGGCCTTGCCGTGGACGGGGACCGGCGCGGCGACGACCGCGGCGCCGAAGGCGTGCCCCAGCCCCTGGTGGCCGAGGCACACGCCGAGGATCGGGATCTTGCCGGCGTACGCGGCGAGGAGGGGGCCGCACCGGTCGAGCCAGGCGGGATCGTCGGGGCGGCCCGGTCCGGGCGACAGCACCAGGTGGGTGGGACGCAGCGCCGCGACGGCCTCGACGGTCGCCCGGTCGGTCCGCAGCACCTCGGGGCGCACGCCCGAGAGGACGCCCAGCGCGTGGACCAGGTTGTAGGTGAACGAGTCGAAGTGGTCGATCAATACGGCGCGTGCGCGGCCCCCCGCCAGGCCCCCGAACGTGCGATCGGGAGAGCCTCCCTCGACCTCCGTGACGTTCGCCCGCCTGCCGGGGGCCTGTGCTCGCGCGGGAATACGGCGCGTGCGCGGCCCCCCGCCAGGCCCCCGAACGTGCGATCGGGAGAGCCTCCCTCATCCACACGGCGCGTGCTCGGCCCCCGCCAGGCCCCGAACGTCCGACCCGGAGCGATCGTCTCCCTCCGTGACGTTCGCCCGCCTGCCGGGGGGCCTGCGCTCGCGCGGTCTCCGTGACGTTCGCCCGCCTGCCGGGGGCCTGTGCTCGCGCGGAACACGGCGTGCTCGGCCCCCGCCAGGCCCCGAACGTCCCACCCGGAGCGACCGTCTCCCGGCCTGCGCTCGCGCGGTCTCCGTGACGTTCGCCCGCCTGCCGGGGGCCTGCGCTCGCGCGGTCTCCGTGACGTTCGCCCGCCTGCCGGGCGGCTCGTGCTCGCACACCAGATCCAGCGCCGCCACCAGCCCCGCCGCCTTGTCCAGGATCTCCTGGTGCTCCGACGCCGGATCCGAGTCCCACACCACCGCCCCGCCCACGTGGAACGTCAGCGCGTCGCCCACCTTCACGAACGTCCGGATGACGATGCTCAGGTCGAGCGCCCCCTCGAAGTCGACGTACCCGATCGCCCCCGAGAACACCCCGCGCGCCACGGGCTCGAGCGCCGCGATCCGCCGCATCGCCTCCACCTTCGGCGCCCCCGTCATCGACCCCCCCGGGAACGCCGCCCGCAACAGCGCCCCCGTGGACGTCCCCGGCCGCAGCCGCCCGCGCACCGTGCTCACGAGCTGGTGGACGAACGCGTAGGAGTGCACGGCACACAGCGACGGCACGCTCACGCTGCCCAGCCCACACACGCGGCCGAGGTCGTTGCGCGCCAGGTCCACGATCATCACGTTCTCGGCGCGGTCCTTCTCGCTCGCCGCCAGCGCATCGCGCAGCGCCCGGTCGGCCGCCGGATCCGCCGCCCGCGGCCGCGTCCCCTTGATGGGCGCCGTCTCGACCGAGCCCCGCGCGTCCCGCCGCAGGAACCGCTCCGGCGACGCCGACAGCACCTCGACCCCCGGCAGCTTCAGCCACGCCGCGAACGGCGCGGGGTTCACCCGCCGCAGCGCCCGGTACAGCGCCGCCGTGTCGCCCGTGAACCCGGTCTGGAAGCGGTTGGTGGTGCACACCTCGAACAGGTCGCCCGCCCGGATGTGCGCCCGCGCCCGCGCCACCACCGCCCGGTACGCCACCGCGTCCAACCTCGGCACCACGCCCCGCGCGACGAGCGCCGCCTCGTCGAGCCGCTGCGGATCGGGCACCCGCGGCGCCGGCGCGGGCCCCACGGCCGTCCCGGCGACGCGTGCGGCCCACTGCGCCAGCCGGGCGTCGGCGCGCGCGGCGGCCTCGGCGGCCTCCTCGCCGAAGCCGTTGGCCACGAGCCAGGTCTCGTCGCGGTCGTGGTCGTGGACCAGCGCCGCGTCGCACAGCAGCAGCTGCGCCCGGGGCACCGGCAGGTCGTCCGCCGCGGCGGCCGGCACCTCCTCGAGCTCGTGCAGCAGCTCGTAGGCGAGGTAGCCGAGCGCCCCGCCGCGGAACGGCAGCGTCGCCCCCGCCTCCGCCGGCAGCGCGTACCGCGCGAGCACCGCGTCGAGCGCCTCCAGCGCGCTGCCCGCGACGGCCTCGCCGTCGAGCGTGCACCCGTCCGGCCCCGCCGTGAACACGGCGAACGGCTCGGCCCCGAGCACCGACCAGCGCGCCCGCCCGCCGTCCGGGTCGGCGCTGTCGAGCAGCACCAGCGGGCCCCGGTCGGCCCACGCGCAGGCGAGCTCCGACAGCGCCAGCGGCGCCGGGAGCCGCCGGACCCGGCAGGCCCGCGCCCGCGGCGCCGCCGCCGGCCGGATCCGCCCGTCGTGCCTCGGTCCCTGCACCGGCGCCCCCCGGCGGACGCGGGTAACGCCGCCGAGCGCCCGTTGACAACCGCCCGCGCGCCGGCACCGGAGGGGAGGAGGTGCCCGTGCCCGTCGCCGATGCCCCACCCGTCGAAGTCGTGGACGTGCTCCTGCCGTTCGTCTGCCAGCTCCAGCTGCCCCCGCAGCCGCCCACCGCCGTCGTCGTGCCCGGGCTGCTCGCCGCGGTGGAGGTCGGCGACCTGCCCATCGCCGAGGAGCGCGTGGTCGCCGCGCTGCTGCAGGTCCGCACCGCCGGCGCCCCGCAGTGGAACGGCGGCGGCCTGCCCGCGCTCGTCGTCGAGGGCCGCGAGATGCCCGAGGAGATGCGCGACGCCCGCCTCGGCCAGCGCCCGCTGCCCCCGGGCGTCCACAAGGGCGCGTTCGGCGCCCTGCCCTGAGCTCCTTGCGGACGCCCGCCCGGCGGGGCATCCTCGGCGCCGGAGGTCACCGTGTGGGTGATGGCGCTGTGGGCCTGCTCGCCCCCCGAGATCTCGAAGGACCCGCCGCCCGGCGACGACACCGTCCCGACCCCGACGACCACCCCGTGGACCGTCCCCACCGGCACCACCCCGCCCGCCTTCGACGAGGCCGCCCTCACCGACGGCCTGCGCACCGTCGTGCAGCGCGTCCTCACCCTCGACGCCGCCCCCGCCTTCGCGACCTACGACGAGGTCATGCAGTACGGCTCGGGCGGCTGCCCGGGCAGCTACGGCGGCTACACCTCGACCTACGGCGCGGCCGAGTCCTGGTACTCGCAGTGCCAGGCGCCGTCGGGCGCCGTCTTCTCGGGCTACGTCAGCGACTACGCCGACTTCGGCTACGACCCCGCCACCGGCGAGGGCTACCGCGGCCTGTACGCCGAGGCGTCCGTCATCGACCCCGACGGCACCCGCTGGTCGGGCGCCGGCTACTGGGCCCGCAACCAGTACACGGGCGGCGGCGCGTTCCAGATCGAGGTCGAGCTCGACGGCGTCGTCGACTACGCCGGCCCGGCTGCCGACGGCACCTGGGTGGCCGAGCAGCTCGTGCCCGGCGAGATCGACATCGCCCGCTACGGCCCCACCGACGGGCGCTGGCAGGTCGTCGAGGCCACGGGCTCGCTGGCCGGCCTCGATCCGGGTCCCGAGGGCCTGGGCGTCGACACCATCGAGCTCGTCGACGTCTCGCTCGACAGCCGCGACGGCTGCCCCGAGCCCCGCGGCCGCATCTCGCTGCGCACCGCCGCGCCCGACTGGTTCGACCTCGACTTCGACGGCGACCCCGCCGGCGGGCCCGACGCCTGCGACGGCTGCGCCGAGGCCCGCTGGCGCGGCGTCGCGCTCGGCGAGGTCTGCGCCGACTTCTCGCCCTGGGCCGGAGGTGCCCGATGAGCCTGGTGTTCCTCGCCCTGGCCTGCGCCCCCGGCGGCGACCCCGACCGCACCGCGCCCCCCGCCGCGCCGCCGGCGGCCACCGCCCTGTCGCCCCTCGAGGTGCTGGTCCGCGCCAGCGTCGACGCGCGCGGCGTCCGCCCGACCCCCGACGAGGTGGCCGCGGTCCAGGCCGACCCGAGCGCGCTCGAGCCCCTCATCGACGGCTTCCTCGACGACCCCCGCCTCGAGGACCGCCTGGTGGCCCTCTACCAGGAGGCGTTCCTCACGAAGATGGAGGACGTCGGCGCCGCCGACTACTACGCCGTCCACGAGCTCGTGCCCGACGTGGCCGCCTTCGCCCAGGCCGTCGGCGAGGAGCCCCTGCGGATCATGGCGCACATCGGCCTGGAGGACCTGCCCTACGACCTCGCCGTCACCGGCGACTTCACCGTCGTCGACGACGATCTGGGCGCCCTGTTCCCCACCGACCGCCCGGCCGACGCCCGCGGCTGGACCGTCGCCCACTACACCGACGGCCGCCCGCCCGCCGGCGTGCTCGCGACGAACGGCCTGTGGTGGCGCTACCCGTCCACCGCGTCGAACAAGCAGCGCAAGCGCGGCAACACCGTCAGCAAGCTGTTCGTCTGCCGCGACTTCCTCGCCACCCCGGTCGTGTTCGACAACGACGTCGACCTGCTCGACGAGGACGCCCTGGCCGACGCGATCCGCACCAACGACAGCTGCCGCACCTGCCACGACGCCCTCGAGCCCATCTCGAGCTGGTTCTGGGGCTTCGACTTCGCCGCCGACGACGGCTTCCCGCTGGCCGACGCCCTGCGCTACCACCCCGAGCGCGAGCGCCGCTGGGCCGACGAGACGGGCGTGGCGCCCGGCTGGTTCGGCACCCCCGGCGACACGCTCGAAGACCTCGGCCGGGCGCTCACCCGCGACCCGGCGTTCGACCCGTGCGCCGTGCAGCACCTCACCGACACGCTGCTGCGGCGCACCCCCGGCACCGACGCCTGGACCGAGGCCGACGACGCCGCGCAGCAGGTGCTCGTCCGCGACTTCCGCACCGGCGGCCGCACCATCCGCGCCATCTGGCGGGGCATCCTGCAGGACCCGCGCTACCGCGGCGTCGTCGACCCGGCCACCGGCACCGTCGGGGTCCAGCGCAAGCTCATGACGCCCGACCTGCTGCGCAGCGTGGTGCTCGACCTCACGGGCTTCGACTGGGTCGTGCGCGGCGAGCCGGTGCTCGACCGCGAAGACGGCGGGCTCGCCACCCTGGCCGGCGGCATCGACGGGCGCACCGTCACCCGGCCCGCGACGCAGCCGAACACCACCGTGGCGCTGGTGCAGGCGCGGCTCGCCGCCGGCGCCGCCGCCTACGCCGTCGCGCACGAGGCGGGGCTGCCCGACCGCGAGCGCCGCCTGTTCGCCGGGGTCGCGCTCGACGACCGGCAGCCTGGCGAGCCCGCCGTCCGCGACGGCCTCGCCGGGCTGGTCCTGCAGGTGACGAGCCGCCCCGTCGCCGCCGACGACCCCGAGATCGACGCCCTGCTCGGCCTGTGGGACGAGGTGCGCGGCCTCGACCCCGACCCCGCCGCCGCCTGGTCCGCCGCGCTGGCCGCCCTGCTGCGCGACCCCGCCTTCGTGCTGTACTAGGAGCGCCGATGAACCGCCGTCAGCTGGTCTCCTCCGCCGGCGCGCTCGCCGCCGCCGCGGCCGTGGGCCTCCCCGTCGCCCGCGCCGGCGGCAGCGTCGAGCGCAAGTTCCTGTTCGTGTTCGCCCACGGCGGGTGGGACACCACCCGCGTCTTCGCCGACGCCTTCGACAACCCCGCCGTCGACATGGAGCGCAGCGCGGCGCCGTGGACCATCGGCGGCCTGTCGCTCGTCGACGCGCCCCGGCGGCCCTCCGTCCGCGCCTTCTTCGAGCAGCACCACCGCCGCTGCGCCGTCGTGAACGGGCTGCTCGTGCCGTCGGTGGCGCACGACACCTGCGCCCAGATCGTGATGACGGGCGGCACCCGCGGCGCGCCGGACTGGGCCGCGCTGCTCGCCGGCCTCGTCGCCGACCGCTACGTCCTGCCGAACCTGGTCGTCGACAGCCCGAGCTTCCCCGCGCAGTACGGCATCGCCGTGGCCCGCGCCGGCGCCCGCGGCCAGCTCGACGGCCTCGTCGACGGCAGCGCCCTGCTCGACGCCCGCGACCTGCGCCAGGTCCCGCTGCCCGGCCCCGACGTCCAGGGCGCCGTCGACCGCTACCTCGCCCGCCGCGCCGCCGCCGCCGTCGCCGGCGCCCGCAGCGACGGCGAGCGCGCCATGCTCGCGTCGTTCCGCGAGGCCACCGCCCGCGCCGCCGACCTGCAGGACGCCCGCATCGCCACCTCCTTCGGCGCCGACGGCGGCTTCGGCGGCAAGCTCTCCGTCGCCGTCGAGGCGCTCTCGACCGGCCTGTCGCGCTGCGTCAGCGTCGCCCACCCCGACCCGTACTACAGCTGGGACACCCACAGCGACAACGACGGCCAGCAGACCGTGCTCTGGGAGGACCTCTTCGCCGGGCTGCTCGATCTGGCCGACCGGCTCGACGCCACCCCGGCACCCTCGGCGGCCCGCTCGCCGACGAGGTCACCGTGGTCGTCGTCTCCGAGATGGGCCGCACCCCGCAGCGCAACGGCGCCGACGGCAGGACCACTGGCCCTACACCTCGGCGCTGCTGTTCGGCGCCGGGGTCGCCGGCGACCGCCAGCTCAGCGGCTTCGACGCCGGCTTCCGCGGCCTGCCCATCGACCTCGCGAGCGGCGAGGGCGCCCCGGGCGGCGTCGTCCCCACGGCGAGCCACCTCGGCGCCACCCTGCTCGCGCTCGGCGGCCACGATCCCGCCGAGCACGTCCCGGGCTACGGCCCGCTCGCCGCCCTCGTCGGGTAGCGCTACATCGCGTCGTCGAACAGCGCGTCCATCGCCGCCGCCGGCCGCACGGGCCGCGCCGAGGCCCGCCGCGGCGAGCGCTTCGCCGGCACCCCGATGGGCACCACCCCCGCCGGCAGGCGGAAGCGCGACACGGCGTCGGCCATGTGCTCGGCCCGCTGCGCCAGATCGTCCGAGGCCCGGCTCGACTCCTCCGCCGCCGCCGCCGCCTGCTGGATGACCTGGTCCATCCGCGACACCGCCCGCGTCACCTCGTCCACCCCGCGCGCCTGCTCCTCGCTCGCCGAGGCGATCTCGGTGACGATGGAGGTCATCTGGCTCACCGAGCCCACGATGTTCGACAGCTTGCCCTTCACCTCGACGGTGAGGTGCTCGCCGCCCTCGACCAGCGAGACCGAGCGCTGGATGAGCTCCTCGGTGCGCTGCGCGGCCTCCTTGCTGCGCTGCGCGAGGTTGCGGACCTCCTCGGCGACGACCGCGAAGCCCCGGCCCGCCTCGCCGGCCCGCGCCGCCTCGACCGCGGCGTTGAGCGCCAGCAGGTTCGTCTGGAACGCAATCTGGTTGATGTTCTTGATGATCTCGGCCGTGCTCGCCGCCGAGGTGCGGATCTCGCCCATCGACGCCACGAGCTCCTGCACCACCCGGTCGCCGTCCTCCGCCGCCTGGCGCGCGTTCGCCGTGAGCGCGGTGGCGGTGCGGGTGCTCTCGGCGTTGCGCCGGGTCATCCCGGAGATCTGCTCCATCGACGCCGCCGTCTCCTCGAGGGAGGCCGCCTGCTCCGACGAGCCGAGCGCGATGTTCTGGCTGCTGGTGCGGATCTGCTGCGCCGCCGAGGCCACCTGGGCGCTGCTCACGCTCACGGTGCCCAGCGGCTCGGCCAGCGTCTCCAGCATCTGGTTCAGCGACACCCCGATCTCCCGGTAGGCGCCGTCGAAGAACTCGACGTGGACGCGCTGCGTCAGGTCGCCGTTGCCCACGGCCGACGCCTGCGTCGACAGCTCGGCCACCAGGCTGCGCACCACATCGCGGGTGCGGTCGAACGCCGCGCCGAGGTCGTTGAGCTCGGCCACCGTCGAGCGGCCGAGCTCCACGTCGAACCGCCCCCCGGCGATGGCGTCGGCGGCGCGGGTGAGCCCGATCAGGTCGCCGATCACCAGCCGCCCGACGAGGAAGGTCGCCCCGGCCGCCGCCAGCATCCCGAGCAGCGCCATGCCCCCGATGAGCTTCTGGCTCACCGCGTTGGCGTCGGACGCCTCGACCTCGCGCTGGGCGATCGCCTGCCCCAGTGCGTCGTCGACCTCCAGGTTCGAGACCTCGAGCGACTCGAAGATCTGGTTGAACCCTTCCATGTCCCGCCACGTGCCCTCCGGATCGGCGAGCGCGCGGTCGACCATCTGCTCGGCCGCCCGGGTGTACGCGACGAGCTCCGGCTTCTGCCGCTGCACGAGGGCGTGGAGCTGCGGGTCGATGGGCAGCGCCAGGATGTCGTCGACGATCTGCCGGAACCGACGACCGTGCTCCTTCACGTCGCCCGCGACCCGCCCACCGGCCTCGGGGTTGTCGCGCGCGGTGAGGAAGGCCTCCATGACGTCGGACCGCATGACGTCGTGGTACATGTCGCACTCCATGAAGCGGCGGGCCGCCTCTGCGGTCGGGGCGATGCGCTCGCGGGCGTCGCCGCTCACCGTGATGGAGTGCCAGCCGAGCACGCCGATGCCCCCGAACAGCGCGCACAGCACGACCGCGCAGAGGGCGAGGAGCTTCGAGAACGTCATGGACATGCGGACCTCTAGGGGTGCGGCGTGACGAGTTCGCCCACGCGGGATGGGATCTGCAGCAGTGGCAGCTGCTCGCTGGCGGCCCCGAGCTCCATCGCGGCGCGGGGCATGCCGTAGACCACGCAGGACGCCTCGTCCTGCGCCAGGGTGGGCGCGCCGGCGCGGCGCATGGCCAGCAGGCCCTTGGCGCCGTCGGCGCCCATGCCGGTGAGGATGACCCCCACCGCGCGGCGCCCGACCGCGCTCGCGACCGAGCACATGAGCACGTCGGCGCTGGGGCGGTGGTGGTTGACCGGCGGGGCGTCCCACAGCTCGGTCACGAGCTCGTCGCCCTGGCGGCGGACCTTGAGGTGGTGGCTCGCCGGCGCCACGAAGATCTGGTTCGGCGCCAGCACCTCGCCCCCCGCCGCCACCCGGGCGTCGACCCCGAGCTCGCTGTGCAGCCGCTCGACGAACCGCGCCACGAAGCCCGGCGGCAGGTGCTGCACCAGCACCACCGGCGGGAACGGCCGCGGCAGCCGCCGCGCGAACTGCTCGAACGCCACGGTGCCGCCCGTCGACGACCCCACCGCGATGACCCGCCCGAGCAGCGACGAGGGCGTCGCCGGCGCCTCGACCCCGCGCAGCGGCTTGTCGAGCACCGTCCGCAGCGTGTGCCGGAGGTCCTCGATCATCTGCGGCAGCGGGTAGCTCGCGTGGGGCTTCGGGATGACCGCGATGGCGCCGCTCTTGAGCGCCTCGAGCACCAGCCGCGGGCTGCGCCGCGCCATCGACGAGACCATCACCACGCGCACCGGCCGCGCGCGCATCAGCCGCTTGAGGAAGGCCAGGCCGTCCATGTGCGGCATCTCGACGTCGAGCGTGATGGCGTCGGGGCGCAGCTGCTGGATGAGCTCCCACGCCTCGATGGGATCGCCCGCCGCACCGAGCGGCTCGATCTCGGGGTCCTCCTGCAGCGCGCGGAGCAGCGCGCTGCGGACGACCGGCGAGTCGTCCACCACCACGACCCTCACGCGTGGCACGGGACGTGCCACAGCGCGAGTTGACCGCCCTCGACCGCGAACGCGACCTGCGCCCCGTCCGGCCCGCCGCCGAGCACCGGCGGGTGCAGCGTGAGCTCCGCCTCCTCGCCCACGAGGTGCGCCAGCAGGCGCCCGCACAGGATGTTGAGCGCCTCGGCCACCGCCGCGGCCCGGTCGGGCGCCGACACGTCGGCCTCCTCGATGCCGAGCATGTTGCTCGCCAGCGCCCGCGCCACGTCCGGGCTCGCGAGCATCCCCACCGTCGCGCAGTAGCCGCCGTCCACCCGCATCGTGGCGACGACCGCCTCGTCGTCGGGCTGGAGCGCCGCCTCCTCGAGGAACAGGAACATCCCGTCCTCCAGGATCTCGTAGGCGGTCCGCCGCAGCGCGTCCTCGGCGTCGGGGGCGCTCACAGGGCCTCCCGCACGGCCGGGACCGTCTCGGTGAGCACCTCGCGCAGGCGCTCGGGGTCCAGCGGCTTGCGGACGAACGCCGCGGCGCCGCCCGCCAGCAGCCGCTGCCGCCGCGTCTCCGAGTGGTCGGAGCTCACGAAGATGACCACGGGGTTGCGGTAGACCTCGTCGCTGCGGACCGCCGCCAGCACCGCGATGCCGCCCATGTTGGGCATGTGCAGGTCGCACAGCACCACGTCGTAGCGGTGGTCCCGCATCCGCGCCAGGGCCTCGAGCCCGTCGCTCGCCTCGTCCACCCGCGCGGTGGGGATGCCGGTGATGTCGAGCATGCGGCGTTGGGCGCGCCGGGTGACGGACGAGTCGTCCACGAGCAGGACGTCGATGGGCATGGGGAGGGACTCCTAGAGGAGGATGGAGCGATCGCCGCTCGAGACGGTGACCTTGCCGGACTGCAGGTCGAGGCGGGCGGTGCGGGGGCTTTCGCCGCCGAGATCGTGCGCGGCGAGCACCAGGCCGTACTTCCACATGAACTGCCGCAGGGCGGCGATGTTGCGGCTGCCGATGCGGAAGGTCTGGTTGTCGGCGTTGAGGTTCGCGCCGCCGCAGGCCACGATGCGCAGCCGCCCGGCCGCCGCCTTGTCGTCGGCCACGGCGCGGATGAGCTTCGGCAGGCCGGTGTCGGCGTAGCGCGCGGGCTCCACCATCCGGTCGTCGGCCTTGGGCAGCACGAAGTGCAGGCAGGCGCCCCGCAGCGTCTGCGGATCCCAGGCGAACGCCCCGATGCAGGAGCCGAGCGCGTGGGTCACGATGGAGCGGACGGGGGGCTGGCCGGCCTTCAGGTCGCCGATGCCCACCGACAGCTCGAGCCCGGGCGCGAGTGCGGCGCGGGCGGCGCTCACTCGGGCACGCGGTAGACGGACGGGCGGACCACCTCGAGCCGGTCGGTCATCCCGAGCGCGCTCTCGCTGTGGCCGAGGATCAGCAGCCCACCGGGCCGCAGCAGCCGCACGCACTCGGCGATGAGGCGCTGTCGGGTCGGACGGTCGAGGTAGATCATGACGTTCCGGCAGAAGATCAGGTCCAACGGGCCCTTCATCGGGAACGGCGGACGGGTGAGGTTGAGCTGGCCGAACCGGACGCGCTCGCGCACGGCGCGCACCACGCGCAGGCCTTCGGGGACGGGCTCGAACCCGCGGGCCCGCACGTCGGGCGGCACCGCGCGGACCGCCTCGCGGGTGTAGACCGCCCGCTTGGCGACACCGAGCACGCGCGTGTCGATGTCGGTGGCGAGGACCAGCAGGTCGAGGCCGTGCTGGTCGGCGACGGGCGACAGGGTCAGGCCGATGGTCCAGGGCTCCTCGCCGGTCGACGAGGCGGCGCACCAGATCCGGAACCGGCGCTGGCCGTCCTCGGCCCAGGCGGTGAGCTGCTCCCGCGCCAGGTCGAAGTGGTCGGCCTCGCGCCAGAAGGCCGTCGTGTTGGTGGTGATGACGTTGATGAACTGCTGCAGCTCGTCGGGGTGCGCGTCGAAGTGCTGGATGTAGGCTTCGTACGAGGCCAGCCCGAGCTTGCGCATCCGCTTCTGGACCCGGGCGACGAGCAGCGTCTCCTTGTCCGGGCCGATGACGATGCCCGTGTGCTCGTAGGTGAGCTCGCGCAGCCGCCGCTGGACCCGCTCCGGCATCGGCGCGGGCCCCAGCGCGGGGGCGGCGGCCGCGGCGTCCACTAGAAGCCCTCGAAGGCGGCGTCGTCTTCGCCGGGGAACAGGTCGTCCATCGCCGCGCCGCCCGAGCTCGCGAGGCGCAGGGGTGCGCCGCTGCTGGTGGTGCGCAGGCCGGGGCCGGAGCGCGGCAGCTCGGGCGCCGGGGGCGGCGCGTCGGGCATGCCCTTGAGGCGGAACCGGCGCACGAGCGCGTGCATCTCACGCGACCGCTCGGCCAGCTCGCTCGCCGCGCCCGAGGCCTCCTCGGCGCTGGCCGCCGCGTTCTGCACGACCTGGTCCATCGACGTGACCGCGCGGGTGACCTCCTCGACGCCGCGCGCCTGCTCGTCGCTCGCCGCCGAGATCTCGCCCACGATGCGGGTGACCTCGTCGACCGCGCCCACGATGTCCGTCAGCTGCGACTTGACCCGCACCGAGAGGTTCTCGCCGTTCTGCGCGAGCCCGACGCTGTGCTGGATGAGCTCCTCGGTGCGCTGCGCCGCTTCCTTGCTGCGCATCGCGAGGTTGCGCACCTCTTCGGCCACCACCGCGAACCCGCGGCCGGCCTCGCCGGCCCGCGCCGCCTCGACCGCCGCGTTGAGCGCCAGCAGGTTCGTCTGGAACGCGATCTGGTTGATGTTCTTGATGATCTCGGCGGTGTTGGTGGCCGACACCGGATGTCGGCCATCGAGCGGACCATCTCCTGGACCACCCCGTCGCCGCGCTGGGCGGAGCCGAGCGCCGTCTGGGTCAGCTCGCGCGCCCGCCGCGTGTTCTGCGCGGTCTGCGCGGTCATGCCCGAGATCTGCTCCATCGAGGCCGCGGTCTCCTCGAGCGAGGCGGCCTGCTCGGAGCTGCCCTGGGCGATGGTGCGGCTGCTCCGGCGGATCTCCTCGGCGGCCATCGACACGGCCTGGGCGTTGACCGACACCTGGCGCAGCGGGCTGCTGACGGTGTCCATGAGCCGGTTGAGGCCGCTGCCGAGGCGGGCGTACTCCCCCGTGTAGTCGTCGACCCGGATCCGGCCCGACAGGTCGCCGGACTGCGCCTGGTCGACCAGGCGGCTCACGTCGGAGAACACGCGCATCAGGGTGTCGCGCACCGAGCCCACCGCCTCCGCCGTCTGCCCGATCTCGTCGGCCTGGCCGACCTTCACGACGTGGGTGAAGTCGCCCGCCGCCAGCGCGGTCGCCGCGGCCGAGGTCTCGAGCAGCGGCGCGATCAGGTTGCGGATGACGAGCAGCACCCCGCCCATCACCAGCACCAGCACCACCACCACCGCGAGCGCCACCCGGTCGCGGGTGCTCGCCACGGCGGCCAGGGCCTCGGCCTGGTCCATCTCCACCACCATCGCCCACGGCGGACCCTCGATGTCGAGGGGGGTGTAGGCGGCCATGACGGGGGTGCCGCGGATGCCCTCCCCCTCCAGCACCCCGCTGCTGCCCGACATCGCGAGCCGCGCGCTCTCGGTCTCGGCCTTCATCCGCAGCAGGGTGGGCTCCGTCGACAGGCGGAGGTTGTTGCGCAGCCGCCCGTCGCTGCCCACGAGGTAGGACTGGCCGGACTCGCCGAGGCCGCGGCTGCGGGAGACGAGGTCGTTGAGCGTGTCGACGGGCATCTGCAGCGCGACGGCGCCGATCAGCTCGCCGCGCAGCCGGACCGGGGTCGCCATGAAGGCCGCGGGGTCGTCGTTGCTCGGGGCGTAGGCCTCGAAGTCGGTGACCGTGAGCTTGCCCGCCATCGCGCCGCGGAAGGCGTCGCCGAGGCCCGTGGATGCGTACTGGCCGGACTTGACGTTCGACCCGAAGTCCCGCTCGTGCTCGACCGTGTAGACCACGTCCCCGTCGCCGTCGATCAGGAACAGGTCGTAGTAGTGGTGCTGCTCCTTGAACCTGCGCAGCACCGGGTCGTAGAACTGCTGGATGCGCTGGTAGTCCTCGCTGTCCGTCCCCGCGTCGAAGGCGGTGGAGAAGCGGGACAGGGCGTCGGCGACCTCGTACAGGTCCCCCAGCGTCGCCATCTCGTCGATCATGCTCGCGTGCCAGTCCTCGACAGCGCGCTTCTTCAGCGCGCTGACCGCCTCCACCCGGTCGCGGGTGATCTCGTCGAGCGCCGAGCTCGCGGTGCCGATGGCGATCGCGGCGGTGAGCAGCGCGGGCAGCAGGCCGGCGACCAACGCCGCCAGCGCGATCTTGGCGCTGATGCCCCAGCGTGACGGATTCATGGCGACTCCAGCAGCCCGAGCGTCGTCTCGACGCCGAACCAGGCGAAGGTCTCGGCCCCCGCGGAGCGGTCCGGGAGGTTGGTCCAGGTGAGGTGTCCGGCGGGGGTCAGGTCGAGCCGGTCGGCCACGATGTGCAGCCCCCACGACAGGTCCGCATCGAAGGAGTTGGCGCCGCCCTGCGGGCCCACGACCCAGCGCTTGGCCCCGCCGGTCGCGCCGAGGACGACCTCAGCCGCGCGGTGGATGGGGGTCGCGTAGGACAGGCCGCCCGACAGGTAGGTGAAGCTGCCGCCGAGCCCGGGCTGGACGGCCTGCGCGTGGGCCAGGCCGAGCGAGACCGACACCGCGCGCTCGAGGGTCAGCGCCACCGACGGCTCGAGGAACAGCGGCGTCGCGACGCCCACCGCCTCGGCGCTGGCGAAGGGGTAGCTCGTGGCGAGCAGGCCGCCCTCGAGGACCAGGTCGTCGCGCAGCGCGCCGGCGACGGTGGCGTACACGTTCTGCTCGTGGCCGAGGCCCTCGCGCACCACCACGTCGCGGTTGGCGCCGGTGGCCTGGAAGGCGCCGAACCAGCCGAGCGTGAACGGCCCCTTGCCGAGCTCGAGCGAGGGGCCCACGAGGCCCGCGAGCGAGGTCTGGTCGGCGCCGAACTGGTTCAGGCCGCGGTTGGCGTAGGCGGTGGCGACGAGCAGGCCGGCCGTCACGTCGACCGCGGGCGCCCGCTCGGCGACGACCGGCGCGGCGAACACCGGCGGCGCGCGCATCGCGAGGTCCGCCTCGTCGAGCGCGGCGAGGGCGTCGTCGTCGTCGGCCAGGTCGGCGAACGGGTCGCGCAGCGGCGCCGCCGCGGCGGGGCCGGCGCCGCCTGCTCGGCCCGCAGGGCCTCCAGGTCGGCGGCGAGCCGCTGCACCTCCTCGCGCAGGGCGAGCACGGCGGGTCGGGCGCCGGCGCCGGCGCGGCCGGCGCCGGGCGCGCCGGGCGCGGGGGTGGCGATGGCGCGGGCGCCGGGGCCTCCGGCGCCGCCGGCTCGGCGCGGCCGCGGGCGCCTCCTCCGAAGTCGTCGAAGTAGGACTGCGCGCTGGCCGTCGTGACCATCATCAGGGGGCGAACCAGGGCAGCAAGGGGACCTCCTACTGGACGGCGAGGACGTTGGGGTCGAGGATGAACAGGAGCGCGTCGCGCAGCTTGCCCACCCCGGTCACGAACTCCCCCGCCTCGCCCGTCACGGGCGTCTCCGAGATGGCCTCGGGGTCGAGGCGCTGGACCTCCAGCACCTCGTCCACCAGGACGCCGAACGGGGACGCGTCCTGGGCCTTGAGCACCACGATGACCGTCAGCTCCGACGGCTCCACCGGCGCGAGCCCGAACCGGATCTTCGGGTCGATGACCGGCAGCACGCGGCCGCGCAGGTTCACCACGCCCCGCACCCACGGCATGGTGCGCGGGACGGGGGAGATCTCCTGCAGCTCGATGATCTCGCGGACCTCGAGGATCGGCACGCCGAAGATCTCCTCGTCGAGCCGGAAGGTCAGGTAGCGGTTCGCCTCGGGCCGGGGGGCCGCATCGACGCGGGTCTCGCTCATCAGGGCTCCAACGACAGGGCGGCACCCCGCCTGGCTGCATCCTCGGTCCGCAGGGCGGCCGGGTTGAGGATCAGACCGACGTGACCGTCGCTCAGAATTGCCGCTCCGGAGAACAACCCGTTCTGGTTCACCGCGGGATCGATCTGCTTGATGACGACCTGTTGCTGCCCGATCAGCTGATCCGTCAGCAGCCCGAACTTGCTGTGGATCCCGTCGATGACCACGATGAAACCGGTCGTCGGATCGCGGCTGGCCTCGCTGTCCACCCCGAGGAGCTCCCCCAGATCCGTCAGCGGGAGCTGCTGCCCCCGAACGTCGAGGATGGCCGCCCCCGCGAACCGGTGGATCTGGCCGGGCTCGGGCTGCAGCGTCTCCACGATGGACAGCGTGGGGAGCACGTAGCGGCGGCCCCCGACCCCGAGCAGCATCCCGTCGATGATGGCGAGCGTCAGCGGCAGGACGATGCGGAAGGTCGTCCCCTCGCCGAAGACGCTGGCGATCTGGATGCGGCCGCGCAGCTCGTCCACGGTCTTCTTGACCACGTCCATGCCGACGCCGCGCCCGGACAGCTCGGTGACCGCCTTGGCGGTCGAGAAGCCGGGGTGGAAGATGAGCTCCCAGATCTCGCGGTCGGTGAGCTGCGCGGTCGCGCTGACCAGCCCGCGGCCGACGGCCTTGTCGAGGATGGCGTCCTTGTTCAGCCCGCGGCCGTCGTCCGACAGCTCGATGATGATGTTGCCGCCCTCGTGGTACGCTGAGAGCTTCACCGTGGCGGTGGGCGGCTTGCCGGCCGCGCGACGCTCGTCGGCGGTCTCGATGCCGTGGTCCACCGCGTTGCGCATCATGTGGACGAGCGGGTCGCCGAGCCGCTCCGCCAGGCTGCGGTCCATCTCGGCGTCCTGGCCCGACAGCTCGAGGCGGATCTCCTTGCCCGAGCGGCGCGACAGGTCCCGGACCAGGCGGTTCATCTTCTGGAAGACGCCGCGCAGCGGCACCATCCGCAGGGCGAGGCCCTGGCGCTGCAGGTCGCGGACCACCTTCGACAGCTGGCTCAGGTGCCGCTGGGTGCGCGTGGGCAGCGAGCCGCCGGCGGACGAGGTCACCATCGCCTCGATGATCACGAGCTCGCCGATGGTCTCCACCAGCCCGTCGACCCGCGACAGGTCGACCTTCAGTGTCTCGCGGACCACCCCGCCGCCAGCGCGCTTGCCGCCCTCCTCGGCCGCCTCGCCCGCGGACGACGAGGCCGGCGCGACCGGGGCGGGCGGCGGCGGGCGGTTCACCGGCCGGTTCGGGGCGCTCGGCGTGGCCTGGGCAGGCCGGCGGGCGGCCAGGACCTGCTGCAGCAGCTCGTCGAAGTCCGCCAGCTCGACGTGGGTGCGCCCCTCCTGGGTCGCGATGCGGGTGGCCTCGAGCAGGCGCCGGATCATCGTGGTGGCGCGCAGCAGCAGGTCCATCCGCGCCGGGACCAGCGTGGACAGGTCGTCGCGGGCGTCGTGGAGCAGCGCCTCGGCGGCGTGGGCCAGCGCGCCGAGCGCGCCCAGATCGAGGAACCCGGCCAGGCCCTTGATGGTGTGGAACACGCGGAACAGCGCGTCCACCGAGTTCGCCTCCGGGCCCGTCCCCTCGATGGCGAGCAGCAGCTCGTCGGCGGTGGCGAGCGACTCCATCGCCTCGTCGTGGAACTCGCCGAACAGGGCGAGCACCTCGGGATCGGTCGGCAGGTGGGTGGTGGGCTCGGGGCCGGTGGAGCGGGGCGCGGTCGGCGGCGTGGTCGCCGCGGGGGGGGGGCGGGCCGTGGAGGCGGTCGAGCAGCGCCTCGCGCCCCGGTGGCAGCTTCTCGCCGGCGATGAGCGCGGGCACCGCAGCCACCACCCAGTCCTTGACGGCCAGCGCCTCGTCCACCACGTCCACCACCGACGCAGCGTTGGCGATGGCGTCCTCGAGGGCGTGGTACAGCTCCTCCAGGATGTGGAAGCCGACCGTGCTCGCCTCGCCCTTCAGCGTGTGGAGGATGCGCGCCAGCCGCTGGGCCTCGGACTGGCCGAGGTTGTCCGGGTCGAGCAGCAGCTGCTCGACCTCGACCAGGGCGTGGTGCTGCGAGTCGACGAACTCCGCCAGCATCGCCTGGTCGACCCAGGCGGGCAGGCCCGCGGGCTCGGGCGGCGTGTCCGACAGGGTGTTGGCGGCGAGCAGGCTCATCCCCGCCGCCATCCCCTCGAGCTGCGCGACCAGCACCGCCATCTCGATGCCCTCGGCGTCGGCGAGGATGGCGAGGATCCCGTCCGCCAGGTCCACCAGGTCGGGGTCGTCGGGGGGCACGGCCTGCCGCACCTTCTCGCTCCGACGGGTCAGCTCGGCGAGGTCGGGCGCGGCGAGGGCGGCCACGAGGCCGTTGAGGGCGTCAGCGAGGGCAACCACGGCGCGCTCCTAGGACAGCAGGGAGATGAACCGCTGGTGGGCGGTCGCCGCCGCGTCGGCGTTCATCATGCCGAGCTCGACCACCAGCTCCTGCGCGGACGGCGTCGCCTTGCGCTGGTCCTCCAGCAGGTCGCGGAGGTCGGCCTCGGTGATGAAGCCCTCGCGGACGGCGATCTGGCCGAGCGGCCGGCCGCTCTCCTGCTGGAGGTCCAGCAGCTGCCGGAGCTTCAGGAGGCTCAGCAGCTTGCGGCGGACGATCAACGTCCCGAGCGGTGGGGTCCGGCGGCAGACCGCCTGGAGGACGACGATCCCCTGGTCGGAGGTCAGGTGACCCTCCTCCACGAGATGGACGACGAAACGCATGGAGAGCCTCCTGAACGCCGGTCGGATCGCGACGGCCGAGGCTTGAGACCCGGCGATACCGGAGCGAACCCTCAAGCCGCCCCCGAAGGGCCGAAAGGGAAGCCGGAGCGGCAACGGCCGCGTGCTTCGGAGGGTCCTGTGGAGGTGATGCTCGTCGACGACAGTCGGGTGATGCGCCAGCTGGTGCGGCGGACGCTCCGCCAGGCCGGCTACGACGTGAAGACCATCACCGAGGCCGAGCACGGCAAGGACGCGCTCGACAAGCTCGCGTCGTCGAAGCCCGACCTCGTGCTGTCCGACTGGAACATGCCGACGATGAACGGCATCGATCTGCTGGTGGCGCTGCGGGAGCAGGGCAACGAGGTGCCGCTCGGCTTCGTCACGTCGGAGTCGACGCCGGCGATGAAGGCCCGGGCCGCCGGGGCGGGCGCGCTGTTCCTGCTGACCAAGCCATTCACCGCCGACGACCTGCGCGAGGCGCTGTCGACGGTCGGCATCCGCCCCCACGGCGAGGGCGGCGGCGGGCGGCGGATGATGGCGACGCCGCGCGTGTTCGGTGACCGGCTCCTGAGCCAGCTGTTCACCACGCTCGTCAACGTCGAGGTGACGCTCAAGCCGGGGCCCCGCCTGGTGGCGGCCGTGACGCCGAGCGTCGCGGCGGCGTACATCGACGACGACGACCAGCTGCTGTACGGCGGGTTCTGCGAGCTGTCGGTGGCGGCGGCGATGGGCGCGGCGCTCGGGCTGCGACCGGCGACGGCGGTGGCGGAGATGCTGCGGCAGCGGGAGCTGCCCGAGGCGCTGCAGGCCGACGTGCGCGAGGTGTTCAACGTCATGGCGCGCACGTTCAACGACTGCAACTCGGTGCACGTGCGGCTGCGCGACATCTCGTTCCCGCCGGCGCAGCCGGAGACGGAGCTGCGGCGGCTGGACCGCAAGGCGGCCGCGCGTCAGGACTATCAGGTCAAGGTGGCGGGCTACGGGACCGGCAAGCTGTCGCTGTTCAGCCGCGCGCCGGAGTTCCTGTTGACGCCGGTGCTGGCCGAGGTCGAGAAGGGCTGACGCGCGCTCGGGCGCGGGACAGCCGCGTCCGTCAGTCAGGACCACCGGTCACGGTGGCCTTGAGCGTGGATCACTCCGATCGGGCTTGCTGCGGGGCTGATCCACCATCTCGAACACAAGCGCCCGGTCGCCGCGCCGTAGGCCGCGAGCCGTCAATCGCTCGCACGCCCGCGAGACAGCGTCCATCACCTTCTTGTCGCGCGGGTGGCGGTAGATGCGGATCGTCTCCGTCGTCTCGGTTCGCGCCCGCTCACCCGCCAGCGTCAGCACGGCCTCGATGAGCGTCTCGAGCTCCAGCGGCAGGTCGAGGTACCGACGCATCAGCCGCTTCGCCAGGTTCATGAACGTCAGCTTGTAGGCCGTCATCAGCTCGTCCAGCTCGACGTCCACAGTGAAGATCTGCCGACGCCCCTCGAACTGCTCGATCTCCGCCCGCTTCTTCTCACGGCTCGACGCCACCTTCGCCGCAGACGCCTCCGCCTCCTGCAGGCGCTCGGACACAGCGGCGGCCTGCTGGCGCGTGTCGCGGACCCACTCGTCCCAGATCCGCAGCGTCGCATACTGGCTCCGCTCGTCGTCCGTGAGCTCATCCCCACGCTCGAGCGCCGCCTCCCACGCCGCCCGGTCCTGCTCGATCAAGGGCACGGACCGGTCGAGGGCTTCCTGGAGAAGCTCGGCCTCGGCGCGGAGATCGCTGGCCTGCGCCTCGTGCGCAGCCGCCCGCGCATCGCAGCGCGCCACCTGCACCGTCAGCCGCTCCAGCCGGTCGAGCACGGCGACGTTGTCGACCTTCCGCTTCCCGTAGCCGTGGTGGACGTCGAGCCCCACCAGGCCGTTCCCATCGCGGAACACGTGCTCCTGGGCCGGCCACCGCTCGAAGTACAGCCGGATCACGTCGGCTGCAGGCACGGCCTCGGCCGGCTCCATCGTCCCGAACCACGCCACCTTGTTCGTCCGGTGTCGACGACGCCCGACGACCCGGATCCGCAGCGGCTCCTCGCCGGGTCGGTTGTCGTTGAGCCACAGGAAGCCGTCGCAGACCGCGTCCGGCCCCGCCCCGTACGGGGTCCAGGGGCCGACCTCCTCGAAGCGCGCGCGAGGGCCGAGGACGTTGTTCTTCAGCGGGACGATGAACCCCCACTGCGGGTGCAGCGCCTTGAACAGGGCCACCGTGTGGCCCTCCCGGTCGATCACGACGACGCGGCGGGCCGTTCCTTCGCCGGCGTGCTTCTCGTAGGCGAGGAGCATCCCGGCGACCTGCGACGGCAGGGCCACCTGGCCCGAGAAGGAGCGGTAGACCAGCGGCGTGCCGCCGCCGGAGTGCAGCATGACCGTCGTGTTCGCCGGCATCACGCGGCCGTTCTTCGAGACGGGGGCGGCGCGGGTCCAGTGGTGCGTCCACACGGGCTTCGTGACGGCGTCGATGTAGACGGCGACCGCGCCGGTCTGCGCGTCTGCGGCCTCGCCGTCCAGCGTCGTCCAGTGGGCGCCGACCGCTTCCCGCAACGCGTCCGCGCACGCGCCGTACTTCAGCTCCCGGACGTACTTGTCCAGGGTCGACGCCTGGTACGCGTAGCCGACCAGCTCCTCGAGCTGTCCGCCGCGCCAGTGGTCGAGCTCGCTCCAGCGCGCGCTCCGGACCACGATGGGGAGCAGCACCAGCGCCAGGTTCTTGCGGTGGCGCGTCTCCGAGGACTCCACCGCCACACGCATCTGCCGCAGGTCCTTCGACGCGCGCTGCAGCGCCACGCTGTCGAACCGCTCCCCCAGCTCCGGCTCCGTCCGCGGCGCCGGCACGTTGTACGACGCCAGGAATCGACCGCGCTCGTCGCGGTCATCCCGGTCGTGCTCGATCGGGCCGGTGGGCGCGGGCAACTCGGCCAGGTGAGCGTCCATCGCCGACGAGAGCGCCGCGACCGCGCCGCACTCCTCCTCGACGGCCTTCAGCAGCTCGGCCCCCGCCAGCGCCAGCGGCTCGACTTCCTCGTGCTGCTCGGGCTCGGCGTCCGTCACCGGCGCGGGCGCCGCAGCGGGGGTCCGCCAGGTCGGCCGACCGTGCGGTCGCGCCAGCCCGAGCTCCTGCAGCGCGATCTGGACCGTCGAGATGGCGACCGTGACGCCGAACAGCGTGCCGATGCGTTCGGCCAGGATCTCCGCGGACGCGGTGGGGTCGGCGACGGCCAGCGCTCGCAGCCCGCCTCTCACCTCGTCGGTCATCTTCCGCTTCCGGACGACGAACCGCTTCGACACCAGCGCATCTCGACCGCCTGCCTCGTACTCGCGGAGCCGCCGTAGCATGCTCTCCACCGGGCGGTCGGGCAGCACCGTCCGAATCGCCTCGGACCGGCTCGCCCCCTCGCGGACCAGCTCCAGCACGCGGTCCAGCGCGGCGGCTTCCTGGGTCGCGGCCTCGATGCGCTTGTCCAGCACATCTCGGCCCACCACGCGTTCGACATCGATGAGCGATCGCACGCCCCTTGATCACCCGCGAAGCGGTCTGCGTCCAGCGGAATGTTGCCGGATTAACCGGAGCGATCGAGAGTGATCGTTCGCGGCTCAGATCGATCGATCAGCCGGCGGACGGCTCGACCACATGACCGGACCTCCTGTCTGAACGGCCGCGGCCCTCCGGAAGGCAGCGTCCGTGAAGCCAGCCGGCGCGATCAGCGCCGAGAAGCGTGCGCCCACGTCGTCCGCCATCCCAGCGAAAGACTCGACGTCCTTGACATCGATCTTCTCGCCGTAATGCTTCGCGTCGGCGACGAAGACCGGTCGCTCGTCGCCTTCGGCATAGGCCGCAACGTCCAGCTGGCGCGGGACGATGCTGTGCCGGCCAACAACCTCGTGCCGCCGCCCGCCCTCGGTGCCCACGACTCGGACCGGCAGACCAGCGTACTCCTGCCGAAGGTGTTCCAGCACCGAGAGTTCGTATTCCTGCCAGGTCAGGCTCATCTCGACTCGGTAACAGCAGGACGGGCCTGTCGTGAGGCCCTAGCTCGACGCGGAGTTCGCGCGGGCCTTCCCATCGGCCGACGGCGCGCGGTAGCGCGGCGAGAGCTCGCCGGCCTCATCGAGGATGCCGGCCGCCTTGAGGCGCTCGGTGCGATCCGCATCGGTCATGGCGCTCCACCGAGCGACCACCCGGCGCGTGGCGTCGGCCAACTCCTGCTCCTCGCGCTTGGTCATGACCACCTCCTGCCTGTTTCGATCATAGCCACCGATGGCGGCTCGTGCTCGTCAAGTCGCGCCGTCACCCTCCGCCGGCCGGAAGTAGCCGACGATGCACTCGGGGTTGCGCACCGCGATCTGGACGTGGGTCTTCGAGAAGATCCGCGCGCCTGGGAAAGCCTCCGGCCCTTCCGTGAACACCCCACGAACCGTGTCATGCCGTACGTCGATAGAGTCCAACTCGGAGAGCGCGAAGTTCAACACCGCGCAGTCACGGCGGCGCAGGACCAGATCGAGGTCCTGGCTGCCAGCTGCGCGGTTCTCGGGGAGGGACTGCCCCTCCTTCGCCAGCTGCTGCACGAGGAGGTCGAAGTACGTGCCGAGCAACCCCGTGGCCGCGGTGTCCGTCAGGTCGAAGCACCGACCCAGGTGGATGTACGCGCCCAGGACGAAGGGCTCTCCGATCTCGCCGCGAGCGTGCTTCCACTCCGCGAACTCCCGAGCGCGCTTCGGGCCGTGCTCCCAGAAGTAGATGCCCTTGCCGCGCCAGGCGTAGTCGTTGTCGGACGGCTTCAGCGCGCCGCCGTCCAGCAGCACGCGCTCGCCCACGGCCCGGTCACACCCGTGGTAGCCGACGATCGTTCGCTGGTACGTGAAGCTTCCCGCCATGCTGGGCCGCGTAGCACGCACCCGAGCGCGCCGCCCTACACCGTCGACCAGTCGAACCGCTCCCGCGGCCCCTCGCCTAGCTTCACCGCCGGCGACGCCCGCCGCCTCCCCTTCGGCGCCGCGATCCCCGCCGCCCGCCGGAACCACTCGTCCAGCGTGTCGCGGTGCCAGCGCAGCGTCTTGCGCTTCTCGCCCACGTTGACCGGCCCGCCGGGCTCGTGCCCGTGCGACGCCGCGTACTTGTCGAGCGTGTCCCGCGAGATCTTCAGCCACGCCGCCGCCTCGTCGCTCGTCATCCACGGCGACCCGGCGCGTCCGCTCGCGAGCTCGGCCCGAAGCTCCCGCACCTCGGACGCGAGCCGGTCCACCAGCTCGACGAGCTGGCCGACGGCGGCGGCGGCGGTGGCGGGGTTCGCGTTCATGCGTCGACCGTAGCCGCGCGTGAGGCCGCGGTGAGCCGGCTCCGCTTCCCCGCCGGGCGTGGGAAGTGACCCACCGCCGGCGCCACCTCTCCCCCGTCCGTCCGCCTGTGCCTGCTCGCCAGCAAGTACCTGCGCGGGCTCGACGAGGCGGCGCCAGGGACGTCGTCGCCGACGACGAGCCGACGCCATGACCCCGCTCTCCCCCACCACCGCGAGCACCTGCGCGCAGGCGGGCTCACGGACGAGACCGTCGCCGCCGCGCGCCTGTTCTCGGTCAGCGGCGACGGCGCGCGGCTCGGCCTGCCCGCCGGGCTCACGGGCATCGCCTTCCCCTACCCGGGCACCGAGGTCCGCATCGGCGGTCGGCGCCTGGCGCTGCACCGTCTGCGGGTGGACGAGTCGTGCCGGCGCAGCCCCGACCGCAAGTACGAGAGCCCGCCCAAGGCGCGCCTCGAGGACGGCCTGCCGTTCCACGTCTACGTCCCGCCCGGCGTCGCCGACCTGCGCAAGCGCACCGACGCGGCGGTGTGGATCACCGAGGGCGAGAAGAAGGCGCTCGTGCTCACGCAGCACGGCCGCCCCTGCCTCGGCCTGCCCGGGGTGTTCCTGTTCACCGACACGCGCGACGACGCCCCGCACAGGCAGCAGGCAGCTGCACCTGACCTCGCCGCTGGCACTGGCGCGACCAGCGGTGTTCGTCTGCTTCGACGCCGACCGGCTCGACAACGAGCAGGTGGCGCTGGCCCACGAGTGGCTGTGCGCGCGCCTCGCCGCCGAGGGCGCGCGGGTGCGGGTGGTCACTGTGCCGGATTCCCGGGGTCGACGACCACCTCGTCGCCCACGGCGCGCGCACGCTGGACACCCTCGCTGCCGACGCCGCCCAGCCCTGGCTCCCGAGGCCTGGCGGGTGGAGCGCATCGCTCGACGCGCCGCCCACCGTCGCGTGGGCGCAGCTCGACGCGATCCGGCCGCTGGCGCGCCGCCTCGACCCCGCCGCCCTGGAGGCGCTCGTCGCCCGCGCCCAGGCCCGCCGGCCCGACCTCGACCCCGCCCGCGTCGCCCGCGCGCTGGGGCTGCGCGTCGCCGGCGACCTGCCCGAGATCCTGGTGAACGGCCGCCAGCAGCGCGACGTGATCGACGACGCCTGGGACGCGCTCCTGGCCGGAGAGCACGGCGAGGGGCTGTTCCTGTTCGCCGGCCGCCTCGTGCGCCTGCACCGCCCGCGCCCCGGCGACGCCCGCGTGGAGCCCGTCTCGGCGGACCTCCTCACCGCGCTGCTGCGCCGCTCCGCTTCCTGGCTGCGCGACAAGGACGGCGAGGCCCGCGTGGACGCGCCCGTCCCCCGCGAGGTGGCGCTCGACATGCTCGCCCTGCCGAGCGAGGCCGTGCCCGCCGTCGATCGCCTCCTTCGCACCCCGGCCCTCGGCCCCGGCGGCGCGCTGTGGCACACCGACGGTCACCACCCCGCGCACCGCGCCTTCCTCGACCTGCCCGCCTGCCTGCACGACCTGCCGCCGATGCCGCTCGCCGAGGCGGTCGGCTGGCTGCGCGACGAGCTGCTCGTCGACTTCCCGTTCGTCGCCGAGGTGGACCGGACCCACGCCGTCGCCGCGCTGCTCCTCCCCTTCGTGCGCCCTGCCATCGACGGGCCCACGCCGCTGCACCTCGTCGAGGCGCCCACCGAGGGCACGGGCAAGAGCCTGCTCGCCGACGTGCTCGTCCGCGTCGCCACCGGGCGGGCGGCCCAGCCGACGACGCTGCCCCGCGGCGACGACGCGACGCGCAAGAAGCTCACCGCGCTGCTCGCCGACGCCCCGGCGGCGGTGGTGCTCGACAACCTCGCCGGCCTCGTCGACAGCCCGAGCCTCGCGGCGGTGCTCACCGCGACGACGTGGGCCGACCGCCGCCTCGGCGAGACCCAGATGCTCGCGCTGCCCAACCACGCGCTGTGGCTCGCCACGGGCAACAACCCGCTGGTGTCGCGGGAGCTCGCCCGTCGCGTCGTGCGCGTGCGGCTCGACGCCGGCACCGCGACACCCTGGACCGGCCGGACCTACCGCCACGCCAACCTCGCGCGGTGGGTGGACGCGCACCGCCGCGAGCTCGTGCGCGCCGTCCTCGCGTTGGTGACGGCCTGGCTCGACGCCGGCCAGCCGGCACCCGCCGCCAGCCTGGGCTCCTTCGAGGCGTGGGTCGCGGTGGTGGGCGGGATCGTCGGCCACGCGGGCTTCGAGGGCTTCCTGTCCGGCCCGCCCGTCGCCGTCGGCCTGGACCCCGACGAGACCGAGTGGGAGGCGCTGATCGCGGCGTGGGCGGAGACGCACGGCACCACGCGCGTCCGCGCCGCGGACGTGCTCGCGCTCGCCCGGCGCTGCGACCTCACGCTGGGCGCGCACGACCGGAACGAGGCCGCCACGCGCTCGCGCTTCGGCAAGGCGCTGGCCCAGCGTCGCCACCGGGTCTACGGCGGCTGGCGGGTGTGCGACGGCGTCGACCCCGGCGCAAGCAGGCGGTGTACTGGCTCGCCGCCACGAGGGCTCCGGACCTCCCGTGACCTCCCGACCTCCGGCCCCGGCGCACGGGAGGTCAGGAGGTCGCGGGAGGTCGGAGGAGATCAGGCCGCCCGGTAGGCCTGGAAGGGCGAGCGCGGCGACGGCGCCTCGGTGACCACCCGACCCGCCTCGACCAGCCCCTCCAGCACGTTGCGGAGCGTGGAGCGGGACCAGCGGAGGCGCGCGTCCAGCTCGCGCCGCGACCAGGCGCGGCCGTCGGCGAGCAGGTCGAGCACGGCGGCCTCGCGGGCGGAGCGCGGCTGGTGCGTCGTGGGGCCGTCCGTCGGGGTCGGCGCGGAGGCCCCCGGGGTGGGCGCTGGCGGCGGCACGCTCGGCGCGGGCGACGGGGACCGCGGCGCCGGCCGGGCGGGCTCCGGTCGCACCAGCGCGGCGACCACGCGCAGCCCGGGTCCGTCGGCCTCCCAGCGCACGGGCAGGTGCCAGCCCTTCGCGGGGGCGAGCCAGGCGTCGCGGCGCCACCCGGCCCAGCGCGCCATGCGGCCCGCGATCTCGGGGTCGTCCCGGAGCGGGCGGGGCGCCTCGATGGTCAGGGCCTCGGGCGACAGGTCGACCACGACCGGCCCCCGCGCCGCCGGCCCCGCGGTGCGGACGAGCACGTCCATCACGAGGTCGGCGACGAGATCCGTGCGCCGCACGCCGGCCTCCCGCGCCTCGGCGCGCAGGTCCTCGCGGAGGAGCAGCCAGCCGCGCGGCAGCGTCAGCACGCCGGTGGGGAGCTCCAGCACCACCGCGTCCTCGTCCGGTCGGCGTTCGGGCAGCCCGGCGAGCAGCAGGCCGAGGCGGGTCACGGCGACGCCGTCGGCGGCGAGCAGGCCCTCCTCCGCCATCGCGGCGCGGGTGGCCGGGGACCAGGCGGCCGGGGGGCGGGCGTGCAGGCCGCGGGTCGCCTCCGGGTCGAGCCAGGCCGGCGCCGAGCCCGGCACCGACGCGAGCAGCGCGGGCACCGGGCCGCTCGCGCGTGAAGGCAGCGCGCGGAACTCGGGCGTCGGGCGGCCGTCCACGAGGCGCATCGCCGCGCCGTCCCGCAGGCGGACCCGCCCGCGGACCACCGGCACGAACGGGACGTGCGCAGCGACCACGGCGCGGCCGTCCTCCTCGCCCACCTCGACCTCGATCGGCACGGGCGGGTCGAGGCGCTTCGCGGCCCGGCGCAGCGCGGCCGTCCACGTCGGCGGGTGGGTCACGCCGCGGACCACCGGGCGCGCGCCGGGGTCGAGCCCGAGGACGAGCACGCCGCCGTGCGGGTGGTTCGCCAGCGCGGCCAGGTGCTCGGCGAGGACGCGGAGGTGGGCCTCGCTCGGGGGCGCGGTCGCGCGGAGCGGGGCGAGGAGGACGGGGGCGTCGTCGAAGGCGGCGTGCAGGCGCGCGAGGAGGGTGGACATGACTTGCTCCGTGGCATGACATGTCAGGTAGACGCCGCGGAGGGCGGCGGTGTGCGCTTTGTTTCGCGTCGGGCGGGAGAGGAACCGGGGCGGTTCCTCTGGACCGGGAATCGGATCGGGTCCTGCTGGGCGGACGGCCGTGCTCGCGGGCGACGCGGCAGGGTCATTCTCGAAGCGCAGCGATCCCGTCGATTGGCAAGCGCGGCCCGACGTAACGGAGGCCACGTGCCGCCTTCCGCGCAGACCCGCAGAGTCCGACGCACCGCCGCGGAGTTCAGGCGTGATAGGCTCCGCCAGCCACGCGCCATGCCGGAGAACGTGCCGATGTCAGCAGAACCCTGGGTCGCCGTCGACGACGTAGCGCGCCACCTCGGCGTCTCGCACGACACGGTCTACCGCTGGATCGACGGCAAGGGGCTGCCCGCCCACAAGCTCGGGCGGCTGTGGAAGTTCAAGCTGTCCGAGGTGGATGACTGGGTGCGGATGACCGGCCCGACACCCGCCATGCAAGAGGAGACGGACAAGTGATCGGGACGGGCCAAGAGTCAGCCTCGGGGACGACCACGAGGCCGGGTGCCGGCGGAGTCTCCTGCGTCGACCTGTTCTGCGGCGCGGGAGGGCTGACGCATGGCCTCATCGCGGCCGGGGTGCCGGTGGTTGCCGGAGTCGACCTCGATGAGGCCTGTCGTCATCCCTACGAGGCGAACAACCCGGGGGCGACCTTCTACGCGCGGGACGTCGCCAAGCTGCATGCTTCGGAAGTCGGTTCGTGGTTCGGCTCGGCGTCGGTGCGAGTGCTTGCCGGGTGTGCTCCGTGTCAGCCCTTCTCCAGCTACGCGCAGCGCTACGAGACCAAGGGGACGGACCGCTGGAGTCTCCTCAACCACTTCGCGCGCCTTGTGGCGGAGGTCG
>JAWKRQ010000064.1:0-49763 GCA_041389545.1 Myxococcota bacterium | reverse complement strand
TCCTCCTCCACGCGCTCCTGCGCCTGGACCAGCGCCGCCGCCACGGCCGGGTCGCCCGAGCGGCCCAGCGCCTCGACGAACTGCAGGTCGAGCGGCAGCTCGCCCGTCTGCAGCGCGCGCTCGAGCTTGTCGCCTGCGGCCTCGTCGCCGAGCCGGGAGGCCGCGAACGCCAGGGGCGCGATCTGCCACGGCTCGTCGGCCTCGTCGAGCGCGCGGCCGATGGCGGCGGCGGTGTCGGGGCCGGGCGCCTCCAGCGCGGCCAGCGCGCGCAGGTACGGGTCGGACTCGTCGTCGGTGACGACGCCCTCGAGGAGCTCCCGGGACAGGTCGTCGGTGCGGGCCCCCAGCGCCTCGATGCCGGCCCGCCGCACCCACTCCGACGGGTCGAGCAGCGCCCGGCGCGCCCAGGGGTCGGGGCCCTCGTGCTCGACGAGCAGGGCCAGCGCGCGCGCCCGCGGGCCGGGGTCGAGGTTGTCGGCCCCGGCGCGGAGCTCCTCGAGCGGGGGACGCGCCGGCACCGTGTCGACCTGCTCCGGGAGCAACGGGTCGACCGGCGGGGCGCCCCGCTTGGGGCAGCCGGCGAGCGCGGCCAGCACGGTGCCCGCCAGCGCGGCGCGCGCGAGCGCCCCCAAGGCTACGGCAGCCGGGCGAGGTGGGCGTCGACGCTCGGGTTCGAGGGGTGCTGGTCCCGCAGCGTCAGGAACACGGTCTTCGCGTCGGTGAGCTGGCCTGCCGCCTCGGTCTCGACGGCCTGCTGCCACAGCTCGGCGCTCGCCCGCGCGACCTCCTTCTGCGACATGCGCAGCTTGGCCAGCGCCTCGGCGCGGTCGGTGGCCGACTTGCTGCGCTCGAGCACGTCGAGGAACTGCCGGCTCGCCTCGTCGAAGTGGCCGGCGGCCATCGCCTCGGCGCCCGCCTTGGCGAGCTTCTCCGTCGCCACCACCGAGGCCGGGGTGTCGAGCTTGAGGCGCGCCATCACCTTCGGATCGTCGGCGAACTGCCGGCGCAGCGCGCGCTCGGCCTTGAGCTGCGACGCGCGGCGCTTGCTGTTGAGGTCCTCCAGCAGCTGGTCGCGCTCGGCCTCGCGCTTGACCCGCTCCCCGGCGCGGCGGCTGACCTCCTGGGCGAGCGTGTCGAGCACCAGGAACTCGCCCGCGGCGAAGGCGAACTTGTCGACGTAGGGGTAGCCCGGGTCGGTCGACAGCACGCGGTAGAAGTCCTGCAGCGCGTCGCGGTGCTGCCGCTCGCGCATCTTGTTCTGGCCCTGCTCGAACAGGACGTTGACCGGCGCCGGCTCGAGGCCCGACTGCAGGTTCAGGCTCCACCGCGGCGGGTGGGCCTCGCGGGCCGCGCGGGTGGGCGCCCCGCCGACGTTCTTGAACAGCAACACCCCGCCGACCACCAGGAACAGCGCCACCACCATCAGCGCCAGGAACACGATCAGCCCGGTGAACATGAGCGCCAGGATGCGGCCCGCGCCGCGCCGCCGCGGGGGCGGGGGCTGGTACTCGCCCGTGCGGCCGGTGTTGCCGCCCCGCTGCCCGTGCGGCTCGCTCCACGGCTCGCTCTGCGACTGCTGCCGCGGGGCGTAGTCGCTGCGCCCCACGTCGGCCGCGCCGTCGTAGCGCACGAAGCGCATCTCGGTGTTGCCGATGCGGATGAGGTCGCCGTCGGCCAGGGTGCACTCGCGGACGCGCACGGCGTTGACGAACACGCCGTTGGCGCTGCCCATGTCGCGCAGGACGTATTCGCCGCCCTGCTGGGCGATCTGGCAGTGGTGGCGCGACGCCGCGGGGTCGGCCACGACCACGTCGCGGTCTTCGCTGCGGCCGATCGACAGGCCGCGGCTGGTGATCGGGTAGCTCGACCCGGCCATGCCGCTGCCGACGACCACCTGCAGGCGCGCGGGCGCCGGGGAGCCGCCCTCGGCGCGGCCGTGGCCGGAGTGGCCGGTGCCGTGGCCCGTGGCGCTGCGGATCTTGAACTGGAGCACGAACGGGTCGACGACGATCTCGTCGCCGTCGTGCACCGGCTGCCGCTGGATGCGGTAGCCGTTGTAGTAGGTGCCGTTGCCGCTGCCGAGGTCCTCGACCGTGACCTCGCCGTGGGAGACGAAGACCTGGGCGTGCCGGCGGCTCACCCCGCCGTCCGACAGCACGATCTCGTTGTCCTCGGCGCGGCCCATCCGGGTGGCGCCCTCGGACAGCCGCACCACGCGGTCTGCGTGGTTGGGCTGCTTGATCACGACCTCGACGGTGTCCATCAGCGCGGCGGCTCCTGACATGATCGACCCGCTTCCTCTACGAGAACGGCCAGTACCAGCGACGTCGGCCGTTCGGTTCCTGGGTTGCGGACGGGTCGGCGTTCGCGGTCGACTCGCTCGGTGCCGAGTCGGCCGGGGCCTTCCCCGAGGGGGAGCCCGGGGCGTTCGCTTCGTCGTCCTGCCAGCGCAGTTCGAAGGTGTGCTGGGCGATGGTGATGGAATCTCCGACCTTGAGGGCCTTGTGGCCCGTGACCCGGGCGCCGTTGACGAACACGCCGTTGCGAGACCCTGCGTCCTGCAGCCACAGCGACCCGTTCTCGAACAGGAGCCGCCCGTGGTACCGGGAGACCCCCTCGTCGCTGATGACCACGGCATTCTCGGGCGAACGTCCGATCCCGATCCCCCCCTCGGGCACCGAGATCCTCCTCCCCGCGAGCTCCCCGGCCGTGCAGACCAGGACCGGGACGTCCGCCATCCGGTACAACCTCCAGGGGGGATCCTACCCGAGGTGGCCCGCGGCGTGCACCACCATCGCGCACCCCCGACGACCGGGCCATCATACCTGCGGCAGAGTCCCGGTCCAACGCTCGAACGCGAGAGCGGCCTGCCACCGCAGCATTCCGTCGCCGCGGACGGTCCGGCAGCCGCGGGCCGCGGCGGCGCGGAGCCCCACCGGATCCGGGTCCCAGTAGTTGAGGTCGGCCCAGGCGGCCCCGTCGGCCAGGACGGCGGGATCGAGCGCGGCCACGGCGTCGGCGCGGCCGCTCGTGGCCACCACCACGAGGTCGGCGCCGGCGATCGCCCCGGTGGCGATCGGCGCGGGCTCGGCGCGGACGGGGAGGGCGGCGCAGAGGGCGTCGGCGGCGTCGGCGCGGCGGGCGGCGATCCGCAGGCGGGCGGGGCCGGCGCGGGCGATCGCCGTGGCGACGGCCCGCGCAGCGCCGCCGGCCCCCAGCACCACGGCGTCGCGGCCGGCGAGGTCGACGCCCGCGGCGGCGAGGCTGCGCGCGAAGCCGTCGACGTCGGTGTTGTGCCCGACGAGGGCGCCGTCGTCGGCCCAGGCGAGGGTGTTCACGGCGCCGACGGCGGCAGCGGCGGGATCCAGGCGATCGACGGCCGCGACGGCGCGCTCCTTGAGCGGCACGGTGAGGTTGGCGCCGGCGAGCCCGAGGGTCCGCACGGCGTCGACGGCGCGATCCTCGGCGCCCGCGGGCACCTCGAGCGCCAGGTAGACGGCGTCGACGCCGAGCGCGGCGAACCAGGCGTTGTGCAGGGCGGGGGAGCCGCTGTGGCGGACCGGCCGGCCGAGCACCGCGTACAGGCGGGTCGCCGGCCCGGGGGTCACGATCCGGCCAGGCGCCGGCGGGCTTCCGCCACGTCGCGGGCGATCTGCGCCCGCAGGGCGTCGACCTCGTCGAAGCGCAGCTCGCGCAGCCGGTCGACGAGGCCCACCACCAGGGCTGGCTGTACAGGTCGGGCGACCCGGCGTCGAGCAGGTGGACCTCGAGGCGGACCTCGCCCGGGCCGTCGAAGGTGGGGCGGCGGCCGAGGTTGGCGACGCCGTCGCCGTGGCCCTCGACCCGGACGGCGTAGACCCCGTGGGGCGGGACCAGGCCGCCCTCGGGGACCAGGTTGGCGGTGGGGAAGCCGAGGTCGCGGCCGCGCTGGTCGCCGCGGATCACGGTGCCCACGAGCTCGTGGGGGCGGCCGAGCAGCGCGGCGGCCTCGGCGACCCGGCCCTCGGCGAGCGCCTGGCGGATGCGGGAGGAGCTGACGGGGCCCTCGGCGTCGACCAGGGCGTCGACCTCGCGGACCTCGACCTTCAGCACGTTGCGCAGCGTGTCGGCGTCGCCCGCGCGGACGCGGCCGAAGCGGAAGTCGTGGCCCACGCACAGGCCGGCGACGCCGAGGTGGTCGCGCAGGTGGCGGCGGGCGAAGGCGCCGGGCGCCATGCCGGCGAGCGCGCGGTCGAACGGGTGGACGATCACCGCGTCGAGCCCGGTGCGGCCGAGGTGGACGAGCTTGCGCTCGAGCGACTGCAGGCGCGGGATGCCGTTGTCGGGCCGCAGGACGTCGCGGGGGGCGGGGTCGAAGGTGAGGAGCGCGGCGGGGCGGCCGAGCTCGCCGGCGAGCGCGCGCGTGGCGTCGATCAGCGCGCGGTGGCCGCGGTGCACCCCGTCGAAGTTGCCGATGGTGAGGACGGGGCCGGCGAGCCCGGTGTCGCCCCACGCCTCGGTGCCCTGCACGACGATCACCTGCGCGCCTCCGGTGCGGCAGGTAACCGGGGCGCGCGCGGAAGGGAAAGCGTCGGGGCGATGTGCTCCCGTTCACGCGAAGATGGCGCCGAGGTCGAGCGGGACGCCGAGCGCCGGGATCACCTCGGGGGACGAGGCGACGAACTCCGGGCGGTAGGCGCCCTCGGCGAGGAGCAGGCCCTCGATGCGGTCGATCTCCGGATCCACCATCCAGTAGCGGGGCACGCCGTAGCGCCGGTAGACCTCGCTCTTCACGAGGACGTCGCGGCGGCGGGTCGACGGCGACAGGATCTCCACCACCAGCGCCGGGACGCCCTCGATGGCGCGGTCGGTGACGAGGTGGAGCTGGTCGGCGGTCAGGTAGACCAGGTCGGGCTGCACGATGTCGTGGGGCCCGAGCAGGACGTCGATCGGCGCGTTGTAGAGCTGCCCGCCCTGCTCGAGCTCCAGGGCGGTGTACAGCGCGAACTGCAGGCGGCGCGACACCGTCTGGTGGCGGGGACGGGGGGCCGGCGACACGTGGAGCGCTCCATCGATGATCTCGTACCGGCGCCCGTCGTCGGGAAGTCGGGCGTACTCCGCATAGCCGAGGCGAGCCATCGCTCCTCCTGGGAGCTTGTCGGGCAAAGAGGTTGTACGGTGCAAATCGGCAACGCGGCCAGCGACGACTGGCCATGCGGGCCACGACCACGACCACCCCCACCACCACGACCACCCCCACCACCACGACCACCCCGGCAGCCACTGGCTGGGCACGCGGCCTGGCCGGGCACCAGGCCGTGGTGGTGGTCGTGGTGGTGGTCGTGTTCGTGCCAGAAACACAGGCGAAAACCCTATTCGCGACAAGCTCCTAACGCCGCTCGATCCGCGCCGGCACCGGCCCCCCCGGCCGCATCGTGATCGACGGCACGAGCCGCGGCCGCGGCCCCGTCGGCACCGGCCGGATCCGCCGCGCCAGCGTCGCCAGCACCAGCACCGCCTCGAGCAGCGCGAAGTGGTTGCCGATGCACACCCGCGGCCCGCCCCCGAACGGCAGGTACGCCATCCGCGGCAGCCGCTGCTGCAGGTCGCCCGCCCACCGCTCGGGCCGGAACGCGAGCGGGTCGTCGAACCACCGCGGGTCGCGGTGCATCACCCACTGCGACATCACGATCTGCGTGCCCACCGGCACCTCGTGGCCGCCGATCACCAGGTCGCGCTGCGCCTCGCGCCCGACGGCCCACACCGGCGGCAGCACCCGCATCGCCTCGCGGATCACGTCGGTGGTGCGCGGCAGCGCCGCGAAGTCGCCGGCGGTCGCCGCCCGGTCGCCGAGCACCCGGTCGACCTCCGCCACGACGGGCGCCCAGGCCTCGGGCCGCTCGCCGAGCAGCACGATCGCGTAGGTGAGCGCCAGCGCCGTGGTCTCGTGGCCGGCGACGAAGGCAGTGACGGCCTCGTCGCGCAGGGCGCGGTCGTCGAAGCCGCCCTGCTCGTCGCGGGCGGCGACGAGCCGCGACAGCAGGTCGTCGCCGAGCCCGATCCGCCGCCGGCTCTCGATGATGGCGTAGATGGTGCGGTCGAGGTCGGCGATGGCCTGCTGGACGCGCCGCCGGGTCCGGGTCGGCACCCAGCGCGGCAGCAGCCGCCCCGGCCCCTGCGACTCGGAGGAGAAGCCGGCCATCACGGTGTGCAGCGCGTGGGCCACGCCCGAGGTGTCGACGCCGAGGTCGGTGCCGAACAGCGTGTCGAGCACGATGCGCTGGGTCAGCGCCATGAACTGCTCGTGCAGGTCGACCTGGTCGGGCAGCGCGCCGAGCCAGTCCTCGGTGCAGGCGACGAAGGCCTCGGCATAGCCGTCGACGTGGCGCTTCTGGAAGGACGGCGCCGCGAGCTTGCGGTGGCGCCGCCAGGTCTCGCCCTCGCTGGTGACGAGGCCGTCGCCGAGCGAGGGGCGGAGGAGGTCGTAGATGGCGTCCTTGTGGACGTCCTTCGCGTGGTCGACGAGCACGGCCTCGACCAGCGCCGGGTGCGACAGCTGGACCAGCTGGTGGTCGACGAGGCGGTACCAGACGACGTCGCCCAGGCGAGCGGCCTCGGCGACGAAGGCGAGCGGATCGCGGGCGAACGGGATCAGCGAGCCGAGGCCGGGGACGCCGCGCAGGCGGGGCGGAGGGGAGACCATGGCTCGGCCTAACCCGCCGCGGTTCGCTAGGATGGCCCCGGGAGGTCGGGTGCGGGCCGTGGTGGTGTCGGTGGCGGTCGCGCCGGCCGAGGCGGTGGACGCCCCGGAGCGGATCGCCGCGCTCGACGCGGTGTGGCGCGACGCCGAGGCGCACGGCGCCCGCGTGGCCCGCGCCGGGATCCACGCCGCGCGGATCGCGTTCGACGCGCCCGAGCCCGCGCTCGGCTGGGCGCGGTGGGCGTTCCTGCGGGTCGCCTCGCTCGGCTGGGGCGCGCTGCGCGGCGGCGCGGCGGCGGGCGAGGTGGCGCTCGCCGCGGACCCGCTCACGGGCGGGGTCGCGCTGTCCGGCCCCGCCGCCGACGTCTCGGCGGCGCTCGCGGGCGAGGCCGCGCCAGGCGAGCTCCGGCTGGCCGACGGGCTGCCAGGCGCGCCCGCTGTGCCTGCGGGTCGAGGTGGCCCTGCCGGCTGGGCCCTCGGCATCGTCGGGCAGGAGCCGCCGCTGCAGGCGGTGCTCGCGGCGCTGCGCGACGGCCGTGGCCGTCACCGGGCCAGCGCGCCAGCAAGACCACGCTGGCGCCTCCGCGCGGCGTGGCGCTGGCACGCGCGCGGACGGGCGCGCCTGCGGTGTGGGTGCCGCTGGCGGCCGTCGCGCGGGCGCGCCGAGCTCGTGGGCGCCGTGGCGGCGGCGATCGGCGCGCCGACGTCACCGGGCCGGGCGGCGCCGACGAGGCCCTGCAGCGCCTGCGCACCGCGCTCGCCGCCCGCGACGGGGCGCTGCTGGTGGTCCTCGACAACGCCGAGCACCTGCAGGACAGGTGGCCGGGCTGATCGCCGGATCGGGAGCCCTCCGCTGGCTCCGTCACCTCGCGGCTGCCGGTGGGCGGCACCGGGTGGCGCTCGGCGCGCTCGGCGCCGCCGAGGCCGTGTCGCTGCTGGCCCGCCGGATGCGGCACCCGAGCGGCGCCGACCTCGCCGACGCCCGCGCCCCTGGCGGACCGGCTCGACCGGCTGCCGCTCGCGCTGAGCCTGGCGGCGGCCCAGCTCGCGCTGCTGCGGCCCGCCCAGGTGCTGGCGTACCTCCCGGCCGGCGCCGCGCTGTCCGGCGCCGTGGCCTGGTCGACGGGGCGCCTCGACCCCGACACGCGCCGGGTGCTGGCGGCGCTGGCCGCGCTGTGCGCCCCGTTCGACGCCGACGCGGCGGTGGCGGTGGCCGGCCCCGACGCCGCGCCGGCGCTGCGGCTGCTGGTCGACGCCTCCCTGGTGCACGCCGACGGCGAGCGGCTCGCGCTGTACGAGCAGGTCGGGAGCAAGCCCTGGCCGAGCTCCTCGCCAGCCGACGCCGGGGCCGTGCTGGCGCGCCACGCCGCCTGGGCCACCCGGGGCGTGGCCGCCTGGTACGACGGCCGCCAAGGGCGTGCTCACCGCGGCCCGGCTGGCGCGGCTGCAGCGGGAGCGCGCCGACCTGCTCGCGGTGCTTTCGGCGAGGCGGCCCGGCCGCCGGCCTCGCCGCCGTCGCGCTGGACGTGCTCGAGGCCGTCGCGCCGCGCGAGCGGCGCACTCGCCTGGCTCGACGCCGGCCTGGCCCACGCCGACGGCGCGGTGGCGGCGTCCTGCACTGGCGGCGCGGCGCGCTGCGCGCCGCCGCAGCGCCACCCCGGCACCGAGGCCGACCTGGCGGCGGCGCAGCAGCGCCGATCCGTCGGTCCGGGCCGGCGTGCTCGGGCAGCGCGCGCGTGGTGCGGTACTTCGCCGGAGACTTCGCCGGCTCCACTGCCTCCTCCCGCGAGGCCGCCGACGTGGCCCCACGCCCGGCCTCCGGTGCCGAGGGCCGCTCGGTGCACATGCTGGCGCGGATCGCGCTGAGGCCGAGGCGCCACGAGGAGGCCGAGCAGCACTTCGCCACCGCGGTCCGCCTGCTCCACGGCGCCGGCGACCGCGCCGGCGCCTCGGCCTCGCGCTGCTGGAGCGGGTGGCGCTGCAGCACCTGCGCCAGCACCTCGACGCCGCCGACCGCGACCTCGACGAGGCCGGGCGCTGCTGCGCGACCGTGGGCTACCGCCCGGGGTCGACGCCGCGCCAGCTTCGCGTCACGAGCGCGCTGTACCGCCGGGACGAAGCGCGCGTGCTCGCCCTGTCGGAGGAGGCCGTGGCGGCGGCGCGCGCGCGGCGACGTGGCCAGGGAGACCATGTGCGCGCCCAGCTCGGCCTGGCCATGCTCGGCTTCGGCCGACTCGACCGGGCCGAGCCGGAGCTGCTCGCCGCGAGGCGGCCGCCCGCGACAGGCGGCGCCATCCACGCCGCCGTGTGCGGGCTGATGCTCGCCGTCGTCGCCGCCGAGCGCGGCGACTACGACCTCGCCACCGACCGCCTGCGCGACCTCGACGGGGGCGAGGTGCTCCCGGCCCGACCTCGAGGCCTGGCGCGCCGTGGTGGCGGCCCTCCGCGCGGCGAGCCCGCCCCCGAGGTCGCGCTCGACGGGACCCTCGCCCTGCTCGCCGAGGCCGCCGCCCTGACCCCGGGCGACGCCGCCGCCGCCCACGCGCTCGCGGCCCGCCTCGCGGCCTCGCCCCCGCCGCCCAACCACCCCGACGCCGTGGCCGCCGGGCGCATGGTCGCCGCGCTCGTGGAGCGGGTCGCCGCGGCGGCCCTCGTCGCCGGCGACGACCGCCTCACCCTGCCCGACGGCACCGTCGTCGACCTCGCGCGGCGCCCGACCCTGCGGCGGGTGGCGGCTCGCCTCGTGGAGCAGCGGCTCGCGGCGCCCGGCGTCGCCCTGCCGCTCGACGCCGTGCTCGCCGCGGGCTGGCCCGGCGAGCGGATCCTGCCCGAGGCGGGCGCGAACCGCGTCTACGTCGCCATGGCGACCCTGCGCAAGCTCGGCCTCGCCGCCGCCCTCCTCACCCGCGACGACGGCTACCTGCTCGATCCCGCGTTGGCCGTGGTCCGCGCGTAGGCGACCTCGTCCTGCAGCTGCCCGATCCGCAGCACCACGACCGCCCCGAGCCCGCAGGCGACCGCGGAGAGCGCGGCGGCGGCGACGTCCCCCGGGTTGGCCAGCGCCTCGCCGGCGCCGAACAGGCGTCCCACCAGGATCGACAGCGCCCAGGTCGCCCAGAACGCCTCCACGATGCGGGTCGGGCCGCGCGGCTCGTCGGCGTCGAGCGCGATCGCCGAGCCCGACCACACGCTGCACAGCGCGTCGTAGGGCTTGTAGAGGTTCCAGACGGGCACGAACCAGCCCACGGCCGCGCCGACCGGGCTCTGGTGGAAGTCGGGCTCCCAGGCGCGCACGTTGGTGGCGGCGCGGTAGCTGAAGCCCGCGAGCCCCACGAACAGCGCGAGCGACGCCGCCCAGCCGAGCACGGTCAGCCCGCCGTAGCCGAGCGCACCGGCCGTCTCGGGCAGCACCCCCGCCACGTACAGGCCGGCGAGCACCGCCCGCAGCGCCTCCAGCGCCCCCGTCCCCACCAGCAGCGCGCCCAGTCCCTTCGCCAGGTTCGTCATCGCACCCTCCGATGGGCGAAAGGTGACGCGGACCGGCCTGGGAGGCTCCCTTAAGCGCCCTTAAGCGCGCCGCGCTACGGGGGAGGGTCCACGGAGGGCAGCATGCAGCGACGCATCTTCAGCGAGGTCCACGACGCCTACCGCGACGTGGTCCGGCGCTTCCTGGCCGAGCAGGTCGTGCCCCACCAGGAGCGGTGGGCCGAGGCCGGCTGCGTCGACCGCGAGGCCTGGCGGGCCGCGGGCGAGGTCGGCCTGCTCTGCCCCTGGCTCGACGAGCGGTGGGGCGGCGCCGGCGGCGACTTCCTCATGTCGGTCGTGGTGATGGAGGAGCTCGCGCGCGTCTACGAGTCCGGCTTCGCCATGCCGCTGCACTCCGACATCGTCGTGCCCTACCTGCACAGCTTCGGCACCGACGAGCAGAAGGCGAGGTGGCTGCCGGGGTGCGCGAGCGGCGAGCTCGTCACCGCCGTCGCCATGACCGAGCCCGGCACCGGCAGCGATCTCGCCGCCATCGCCACCACCGCCCGCCGCGACGGCGACGACTACGTCGTCGACGGCGCCAAGACCTTCATCAGCAACGGCCTGCTCGCCGACCTGGTGATCGTGGCGGTGCGCACGGGCTCGGCGCACGCGCCCGGCGATCGGCACCAGCAGCTGTCGCTCGTGGTCGTGGAGGCGGGCACGCCGGGCTTCCACCGCGGGCGCAAGCTCAAGAAGATGGGCATGGCGAGCCAGGACACCACCGAGCTGCACTTCGAGGGCTGCCGCGTGCCCGTCGCCAACCGGCTCGGCGCCGAGGGCATGGGCTTCCTCATGCTCATGCAGAAGCTGCAGCAGGAGCGGCTGGTGGTCGCGGTCGCGGCGCAGGCCTCGGCCGAGCAGGTGCTCGAGGACTGCATCCGCTACGTGCAGGAGCGCAAGGCGTTCGGCAAGCCCGTCGCCAAGTTCCAGAACACGCAGTTCCAGCTGGCCGGGGCCGCCGCCAAGGTCGAGGTCGGGCGCGCGTTCCTCGACCGGCTGCTGCAGGAGCACACCGCCGGGGAGCACCTCGTCAAGGAGTGCTCGATGGCGAAGCTGTGGCAGACGGAGATGCTGTCGGAGGTCGTCGACACCTGCCTGCAGTTCTACGGCGGCTACGGCTACATGCTCGAGTACCCGATCAGCCGCGCGTTCATGGACGCGCGGGTGCAGCGCATCTACGCGGGGACCAACGAGGTGATGAAGCTCATCATCGCGAAGGAGCTCGGGCTGTAGGGCCTGCGGCGATGGCGCGGCGGCGCGCGGCGAGCGGCGCGGTGTCGTCGAAGCGGACGCTCCGCCCCTCGCGGACCACGCCGAGGGCGCGCCACAGCGCCTCGAGGTCGGTCAGGACGGGCGTGTCGCGCTGCGCCGCCCACAGGTCGGTGAGCGCCGTGGTGCCCGTGGCGGCGTCGGCGGTGGCCAGGACCTGCTCGATCGGCCAGGTGACGTGCAGGCTGCCGCCGGCCGCGAGGACGCCGCGCAGGGCGTGCTGCAGCCCGGCCCGGTCGGCGGTGCGCCGGCGGATCTCGAGGTCGCCGAGCAGGCAGAACAGCGCGCCGCCCCAGTAGGTGCGGCCCCAGGTGGCGGTGCGGTCGAGGCCCTGGTCGCCCGGACCGGGGAGGCCCTGCGGGAGGCCGTCGACGAGGTCGCGCCAGGCCTTCGCGAGGTCGAGCTGGCCGGCGGCGACCCGGACCCACGGCTCGACGTAGGTGGCGAGGCCCTCTTCGAGCCAGCGGTGGGGGCCGGGCACGTCGGGCAGGGCCAGGTGCACCAGCTCGTGGACGAGGACCCAGTCGCCGAGCAGATCGCGCTGCAGGTCGCTGTCGCGGCCGACCCGGCCGTCGATGTGGGGGGCCTGGCCGCCGTAGGTGACGGCGCCGTGCAGGCCGCGGCCGGGGGCGGGGGCGAAGCGGAGGTCGACGGTGCGGACGGGGAAGGTGCCGTACCAGGCGGCGACGGCGTCGGCGCTGCGCTGGACCCACTCGCGCAGGGCGGCGGCGCCGGGCGGGTCGCCGGGCCAGTGCAGGTGCACGGTGCGCTCGCCGACGGCGATCTCGGTGACCCCGCGTCGGCGCGGGCGGTGGGGGCGAGGAAGGGCGGCGGCGCCCGCGAAGGCTGTCGGCGGTGCATGCCGTCGCCGTATCGAACGGACGCCGGGGGTGGCGGACCGCGGTGACGGAAGGCGCCCGATGACGCAAAGGCGCCCGACGCCTTTCCGTCAATTGACGGAAAGGCGTCGGGCGCCTTTGCGTCATCATCAGCGCGCGGACAGCGTGACCTGCAGGCTGGCCCACAGCGGCGGCTGGTCGGGCACCGGCGCCGCGCCGGGCAGCACCGCCTGCACCTCGAGCGGCAGCAGCGATCGCGCGCGGGTCGTTCAGCGCGTGGTGCAGCTGGGCGGCCACGTCGACGGTGACGTGGCGCCCGCCGCGCCAGCCGAGCTCCGCCTGCCCGACGGACGTGGGCTGCAGCCACCACGGCCGCGCGTCGCGGGGCGCGCCGGCCACCGCGCTCGCCCAGCGCACGCCCACGGTCGCGCGGAAGCCCCGCTCGGGCAGGATCCCCACCGCCGCGGCGAGCCGGTGCGTCCGGTACGCGTCGAGGAAGCCGGGCACGTAGGCCGCGGCCGGGTCGAGCAGCCCGAAGCCGCCCCGGGCGGGGGTCGAGGTGTACGCGAGCTGCAGCGAGGCCGGTCGCCGCCCTCCGCGAATCGACGGTCACGTCGCCGACGGTGCGCTCGACCTCGGGCACCCGCCCGCCGAGCAGCGCCCCGCCGAGCTCGGGCGGCGGCGCGAACGGCAGCCGCTCCCGGGCGGCCCGCGCGGTGAGGTGGACGGCCAGGTCGCCCTCGAAGCCGCCGCCGACCCGCAGCCGCGGCCTCGTCGAGGCGGGGGACGGGGTGGGCGCCGGTGACGGGCAGCCAGCGGTCGACGTCGTGGCGGCGGGACAGCGTCAGGACGGCGCGCTCGCGCGGGTCGCCGACCGCCACGCGCGCGCCGAGCAGGGGCAGGCCCCGAGCGCGTCGAGCCGGGCGCCGGCGCGCACCCACGGCCCCGCCGGCGTCCGCGCGTCCAGGAACCCATGGCCCCCGGCGACGGCGACCCGACCCTCCTGGCGTGCGCCAGCCCGCGCGCCACCGCGCCGAGCCCGCCGGAGACGACGTCCCCGCGCGCGGCGGCGTCGACGTCGAGCCGCTGGCCGACCGCGTCGCCGACCCGCCGCTGCAGCGCCGACGCGCCGAGGTCGACGGGCGCGTGGTGCCAGGAGAGCTGGCCGAGCAGGCTGCCCACCGGCGCGGCGTCGTGCGGATCGGCGAGGCGGCCGGCGTCGCCGATCGCGGTCGAACGCGACACGATCCGTGGGTGTGCAGCGCGAGCCGCCCGTAGCCGGCCTCGCGGCGCCACGACACCGCGCCGACCCGCTGGTCGAGGTGGCTGGCGCCGGCGGACGGGTCGAGGGCGTCGCCGAGCGGCAGGTGCCCGCTCGCCGCCAGCGCGGGCCACGGCGCCCGGGGCGTCGCGGCGCCGACGCCGGCCGTCACGGCGCCCGCCGGACGCGTGTCGTCGGCCAGGGTGCGCGTCACGACCCGTCGCGCGCCGGCGTGCTCGGGGTCCGTCGGCTCGAGCGCCGCCCAGACGGCGTCGGCGGGGAGGCGGGTGGGGAAGGCGCCGCCGACGGGATCGGTCACGTCGTGCCCGCCGAGGAGCAGGGTCACGTCGGGGCCGAGCGGCGCCGGCACGGCCGGGAGGCCGACCCGCCAGCACCTCGACGGACGACCGGTAGCTCCGCCCGACGTTGGTCCCGTCCAGCGCGTAGTCCTCGGGGAGCGGGAGCGCCCGGAGCAGCCGCCCGTCCGCCCGGGCGACGGCCGTGGCCTCGTCGACGCCGACGAAGCGGGTCGCGGCGTCGAGCACCTGGTACTCGACGGAGAGCGCGGCGCGCTCGGCGTCCGACAGGCCGGGCTGCCCCAGGCGCTCACGGGCCCACAGCACCTGCAGCGGCCGCGCGGCCTCGTCGCCGAGGCAGGTGGGTCGGACCTCGGTGGACCAGGCCGCCGCGCCGAGCGTGCCCTGCAGCGTGACCGGCGCGCTGCACGACACGCCGCGCAGGCTCGCCGTCGCGGCGCGGTCGGGGAACAGGGGCGGCAGCGGGGCGGCGAGCTCGGCGCCGTCGGGCAGGGCGAGGGTGGCGCCGGTGAGGAGCGGGCTGCCGAGGCCCTCGCCCAGCGGCGCGAGCGCGGCCCGCACCGGCGCGTCGTCGAGCGGCCCGGTCGCAGCCGCCGGCGGCACGGTCAGCGCCAGGCCGTGGTGCGCGGCGGCGAGCGCGTCCAGCAGGGCGTGGTTCGGGGCCGCCCCCACCGCCACGGTGTGCACGACGGCGTCGGGGCGGCGCTGCAGCGCCTGGAGCGCGCCCTCGCGGTCGCCCGTCGCGCCGTCGGAGACGACGACGACCACCACGGGCCGCTCGGGCGGCGCCGGGACGGAGGCCGCGGCGCGCAGGGCGTCTGCGAGCCGGGTGCCCCCGCCGATGGGCGCGGTGGCGAGGCGGGCGGGCAGGTCGGCCACCTCGTCGGGGGCCGCGCGGACGGCCAGCCCGCGGACCGTGTCGCCGAAGCGCAGCACCGTGACGCGGTCGTCGGGGTGCAGCCGGCGCAGCAGCGCCTCGGCGACGGCGGGCACGCGCGCCGAGCGGCGCCCGAGCATGCTGTCGGAGGCGTCGACGACCAGCACCAGGTCGAGCGGCGTCGGCGGCAGCGGGGCGAACGGGGCGGGCGCCTCGACGACCAGCAGCCCGTGGCCGTCGGCGACCAGCAGCCGCGCCGCGGGCTCGGGCAGCGCGGTGGCCCAGCGGACGACGAGGTCGCGGTCGAGGCGCGCGTCGTCCACCCGCAAGGTGGCCTCGGTGCGGCCGATGTCGGCGTGGAACGGGTGGGACGGCGCCTCGAGGAACCGCACCCCGTCGGTGTGGACGGCGACCTCGATCTGCGCTGTGTCTTCGGGGCGCGCGGGCGGTGCGGTGACCCACGGCGGCGCCTCGGGCGGGATGGCGTAGACGACGTCGAGGTCGTCGTCGAAGCGGGGGCTGACGGTCAGCGGCAGGGTCAGGGTCCAGGCGCCGGCGTCCCGCGCGACGGGCAGCACGAGGTGCACGCTCACGTCGACGTCCGCGCCGGGCGGGACGTTGGCGACGTTCTGCACCAGCACGCCGTCGTCCTGGGCGGTGAGCGACGCGCGCGTCCCCGCGGCGACGGCGGCGCGGTAGACGGCCTGCGCCTCGGCGGCCTCGCGGACGCTGCTGCGGAAGGGCTGCCCGTCGACCGTGACCTCGACGGCGTCGATCGCGGCGCCCGGCGGCACGGGCAGCAGCAGCTCGGCGTCGACGGCCACGGCCTTCGGGTTGTGGAAGGAGCGCGACAGCGCCACCTCGGCCACCGGGCCCACCACGTCGACGCGGACCCGGGTGGTCGCCGCGGCGGGGGCCGAGAGCGCGAGGAGCAGCAGGTGCATCGGGCCTCCCGGCAGGAGGTGCGCCGGCGGCAGCCGCCGTGAAGGGGCGTCCTAACGCAGCCGGCCCGGCGCGCATCGGACCGCCGTCGGCGGCGGCGCGCGAACAGTTCCGCGACCCGCTACGTACGCCCCCGTGGAGGTGTCATGTCCGTGGACGAAGCCACTCCCTGGGCGGAGGCCCTGCGCGAGGCCCTCGGGTCCCGGCTCGTCAGCGTCACGGTGTACGGCGATCGGCCCGCCAGCGCGCCTGTCCGCATGTGCATCGAGCTCGATCCCTGCGACTACGACACCCTCCGCGCCGCCGGCGACGCGCTCTCCGGCCCGATCGCCCGCGGCCGGCTGCTCCCGTACGTGGTGGCGCGCGGCGAGCTCGCCCGCCTGGGCGACGTGTTCCCGGTGCGGATCGTGGCCATGCGCAGCCACCACCGCACCCTGCTCGGCGACGATCCGCTCGTGGCACTGACCGTGCCGCGGGAGCGGCTGCGCACCGGCGTCGAGCAGGGGCTGCGCAACCACCTCATCCGCCTGCGCGCCCTGCTGCTGCGCGGCGACGACCCCGCCCGCTCGCGCCCGGCGCTGCTCGCGGTGGCGGAGGGGCTCGGCGAGGAGGCGCTCGGCCTGGCCACCCTCGGGGTGACGGTGCCCGGCGACGCGCCGCAGCGCCTGCTCGCGCTGCCCACCAGCGCCGGCGCCCCGCGCGAGCTGCTGCACGACGTGGTGGCCTGGCTGCAGCGCGCCGTCGACACCGTGGACGCGATGGAGGACGCGTGAACCCGCTCGATCTGCCGGGCCCGGCCTTCCTGCAGCTGTTCTCGCTGCTGATGGTGGGGTCCCTCGCCGCGAGCTACGGCGCGGTGCTGCTGCTCCCCCGCCCCCGCCGCGACGACCGCGACCTGGACTGGATCAGCGCCTCGCCGTACCGCGCGGCAGCCCTGGCGCGCGGCGACGACGGGGTCGTGGAGGTCGCCTTCGCGCGCCTGACCGCGGCCGGCGCCCTCGCCCCCGACACCGGCGAGCCCCGGCCCGACGCCGGGGGATCGACGGGGTCGAGCGCGCGGTCCTCGGCGCCCTGCGCCGCGGCGCCACGCCCGGGGCGGCGGCGCGCGCGGCCGCTCCGCGGCCGACCCGGTCGTCGACGAGGTGCGCCAGCGCGGGCTGGTCCTCGGCGCGGGCGAGCGGCTGCTGCGGGCCGTCGCGCTGACCCTGCCCGCCTGGGCCTGCACCGGCCTCGGGTTCGCCAAGGTGGCGGTGGGGCTGGCGCGGGACCGCCCGGTCGAGAACCTGCTGCTGATGCTGGTCGCGCTGGTGATCGGCGCGGTCTTCGCCGTGCGCCTCGGGGTGGGCAACCCGCGGACGGCGCGGGGGCGCGGCGCGCTCGACGCCCTGCGGCTCGACCTCGACGCCGCGCGCCAGACGGCCCGGCGCGCCCCCGAGCTCGTCGGCGCCGACCACGTCCTGCTGGTCGGCGCCGTGTACGGCCTCGCCGCGACGCCGGCGCTGCGCACGCCGCTGGCGGCGAACTGGGCCGCGCCGGCCAGCGGCGGGAGCAGCGGCTGCGGGACCTCCTGCGGGGCGTCGTGCGGCGGCGGGTGCGGCGCGGGCTGCGGCGGAGGCTGCGGTGGCTGCTCGTGAGCTGCGGCGCGGCGTCGGCCTCGGCTGGCGCCGAGACGGCCTGGCTGATCCAGCAGCGCACCGACCTCGCCTTCACCGAGGTCGTCGCCGAGGCCTTCCGCGGCCGACCCCGCCCACGAGCGGCTGCTCGACAGCAACGGCGTCGCGGTGGTGCCACGGGTGACGCTCGGCCTCGGCGACGCCGCGCCCCCGACCGCGGCCGGCTGCGCCGCCTGGCGGCCACCGCCCGCGCCTACGGCAGCCCGCTCGTCAGCGAGCACGTGGCCTTCGTCCGCGGCGGCGGCCGGGAGTCGGGCCACCTGCTGCCGGTCCCGCGCACCGAGGCGGCGCTGGCCGTGCTGGTGCGGAACGTCCGCATCGCGCAGGACGCCCTGCCCGTGCCGCTCGCGCTCGAGAACATCGCCGCGCCGCTCGGCTGGCCCGACGACGACCTGTCGGACGCCGCGTTCCTGGCGGCGCTGGTCGCCGAGACCGGCGTGCAGCTGGTGCTCGACCTGGCCAACCTCCACGCCAACGCCCGCAACCGCGGCGTCGATCCCGGGCGTTCCTGGCGGCGCTGCCGCTGCAGGCCGTGGCGTACCCTGCACGTCGCCGGCGGCGTGCGGTGCGGGCCGTGGTACCACGACACCCACGCGCACCCCGTCCCGGCCCGAGCCGCTCGCGCTGCTGCGCCGGGTGCGGGCGCTCGGGGTGGCCGCGCCGGCGCTGCCGAGCGCGACCGCGGGTTCACCGGGCTGGCGGCGCTGGAGGCCGAGCCGACGCGGTGGCCGAGGCCTCGGCGGCGCCGCTCGGCCCGCCGCGGCGCGATCCGGCGGCGCCGCCGGTGCGGAGCCGGCCGATCCCGCCTCGCTCGCTGCGCGCCAGGCCGCGCTCGTGGCGCGGCTCGTCGCGGACGCGCCGGATCCGCCGGGCTTCGACCCGGCGGCGCTGGACGTCACGGCGCGCACGCTGGCCGACAAGGCCGCGCGCGCGTAGGTCAGCCCGCCAGCAGCCCGCGCAGCTGCTGATCGAGCACCGCGGCGGCCACGGCGTCGAGGTCGAACGCGGCGTCGTCGCGCACGACGTAGCGGTGCACCACCTCCCGCAGCGCCCCCACCACCACGACAGCCACCACGTCGGCGTCCACGGCGCGCAGGGCGCCCAGCGCGGCCCCGAGGCGCAGCGCCCCGGCGACGAAGCCGTACAGCTCGTCGTCGAACGCCCGCAGCCGGGCGTCCACCGACGCGTGCAGCCCGACGGCCTCCCGGAAGATGATGCGCGTCAGCGGCCGGTTCTCCACCGCCGTCCGCAGGATCCGCACCACGATCTGGTGCAGCTGCTGCTCGATGGTGGTCACCCCGCGCGTGGCGTCGACCCCGCCGATGTTGTCGCGCAGGTGCGTGGTGAGGTCGTCGAGCAGCTCGAGGAAGATGGCTTCCTTGCTGTCGAAGTACAGGTAGAAGGTGCCGCGCGCGACGCCGGCGGCCTCGACCAGGTCGGTCACGCTGGTCTGGTGGTACCCGCGCTCGGAGAACACGCGCAGCGCGCTGTCCTTGATCTGGCCGCGGCGCGCCTCGCGGGACTCCTGCCCGCGCCGCACCCGCCCGTCGACCTCGTCGCTCACGACGGGTGCCCCAGCGAGCGGTCGACCCGCGCGGCGATCGGCGCCCGCACGCGCTCGGCCAGCGCCCGCAGCGCCTCGGGGCCGTCCTCGGGGCGCCCGGGGTCGACGGGGGCGTCGCAGGTGACCACGACCTCGCGCCCGCGCCGCATCAGGCCGCTGCCGGCGCGCAGGATCTCGTACATGCCGGTCACGGTGACGGGCACGATGGGCAGCCCGATCTCGCGGGCGATCGCGAAGGTGCCCGTCTTGAACGGCCCCACGCGCCCGTCGCGCGTGCGCGTGCCCTCGGGGAAGGCGAGGATCGAGTGCCCGGCGTCGACCTCGCGCCGGAAGTTCGCCACGAGGCGGGCGCGCTGCTCCGCGCCGCCGCCGCGCTCGACCGGGATGGTGCCGCGCTGCCGCATGAACCAGCCGTACACCGGGATCTCGAAGTGCGACGCCAGCTCGAGGCCCTGCTTGAAGTGCGGGGTGGCGTTGTACATCGTGACGTGGTCGAGCAGGTTGACGTGGTTGCAGGCGAACAGGTAGCACTTCGCGGGGTCGACGGCCGGATCGACCTCGGCCCGCCAGCGCGCGCCCGTCATCGCGACCTGGCCGCGGCAGTACAGGCGCGACAGCCACTGGGTGCGGTCGGGCGGGACGACGGCCGCCGCGGCCATCATCGCCGACATCACGGGCACGAGCCAGGCGAGGCCGGCCGTCCACAGCGCGGCGGAGGCGGCCTTCTCGCCGAGCGTCGGCGGGTGGTCCCAGGGCGGTGGCAGCGCGGCCGCGTTCACGCCGCCACCTCCAGCGCCCGCGGCAGCACCTCGACGGCGCGCAGCGCGAGGGTGCGGATCTCGCCGTCGATCATGACGGGGAGCGCGGGCAGGCCCTCGAAGGCCACCCGCTTCGCGCGGTGGATGTCGACCTCGCGCAGCTCGAGGTGGGTGCCCGCGAAGATCTTCGGGAACGACTGCAGGAACCGGCGGCGGCCCATCTCGCCGACCCGCACGACCTCGAGCTCGCCGTCGGACACGTCGGCGCCGGGGGCCATCCGCATCGCGCCGCCGGTGTACTGGCTGTTGCAGACCGACAGCAGTGTGACGGGCCGCCCGTCGAGCGGATCGCGGTCGCGCAGGTAGGGGAACGCGTGGTGGTGAAGGCGCGCGACGGAGACCAGCACGGCGGCGACGTAGCCGACGGCGCCGAGGCGCTTGAACCGGCGGTTGGTGAGGTCGCCGGCGTCGGCGGAGAAGCCGAGGGAGACGAGGTTGATGGCGTACAGCACGCCGCCTTCGTGCTCGATGCGGATGGCGTCGACCCGGCGGCGGAGGTTCTCGCGGATGGCGGCGATGCCGGCGGCCGGATCCTCGAGGTGCAGGTCGCGGACGAAGCTGTTGCCGGTGCCCACGGCCAGGATCCCCAGGCGGGGCAGCGCGTCGCCGAGCTCGGCCGTCAGCAGGCCGTTGACGACCTCGAACAGCGTGCCGTCGCCGCCCGCGGCCACCACGATCCGCGCGCCGCCGCGCGCCGCCTCGCGGGCCAGGGCCGTGGCGTGCTCCGGGGCCTCCGTCCGCTGGACGACCACCCCTTCGAGCTCGGCCAGCAGGGCCTCGGCGCGCTTGCACCCGCGGCCGCCCCCGGCCTTCGGGTTGAGGATGGCCACGATCCGCCCGCTCACGTCGCTCACCCGCCCCCCAGCGGCAGCACGGCCTCGCGGCCCGCCGACTGCCCGATCGCGGCCGCCAGCTCGCGGCGCTTCACCTTGAAGCGACGCGGTCCGGGGAACGCCGCGGACCACGGCAGCACCCCGGACACCCGCTTGTAGCCCGCCAGCCCGCGGTTGCGCGCAGCGATCCGCGGCAGGAGATCGCCCACGTCGTCGGCGCGGACCACGAGCACCAGGGCCTCGCCCTCCAGGCTGCGCGCGGGCCACAGGGTGTGGGCGGCGAAGACCTCGAGCTCCTCGGCGCCGTCGAGCTCGCGGAACGCGAAGGCCACGTCCTCCGGGTAGACGTTCTTGCCGCCCGCCGTGACGATCACGTCCTTGCTGCGGCCCACCAGGTGCAGGTGGCCCGAGGCGTCGACCCAGCCGAGGTCGCCCGTGTGCAGCCAGCCGTCGCGGATCGTCTCGGCGGTGAGCTCGGGGTCGTCGAGGTAGCCGCGCATCAGGGTGGGGCCGGCGACGAGGACCTCGCCCACGCCGTCGGCGTCGGGCCGGTCGATGCGGACGGTGACGCCGTCCACGGGCGCGCCGACGCTGTCGCCGCGGACGGGCTGCGTGCCGTTGACGGTGACCACGGTGCAGGCCTCGGTCAGCCCGTAGCCGACGACGACGGGCAGCCCCAGAGCGGCGAAGCGCTCGACCAGGGCGCGGTCGGTGGCGGCGCCGCCGCAGAACACCAGGCGGAGGTGCCCGCCGAACGCGGCGTGGATCGGCGCCAGCAGGCGGCTCGACAGGGCGTGGCGCGGGCGGCGCTCGGTGAGGCGGGCGTTGAGGCCCACGAGCGCGTCGGCCACGCCGCGCTGCCAGCTCGGGAGCCCGTCGAGGCGCTCCTGGACGGCGCGGTCGAACGCGGCGAGCAGCATCGGGACCACCGCCATGTGGGTGACGCGGTAGCGCTGCATGGTGAAGCGCAGCAGCTCGGGGCGCAGCGTGCGCTGGTGGACGACGGTGGCGCCGCAGACGAAGGGGCCGACGAAGCCGACCATGAAGTCGATGGCGTGGTTGGTGGGCAGCACGCTGAAGTAGCGGTCGCCCGGGGCCATGGGGAAGCGCTTCAGCAGGGCGTCGAGCTGGGCGAGGTAGGCGCCGTGCGACAGCTGGCAGCCCTTGGCGCGGCCGCCGGTGCCCGAGCTGTAGACGATGCAGGCGAGGTCGTCGCGGGTGCGGGGGACGGCGGGCGGGCCGTCCTCGGGCAGGTCGGGCAGGTCGTCCCAGCGGACGACGTCGGCGTCGGGCGGGGCGTCCACCACCCAGCAGGGCGGCGGGTCGGGGAGCTTGCGCCACAGGGCGTGGTCCACGACGAGGAGATCGGCCTGGCAGTGGGCGAGGAGGGCCTGCTGCTCGGCGGGCTCGAGCTTCGGGTCCAGCGGGACCAGCACCGCGCCGCGGCGGAAGACGGCGGCCGCGGTGACGAGCCAGCGCGGCTGGTTGCCCATCAGCACGGCGACGCGGCGGTCGGGGCCGATGCCCTGCGCCTCGAGCCGCCGGGCCACCTGGCGGACGGCGCGGGCCACGTCGAGGTAGCTCCAGCGCGACGCCTCGCGCTTGCGGTCGGCCTCGATCAGCGCGGTGAGGCTCTTGTGCTGGACCAGCGCGTCGTCGAGGGCCTCGCCGAGGGAGGCGCAGTGCGCGACCGTGGGGGCGACGCGCTCGCGGAGGCCGGCCGGGTCGACGGTCACGTGCGGGCCTTGATCACGGCGGCGAGGGCGCCGAGCGTGTTGGCGCCCTGCAGCTCGTAGTCCGGGATCTCGACGCCGAAGGCGTCCTCGAGGTCGGTGAGCAGATCGAGCGCCTGGAGGCTGTCGATGCCCAGCGCCTCGAACAGGTCGGCGTCGGGGGCGAGGGTGCGGGCGCGGTCGCCGAAGCGGGCGGCGGCGAGCGCGGTGAGGCGGTCGAGCGTGGGGTCGGCGGCGGCGTCAGGCATGGAGGGCCCCCTCGGCGGGCAGGTACGGGCGGACGCCCTCGTCCTCGACGAAGCGGCGGAGCGCGTCGAGGACCTCGGGGCGGGTGACGAGCGCGCAGAACGCGGCCTTCTCGGCGTCGAGCGCGGCGCGGGGCAGCGGCTTGGCCAGCTGCTTGGCGGCGGCGGTGGCCGGGCGGGCGAAGCGGGCGGCCTGGGCGGCGAGGCGGCGGGCGGCGGGCAGGGCCTCGCCCTTCGGGACGAGCTGGGCGACGAGGCCGAGCTCGTGGGCGCGGGCGGCGCCGAGGCTGCGGCCCGACAGGAGCAGGTCGCGGACGACGGCGCTGCCCACCTCGCGCTGCAGGCGCGGGACGCCGCCGAAGCCGGGGACCAGGCCGAGGCGCAGCTCGGGGAAGGCGAAGCGGGCGGTGCGGTCGGCGACGATCTGGTCGGCTGTGAGGGCCAGCTCGAAGCCGCCGCCGAAGGCGACGCCGTGGACCGCGGCGATGGTGACCAGCGGGGCCTGGTCGAAGGTGTCGTAGACGGCGTGGATGCGGTCGAGGAAGGCGCGGACCTGGCGGCGGACGAGGTGGCGGCCCAGGCGGCGGGCCGCGCGGGCGGCGAGGGGGCCGAGGCGGTCGGCGGCGCGAAGCGGTCGCGGCGGGCGAGGAGGCCGCCGTAGAGCCTCGCGGAGGTCGGCGCCGGCGCAGAAGCCGGGGCGGGCGGATTGCCACAGGAGGGCGCGGGCACCGCCGGCGCCGGCGCGGACGACGTCGGCGAGGGCTTCGAGCTCGGAGAGGGTGGTGGTGCCGATCCCGTTGAGGGGGCGCGGTGGAGCTCGACCTCGAGGACGTGGTCGGGGGTGAGCTGCCAGGAGAGGGTGTCGCCGCGGTGGTGCACGGGGGTCCGGGGGCGGTCGGGAGATAGACTGACGTGTCAGTCTATCGCTGCGAGGCGGACGGCCACTGCGACCGCCGAGGTGGCGGCGGGGGCGGCCGGCCGGGTACCGTCCGGGCGGGGCACGGGGAGGAGCCACGATGACGCGATGGCTGATGGTCTGCCTGTTGGCGCCTGCCTGCACGGGCAAGGACACCACGCCGGTCGACTCTGGGGTCACCGATGCGGACGCGGATGCGGACGCGGACGCGGATGCGGATGCGGATGCGGACGCGGACGCGGACGCGGACAGCGACAGCGACACCGACACCGACACCGACGCGGACACGGACACGGACACGGGCACGGGCACCTGCTGGGATGAAGCGCCTTCCGACTGCATTGCCGCGGGGTGCTCGCAGCTGGCGGCGTGGAACGTGGTCCAGGTCGACGGCACCTGGTGCACCGACTACCAGGGGGGTCTGGACGGGGTCGGCTGCCTGCCCTACGACCAGGACTGCGCTTCGGCGATCACCTACGCCGCGCCGCCCACCGATCCGTACGCCTGCCACACCTTTGGCAGCACCTGCGTGCCTCAGGGCTGGGTGAGCTGCGCGGACCCGGACATGGAGACCGACGAAGCCTGTCCATGAGCGGGCGCTCGGCGGACGCAGCCCGCGGCGGCGGGAGCGCGACCGACCCGGACGCAGCTTCGGACCCGACCGGAGGCAGATCGGGCCCGACCTGAATTCATCCTGTTGCGGAGGCAGATCGGCCCCGGGCCCACCGGGGGGCGCCGGGCGAGAGTCGTCCTGGTCCGCCGGATGTCGAGGCACCGGAAGCGGATCGGGCCCGACCTGGATTCATCCTGTTGCGGAAGCAGATCCGGCCCGACCTGCGCCGGCGGCTCCGGCGTGCGGCATCCGTCCAAGCGACCCCGCGCCGTGCGGGTGACCTCCCCGGCAGACCCGGAGGTTCCCGTGACCCTGCCCACCGACCCCGCCGCTCGGCTCCGCCTCGACCGCTACGACCTCCCCGCCGCCCGCCGTGGCGACTTCCTCGACGCCATGGCCGACACGCTCGGCCTCCTGCGCGTGCTCCCCGGCTTCCTCGGCCACACCGTCCTCGAGCATCCGCTGCCCGGCGATCGCGTGCTGCTGGTCACCGTCGCCGCCTGGGCCAGCCAGGACGCCATCGACGCCGCCCAGGCCCGCGCGCGCGAGGCCTTCGCCGCGCAGGGGGTCGACCCGGCCGCGCGCCTGGCCCGCTGGGGCGGCACCGTCACCCGCGACGTCCTCGCGCCACGAGGGTAGGGAGCGCCGTGCGCACCGTCGACCTGCCGCCGCCGCCCGCCCTCGCGCCGTGGATCGAGCGCTTCCGCGTGGTCGAGGCCGACCGCGACACCGAGCGCCTGCTCCTGCCGAACCTCGCGCCGATCGTCGCCCTGCGCTACGCCGGCGCCTCACACGACGCCGGCGCGCGCACCCCCGACGCCGCCTGGACGGGCGTCCGCCGGCGCGCCCGGCGGATGCGCACCGCGGCGGGCAGCGGCGTCATCCTCGCGCTGCTGCGGGTCGGCGCCGCGGGCGGCCTCGTGGGCGACGCCGCCGCGACCCATGAGGCCACGGTCCCCCTCGACGCGCTCCTCGCCCCGGACGCCGTCGCCCGGGCGCTCGAGGCCGTGCGCGCCGCCGCGACCCCCGAGGCGCGCGCGCACGCGTTCGCGACGTTCCTGGCCGCCGTCCCGCGGGTGCACCCCCGCGACGCCCTCGTCGCGCGGGCGCTGGCGCCGCTGCAGCGGCTGCGGGTGGGGGTCGTCGCGGAGCAGCTCGGCGTCAGCCGCGACACGCTGGTGCGCCGCTTCGCGCGGGCCGTCGGCGCCCCGCCGGCGAGCTGGGCGGCCACGGCGCGGCTCCTCGGGACGCTGGCGAGCTGGCAGGCGGGCACCGCGCTCGGCGAGCTCGCCCACCGCGGCGGGTACGCCGACCAGTCGCACCTCGTGCGGGCGGTCCGCGCGGCGACCGGGCTGGCGCCGGGCCGGCTGCTCGGCGCGGACGGGCCGGCGCGGTGCTGATGGAGATGCTGCCGTGGTCACTCGCTCCCGAGCGGGTCGGGCGGCGCGGGGCGGTACCAGCGGTAGTCGTTGCGGTGCCGCATGCCGACGAAGGTGAGCGACACCGACGGCGTCCGCGCGCGGACCTGGTGCCACCACCCGGCGGGCACGAGCAGCGCCTGCCCGGGCCCGATCACCGCCCGGCGCAGCGCGACGGCGTCGAGGCCCACCGAGGCCAGGCCGGCCGGGTCGTCGAGGTCGATGTCGGGGCCGTGGTAGCCGGCGCCGTGGTCGGCGAGCTCGATCTCCTCGGCGGGTGCGAGCAGGACCTCCTTCGTCCCGAGGGCCTGGCAGACAGCGTGTCGGAGGCGTCGTGGTGGACGGGGTAAGTGTCCCGGCCCCGCCGATCCACACGGAGCTGTTCGCGAGGCGCTCGGCGAGCAGATGCTGTCCACGGGACGGACGTTCTGGCCAGGAGCGCGGCGAGGCCCTCCAGGGCGTTGTTGGCGGTGACGTAGACGTCGTCGCCGGTGGACGCAGGTCGAGCACGCGCGCGACGACCTCGGCGAGGGTCCGCCGGACGACGAGCTGCCGCCAGCGCCGGCTCGGCTCGGCCACGCCGGTGCGCCCCTCGCACACGTCGAGGACGACGTCGCCCAGGCGCGCCACCAGGGCGTCCCAGGTCCAGGCGCGGGCGGGCCAGCCGTCCATCAGGTCGGGCAGGACGACGGGGACCTGCGGGGCGACGTGCTCGGCGTACAGGGCGTCGGCGGCCAGGCCGGGCCGGACGGCGACATCGACGGGGCCGAGGCGCAGGTGCTCCCGGCGCAGGCGGTGGGCGAGCTGGACGGGGCGCAGGGCGAGTTGCGCGGCGACGACGCCGGGGCTGTCGTCGAGGGCGGCGACCCTCGGCCTCGGCGTCGTAAGCCCTCCTCGGCGAGGGCGGCGGCGACGAAACGGCGGGCGGCAGGCCGCGACCAGGTTGCCGGCGGCCCACACGGCCCAGTCGCGGGGGAGCGTCACCGCGGCCGCAGCGGGCCGAGGCGCGGCGCGGCGGTGTCGGTGGCGCCGGTGTCGGTGGCGCCGGTGTAGGTGGGGCCGTGGTGTCGCAGGGGCCGGTGTCCGGGACCGTGGACGTGCCGGGGAGGCTGTAGCCGGTGTCGGCGGTGTCGCCCGTCGCGTAGGTCGGGCTGCTGGTGGGGGTGGGCGAGATCGTGCCGGACGAGGTGCCGATCCGTCCTGCCGTAGATGCAGGCGCTGGACGCGGCCAACGGGACGGCGAGCGCGAGGGCGCGCTGCCAGCGTAGCGCCCTGGGGGCGGCCTGCCGAGGAGCGGCGCACGTCAGCGTCCGCGGGGCTTGGGGAGAGGCCGAGGCGCGCGGTGGGGGCCGCGCGGGTGGGCGTCGTGACGTCCTGGTGAACGGGTAGCCGGTGTCGGTGGGGGCGCCGGGTGTCGGTGGGGGCGCCGGTGTCGGTGCCGGTGTCGGTGGGGGCGCCGGTGTCGGTGCTGTCGGTGCCGGAGTCCATCGCGCGCGTGCCGGTGTAGGAGTAGTCGGTGGTGTCGCAGGGGCCGAGGCAGGCCGCTGTCGTGGTGGTGGTGCTGGTGTCCTCCGACGGCTTCGTGTCGTCCACGACGATGATGCAGCCGGCCATGGGCAGCGCGAGCAGCAGGTTGCGGTGCCAGCGGCGGTGCGCGGGCGGCGCGTCCCACGGTGCGACGGGGGCGATCGGGCATGGCTCCCTCCACGTGACAGCATGCCCGCGCTCGCGCGGATCGGGCTGGAATCGCGCGAGCGGAGCCGGAGGGCGCGATGCGCCGCTTACGGGGTTCGAACGACAGACCGGCTTGCCCCCAGGTAAGCCAGGGCAGATCGCACACCTTCGGGGAGGCAAGCCGCCCTCGATCGCACAGCTCAGGCCCGGACGCCGACGCCGCGACGATGCAACCGTCACCTCGAGCGCGCCGGCCTCGCCAGGGCACCCGGCCCGGGTCCAACTTCGTGATCGAGGGCGGCTTGCCTCCGCGGTGTCTCATCGAATGAAGCCGGCCTGCCGGCAGTGAGGGCGCGAGCGACCTACCGGGCTCCGCCCCGGACGCCGTTTGTGCCACGCTCCTGTGCGTCGGTGACGGCAATGCGACGGGAGAGTCATCATCCGTGGGGGCGGCCAATCGTCAAACCGCTCCCACACGGAGAACAACATGGACCGGTACTCGGACCGCTGCAACGTGACCTGCTCCTCCGCGACCTGCAGCCCACCACGATCCAGCAGTACGCACGTCGTGCGGCAGTTCCCGGAGTTTTTTCGGTCCGGCGTGACACGACCGACGCTTCAACGCCGAGGAAGTGCGTTCCTGCTCGGTTCTCCACGGGCTCGGCCGGTCGACGTCGACGATCGGCAGCTTCCACGCCGCTCTGTCGTTCTGGTTCTCCCACACGCTGGGGCGCCCCGAGGTCATGGCGAACGTTCCCCGGCCCACCGTCGGAAGGGGCCGATGCCTGACGTCCCGACGGTGCTCGAAGCTGAAGTTCCTCTTCGAAGCCACCGCCGATCCCTTCTACCGCACGCTGTTCCAGACCGGCCGCGACCGGGATGCGATCCCGAAGTGACGAACCTCCGTGTGCAGCACATCCGCGCCGCTGAGGGCGTGATCTGGCATCCCCGCCGAGTTCGCGAAGCGCCGTAGGGCCAGGTTCGTGCCGCTCAGCGACGCGCTGCTCCACATGCTGCGGGCTCACTGGAAGCAGTGCTGTCTGGTCCGCCGCTGTTCCCGTCGAGGCTCTGGCTGGGCCACTTCGCGCGTCAGGGCCCACCCTGAACGCCCCTGGACCGATCGGCCCGTCGCCAATGACTCGGCGAACGCCGCGTTGCGACACGCGCAGGTAGCTGCGGGGATCCCGAAGCGGATCACCTTGCACACGCTGCGCCACGCGTTCGCTACCTTACCTGCCGGAGCACGGGGTCGAGATGAGGCGAATCCAGGTGATGCTCGGCCACGCCCTCGATCGTGTCGACGCAGTTCTGCCACGCACCTGCGCAAGGACATTCTGCAGCAAGTGCCGAGCCCGCCTCGACCTGTTGCCCGTGTAGGCCGCGGTGGTCGCCGCCCACCTCCAAGGGCGGCAGGTCGAACCGACAGGACCGACGGTGATCGACGCCCTGCGTCGGTTTGCGCCATCGTTCCTCCAGCGGCGGGTGTCGGGGGCGACGCGGTCAACCCTGAACCTCCTGTTGCGGTGCCGGACCCCCGCCCTCGGCGGTCACCGCTACCAGTGCGACGACTGCGGCTACTCCGCGGTCCTGTACAACTCGTGCGGCAACCGACACTGCCCGCAGTGCCAGGGCGTCCGTCGCCGTCGCTGGTCGAGACCCAGCAGGCCCTCCTGTTGCCCGTCCCCCACTTCCAAGCCGTCTTTACGCTTCCGGAGCGAGCTGCGCCCCATCGTTCTGCAGTACCCGCGCGAGGCCTACGCCGTCCTGCTCAAGGCGTCATACGGCGCCCTGCAGAAGCTCGCAGCGACCAAGTGGCACGCCACACCCGCAGTGCTCGCCGTCCTCCACACCTGGGCCCGTGACCTGTCCTTCCATCCCCTTTACTGTCCACCGTGTCATCGCCGCTGGCGGGATGACCGATGACGACGGCTGGGTCAGTCTCCAACGACTTCCTGTTCCATGTTCGTCCGCTCCAGCGCCTGTTCCGTGGGCTCTTCGGTGGACTTCGAGCGCTCCGCCTTGACCTCCACCGCGCCGAGCGGATCCGCCTCCGCAACGCGCGCCGGAAAGCTGCACTCAAGAACGGGAACGTCTACGTCGAGCCTCCGAAAGGCCGCGATCCGGCGCTGATGGTCATACCTCGCCCGCTACGTCTATCAGGGCGCCATCTCCGACCACCGCATCCTCGCCATCGACGAGGACACCGTGACGATCCGAACCTCGCGGCTCCGAGCAGGTCACGCTTCCCGGACCAGAGTTCGTCCGTCGATTCTCGCAGCACTTCCTCCCACGGGCTTCCGCAGGGTGCGCCACTACGGCCTGCTCGCCCCGGCGCTCGTCGTCGGCTCGAAAGCAGGTCGCGCCATCACGCTGCATCTCCGGCGCCAAACGTGAGAGCCTGAGGGCGTACCACCCGACGAGCCACCCGCCGCCACGATCATCATTGGGACGCACCGGAACGCCTGCCCTGTCTGCGACAGCTTGCTCAGGGTCCTCATCGTCCCGCCCGACCCCACCGGCTGGCCCAGAGGTCCGCCTTGATCGGCTACTTTCCTGCCTTACGGCGACGGCCTACGCGTCCTGCCCTCCACAGGTCTGCTCTCCGGACCGGGAACACGTACCAAACCGCTGAGAATTCCTAGTTTTTCCACCGGCCCGGACTCACCCTCGGTGCACCGGCGCCCCCTCCGCCGACCTGACTCCTCGCCGCGCAGAACCCTCTACGCCCTACAGAGACAGCCGCCGCCCGGCTATTTCGTTCAATCAGCAGAAGGGCCGGGTCAGCGGCTATCCGTGGCCTCGACGCGTCCGAGGCCGGCCCTGTCTGCTAGGTACTGACCCGGCTTGCTCCCGGCGGCGTCCGCCGGCGACGACCGCAATGCCGAGCGGAGCTCGCGGGCGGCGCGGTCGACGCTGCGCGAGGTCGACGCGGAGCCGGGCGGTGCGGATCTGCTTCCGCGACAGGATGAATTCAGGTCGGGCCCGATCCGCTTCCGGTGCCTCGACATCCGGCGGACCAGGGCGACTCCTCGCCCGGCGTCCCCCGGTGGGCCCGGCAACTGATCTCGCCTCCGCGACCGGCTGACTTCAGGTCGGGCCCGATCTGCCTCCGGGCCCGATCTGCCTCCGGCCCGATCTGCCTCCGGCCGGGCCGGCGACCTGCGGAGCCCCATCCGCGACCGGTCGCCCGCGTCGTCCCCCGCGGGTATGTCACCCCGATGCACCCGCTCCGCCTGCTCTCGCCCGCCGTCGACGCCACCCCCACCCCCGACGGCGGCCTGCTCCTCGCCTCCCGCACCCCGCTGCCCGCGCCCGCGCCCACCATCGGCACCTGGCTCGACCGCTGGGCCGCGGAGCGCCCCGACCGCCCCTTCCTCGCGGAGCGCACCGCCGCCGGCCCCTGGCGCACGATCTCCTACGCCGAGGCCGCCCACCACGTCGCCGCCCTCGGCACCCCGCTCCGCGACCGCGGCGCAGGCCCGGGGCGCCCCGTCGCCATCCTGTCCGACAACGGCGTCGACCACGCCCTGGTGGCGCTGGCCGCCCTCCACGTCGGCGCGCCCGTGGTCCCCGTCTCGCCGGCCTACGCCCTGCTGTCCCAGAGCTTCCGCCGTCTGCGGCACATCGTCGACCTGGTCCGCCCCGCCGTCGTCTTCGCCGCGGACCGCGAGCGCTACGCGCCGGCCCTGCGCGCCATCGGCGCCGACCCGCTCGACGCCGACGACGTCCGCCGCGCGGCGAGCGGCCCGCCCGCTCCCCGCGCCGACATCGGCCCCGACACCATCGCCAAGATCCTCTTCACGTCGGGCTCCACGGGCGAGCCGAAGGGCGTCGTCAACACGCACCGCATGCTCACCGCCAACCAGGAGAGCCTGACCGCGACCTGGCCCTTCCTCGACGACGAGCCCCCCGTCGTGGTCGACTGGCTGCCCTGGAGCCACACCTTCGGCGGGAACCACAACTTCCACCTCGTCCTGCGCAACGGCGGCACCCTGTACGTCGACGCCGGACGTCCCGCGCCGGGCCTGCTCCAGACCACGCTCGACAACCTGGCCGACGTGGGCCCGACGATCTGGTTCAACGTCCCGCGCGGCTTCGACCAGGCGACCGACGCGCTCGAGGCCGATCCGGCGCTGGCCGCCCGCGTCTTCCGCAACCTGCGTGTCCTGTTCTACGCCGCCGCCGCGCTCGCGCCCACGACCCGCGCCCGGCTGGAGGTCGTCGCCCGGGAGGCCGGCCACCCCGACCTGTTCTTCACCTCCGCCTGGGGCTCGACGGAGACCTCGCCGCTCGCGACCTCGGCGCACTTCCCGACCCCGACGACGGGCGTCCTGGGCGTGCCGGTGCCCGGCGTCCAGCTGAAGCTCGCGCCGGTGGGCGACGAGCTCGAGCTGCGGGTCAAGGGCCCGAACGTCACGCCGGGCACCTGGCAGGCCGACGGCACCGTCGCGCCCGTCGCCCTCGACGCCGACGGCTTCCTCCCCACCGGCGACGCCGGCGTGCTCGTCGACCCGGCCGACCCCGCCGCGGGCGTGCGGTTCGCGGGCCGCATCAGCGAGAACTTCAAGCTGTCGAGCGGCACCTGGGTGTCGGTGGGCGCGGTGCGGCTCGCGCTGGTGGACGCCTGCGCGCCGCTGCTCGCGGACGCCGTCATCGCCGGCCACGACCGCGAGGCGCTGGGCGCGCTGCTGCTGGTGGCCCCGGCCGCGCGGGCCGCCCACGACGACGACGCCCTGCGGGAGGCGCTGTTCTCGGCCCTGTCCCGCTACGACGCCGACCACCCGGGCTCGAGCGAGCGCATCGCCCGCGCGTTGGTGCTGACGGAGCCGCTGTCGCTCGACGAGGGCGAGACCACCGACAAGGGCTACACGAACCAGCGCCGGGTGCTGGCGCGGCGGGCGGCGCAGGTGGAGCGGCTGTTCGCGGCAGCCCCGGACCCGGACGTGCTGGTGCTGTGACGCAGCCCCGGCGGCCCGGTCACGGCCGCGACACCCGCGCCGTGAGCTGCACCGCGGTGCCGTAGGCCACCGGCGGGTCGAACTGCAGGTCGTTGCGCGCCTGCAGGCCCTCCCACAGCCGGACCCCGCGCCCCAGCACCACCGGCAGCACCGTCAGGCAGAGCTCGTCGACGAGGCCCGCATCGAGTCCCTGGCGCACGAGATCGCCGCCGTCCAGGTAGACGTCGCGGCCGCCCGCCGCCGCCTGCGCCTCGGCCACGAGCTGCTCGATGGGCCCCTGCACCGCCCACGCCCGCCCGCCGCCGGGCGCGGGCGGCAGCGGGTGGTGCGTCGCGACGAGGACGGGGCGGTCGCCGTAGTGCCAGGCGTCGTAGTCGAGCAGGACCTGGTAGGTGCGGCGCCCCATGAGCAGGGCCCCGACCTGGTCGAGGAACGCGGCGAAGCCGAGGCCGACGCCGGGCTCGGGCGACGGGGCGGCGTCGGAGAGGAACGCGAGATCGTGATCGGGGCCGGCGATGCAGCCGTCGAGCGAGCAGCCGAGGTAGACGCGGACGCGCGACATGGTGCCTCCCGCCGCATCCTACTGGAAGCCGATTCGTGGGAATTGTGCTGACGGGCGAAAGGGGACTATTGGCGGGCAGGCGCTGAGCCGCTCTGGCGACGATGCCGGCTGGCTGCGCCTGACCGACAGGGTCCCCCGCCCGGCGGCACCATAGTAGATGACGCAAAGCCGCCCGACGCGTTTCCGTCAATTGACGGAAAGGCGTCGGGCGCGATCGCGTCACTCGGGCGCGATCGCGTCACTCGCGTCGGGCCGGATCTCCTCCCGGCCTGCGGTGGCGAGATGTGCTAAGAATCTAGCACACACGCCCTGGAGAGCTCGTGCTGCTGCCCCTGCTCCTGCTCGCCCTCCCCGCCGCCGCCGCCCCCACCGTCGACGGCCTCGACGTCGACACGCTCAGCCGGGTCGACGTCCGCGGCACGGCGAGTGCGGTGGCCCTCCTCTACGCCGACGTCCGCGCCCTCCCGCCCGAGCGCCGCGCCGCCGCCGCCGCCGCCCTGCGCACCCTCCTGCGCGACGACCCCTACACCCGCGCCGCCCTGCAGCTCCCCGTCGCGCTCCGCGCCGCCGTCGCCCCGATCCCGGCCGAGGCCTTCGACCGCGTCGTCCGCCGCGACTGGGCCTACCTGCAGACTGGCCTCGACGTGCACGTCGCCCTGCTCTCCGCCCTGGACGTCGACGTCGGCTCGCTCGTGGGCGACGACCCGCTCGGCGAGACCGCGCGCCTCGTCGCCAGCGTCCCGTCCCGCGCCGCCGCGGTCGACGCGCCCACGCGTGCCCGCATCGACCGGCTGAGCGAGCAGGTCGAGGCGGCGACCGGCATCGGCCGGCCCTGCCCGCGCGGCCCGTGGTCGGTGATGCCCGGCCAGCCCTGGACGCTGGGCCTGCAGCTCGCCGGCTGGCACGACGCGCTGCGCCGCGTCGCCCCGTTCGTCGACGACCCGGCCGTGGGCGCGCAGGTGGACGCGATGATCGCCCTGCTCGACGCCTACGGCGACGCCACCTCCGCGAGCCTCACCCCCTGACGGCCCCGAGCGCAGCCCGCTGGCGCGCCACCTCCGCGCGGCACTGCGGATCGTCGCCGAGCTCGCCCTCGATGCGGTCGAGCAGCGCGCTCGCGCCGACCCCGTCCCCCAGCGCGCCCAGCCCCGCCACCCGCCGCAGCTCGGCCGCCCAGCGGATCGAGCGGTCGGACGGGCTCTGCGCCAGCACCCCCTCGACCTCGCCCCAGCGGGCCTCGAACGCCGCCCGGTCGCCGCGCCGCGCCGCGAGCTCCGCCGCCAGCGCGAGCACCCCGGCGTGCAGCGCCGGCGCGACGGCGGCGCGCCGCACGGCCAGCGCCTCCTCGATCTGCAGCGCGGCGTCGTCGAGGCGGCCGAGCGCCAGGTGGAGCGCGGCGAGGTCGTGGCGGGCGACGCTGCGCCCGTGGTGGTCGTGCGCCAGCTCGGCCACGCGCAGCGCCTCCCGCAGCAGCCGCACGGCCTCACCCGGATCCCCGGCGACCTCCCGCAGCTTCGCCAGCGCCGCCAGCGCGCGCCCCTCCAGGCGCAGCGAGCCGAGCCGGCGCGCCAGCGCGCTCGCCTCCCGGAGCGTGGCCTCGGCCTCGGCGTCGCGGCCGGCGTGCCACAGCAGGTCGCCGAGCCCGGTGAGCAGGTGGCCGACGAGGATCGGCTGCCCGACGCCCCGCGCGACCGCCAGTGCCTCGGTGACCCGCGCGGCCGCGAGGCCGGCGCCCCCCGTCCGCCGGACGTCGAGGAACGCGAGCGCCCGCAGCGCCCACGCCTCCCGCTCGGGCTGGCCGACCTGGCGCGCCCGGCGGACGACGTGGTCGTAGTGGGCGCGCGCCTCCTCGTGCCGGCCGAGGGTGTTGAGCACGTCGCCGAGGGTGTTGTGGTAGAGCAGCTCCACCTCGACATCGGCGTCGGGATCGACCTCGGCGAGCCAGCGCTCGGCCTCGGCGAACCGCCCCGCGCGCGACAGCAGGTGGCCGATGCCCACGGTCAGCCAGGCCCGCGCGACCCCCTCGGCCGCCTCCCGCCCGCGCTGCAGCAGCGCGAGCCCCTCCTGCCAGTCGGGGTGGGTCTGCCAGGCGTTGATCACGCGAGGTAGGCCAGCAGGGCGCGCTCCTTGGCCGTCAGCCGGATCCGCTCGCCCGCGCGCAGGACGTCGCCGGTCTGCAGGTCCAGCGCGCCACCGTGCAGCGGGATCGCCTGGTCCATCCCCCGAAGCTAGCCGAGGCCCGCGGCGCGGGCGAGCGCACGCTCGGCGCGGACAGCGGCAGCCGCCATCCCGGAGAGGATAAGCCGCCGCATGGACGCCGACCCGACCCCCATCAGCATGACGGCGAAGCTCGCCGCCTACTACCGCCAGTTCACCGACATCCCGTTCGCCGCCGACATCGCGCGGGGGATCGGGGCCGACGCGGCGTTCGACGCCCTGGCCCGCGAGCACGGGCTCGATCGGGAGAAGCTGACCTTCTACGCGCCGATGTTCGAGGCGCGCTACAAGAGCCTCACGGCGCTGATCCGCGCGTCCGGCGCGCGCCAGGTGCTGGAGCTGGCGAGCGGCTACTCGCTGCGCGGGTTCGATCTCACTCAGCACGAGGGCTTCCGCTACGTCGAGGCCGATCTCGCCGGGGTCACGGCCACCAAGCGCGCGCTGCTCGCCGACCTGCAGCGGCAGCACGGCCTGTCGCCGCGCCCGGACCACGTCGTCGCGGTGGCCGACGTGCGCGACCTCGCGCAGGTCCGCGCCGCCGCTGCGCCGCTGGACCGCGGCGCGCCGGTGGTCGTGCTGTGCGAGGGCCTGATCCCGTACCTGTCGCGGGAGGAGACCGAGCGGCTGGCCACCAACGTCCGCGCGGTGCTGAGCGAGTTCGCGGACGGCTGCTGGATGACCCCCGACTTCCTGTTCCGCTCCGAGGCGCGCGATCTGCCGCCGGAGCGGATCCGGCTGCGGGAGGTCGTGGCGGGGGTGACCCAGCGGCAGTTCGACCGCAGCGCGTTCGAGGACGGCGACGACCTGGCGGCGTTCCTCGGGCGGCTGGGCTTCGACGTGGCGGTCCGGCGTCAGGTGGACGAGACGCCCTCGTTCTCGTCGATCGCGGCGCTGGGCCTCGATCCGGCGCTGATCGAGCGCCTGCGCCCGGCGCTGCGGGTGTGGACGATGACGCTGCGATGAGGCGCCTCCCCACCGTGCTGGCCGCGCTCGGCGGCCTCGGGCTGGCCTGCGGCGGCGCCGACTGCCCGACGCTCGCCGACGCGGGCGGCCTGCGCCTCGAGTACGCCGTCGCCGGCGATCCGGCGCCCGTGCGGGCCGCCCTGCAGCACCGCATCGAGGCCGTGGGGCCGGCGTGCGCGAGCGCGCGGGTCGACGGCGACGCCGTGGTCGTCGAGATCTACGGCCCCGCGGCGCCCGAGGAGGTCGCCGCGCTGGGGGTGACGGGGCGGCTCGCCATCCGGCCCGTCGTGTCCGCAGCGCGCGCGGCCGCGCTCGTCGCCGGCGCAGACGGGGCGCGGCCCACCGACGACGGGCTCGCCGGGCCGGCGGCGGCGCTGATCGCGTGGCGCGACGCCCACGCCGCGGCCCTGCCGGCGGGCGTCGCGGCGCTGATCGAGCCCGCGGGCCCCGCCGCCGACGCGAAGCTGCACCTGGTGCGCACCGATTCGGGCCTGGCCGACGTCGCGCTCGACCGGGTGACGGTCGAGGAGGACGGCGGACGGTCGCGGCTGCTGCTGTCGCTGTCGGCGGCCGACGCCCGCGGTTCGCCGCGCTGAGCGCCGAGCACACGGGCGAGATCCTGGTGATCGCGGTGGACGACCGGGTGCTCGCCGCGCCGAAGGTGATGGAGCCCGTCCCCGGCGACACCGTGGCGATCACGCTCGGCGGCGGAGGGGACGCCGCAGCGCTGGCGCGGACGCTCCGCGCCGGGTCGCTGCCGGCGCCCGTCACGCTCCGCGCGGAGTCGCTGGTCGGGCCCGCGGCGCGCTGAGCCGCCGCGTCACCAGGCGTCGACGGTGAAGGGCGTCGGCGACAGCCACGTGTGCACCGCCGGGACGCCGTGGTCGAACGGGGCCGAGGCGCCGCCGGCGTCGCCCGCGGCCTCGCCGTCGCAGAACTCGACCGGCACGCTCCACGGGCGCCCCGACTCGCGGCCGCTGTCGTCCCACAGCAGCGTGACGTGCACGTGGGGGAACTGGGTGAGGCCGGAGTTGCCGATGCGTCCGAGCAGCGCCCCCTCGCGGATCCGGTCGCCCACGGCGTTCGGCAGCGAGCCCTCGCGCAGGTGCACCACCGCGAGCTGGAAGCGGCCCGCCAGCGCCACGACGACCTCGTTCTCCTCGCCGGGGTCGGCGTCGGTGACGGTGCACTGCGGGGCGATGTCGGGGTGCGAGCCCCTGGCGCTCAGCACGATCGCCTCGTCGCCGTCGGGGCCGAGCCGCCCGCCCACCGGCAGCACGAGGGGCCGGTCCCAGACGTAGTGGTCGGCGTCGTCGGCGCCCGTGGACGAGAACGCCCGCGGGACGCCGCAGCCGTCCGGTGCGGTCTGCACGAGGTCCCAGGCGAACAGGCCCAGCCCGATCTCGCGGAGGTGGTCGCGCGGATCGAGGTTGCCGCGGTCGACGAACAGCACCGGGTCGCCGTCGTCGCCGAGGAGCCCGGCGTGGAGGCACAGCCCGCGGGCGCGCAGCCAGGCGAGGTAGGCGGGCGGCGGCGGATCGGGCGCGGGGACGACCCGCATGCTCGCGATGTCGTCGCTGGAGACGAAGCGGAGGGCCCGGTCGCGGCGCGGGTCGTCGTCGGCGAGGGCCGGGTCGAACAGCACCTGGGTGACCCGGCGCGGGTCGTCGATGGGGCCGGAGAACGCGCCGCCGTCGTACCAGTAGTCCTCGACGTGGGACGCGACCCACTCGCCCTCGAGGGTCTCGGCCGCGGTCTCGATCCGGACGCGGGTGCCGGGCGGCACGCGGTCGCACACGAGGTAGCCGGCGTCGGTCAGGATGGGCACGGCGCGGGCGGAGGTCGGCGTCAGCGCGGTGTCGGCGAGGGGCGGGCAGGTGGCGGCCTCGGGGCGGGCGTTCACCGTGGGGAGGCAGGCGAGCGCGGGCTCGGGGCCGGGTTCGCACGGGGGGGCGGCCGGGGACGACGTGTCGACGGAGACCTCGTCGGGCGACCGCGGGGCGGGGCTCCCGGAGGGGTCGTGGGCGCAGGCGAGGATCCAGGCGAGCATGCTGTAGTCTGCCCGATCGGTCGCCGAGCCGCCCGACCGGCGACCTACGCCCGGGCCAGCAGCTGCTCGCTCACCGTCCACAGCCGCTCGGCCGACTCGTCGCTGCAGGCGTGCGCGTCCACCCCGAAGTAGCGCGCCGTGGGGCTGCCCACCTCGGTCGGCTTCGCGATGTCGCAGTCCTCGCAGTAGACCCCCGGCTTGCCGGCCAGCGACGCCGAGGTCGCCGCCCACACCGTCGTGGACGCGCCCTGCTCGGGCGACTTGAACCCCTGGCGGGCGAGCGCGCTCGGCTCGCCGTCCGCGTCGAGCCAGCCGAGCGCCACCATCTCCTCCCGGGGCAGGTGTCGCTGCAGCGGCGTGAAGATGCCGCCCGGGTGCACGGCGAAGGCCGACCCGCCGCTCGGCGCGAGCCGCCGCGACAGGGCGTTGGCGAACAGGGCGTTGGCGGTCTTCGCCTGGCCGTAGGCGCGCCACTTGTCGTAGCCCCGGGCGAAGTCGAGGTCGTCCCAGCGGATGTCCGACAGCTTGTGCCCGGTCGAGGACAGGGCGACGACCCGCGCGCCGGGCGTCCGCTGCAGCAGCGGCAGCAGCGCCCGGGTCAGCGCGAAGTGCCCCAGGTGGTTCACCCCGAACTGCGCCTCCCAGCCCGGCCCGACGCGGCGCTCGGGGCAGGCCATGATGCCCGCGTTGGCGATGAGCAGATCGAGCCGGGAGCACCGGTCCGACACCTCGGCGGCGAACCGGGCGACCGAGCCGAGGTCCGCGAGGTCCATGGGGGACGAGGTCACGTCGCCCGCGACCTGGGCCAGCGCCTCGGCGGCCTTGTCGGGCGAGCGGACGGGGACCACCACCTGCGCGCCGCGCCCCGCCAGCGCGCGGACGGTCTCCAGGCCGATGCCGCTGTAGCCGCCGGTCACGATGGCGACCCGCCCGGTGAGGTCGTGCTCGGCGAGCACCTCGGCCGCGGTGCTGTGGCGGTGGAACGGGGAGTCGGTGGGCACCTGATCGGAGACAGCCATCGCCGGATCCTGGGGTTGCAGCGCGGGCCCGAGCGGCCCGTCCGGGCCTGTACCGACCTGGCCCTCGCTCGGCCACCCGAGCGCGCGGCCCGTGCGCCCCGAGGTCCGTGCGGGCTTGGTGGGGACAGAGGGCAGCCGGTTACCGGCCGCTCAGCGCGCGTTGGGCGATGCGGCCGAACACGAGAACGTGCTCCGGAGCGGTGGCCCCGAGCCACTCCAGGACGGAGCGCACGTCCATCCGGCGGTCACCAGGTGCCGACGTCCGCTTCGTCCTGGGGGCGCCTCGCCCGCAGCTTCATCAGGACCAGCACCTCGACCGGGACGACCGGGACCTCGCCTGGAGCGGGCAGCTGGAGGGCCTGCACCAGAGCTGGATCCTCTGGCAGCGCAGCGAGCAGGTCGATCACGCCCCAGCGGACCAGGCCGCCGAGCTCCTCGCGGAACGAGAGGATCGGCTTCGTGGACGCAAAGGCTTCGGCGCCGACGATGAAGTCCACATCCTTCGTCGCTCGAGGGTGGCCGTGAAGGCCCACGGCGAGGCCTCCGACGAGCGCGTGCGGGATCCCCAGCGCCCGGAGCCGGTCCGAGGTGTCGATCGCGTCGGTGAGCACCTTGGGCGCGACGACGCGGGCCAGGTCCTCCCAGCTCATCGACGCTCGCTCACCCAGGCGTGCTGCCCGTCCTCGTACTCCACGTGCTTCAGTTCGCGGTCCGCGTCCTCAGGGGCCTGGGCCGCGGCGGCACGGAGCCGAGCCAAGAGGTCACCGGTCACCGGAACGCTGGTCACCCTGGCGCCGTGGTGTTCGGGCAGCGCCTGCGCGCCAGCCGGACCGACCAGGAAGCCCGTCGTGTCGGCAGGGAGGATGGTGGGGGGGGCGGCGCAGCGCGACAGATCCCACAGCGCCTGCAGCGACATCCAGAACTCGGGCTCCATTCGGAAGTAGCGGCCGAGCCGCAGCGCGGTGTCCGCCGTGATGCCGCGCTTGCCGGACAGGATCTCCGAGACGCGGGAGCGTGGGATGCCGACTGCGCGGGACAGTTCGCTCGCAGAGATGCCGAGGGGCTCCAAGAAGCGCCGCTCGAGGTACGCTCCGGGATGTTGCTCGGGGTGCGGCCAGACCACCGACCCTCCTGTGTTCCGACACTCAGAACACCCTAACACGGTGCTCAGTGAGCATCGCGACCAGCACGGGTGGGAAACGATTCCGCGGCAACCTGGACCGAGGACGCGCTACTGAGACTGCACCCCGATTCCGACAGGGCAGCTCACCCCGGTCCCGCCCATCCCGCAGTACCCCCCCGGGTTCTTGTGCAGGTACTGCTGGTGGTAGTCCTCGGCGTACCAGAAGTCCGCCGCCGGCACGATCTCCGTCGTCACCGCGCCGTACCCCGCCGCCGCCAGCCGCTCGCCGTAGGCCGCCCGGCTCGCCTCCGCCTCCGCCAGCTGCTCGCCGTCGACCGGGAAGATCGCCGATCGGTACTGCGTGCCCACGTCGTGGCCCTGCCGCATCCCCTGCGTGGGGTCGTGGTTCTCCCAGAACGTGGCCAGCAGCTGCCCGTAGCTCACGACCGCCGGGTCGTAGACGACCTGCACGACCTCGGTGTGCCCGGTGGCCCCGGAGCAGACCTCCTCGTAGGTCGGGTTGGGGGTGTAGCCGCCGGCGTACCCCACCGCGGTCGACAGCACGCCCGGCAGCTGCCAGAACTTGCGCTCGGCCCCCAGAAGCAGCCCATGGCGAAGATCGCCCGGGCCGAGCCCTCGGGGAACGGCGGCTGCAGGCGGCTGCCGAGCACGGCGTGGGCCTCGGACAGCGGGAACGGCCGCTGGGGACGGCCCTCGAGCGCGTCCTCGGCCTTCACGAGGGTGGTCTTGTCGCGGAACAGCCAGTCGAACATGGTCGCGCCCGGGTCGACGAGGGGTGGGTGCTGGTGCGCCGGCGGAGCGGGCATGGCACCGGGAATGGTGCGCCGTAACAGGCTCGGCGCGCCCCCGCCATCGAAATACACGGTTCCGACGTGGAGGACGCATGCGAGCGACGACCGCCCTGGTGGCCCTGCTGGCCCTGACGAGCTGCAGCGGGTCGAAGGACCCCACCGACACCGGCGTCGCCGATGCCGACACCGACACCGACACCGACGCCGACAGCGACACGGACGCCGACACCGACACCGACACCGACACGACCACGTTCGTCGTCCCCACGCCGGTCGGCGATCCCGCCACGATCCCGCTCGGCGGCGAGTGCCCGCTGGAGACGAAGTTCGGCACGTTCTCGGCGAAGGTCTACGAGGACTACTCGACCGTCGACGGCTCCGTGGCCGACGGCGTCATCCCGATCTCGATCCTCGAGGAGGTCGGCACCGGCGACTCCTGCACGCTGCTGCGCCGCAACAACGCGTTCTGCGACCCGCCCTGCGGCGCCGGCCTGACCTGCGACTTCGACGGGCAGTGCATCCCGTACCCGGAGAACCAGGACCTCGGCGTGGTCACGTTCGGCGGCCTGGCCCAGGACCTCGTCCTGCGCCCGGTGCAGCCGGGCAACCTGTACTTCACCCGGGATCCGCTGCCCCACCCGCTGTTCGCCGCGGGCGACCTCATCGAGGTGCGCACCTGGGACACCACCTTCGGCCAGGACATCACGCTGCACGGCGTGGGGGTGGAGCCGCTGTCGCTCGGCAGCGACACCGACTGGGTCCTGTACCGCAACCAGGACCACGTCTTCACCTGGACGCCGTCGGCGGCGAGCCTGCAGGCGCGCGTCCACCTGCGGATGAACATCGATCAGCACGGCAACACGCCCGTCGCCATCTACTGCGAGTTCGACGACGACGGCAGCGCCACCATCCCCGCCGACCTGGTCACCCAGCTCATCGACTACGGCGTCACCGGCTTCCCGAACGCCACCGTCACCCGGCGCACGGTCGACAGCACCGACATGGGCGGCGGCTGCGTGCAGCTCGAGGTGGCGTCGCCCGTGAACCCGAACGTGCTGGTGGACGGCTTCATCCCCTGCGACGAGCCGTCGGACTGCCCGAACGGGCAGACCTGCAACTACGCCATCCAGCTCTGCGAGTAGGCCTCAGCCCAGGGGCGGGAAGCGCTCCGGGCGCGGCAGCGCCGCCCACACGGCGGCGACGACCGGGTGCTGGCGCGCGTTCGACTGCAGCGACCAGCACGCGGCGCCCTTCAGCGCCAGGTGCGCGAGGAAGGCCTCGTCGAGGGCGAACGGCAGCAGCTGCGGGGCCGGGACGCCGTCGGCCATGGCCTTCCACACGGCGAGATCGAGGTCCCACGCCGCGTCGTCGGTGAGGCCCTGCGCCCGGAGCGCGGCCTCCTGCTGGGCCTGGCCGCGCGCGCCCACACGGCCGCTCGTCGCGCCAGGCCGTCAGGCGCCCGCGGTGCGGTCCTCGCGCTCGAAAGGCGGCCGCGATCCGCCGACGGGGGCCTCGTCGCCGGTGACGAGGAAGTCGGCCCACTGGACGTAAGTCGAGGTCGCCGGCGTGACGACGGGCACGTCGGCGGATCGGGAACGCGCTGCTGCCGGCGGCGTGGAGCAGCTGGCGGACGCCGCCGTCGGCGAGCGACGGCGAGCGCGCGGCGAGCGCCTCGTAGGCGGCGCGGGACGGCGGAGAGCGCTGGCCGCCAGGGCGAGCAGGATCGTCGCCGGCGGGCCGGCCGGGCCCTGCCCGAGCACCCAGGCGACCGCGGCGGCTGCCACCTCGGGGTCGGGGTCGCGGTACCAGCCGGCGAAGAACGCCTCGTGCGGCGCCACCGTCACCTACAGGAAGCGCAGGAACGGGCGCCGGGCGAAGGCCCGCGCCATGTCGGCGGCCAGCGCGGCCGGTGAAGTCGCGCGCCGATCCTGGCCCACGGCCCGGTGCGTGGCCTGCCTCGCCCTCGGTCAGGTGCGCCATCAGCGCCCGCGCCTCGAGCGACAGCAGCCGGAACCCGCGCGAGCCCGCCGTCTGCACCACGGCCCGGGCGGAGCGGCGCGCGGCGTCGCGGTCACCGAGGGCGAGCCAGGCGTAGGCCAGGCCAGCAGCACCTGCGCCGCGGGACGGGGGTGTCGGCCAGCACGGTCTCGGCCGCGGCCACCTCGGCCCGCGCGCCCTCGGGGTCGGTCTGCGCCCAGGCCCGCGCCCGCAGCGCCTGCAGCAGCGGGAGGTAGCGCTCGGGGTCGCGCAGGGTGGTGAGGCCGACGCCGCGCGCGGCGTAGCCCAGGGCGTCGGCCAGGCGCCCGCGTCGAAAGCGCGAGCTGGCACAGCGCGACCAGGCAGGCGAGCACCGCCGAGGCCGATCTCGGTGGCCAGCACCAGGGCGCGCTGCAGGCCGGGCTCGGCCTCGTCGGCCAGGCCGAGGTCGAGCGCCGCCACGTCGCAGGGCGCGGATGGCGGCGGTGGCCCCGAGCTTGTGAAGTCGAGCTCGCGCGCCAGCTCCACCGCGACGTGCGCCCGCTGCCGCGCCTGCAGCGCCCGCCCTGCCAGGTGAGCAGCTCGGCGATGTTGGCGAGCGCCAGGCAGCGCGGCCGCTTGAGCCGCAGCTCGCGGAAGATGCCCTCGGCCTCGGACAGGGCCGCTCGTGGCCGCCGCGAGGTGCCCGCGGTGGCCTGGCGGAGGTGAGCGCGAGCAGCAGCTCGGCGCGGCGCTCGGCCAGGGCGGTGCCCTGCGCGACCTGGAGGCCCTCGGCGGCGAGGCGCTCGGTGGCGTCGAGGTCGCCTCGGCCCAGGCCAGGGCGGCCATGCAGCGCAGCGCCTCGGCGACGCCCTCGCGGTCGTTCAGCCGCCGGCTGGACCGAGAGCGCCCGTCGCGTGGCGAACTCGCGGCACTCGCGGTGGCGGTCGCGCCGGCGCAGCACGGCGAGCTTCAGGCGCGCCTCGCAGGCGCCCTTGGCGCTGTCCTCCTCGGCGAGGGCGAGCACGGCGCGGTAGGTCTGCTCGGCCTCGCCCCAGTCGGCCCGGTTGTAGCGCGCTGGCGCGCACCTGCAGCAGGTCGCGCCGGTAGCTGCGGAAGTCGGCGGGCGACAGCTCCGCCATCGCCGACTCCTCGAGCGTGGCGGCCTTGTCGGTGAGGTCCCAGGCCTCCTGCACGAGCGAGCGGTCGGCGTTGCGCTTCGCCGCGGCCACGAGGTAGCGGTAGGCGCGCCCGGCGTCGCCCGCCTGGCGGTAGTGCTCGCCCACGATCTCGAGCGCGCCGGGGTCGTTCGCGTAGTGCAGCTCCATCGCCGCGGCGACCCGCCGGTGCAGCCAGGCGCGCCGTTCGGGGTTCAGGTCGCGGTAGACGACGTCGGCGAACTTGCGGTGCGTGACCTGGTGGAACACGGTGTCGTGGGCCCGCCGCTCGCGCACGATGCCGGCGACGACGAGGCGATCGAGCGCGTCGAGCACGCCGTCCTCGTCCACGTCGAGCACGTCGAGCAGCACGTCGAGGTCGACCTCGCGCCCGGCGACGGCCAGCACCTCGAGCACGCCGCGGTCGCTCTGCTGCACGGCGTCGAGCCGCGTCTTCATCATCTGTCGCACGCCGAGCGGGATCTCGAGGTGGCCGGTCGCGATCTCCTCGTCGCCGACGGTGAGCACGTGGCGGGTGCCCTCGCGCCGGATCATGCCGGTGGCGAGCAGCGAGCGCAGGAACTCGGTGACGAAGGTGGCGTTGCCCTCGGTCTCGCGGTGCAGCCGCTGCGACAGCATCCGCGCCCCGACGGAGTCGCCGACCAGCTCCGCCAGGATGTGGGCGATGTCTTCGCGCGACAGGGCGCCGACCTCGACCTCCTGGGGCTCGACCCCGAGGCCCTCGCCCGAGGCGATGGCGTCGGCGGCGGCGCTGGCCTTGGGGCGGAGCGTGGCGATGACCATGAGCGGCAGCTCGTCGTTGGCCACCACCGTCTTGACGAGGAACTGCAGCAGGTGCAGCTCGCGCGGCTGCGCCTCGTGGAGGTCGTCGAGGAGCAGCAGGCGCGGGCCGTCGTCGAGGGCCAGCGCCAGCGCCTCGCGGGCCACGTCGTACAGGCCGTGGCGGGCGTCCTTGCCGCCGCCGCCCTCGAAGAAGGCGTCGAGGTCGGTGAGCAGCGCCTTGGCGGTGCGGTTCTCGCCGCGCTCGACCAGCACGTCGCGCACGACCTTGTGGAGCACGGAGAACACGGGCGTCTCGGTGCGGAACTCCTGGCGCTGGAACGGGATGCCGAGCATGCGCGCGCGCTCGACGGCGGCCTGCAGCAGGGTCGTCTTGCCGCTGCCGTCGTCGCCCTCGAGGACGAGCACGCCGCCGCGGCGGGCCGTCAGCCCGGCCACGGCGTTGCCGATGGCCTCGATCTCGAGGTCGCGCCCGACGAGCGGCGGCTCCCAGCCGTCGACGTGCTGCGGGGGGGTGTGCCGCTCCTCGGCCTCGAGGCGGTAGAGGATCTCCTGGGCCGACTGGTAGCGGTCGCGCGGCGCCTTCTGCAGCAGGCGGCGGCAGATCTCGTCGAGGTGCTCGGGGATGTCGCGGTTCACGTCGCGCGGCGCGGGCGCGGGCCGGTCGCGGTGCAGGGCGAGGTAGCCGGCCATGTCGTTGGCCACGAAGGGCCGCTTGCCGGTCAGCATGGCGAACAGGATGACGCCGAGGCTGTACAGGTCGGAGCGGTGGTCGATCGGGTTGCCGGTGATCTGCTCGGGGCTCGCGTAGGCCCAGGTGCCGACGAGCGTGGTCGACAGGTGCGGGTCCTGCGACGGGTCGAGGTCCTTGACGATGCCGAAGTCGGTGAGCTTGCAGGTGCCCTCGCGGTTGATGAGGACGTTGCTCGGCTTCAGATCGCGGTGGACCAGCCCGCGGCGGTGGATGGCCGACAGGGCGCGGCACAGGTCGAGCAGGATCTCCTCGACGCGGCGCCAGCGCTTCTCGGCCTCCCAGCTGCGGAAGCTGCGGATGAGCGAGTGCAGGTCGGGTCCGTCGACGTACTCCATGGCGATGAACGGGTGGCCGTGGAGGTCGCCGTAGGTCTCGACCCGGATGACGTTCGGGTGGTGGATGCGGGAGAGCGCCTTGAACTCGGTGCGGAAGCGCCGCAGGCCGGTCTTGAAGCGGCTCTTGCGGAGGACCTTGAGCGCGACCAGCGACCCGGCGGGGTCCTTGGCCAGCAGCACGCGGGCCATGCCCCCCGAGCCGATCTCGCGCATGTACACGTAGCCCCCGATGCGGGCGCCGGGCCGCAGGATCAGCCCGCCCATCTCCAGGGGCTCGTCTTCGCCTTTGTTGGTGGGGTCCGACACGCCTTCCAGGGTAGCCCCGAATCGCGCCGGGCGGGAGTCCCGGGTGGGGGGCTCGTGGGGGGCGGGAGATATCCTCGCAGGCCGTGACAGGTCCTCACAGGACGATGGGCCGCCGCGTGGGCAAGAAACCCGCATGCCGACGGACGCCCACGTCCGCCCCCAAGGAGGAAAGAGCATGCGTACCAGCCGCTGGGCCCCGCTCGGGCTCGGGTTCGGCGCCGCCTTCGGCCTCGGCGCCCTCGTCACCCACCTGCCGGACACCTTCGCCGGCACCCGGCCGCCCGGTGTGGTCGAGGCGTCCGCCTCACCGAAGGCCAAGAAGGCCGACCGGGTCGACGTCAGCGCCGAGGGCGCCATCGCCATCCCCACCACCGCGGTCGCCTCGGCCGCGCCGACCGCGTCGTTCGCGCCGCTCGTCGACGCCGTCACCCCGGCCGTGGTCGCCATCAAGGTCGAGACCGAGCGCGCCGAGCCGCAGATGGACCTGCAGAACGTCCCGGCGCCGTTCCGCCGGTTCTTCGACGAGGGCGGCGGCTCGCCCCACGGCCAGCGCATCCACGGCGAGGGCTCGGGCTTCCTCATCAGCAGCGACGGCCTGATCCTGACGAACAACCACGTCGTCGACCACGCCACCGACATCGTCGCCCAGTTCGCGGACGGGCGCGAGGTGACCTGCACGGTCGTCGGCACCGACCCCGCCACCGACGTCGCCCTGGTCAAGCTCGACGGCAAGGACACCGACTGGCCGCACGTCGATCTCGCCTCCAGCGAGGATCTCCGCGTCGGCGACTGGGTCGTGGCGGTCGGCAACCCGCTCGGCCTCGGCATCACCGTCACCGCCGGCATCGTGTCGGGCACCGGCCGCTCCCTCGGCCACGACGCCTACGACGACTTCATCCAGACCGACGCCGCCATCAACCAGGGCAACTCGGGCGGCCCGCTGTTCGACACGCAGGGGCACGTCGTCGGGATGAACACGGCGATCATCCAGGGCGCCAACACCGTGGGCTTCGCGGTGCCCGCGGACCTCATCAGCGACGTGCTGCAGGACCTGCGCACCGACGGCCGCGTCTCGCGCGGCTACCTCGGCGTGGAGCTGCAGCAGATGGACGTGACCCTCGCCAAGGCGCTCGGCAACCCCGACGCCAAGGGCGCCCTCGTCGCGTCGGTGCAGCCGGGCACGCCCGCCGCGGACGCCGGGCTGCAGAGCGGCGACGTCATCGTCGGCGTCGGCGACCGCGGCGTGAGCGACAGCCAGTCGCTGATCCGCGAGGTCGCGAAGCACGACCCGGGTGAGAAGGTCGACGTGCACGTCCTGCGCAAGGGCAAGGCGAAGAGCTTCTCGCTGACGCTGGCCGAACGGCCGGGCACCCCGGGGGCCGAGGAGCCCGCCGTGGGCCCGAGCGAGGGCAGCGAGGCCGAGGGCGACCACCTGGGCATCACCGTCGCGCCGCTGCCGCCCGACGCGATGCAGCAGCTGGGCGCCGATCGCGGCCTCGTGGTCGGCGACGTGGACCCCGACGGTCCCGCCGACGGCAAGCTGCGCCGGGGCGACGTGATCCAGGAGGTCAACGGCAAGGCCGTCTCCGACATCGACGACCTGCGCGGCGCGCTGAAGAAGGGGAACGGCGACGCGACCGTGCTGCGCGTGGTCCGCGGCGGCCAGGCCCAGCTGGTGGCGATCCCCCGCGGGTGACCTCGCGCGGGCGGGGTGCGATACTCGCCCCGAGGTGACGATGATGGGGTTCTCCCGCCTCGCGGCGCTGCCGGTGCTCCTGACCGGCTGCGCCGCGCTCCTGGATCGGACGCCGCCCGCGGCCAGCCTCGACGAGGCGCCCGCGCACCCGGTCCAGGCCGCGAGCTTCGTGCTGACCGCCAGCGACGCCGAGACGGGCGTGGGCGAGGTCACCGTCGCGGTCGACGACGCCGAGCCGACGCCGCTCGTCGCCAGCGAGGGGGTGGTGCGGTGGACGGCCGAGGGGCTGGCGGACGGCGTCCACCGGTTCCGCTTCACCGTCGCCGACGGCGCGACGTTCCCGAACCGCACCGTCGTCGAGGCCGAGCGCACCCTCGACACCACGCCGCCGACCTTGACCTGGCTGCCGGGCAGCGGTGTGGCGCACCAGGGGCGGACCTGGGCGGCCTGGGTGGGCGCCGACGAGCCGCTCGCCGAGGCCACGCTCACCGTCTCCGCGCGCGACGACGACGGCGACGTGGGCGAGCGGGTCACGCCGATGTACGCCGTGGGCGACGCCTGGCGGGCGCTGCGCGGCATCGAGCTGCGCGAGGAGCTCGGCCCGCGGCCGGTCGTGGTGCAGGGGACCGACCTGGCGGGCAACGTGGGGCGGCTCGAGACGACCGTCGACGTGCAGCAGACGGAGTTCGAGGAGGGCGGCTACATCAAGCTGTCGAAGAAGCAGGTGGCCGCGCGCCGGGACGAGGAGGGGATCGCGAAGATGCGGGCCGACCGCAACGCGGCGTACGCGGTGGTCATCCCGGAGCAGCTGTGGCAGGGGACGTTCACCCGGCCGGTGCCCGAGGCGCGGCAGACGAGCCCGTTCGGGAAGTACCGGTCCTACAGCGACGGGCGCAAGAGCTACCACACGGGGCTCGACCTGTCGGACGACCGCGGGACGCCCGTCCTGGCGGCGGCCGGCGGCGAGGTGCTGGTCGCCCACGAGATGGCGATCTTCGGGAACGTGGTGATCCTCGGGCACGGGCAGGGGGTGACGACCTCCTACAACCACCTCGACCGGATCGACGTGAAGGAGGGGGAGCGCGTGACGGCGGGGCAGCCGCTGGGGCTCCTCGGGTCGACGGGCCAGAGCACGGGGCCGCACCTGCACTGGGGGATGGAGGTCGCGGAGGTGGCGGTGGACCCGGGGGAGTGGCTCGAGGACGGGTTCGGGGCGCCAGCGGCCGAGCCGTAACGGGAGTGAAACGGCGCACCGGCGGGAGTCTTGGGCCATCCGGCGTCTTCCAGCGGTGCGCTGTCGACTAGGGTGGGGACATGTTGTTCATCGCCCTCGCCGTTGCAGCCAGCGCCACCACGACGGTCAGCGGGACCGGCTTCCACTTCCACCGGCCCGGCTTGTTCGTCACGAACAACCATGTCGTCGAGCGTGCGGACGAGCTGTACGTCTCCTTGGACGGACAAGCGTGCCCGGCACGGGTGCTCAAGCACGACGATGCCAACGACCTCGCCCTCCTCACACTGGAAAGCGGGTGCGCACTGGACGAACTCGGTCCGCCCCTCGTCGCGCGAGGGCTCGGCCTTTCGAGGATGGGCGAGACGTCCCTCGTCCTCGGCTATCCGCTGGCCGAGACGTTCGAGCTGAATCCCGTCGCCAGCGAAGGGATGGTCAAGAGTGTCAGCGGCCTGAGCGGGAACCCCACGCGCCTGACGATCAGCAATGCGCTGCTCCCGGGGAACTCAGGCGGACCCGTGATCGACGGTGAAGGGCGCTTGATGGGCGTCGCTGTGGCCGTCGCCAATCCAGCGTACTTCTACGAGCACCAGGGCACGCTGGCCACCAGCCTGAACTTCGCCG
>JAWKRQ010000063.1:0-50873 GCA_041389545.1 Myxococcota bacterium | reverse complement strand
CCGCACGCCGGGCGGGGGCGCGGGGGGGGGCGGGGGGGGGGGGCGGGGGGGGGGGGGCGGGGGGGCGGGGGCGGGGGCGGGGGCGGGGCCCGGGGCTGGGGCCGGGGCAGGGGTCAGGCGTACCGGACGTAGCGGTCCTCGCGCAGGAACCCCACCAGCGCCATCCCCCCGTCCACCGCCAGGTCGACGGCCAGGTCCGACGCCGCCCCCATCGCCACCAGCGCCGGCACCCCCGCCATCCGCGCCTTCTGCACGAGCTCGAACCCCGCCCGGCTCGTCACGACGAGCACCCGGTCGTCCACCGGCACCCGGTCCGCCCGCAGCCGCGAGCCGAGCACCTTGTCGACGGCGTTGTGCCGCCCGATGTCCTCCCGCACGACCTCGATCGCGCCGTCGAGCGCCACGAGCGCCGCCCCGTGCAGCCCCCCGGTGGCGTCGAACGCGGGCTGCGCGGCCCGCAGCCGCTCGGGCAGCCACCGCAGCACCTCGGGGTCCAGCGCCACGGGCCGCACGGGCGGCGCCAGCAGCCGGATCCGCTCCAGGCTCGCCTTCCCGCAGATCCCGCACGCGCTGGTCGCGTACAGCGCGCGCGTGGCCCGCTCCACGGCCTCGGCGTGGGCCTCGACCCCGCCGGCGACCCGGGCCACGACGGTGTTGCCGTCGGCGTCGCCGGGCAGGTGTTCGAGCGCGACGAGGTCGTCGGCGCCGTCCACGATCCCCTCCGTGAACAGGAACCCCGCCGCCAGATCGAGATCCGCCCCGGGCGTGCGCATGGTGACGGCCACGGCACGGTCCTCGACCCGGATCTCCAGCGGCTCCTCCCGGGCGAGCACGTCGTCGGTGGGCGCGCCCTCGGGCCACCGCACCACCCGCCGCACCGCCGTGGGCTCGCCCGGCGCGCCGCGACCCATTACGGGGTCCCCCACGGCCCGACGTTCGACCCCGGACGGTCTCCGCGCATGCTCACGCTCAAGCTCGCCCCCCCGGCCACCGCGGCCCGCGAGCTGGCGAGTATCATGCGGTGCCGCGCCGGGTCGGGTCCCACCACGGGCGCGTCCGCCCAGCTTCGGAGCGAGGGATGAGCCATCCGTTCGAGATGTGGAGCGATCGCATCGCAGCGGCCGATACCGACGAGGCCCGGCGCGCGCTCCTGGTGGAGGCCGCCCGCTGGCGCGCCCAGCACCTGACCGACGTGCCCGCCACCCGGCGCGCCACCTTCCTCGTGTCGCGGCTGCACGCGATGCTGGGCGACCGCGACCGCGCGGTCAACGAGGCGCGCCAGCTGCTGTCCCTGTGCCAGACCGCTCCCGAGGCCTCCGGCGAGGAGATCGAGGCCGCGCGCGGCTACCTGCAGAGCCTCGGAGAGTCCGCCCCGCGCCTGACCCTCCCCCGCCGCGAGCGCGACCGCGACCGCCGCGAGCGCCCCACCCGCGAGCGCCCGAGCCGCGACCGCAGCGACCGCCCCGAGCGCGGCGAGCGCCCCACCCGCGAGGCCAAGCGCACCAAGGGCGCCGACGGCCCCGCCAACAGCCTGCCCGAGGCCCGCCGCGCCGCCGCCGCCGGCGAGTGGGACAAGGTGCTCCGCCTGCTCGACGGCGCCCGCAGCGCCGGCGCCGCCCTGGTCCGCACCTACGCGCAGCTGTCCGCCGCCGCCGCGGGCGACGCCGCGGCCCTGCCCGCCGCGGTCGACGCCGTGCGCCAGGAGCTCGCCCGCGCCGCCGGCATCGGCAACCCGGGCGCCGGCCGGGCCGACGACCCGAACGATCCGCTCGCACAGCTGCTCGGCGGCCCGGTCCCGACCCGGCGCGCCGCCCGCATCAAGGCGATCGAGGACTTCGCCGCGGCCCACCCCGACCAGATCGACGCCCTGGCCGCCGCCGCGCTCCGGCAGCACGTCGCGGCCCACGGCGCCGGCGCCCCGGCCCCCTGGCTCGTGGGCGTGGTCGCGCTGGCCACGGTCGACAGCGACGCCGCCCAGACCGGCGCCGCCGTCGAGGAGCTCCGCCGGGCCTCGGCCGTCGCGGTCCAGGCGTACGACGAGTGGCCGTACCAGCGCCTCGTCCGCCTGATGCGCCGCGCGCGCGCCGCGGGGCTCACGCTCGGCGGCATGCGCCGGGGGGTGCTGTCCCGCGGCGAGCCCGACGACCGCAAGCTGTGGACGCTCCGCGTGACCGACGCCGACGGCACCGAGCGCATGCTCGCCGTCGCGCCCCACGCGACCGACGCCTACCCGCCCGGCAAGGCCGAAGAGCTCGCCGCGCGGCTCGGCGGCCTCTGCGCCCGCACCCTGCTGCTCGCCACGGGCTCGGGCAACGCCGGGCTGCGCCAGGCCGCCGCCGCCGACGGGCTGACCGTCCTCGACGCCGACGGCGACGACGACGCCATCCTGGCCGCCCTCGCCGCCGCCGGCCCCGCCGCGCGCGCCACCCCCGCCGCCGACAACGGCCACGCCCAGGCGCCCGACCGGCTCGCCGACCTCCTCCGCGCCGAGTCCGTCGACACGGCCGGCCTGGTCGAGGCCATCAAGTCGTTCCGCCGCCCCGACCGCGCCATGCGCATCATCGGCCGCCTCGAGCTCGACGACGCGCACACCGCCGCCGTCCTGCAGGCCGTCGACCAGGCCACCGAGGCCGACCAGACGCTGCCCGAGGCCACCACCCTCGCCATCCGCGCCGCCACGGCCGGCGGCCAGACCCGCGCGCTGCTCGAGCAGCCGGGCTCCATCGCCGACCGCTTCGGCGGGCCCGACGTGGGCGCGGTGACCGACGTGGCGTCGGCGGTGCTCGGCGCGGGCTGGGAGCTGTTCCGCGTCCTCCGCGGCCCGACCCGCCGCGAGACCACGGCCCACCCGGCCCTCGAGACGCTGTCGTCCGAGATGGGCGGCCTGTGGCGCCTGCTCGTCCGCCAGGGCGACCGGCGCGGCGAGGTCTGGTTCGTCTCGTCGCTGCAGCCCGAGGGCCGCGCCGGCGTGCCGCTGCTCCTCCTCGAGGACTGGCAGCGGGTGGTGGTGCTGCCCGTCGACCCCGAGCTGCTCGCCTGGTGGCGGTCGCTCGGCAGCCCCGCACCCACCGTCGGGTGGACGGGCGGCGAGGGGCGCGAGGTGGCCGCCGCCGTCGACGGCTTCGTCGCCCGCGAGCCCCGCACCGAGGGCGGCGGCGACGCCGGCGAGGGGGCCTCGCCCGCGCCGTGACCCTGCCCCGCCGGCCGCTGCTCGCCCTGGTCGGCGTCCTGGCGCCCGGCGCGGCCGCGGCGTGGGACTGTCCGGCCGGCACCACGCCGGACGGCGCCGCCTGGCCGCAGGGCACCGCCGTGCGCTGCCTCGACGACCGGGGCCGCGCCCAGGGCCCGTCCGCCGACTACGCCGCCGACGGCACCGTGCTGGCCGAGGGCAGCTGGGAGGACGGCGAGAAGACCGGCCGCTGGCGCACCTTCTTCCCCAACGGCGCCCCCGAGAGCGATGGCACCTACGTCGACGACAAGCGCCACGGCGACTGGACCTGGTGGCACGACAACGGCCAGAAGTGGTTCGTCGGCACCTACGTCGTCGCGCGCTCCGAGGGCCAGTGGACCTACTGGCACCCGAACGGCAAGCTCGAGTCGCAGGGCGAGTTCATCAACGGCGTGAAGTACGGCCCCTGGAAGGTGTGGCACGACAACGGCGCGCTCGCGGCGGAGGGCCGGTACGTCGCCGGCGTCCGCGACGGCCCCTGGGTCCTGTACCGCCCCGACGGCAGCAAGGAGCGCACGGGCCGCTACCGCTCCGGCCGCGAGGAGGGCGTCTGGCAGACCTTCCGGCCGAACGGCGCGCTCGAGCGCGAGGCCACCTACGTCGACGGCCAGCTCGACGGCCTGGAGCGCACCTTCGACGAGGCGGGCGGCCCCGCCTCGGAGATCGAGTGGGCGGCCGGCGACAAGGACGGCCTCGAGCGCGTGTTCTGGCCGAACGGCCAGGTGCACACCGAAGACACCTGGGTCGCCGGGCGCCGCGAGGGCGAGGCCCGGCAGTACACCGAGGCGGGGCAGCTCGTCGTGGTCGAGCACTGGAAGGGCGGCGTGAAGCACGGCGCGTTCCAGGGCTTCTACCCGTCGGGCGCCAGGATGTTCGAGGGACGCATGGCCTTCGGCGCCGAGACCGGCCTGTGGACGCGCTGGCACGAGAACGGCCAGGTGCTCTCCGAGGGCCGCTACGCCGAGGGCAAGCCCGACGGCCTGTGGTCGGCGTACTGGCCGAACGGGACGGTGCGGACCTCGGGGCAGTACCGCAAGGGCGAGAAGGTCGGGAAGTGGGAGATCCGGTCGGAGGACGGCGGGACCGTGCAGTACGAGGACAAGGGCCCGTGAGCGGGCAGCGGGTGCGGTGCACGGGGTGCCACCGCGAGGAGCAGTGGGCCGACGGCGAGCGGACGGTCCTCGCGCCCGGCGGGTCGCGGCGGGTGCCCGACCCCGCGCGCCACGCGCTCGACGTGGTGCTGGCGCAGGGCGACCGGGTCGTGGCCGTGTGTCCGGCGTGCGGGCAGCCGATGGTGGGCGACGGGACGCCCATCCCGTGGACCCTCGACGGCTACGTCTTCGCGCCCGACGGCACCGTCACCGGGCCGGACGGCCGGGTCGACCGCGACACCGCCGCCGCGCGCGTCCGCGAGCGCCACCCGCCGCCGCCGCGGGAGCCGATGGGCGTGCAGTTCGGCTGCCAGGTGCTGCTGATGGTGCTGATCCTGGTGCCGTTCGCCGTCTGGGTGTTCTCGGTGATCTTCACCACCTTCTTCCTGTCCCACGCGAGCGAAGCGCTGTGACCTCGCGCTCGTCCTCGCCCGGCTGGCACCGCGCCTTCGACCTGCTGCCGCTCCTCCCCGCCCTCTACCTCGCCGGGCGCGTGTTGCGGGGCTTCGCCGCCCGCATCGGCCACCCGTTCGACCTCGAGTGGATGGAGGGCGGCATGCTGGGCCACGCCTGGCGGCTGACCCACGGCCTGCCGCTGTACCCCGAGGCCGGCCCCGACTGGGTCCCCTACGTCTACCCGCCCGGCTACCCGGCGGTGCTGGCCGCGCTGTCGCCCGTCACCGGCCTCGACTACGCGCCCGGGCGCGTGGTCTCGGTCCTCGGCGTGCTGCTGTGCTGCGCGGCGACGACCTGGATCTTCGCCCGGCGCGGCCAGGCGCTCGTCGGCCTGATCGTGGCCTGCTGCTTCCTCGGCTGCTGGCGGGCCTCGGGCGCCTTCTACGACCTCGTCCGGCCCGACGGCCTGGCCATCGGCCTGCTGACGGCGTCGATCGCGGCGGCGCTGGAGCGGCGCCGCGGGGCCGAGATCGCGTCGGGGCTGCTCCTGTTCGCCGCGTTCGCCGTCAAGCACCACAGCGCGGCCTTCGGCGTGCCGCTGGCGCTCGGCCTCTGGCTGCGCGACGGGCGCGCCGCGGCCCTGCGCTTCGGCGCCGCCTCGGCCGGCCCGGGCCTGCTGTTCACGTTGGCGATGACGCTCGCCACCGGCGGCCGGTTCCTCGAGTACCTGATCGTGGTGCCGGCCACGCACCCCGTCATCGCGCGCGCGTGGTGCCCAGGACCCCCGGCGAGCTCGGCAGCTGGCTGCGCCCCGCGGCGGTGGCGTCGTCGGCGTGGCTGCTCGCCGCGCTCCTGCGGCTGCGCCCCGAGGTGCCGCGCCCGATGCTGCTCGCGCTGCCCGCGGTCGCCGCCGTCGGGGCCGTGGGCTGGGTGCTCGTCGACCCGCAGGTGCCGGGCGTGGCGATGCCGTCGCCGGGCGTGCTGGCGGTGACGGCGGCGGCGATCGGCGCCGCCTTCGGGGCCGGCGTCGCGTACGCGCTGGTGCTCGCGGTGGACCTCGCCGTCCGGCGGCGCGCGGCGCCCGACTGGCGCTGGTGGACGGCCTTCGGCGTCGGCGGCACCGCGCTCGTCGTCGCCACCTGGATGCGCGGCCACAACGGCGGCTTCCTGAACGTGCTCATGCCGGGCCACCTCGCCCTGTGCCTGGGGCTGGGCGTCGCCGTCGTGGAGGCGCGCCGCTGGCTGCCCGGCCCCGCCGTCGCCCTGTCGTCGGCCGGGTGGCTCGTCCTGCAGGTCGCCTGGCTCGACCGCCTGCTCGAGGTCGACGACGTGCTGCCCAGCGCCGAGGACCGCGCCGCCGGCGAGGCCGTGGTGGAGCGCCTGCGCGCCTGCCCCGACGGCCCCATCCTGTCGCCGTACGCCGCCTGGCTGCCCGTGCAGGCCGGCCGCGCCCCGTCCCCGCACCTCATCGCCATCTGGGACATCCGCTACCCCGACGGCCCGTTCTTCGACGGCATCGCCCGCCTGACCGAGGCGGCCGAGGCCCACCGCTGGAGCTGCGTGGTGAAGGGCGGGCGGCAGCCCATGGGCTTCGGCGTCGAGCAGAACTACCAGCGCACCGGCACCTTCGACATCCCGCCGCGCGCGCTGATGCCGAAGACGGGCTGGCGCGTGCGGCCGTCGGAGCTGTGGGAGCCGCGGCCGTGAGCGCAGAGGCGCTGCGGGCGCTGCCGAAGGTGGACGTCCTGGTGCGGGACCCGCTGCTGGCCACGCTCCCCCACCCCGTCGCCGTCGGCGCGGCGCGCCAGGTGCTGGCCGAGCTGCGCGCCGAGCTGCTCGCCGGCCACCGCGCCACCGTGCCGGCCGACCTCGTGCAGCGGGTGCACACGCGCGCCCGCCTGCTCGTGGCGGGGCGCCTGCAGGGCGTCATCAACGCCACCGGCGTCGTCGTGCACACGAACCTCGGACGCGCGCCGTGGTCGGCGTCGGCGCGCGCGGCCGCGATGCGCGTGGCCGGGTACTGCGACCTCGAGATCGACCTGGCGGCGGGCCGGCGCGGCGGGCGCCTGTCGGGGGTGACGGCCCAGGCGCGGCACCTGTTCGGCGCCGAGGCCGCGCTGGTGGTCAACAACAACGCCGCCGCCGTGCTGCTCGCCCTCACCGCGCTGGCGGCGGGGCGCGAGGTCGTCGTCTCGCGCGGAGCTCGTCGAGATCGGCGGCTCCTTCCGCGTCCCCGAGGTCATCGCCGCGGGGGCGCGCGCCTGGTCGAGGTCGGGACGACCAACCGCACCCGCGCCGCCGACTACGCCCGCGCCATCGGCCCCGACACCGCCGTGCTGCTGCGGGTCCACCCGTCCAACTTCCGCACGGTGGGCTTCGTGGAGGCGCCCTCCCGGGAAGAGCTCGTGGCCGTGGGGCGGGAGCGCGACGTGCTCGTGGTGGAGGACCTGGGCTCCGGCGCCGCCGGGGTGGCCGGAGAGCCGGCGCTCGGCGAGGTCGTGGGCAGCGGCCTCGACCTGGTCTGCGCCTCGGGCGACAAGCTGCTCGGCGGGCCGCAGGCGGGCTCGTCCTCGGGGCGGCGGCCGTGGTGGAGCGGCTGCGGAAGCACCCCATGTACCGGGCGCTGCGCGTCGACAAGGGTCGCCGCCCTGGAGGCCACGCTCGGCGACCACGCCGCCGGGCGCGCCCCGCCGGTGGTGCAGATGCTCTCCGCCGACCCGGCGACCTCCGCGCGCGCGCCGAGCGCCTCGCCGACACGCTGCGCGCCGCGGGCTGCGACGTGGCCGTGGTCGAGGCGGCGTCGGTGGCCGGCGGCGGCGCGCTGCCCGAGACGCCCCTGCCCTCGGCGGCGGTGCGCGTCCCCGTCCGGTCGCCCGACGAGCGGGCGCGCGCCCTGCGCACCGGCGACCCGCCCGTGGTGGCGCGCATCGAAGACGGCGCGTTGCTCCTCGATTTGCGCACCGTCACGGACGATCAGACGGAAGTGCTGGCGCAACGGGTGGCATCCGTCGTCCTTCCGCAGTAGAACACGATCGATGACGAGCGAGTTCTACGAACAGCTCGGGGTCGACCGGGCGGCGTCTGCAGCGCGCATCCGGTCGGCCTACGATCGCGCTGGCCCGACTGGCCAAGCGCCGCCGCGCATTGGTCGAGCAGGGCGGCGCCCTGCAGCTCGACCTGCAGCGCGCGCGGCTCGACGAGGCGTGGAGGTCCTGTCCGACCCCCTGCGGCGCCGGCGCTACGACGTGCTCCTCACCTGGACCGAGGGCGAGCGCCCGAAGTCGCCCGAGGCCGTCTGGGAAGAGGTGTCCGACGCGCTGGTGCACCCGGCGGCGGCCGTGGCGGCCAAGCTGCTGCGCGTCACCGCGCGGATGACCGAGATCGGGTCGCTGCCGCTCGCGCCGTCGGGCACGGCCGACGAGCCGCCCCACCCTCGTCCCGCGACGACGACCTGACCACGCCCAAGGCGGCCCGCCTCGGCGGCGGCGCGCGCACCGTCCCCGGCGAGCCCACCACCCACGTCGAGGTGGCGCGCATGGCGCGGGCGCCGGTGCCGCTCGTGGCCCCGGCAGCAGCGCCGACGGCGGCGACGACGCCACGCCCGAGGTCGGCGTGGCGCTGCGCATCGGCGACGAAGCGCCCTCGGTGGGCACGAGCCCGGGCGACCCCGCCAGCACCCCGTCGAGGCCGCGCTCGAGGCGCCGGCCTGGTCGCCGCCGCGCCAGACCCGCCCCGCCGCCGCCGCGCCCGCAGGTGCGCGCTCCACCGCCGAAGACGTGGTGAAGCTCATCGACGAGTTCGGCTACGGCGGCATGCTGCTCAAGGTGGTCCGCGAGCGGCTCGGCCTGCGCATCTCCGACATCGCCGACCACACCCGGATCTCCGTCCGCTACCTCGACGCGCTCGAGGCCGAGGACCACGAGAGCCTCCCCGCCGCCACCTTCGTCCGGGGCTACGTCCGCGAGGTCGCGCGCATGCTGCACCTCGACCCCGAGGCCGTGGTCGGCGGCTTCATGAGCCGGGCCGGCCGCGCCAGCTAGAGACTCGGCCAACCATCCGTGGACGTGGGTCACCTCGCAGCAAGCTTCACCGAATGCACCGCCTCGATCGCGGGTCCGGCTTCGCCGCACCCCCGTCTTGCAGGCATTCGGCTTGCTTGCTCGCTCAATACGTCGGAGAACGCGCTGGCGCGCGTCCTCCGACTCCACCAGACGCGCCCAGGCATCCGCTGGGCGCGGATGCCTGGGCGCGTCTCTAGGTGACGGCGAGCGCCACCGGTTCGTCGTCGCGAAGGGCCAGCGCCTCGACGTCGCCGTCGCCGAGGGGGTCCCCGCCCTGTCGCGCGCCCAGGCCGCGCGCCTCATCGGCGAGGGCCGGGTGTGGGTCGCCGGCCAGGCCGTGGTGCGGCCCGCCGCCAAGGTCACCGCCGGCGACGCCGTCGAGGTCGAGGTCCCGCCGCCGGCCCCCGTCGACGTCGTCCCGCAGGCGCTGCCGCTCCCCGTCGTCTACCAGGACGACGCCATCGCCGTCGTCGACAAGCCGGCCGGCATGGTCGTCCACCCCGCCCCCGGCCACGCCGACGGCACCCTCGTGAACGCGCTCCTGCACCACCTCGACGGGCTGTCGTCCGTCGGCGGGGTGCAGCGCCCCGGGCTCGTCCACCGGCTCGACCGCGGCACCAGCGGCCTGGTCGTCGTCGCCCGCACCGACGCCGCCCACCGCGCCCTCTCCGCGCAGTTCGCCGACCACAGCGCCGGCCGCACCTACCTCGCCTGGGTCCACGACCCGCCCGCCGCCGACGCCGGCACCTGCGACAGCGTGCTCGCCCGCCACCCGCGCGACCGCCTGCGCTATGCCAGCACCGACGACCCGGCCCGCGGCAAGCGCGCCGTCACCCACTGGGTCGTGCTCGCGCGCCAGGGTCGGGTGGGCCTCGTGCAGGCGCGCCTCGAGACCGGCCGCACCCACCAGGTGCGCGTCCACCTGCGCGAGCTCGGCTGCCCCCTGCTCGGCGACGGGCTGTACGCGTGGAAGGGCAGCAGCCCGCTGCCGGCGACGCTGCGGGGCCGCACCGACCCGTCCGGCCAGCGCCCCATGCTGCACGCCTGGCAGCTCGCCCTGACCCACCCGAGCACCGGGGCGCCGATGCGCTTCGTCGCCGCGCCGCCGCCCGACTTCGCGGCCATCGCGGAGGCGCTGGCGCTCCCGCTGCCCGTCAGCGCGGATACGGGAACGTCGGCGTCGGCTGCGTCGGCTCGATCACGTTGAACTTCGCCACGTCGAGCACGAGCGTGCCGTCGTCCTGCTCGGTCAGCACGTCGGCGTGCTGGTGGCCCCAGGCGATGGCGCCGTCGGCGTAGTTGTGGCCGGCGTGGACGGGCAGCAGCGACAGGTCGTCGGTGCCCGACACGGTGACCATGAGCTCGATCTCGTCGTCGGCGAGCGACTCGGGCGTGGCGCCGAACAGCGGGCTGTCGGCGTCGATGGGGTGCAGCATCATGAGCGAGCGGGCGAGCGCGGGCGCCTGGCTGCGCGCGAGCTTCAGGTCGAGCAGGCGGTAGAACGTGTTGCCCTCGGGCAGCCGCTCGGTGCGCACCAGCACGATGCGCAGCTGCGCGTCGACGATGTTGTTGCCCCGCTGGTTGCCCACGCGGACCCGCAGGGTGGGGACGCCGTCCATCGGCGCGATGGTGGCCCACTCGCTGAACCGCACGCGGACGACGGGGCGCGCGAACTTGGCGAACACGAGGCCCGTGGCCAGCGCCGTGACGATGAGCGAGACGCCGGCCTCGAGGTCGACGAGCAGGTTCGCGGCCGGCGTGGTCGGGTGCATCACGCCGTAGCCGATGGACGCCAGCGTCTGGACGCTGAAGTGGAAGGCGTCGGCGAAGCCCGCGGCGGTCGACGCCGCCCACCGCGAGGTAAGCGACGGCGAAGGCGCCGTTGAGGGCGACCCACGCCGCGGCGATGGCGCCCAGCGCCACCGGCCAGGGCCACTGCAGGAACGCGTGGTACAGGTCGCGCAGCGGCGCCCGCGGCGCGTTCACGACCTCGATGCGCGAGGCCGCGGGCGGCCGGGGTCGGCTCACGCGCTCACAGGGCGCAGGTGGCGCCGAGGTCGAGCGGGACTTCCTCGGCCAGCGTGGCCTGGGCCTCGAACAGCATGCACAGGCCGGTGTCGGAAGTGGTGCACGGCACGCAGGTCGGGTTGAGCACCTGGACGGTCGGGCTGTAGCAGTCGGCGTCGGCGATGACGGTCTCGGTGGCGATGGCGCCCGAGATGTGGATCTGCGACAGCTCGGTGCCGTCGGGCGAGACCCGGGCCAGCAGCTCGAAGTCCTCGACGGTGGCGGTGTCGCCCGCGCCGTTGACGATGATGTCGATGTCGCCCGTGATCGAGAAGTACGGGTTCTGCGAGAAGTCGGCCGTCTGGTTCACGGCGACGTTGCAGTCCGGGTAGATCCCGCCGTAGCCGTCGTCGACCCCGACCGTGCCGATCGAGTCGGCCACCATGGTGGTGGTGTCGATGTCGAGGATCTGCGCCAGGATGTAGTCGATCTGGATGAGGAGCTTCACGGCAGCGCCGTTGCCCGGCTGATCGACCTGCATGTCGTCCCACACGACCGAGTAGGTCTTCCCGAGCAGATCGGCCGGATCGACGGGCGGGGCGATGGTGTAGAAGCTCGTGGTGCCCGTGGCCTCGCACACCGCGGCGTTGATGGTGTACTCGGTGTCGGGCTCGAGGCTGCCCGTCCAGCTCGCCGAGAGGCCGTCGGCGGCGAGCGTGGCGGTGCCCGTGGCCGGGACGACCTCGAGCGACCAGGGCTGGCTCGGCGCGATGGCCTCGGAGAAGGTGACGGTCACCACCTGGTCGACCGGGACGAGCCGCGCGTCGGGCTCGGGGTCGACGGCCGCGATGGTCGCGTAGCAGTCGAGGTCGGTGTCGGTGTCGGTGTCCGAGTCGGCGTCGGCGTCGGCATCGCCGTCGGTCACCGTGGTGTCGGTGTCGGTGCCGGTGTCCTTGTCGCCACCGTTGCAGGCGACGAGGCTCGCCAGGATGACCCACAGTCGCGTCGTGCGCATCGTTCGCTCCAACGGGCGCCAGGCCCGGATCGTCGGGCGGTCGCGGGTCCGCCTCGTCGGGGGGATCGGTGTGTTCGGATGCCAGAAGGCCGGGCCCCCTCGGAGCCCGGCCTCTACCCTAGCCGACCGCGCGGTCGCCCGCGCGGACCGCGATCAGTTGCAGGTCGGGTCCTGCGCGATGTCGTCCTCGGTGCGCTCCTGGAGCGTCAGGCCGTTGATGACGGGCGCCTCGATGTTCTCGACGAGCACCGACAGGCAGTAGTCGCCCGAGCCGTCGGAGCAGGCCACGCAGTTCACGCCGATGCCGGCGACGAACTGACACACGGCGTCCTCGGCGGTGCCGAGGTCGAAGACCTCGCCGAGCGGGCGGGTGTCGACCGAGCCGCGCAGCGACGCGCCCTGGATCCGGGTGCCGTCCGGCGAGAACGCGCCCGACAGATCGAGGTCCTGGATGTTGATCACGAAGCCCGAGATGACGAGCGGCAGCAGGTCCGACTGCAGCGAGAAGTAGGGATCCTCGAAGTCGGCCGCCGGGAACGGGATGCTCGGCGAGCAGAGGTCCTGGGTGCCGCCGGAGCCGATGGCGCCGAACATGGTGACCGACGCGGCGTCGACCGCGGTCGGGGACACGAAGATCTGGGTGTCGCCGAGCTGGCTGGCGAGCAGGGTGCCCACGCCGGCCGGCTCGAGCCACTGGCCGTTCGCCACGTCGAGCGCGAAGGTCGACCCGGTCACGTCGACCTCGGTCGGGCTCCCGGTGGTGCTCGTGGTGAAGGTGATGGCGCTGTTGCCGCACTCGTAGGAGGCGGTGGCGGTGTACTCGGTGCTCGGGGACAGCGGCGCGCTGCCGGTCCACAGCACTTCCTTGCCGGTCACGGTCGAGCTGCCGGGCACCTCGGTGCCGGCGTTGTCGGTCACCGCGATGGCGGCCGTCGCATCCTCGGTGTCGAGGGCGAAGCGCACCTTGGTGCGGTAGTACACGTCGGCGTCGCCCTGGGTCGGGAAGACCGCGGTCGCGCTGTTGGTGCACGCGCTGTCATCGTCGTCGTCGTCGCCCGGGTTGGTGGTCGCGCCCGTGTCGTTCGTCGAGCCCTTGTCGCCCGAGCAGGCCGCGACGATCGTCGCCAGGGCCAGGATGCCCAGATACCGCGTCATGTCTCCTCCCGATGAATGGGGTTCCCGAAGAATAGCGGCACAAGTACCCGGTCGCGGACGCGAATGTCAACGGCGATTGCGCGAGCGGAGTGACCAGCACCGGCCGTCAGGCGCCGCCCCCCGCCCCTTGCGGCACGAGCCCGCGGATCCGGTACGGACGGATGAAGATCTTCTCGTCGGGCGGCTCTCCCGCGGGACGCGCCAGCACGCGGTCGAGCCGGTGGAGGTACTTCGAGTCGGGGTTGCGCTCGGCCATCGCGGCCCGGACCTCGGTCGCGGCGTCGACCTCGCCCCAGGCGTGGAGCGCGTTGCCGAGCAGGAAGCGCGCCCTGGGCGCCTGCGGCGTGTCGGGGTAGCGCCGCAGCAGGTACTCCGCGCGGTTGCGCACGGCCCCCCAGCTGTCCTTCCGCGCGTAGAACCTCGCGACGTGGAGCTCCTTGCTCGCGAGCCGGTTGCGGCCGCGGGTGAGCAGCTTGTTCACGTCGTCGACGTACTGCGAGTCGGGGAACCGAGCGTCGAAGCCCGTCCACACGTTGACCGCCGACTTCGTGGCCGTCTGGTCTCGCCCGGCGAACTTCGGCGCCCGGCGGTAGATCGACTGCCCGATGCGGAAGGTCACGTAGTCGAGCGACTCGTGGCGCGGGTGGAGCGAGGCGAACTCCTCGTAGGCGAACTTGGCCTGCTCGAAGTCGCCCTTCTTGTAGTGCAGGTCGGCGATGGCGAGCTGCGCCTTCACCGAGATGGGATCGTCTCGGTGGTAGTTCCGCACCCGGTTGAACGACTCGAGCGCCTTCGTGTAGTAGCCGCGCCGCATCTGGCGCAGGCCCTGGTCGTAGAGCTCCTCGGCCGTGGGCGGGCGGCGCTTGCCGGCCGGGGCGGCCGAGGCGGGCGGCGCCGCGAGCGCCAGGAGCAGCGACGCGAGCAGCGACGCGAGCAGCAACAGCAGGGCGCAGCGGCGCGTGCGGGTCGTGGTGAGCATGGAACGCCCCCGTATCGGCGTCTCCGTCCGGCGACAACCCGGGGGGGGTTGTCGGGACCGGATCGGCGCTTACTGCAGGCCACGACCGCAGGAGGAGGGGCCGTGGCGCACACTGGCAACGAGGGCGAGGCCACCGGGAGCGATCCGGGGCGCGAGCTGCCGCCCGTCACGTTCTCGAGCTTCGTCGTGTCGCTCGCGACCTCGGCGATGAGCCACCTGGGCGAGGGGCCCGGTGCGCAGATCGACCTGCCGCTCGCCAAGCACACGATCGACCTGCTCGGCGTGCTCCACGACAAGTCGAAGGGCAACCTCGACGACGAGGAGGCGCGCCTCATCGAGGCCGTGCTCTACGAGACGCGCATGAAGTACCTCGAGCACACCCGCCGGTAGGGCCGTCGCCCGCCGGCAGGGCGCGGGCGATCACATCGACAGGCCGCCGTCCACGTCGACGCAGCGGCCGGTGAAGTAGTCGCACTCGAAGATGAACTTCACCGCGGCGAAGATCTCCTCGGGCTTGCCGGCCCGGCGCAGGGGGACGCCCTTCAGCATGCCCTCGAGCACGTCGGGGCGCATGCCCTGGAGGATCGGGGTGTCGACGAAGCCCGGGGCGATGGCGCCGACGCGCACGCCGTACCGCGCGAGCTCCTGCGACCACAGCTTGGTGTCGGCGACGAGGCCGGCCTTGGCCGCGGAGTAGTTGCTCTGGCCCTGGTTGCCGTGGCGCGAGACCGAGCTGATGTTGACGATGCACGACTGCGGCGTGCCCGTCTCGATCATCTTCGCGGCGAACTCGCGCGTGCACAGGAACGGCCCGGTGAGGTCGACGGCGATGACCGCGTTCCACTGGTCGAGCGACATCCGCTTGATGGCGCCCGACTCCTTGTCCTTCTTCACGAGCAGGCCGTCGCGGAAGATGCCCGCGTTGTTCACGAGGCCGTTGAGGCCGCCGAGCTCGTCGTGGGCGGCGTTGATCAGCGCAGCCACGTCGGCCTCGTCGGCCACGTTGGCCTTGCGGGCCACGATCTTGCCGGGCAGCTCGCGGCCGGCGGCGACCACCTCGTCCATCTTCGCCTGGTCGAGGTCGGCGACCATGACGGCGGCGCCGCCGCGCGCCAGCTCCAGGGAGAAGCAGCGGCCCATGCCGCTCGCGCCGCCAGTGACGATGACCTTGAGGTCGGACAGCTTCATCGTTTCGCTCCCGCGTCGGGTGGAGGGCGCGGGGTAACACGTCGCGCGCGCGGCTACTCGGGCGACAGGTAGCGGGACGCGAGGAGGGTCAGCTCGTCGCGGAGCACGTCGCCTTCGAGCAGCTCGGGGCGGTGGGCCGCGGCGTCCTGCAGGACGGCGAACGCGCCCGTGACGGCGACCGAGGCCATCAGCTCGACGTCGCCCTCGCGGAAGCGATCGCGCCGGCGGTACATCACCGCGCGGACGAGCTCGATGCAGCGCGCCACCCAGGCGTGCTCGAGGTCGAGGCGGCCCCCGCGCGGCGCCTCCAGCAGCAGGCGGCGCGACAGCTCCGGGCGGACGCGCATCGCCGCGAGGGTGCCGTCGAGGAGCACCTCCACCGCCTCGTGCAGCGGCAGGTCCTGCTCGGCGAGCGCGCGCAGCGTGTCGCCGAACGCGGAGATCCGCTCGTCGGCGATGCGCTGCACCAGGGCCTCGACGATGGCCTCCTTGTTCCCGAAGTACTGGTACAGCGTGCCGATGCTGACGCCGGCGCGCTCCGCGGCGCGGTTGGTCGTCAGGCGATCGTAGCCGTCGTCGATCAGAATCCGAGCCGCGGCCTCGATCACGGCGTCGACCGTAGCGCGTGCGCGGTCCTGTCTCGGCGTTCGCCGCCCATTGCTGCGCGCCACCCCTCCCCTCCCGAGACCCGAGTCCGGGGCGAGTGCCGGACCCGAGCAAACGCTCATATCTGGAGAGCATCCCACAGGAGGTGCCCATGCAGGCCGCGATCCTCGAGCCCACGCGTCCCGGACCGAGCGGGTTGCCGTCGCTGCGGCACATCCGCCGCTGGCAGCGCGAGCCGCTCGCGTTCTTCACCAGCCTGGCGCGGGAGCACGGCGACTTCGTGTGGCTGCGGCTCGGGCAGCTGTGGCTCGCGTCGGATCCCGCGGACGTCGAGCGGATGCTGGTGACCGACCGCGACGCCTACGTGAAGGACCACATCACGCGCGGGCTGTCGTCGGTGCTCGGCAGCGGGCTGCTCACGGCGGAGGGCGAGACCTGGCGGCGCGACCGCAAGCTGTGTGCGCCGTCGTTCCAGCCGCGGCACCTCGCGGTGTACGGCGAGGCGATGGTCGGGGCGGCGCTCGCGCACCTGCCCGCGCCCGGCGAGCAGGACGTGGCGCCGCTCATGTCCCACCTGACGCTCGAGGTCGTGCTGGCGACGCTGTTCGGCGGGTCGGGGTGGGGGCGCCCGCCGCGCGGGTCGGGGAGATGCTGACGGACCTGATGCTGGCGTTCGAGCGGGAGCAGCGCTCGGTGTGGCGGTTCGTGCCCGCGTGGGTGCCCGGGGCGCACCGGCGGCGGGCGGCAGCGCACACGGAGGAGCTGCAGGCGCTCGTGCTGTCGCTCGTGGCCGAGCGGCGGCAGCGGCCGGCGGGGGACGACCTGCTGTGGCGGCTGCTCGAGGCGCGGGACGAGGACGGCCGCGGCATGGACGACGCCCAGGTGCGCGACGAGGCGCTGACCCTGTTCCTGGCCGGGCACGAGACGACGGCGCTGGCGCTGTCGTACGCGCTGTGGCTGCTGGCGCTGCACCCCGAGGCGCAGGCGGCGGTGCGGGCCGAGGGGGCGGCGCTCGGGCGGCGACCGGGGGCGGCGGACCTCGGGGCGCTGCCGTACACGGCGGCGGTGGTGCAGGAGGTGCTGCGGCTGTACCCGCCGGCGTGGGGGTTCGGGCGGGAGACGGTGCGGCCGGTGACGCTCGGGGGGCGGACGCTGCCCGCGGGGACGCACGTGGTGACGATGCCGTGGATCCTGCACCGGGACCCGCGGTGGTGGCGGGAGCCGGCGCGGTTCCGGCCGGAGCGGTGGCTGCCGGGGCCGGGCGGGGCGCCGGCGGAGACGGCGTCGCTGCCGCGGTTCGCGTACGTGCCGTTCGGCGGGGGGCCGCGGGTGTGCATCGGGAGCCACTTCGCGACGATGGAGGCGGTGCTGGCGCTGTCGGTGCTGGTGGCGGAGCGGCGGTACCGGGCGGTGCCGGGGTTCGCGCCGAAGCTGGTGCCGTCGGTGACGCTGCGGGCGCGGGACGGGGTGTGGGTGCGGGTCGAGGGGTAGCGCGGGGAGCGGCTCCGGCCCGATGACGCGAACGCGCCCGACGCCTTTCCGTCATTTGACGCGAACGCGCCCGACGCCTCTCCGTCGTTCGAGCTCCGGCGACGTCCGCGTCGGAGCGGCGCCCCGTCGCCGATAATGAATTTCATTTTCATTCATGCTTCCCACCGGCGACGCCGCGTGGTACTCCTGCCGCAGGCCGGAGATGAAAATGATATTCATTTTCAATATCGCCAGCGCGGCGCCCGGGATCGACGCCGACGTCCCCGACGTCACCGACGACCCCGACGAGATCGTCGTCACCGGCACCCGCACCCCCCGCCGCCTCGGCGAGGCCCCTGTCGCCGTCACCGTCATCGACCGCGCCGCCATCGAAGCCTCCGGCTCCCGCGACCTCGCCGCCCTCCTCGAGCAGCAGCCCGGCATCGCCGTCGACCGCGGCCTCTTCGGCGCCGCCCTCCGCCTCCGCGGCCTCGAGCCCGTCCACACCCTGGTCCTCGTCGACGGGCAGCGGGTCGTCGGCCGCAAGGACGGCACCCTCGACCTCTCACGCCTCCCCGTCGACAGCATCGAGCGGGTCGAGATCGTCGAGGGCGCCGCCTCGGCCCTGTATGGCTCCGACGCCCTCGGCGGCGTCGTCAACATCGTCACCCGCCGCGCGCGCAGCCCTCGGCCTCGCTCAGCGCCCGCGGCGCGCCCCCTCCGCGGCGACGCCGCCCTCGGCCTCGCCACCGGCGGCGAGCGCGGCGGCCTCCGCTTCGACGGCGGCTGGCACGGCGCCGCCCCCTGGGACGCCACCCCCGCCGACCCCGCGACCACCGGCAACGCCCTCGAACAGCTCGACGGCGCCCTCCGCGCCGACTGGCGCCCCACGCCCGACCTCACGCTCGGCGCCCGCGGCGCCTGGACGGGCACCGACGCCCGCGGCGTGGACCTCGCCACCGGCGGCGCCGTCCTCGACCGCCGCAACCTCACCGAGGACGCCCTCGTCCGCGGCGACCTCGCCTGGCTCCCCGACGCCCGCTCCCGCCTCACCGCCGCCGTCGGCGCCTCGGTCTTCCGCGACCAGTACGTGGCCGACCAGCGCGACGCCGCGCCCCTCGACACCTACCAGGAGACGCGCGAGACGCTGACGCAGCTCGACGCCCAGCTGGACCGCCTCGCCGGCCCCCACCGCCTCACCCTCGGCCTCGAGGGCGACGCCGGCCTGCTCCGCTCCGACCGCCTCGACGGCGGGCGCGGCCAGCGGCTCACCGGCGCCGTCTACGTGCAGGACGAGGTGCGCCTCGCCGAGCACCCGCGCCTGGTCGCCGTCCCGGGGCTCCGCGGCGACCTCGACTCCTGGTTCGGCGGCGCGCTGGCGCCCTCCCTCGGCCTCCGCCTCGACCCCGTGCGCACCCTGACCCTGCGCGGCAGCGCGGGCAGCGGCTGGCGCGCGCCCTCGTTCCGCGAGCTGCTCCTGTCGTTCGACAACGCCGCCGCCGGCTACCGCGTCGCGGGCAACCCCGACCTCGACCCCGAGCGCAGCCTGTCCCTGACCCTCGGCGCCGAGTGGACGCCCGCCCCGGCGGTGTCTCTCTCCCTGTCGGCCCACCAGGACCGCCTGCACGACCTCGTCCAGATCGGCACCCTCGACGAAGCGCCCGGGCTCGTCACCTACGGCTACCTCAACGTCGCCGAGGCGCGCACCCGCGGGCTCGACCTGGGCACGAGCCTGCAGCCGGGGCCTGCCGTCGGCCTCGACGCGAGCCTGACCCTCCTCGACGCCGACGACCTCACCGCCGACCGCCCGCTCGAGGGGCGCGCGCCCGTGCGCGGCACCCTCGCGCTCCGCCTGGCCGCCGGGGCCGACGGGCCGCGGCTCACCGCCCGCTCGATGCTCGTCGGCCCTCGCCCGCTGTACCTCGACGCCGGCCGCGTCGACGCCCCGCCCCATGCGCTGGTCGATCTGCGTCTCGAGCAGCCGGTGTCCCGCGGGATGCGCCTCTCGGCCGGCGTCGACAACCTGCTCGGCGCCGGGGATCCGCAGCTGCTGCCCGTCCCCCCGCGGCTCGTCTACGCGGGCCTCGACCTCGCCACGGGAGCACCGCGATGACCCGCCTGCTGCCGCTGCTCTCCCTGGGCGCCTGCCTGCCCGACCTGTCCGACAGCCTCGATCCGGGCCCGCCCCCCGCCGACACCGACACGGTGGTCGTCGTGACCCCCGGGACGCCCGACACGGGCGACACCGCGGCGCCCGTCGCGCTGCCCGTCGCCGAGCTGGTCGTCGACGCGACCGCCTACGACGCCTGGGTGGGCCTCGACCTGGACGCCCTCGACCCGGCCGCCGATCCCGACGGGACCGCCTGGGACCTCCGCTTCCAGCGGTTCCAGGTCGCGCTGCACGGCGAGGCCGGGGTCGAGGTCGCCGCGCTCGACGGCGTGCCGTTCGACGACGTCCGCAGCGTCCCGGACGGCCTCGTCTGGCAGGGCGACCTCCCCGACGCCGACGGGGACGGCGTCCCCGAGTACGCCCTGGCCGACTGGTACGACTACGACGAGGCCACCCACGAGCTGACGCCCGCCGACCGCACCTGGCTCGTGCGCACGACCGAGGGCGCCGTCCACCGGCTCGCCTTCCTCGCCTACTACGACGACAACGGCACGCCCGCGCGGATCCGCCTGCGCGCCGGGCCGCTCACCGCGGGAGACGCCCCATGAAGCCCCTGTACGCTGCGTTCGCGCTGCTCGTCGCCTGCTCCGGCGACGAGGACCCGAAGGACACCGGCACCGCCGACGCAGACACCGACGCGGACGCGGACGCCGACGCCGACAGCGACGCCGACGCGGACGCCGACAGCGACGCCGACGCCGACGCCGACGCCGACACGGACACCGGCACCGTGGACGTCGGGGTCGGCGCGGCGGTGACCGTCGACAACGGCGACGGCACCTGGACCACCGAGGTCGACGCCACCGACGAGGCCGCGTTCACCTGGTTCGACCTCGCCACCCGCACCGTCGTCGCCCCCGCCGACCCGGCGACCTCGGGCGACTGGGACCTCGGCTTCCGCCGCGAGGAGGTGGCCGCCGACGGCGGCGTCTCCGGCAGCGCCGGCGTCGACGCCGCCGCGCTCGACCACGTCCCGTTCGAGGCCCTCGCCTGGCCGCCCGCCGCCGGCTTCGTCGCCGACGCCCCCGACGCCGACGGCGACGGCATCCCGCAGTACGCCCTCGGTGCCTGGTACGACTACGACTACGTCACCCACACGCTGTCGCCGGCGGACCGGACCTACGTGGTGCGGGATCGCGCCGGCGCCGCGTGGCGGGTCCGCTTCGACGGCTACTACGACGGCTACGGCGTCTCCGGCCACCCGAGCTTCACCTGGGGCCCGCTGCCCGACGCGGGGCCGCTGTCGGTGGTCCACGAGGCCGACGGCTCCGTCACCGCCACGGTCGTCGCCGCCGACGCCGCCGCGCCCGTGTACCTGCGCCTGGGCCTCGACCTCGCCCTCGCCCCGCCCGACCCGGCCACCAGCGACGCCTGGGACCTGGGCCTGGCCCGCACCGTCCTCACGCTCGGCGGCGGCGTCAGCGGCGCCGGCGGGGTCGAGGTCGCCGTCCTCGACGCCGCCGACTTCGACGCGATCACCGCCGCCCCCGCCGACGGCTGGGTCACCGACGCCGCCGGGGCGCTGGCCCTGGCCGAGTGGTACGACTACGATCCCGTCACCCACGTCGTCAGCCCCAAGGACCAGGTGCTGGTGCTCCGCACCTCCGACGGCGGCGCGTTCAAGCTCCAGCTCACGAGCTACGACGACGGCACCTTCACGGCCCGCTGGGCGCCGGTGACGCCGTGATCCTCGCCCTGTGCGCCGCCGCCTGGGCGGGCACCGTCACCGACGCCACCGGCGCGACGGTGACGGTCGCGCGCACGGACACGCTCGTGGTCCTGTCGGGCGGCCTCACCGAGGCGGCCTACGCGCTCGGCGCCGGCGACCGCCTCGTCGGCACCGACGTGACCAGCACCTTCCCGGCCGCGGCCCGCGCCCTGCCGCAGCTGGGCTACTACCGCAGCCTCACGGCCGAGGGTGTGCTGTCGCTCGGTGCGGACGTGGTGGTCGCCCCGGACGACGCCGGCCCGCCCGCCGTCCTCGCGCAGCTCCGCGCGAGCGGCGCCCGCGTCGTGATCCTGCCCGGTGCTCCCGGCGTCGACGCCGCCGCAGAGCGGATCACGCTCCTCGGCCGCCTCCTCGACGCCGAGCCCCGCGCCGCCGCCCTGGTCGCGGCGCTGCGCGCAGACCTCGCCGCCGTCCGACCCGCCGACGCCCCGCGCGTCCTGTTCGTGTACGCCCGCAGCGCCGGCGCGATGCAGGTCGCCGGCCGCGACACGGCCGCGGGCGCGATGATCGCCCTGGCGGGCGGCGAGAACGCCGTCGACGCCTGGTCGGGCTACCGCCCGCTCACCGCCGAGGCCGTCGTGGCCGCGGCGCCGGACGTGATCCTGCTCACCGACCACGGCCTGGCCTCGGTCGGCGGCGTGGACGCCGTCCTGGCACAGCCGGGCGTGGCGCTGACCCCGGCGGGCCGCGAGCGGCGGGTCGTCGCGCTCGACGACCTGCTCCTGCTCGGCTTCGGCCCCCGCACCGGCCAGGGCGTCGCCGAGCTCGCCGCGCGGCTGACGCCGTGACCGGCCGCCTCCCGCCCCGCAGCGGCGCCCTCGCGCTCGCCGCGCTGCTCGCCGTGCTGGTGGGCGTGTCGGCGAGCGCGGGCGCCGTGGCGATCCCCCCGCGGGAGGTGGCCGCCATCCTGGCCCAGCGCGGCGCCGACCCGCTGCACGAGGCCGTCCTGCTCGGCATCCGGCTGCCGCGCGTGGCCCTGGCGGCGCTGATCGGCGGCGCGCTGGCGGCCAGCGGCGCCCTCATGCAGGGCCTGTTCCGCAACCCGCTGGCCGATCCGGGCCTGCTCGGCGTCTCCAGCGGCGCCGCCCTCGCTGCCGCCGGCTGCACCGCGCTCCTGCAGCCCTCCGGCGTCTGGGCGCTGCCCGCCGCCGCGTTCGTCGGCGCGGTCTGCGCGACGGGCGCCGTCCTCGCCCTCGCCGGACGCACGCCGTCCGAGCTGCTCCTCGCCGGCATCGGCGTGAACGCCGTGTGCAGCGCCGGCGTGGGCCTGGCCGTCTTCGTCGCCGACGACGCCGCCCTGCGCAGCTTCACCTTCTGGACGCTCGGCAGCGTGGGCGGCGCCACCTGGCCCGTCGTGGCGGTGGCCGCGCTCGGCGCCGGCCTGCCCGCGCTCCTCGCGACCCGGCTCGCTCGCCCGCTCGACGCGCTGATGCTGGGCGACCTCGACGCCGAAGCGCTCGGCGTCGACGTGGCGCGGACCCGCCGCCGGGTGGTGCTGCTCGTGGCCCTCGCCGTGGGGACGAGCGTGGCGCTGTGCGGGATGGTGGGCTTCGTGGGGCTCGTCGCGCCGCACCTGGTGCGCCTCGCCGCGGGGCCGCTGCACCGCGGCGTCCTTGAGGCTCGCTCCTCGCCGGGGCCGCGCTCCTGCTCGGCGCCGACCTCGTCGCCCGGTGCGCCGTCTCGCCGGCGGAGCTGCCGGTGGGCGTGGTCACGACGACGCTCGGCGGCCCGTTCCTGCTATGGCTGCTCGCGCGGGGGCGCCGGTGACGCTGCAGGCCCGCCAGCTCCGCCTGCGCCGCGGCGCGCGCACCGTGCTCGACGACGTCGACCTGGACGTGCCGTGCGGCGCGCTCACCGTCGTCGCCGGCCGCAACGGCACCGGCAAGAGCACGCTGTTGGCGGCGCTGACCGGCGCCCTGCGCCCCAGCGCCGGCGACGTCCTGCTCGACGGCCGGCCGCTCCGCGCCTGGGCCCCCGGCGCCCTCGCCCGCCGCCGCGCCCTCCTGTCGCACGGCGACACCCTCGACCAGGCGCTGCTCGCGCGCGAGGTCGTCGCGCTCGGCCGCCACCCTCACGGCGACGCCCACCGCGCCGACGCGATCGTCCACCGCGCCCTGGACGCGGTGGGCGCTGCGCCCTCGCCGACCGGCGCGTGGACCGCCTCTCGGGCGGCGAGCGCCAGCGCGTCCACCTGGCGCGCGTCCTCGCCCAGCTCGACCGCCCGGGGCCGCCCGGCTGCTGCTCCTCGACGAGCCGACCTCCGCGCTGGACCTCGGCGCGCAGCACTGCTGTCCTCGGGCAGCTCGCCGCGCTGGCGCGCCGGGGGCTCGCCGTCCTGGCCGTCCTCCACGACCTCAACCTCGCCGCGGCCTGGGCGGACCGCCTCGTGCTGCTCGCCGGCGGGCGCGTCGTCGCGGACGGGCCGCCCGCGGCCGTCGTCACCGCCGCCACCGTCCGCGCTGCTCTCGGCGTCGACGCCCACGTGCTGGTGCACGCCGGGCGCCCGCAGATCCTGCTCGTGCCCCCGGAGGCGACGTGACCCCGCTCGAGGCCTTCCGCGCCTGGCTCGCCGCGCGCGACCTGCGCCCCACCCCCCAGCGCATGCTCCTCGCCGAGGTCCTGCTCCAGGCCGACGATCACCCGTCGGCCGAGGAGCTCGTGGCGCGGGCCCGCGAGCAGATGCCGAACATCGGCGCGTCGACCGCCTGGCGGACCCTCGCGCTGCTCGTCCAGGCCGGGCTCGTGGACCGCCAGCGGCTCGGCGGCGTGCTCCGCTACGAGGAGCACGGCGAGCACCACGACCACATCGTCTGCGTGGACTGCGGCCGCCTGTGCGAGGTACGGGATCCAGCGCTGGAGGCTCGCCAACACCTCGTGGCACAGCGCCTCGGGTTCCGCGTCGTCGACCACGTCCACGAGATCCAGGGCCGGTGCCTGAACCTCGCCTGCCCCTACCGCCCCGCTCCCTGACCGCACCGGAGGCCCCATGGAAGCCGAGCTCCACCCCGACGAAGCCGCCGCCGCCGCCGCCGCCGAGCGCGACGATCCCGCCACCGTCGCGCGCGGCTGGCTGCTCGCCGTGTCCGACGCCACGCTGTCGACCACGGCCGTCCAGCGCGGCCTGGAGGGCTTCCCCTACGGCTCCGTCGTCCCCTACGCGCTCGACGGCGCGGGCCGCCCGCTGGTGCTGCTCTCCGACATCGCCGCCCACACGCAGAACCTCCGCAAGGACCCGCGCGCGTCGCTGTTCGTCCGCCAGCCCGACACCCGCGGCGACCCGCAGGCGGGCTGGCGCCTGACCGTGATGGGCGAGCTCGAGCGCCTCTCCGACGGCGACGAGACCGACGCGCTGTGGGCGCGGTACCTGGAGCGCGTCCCCGACGCCGTCGGCTACCGCCAGATGCACGACTTCGCGTTCTGGCGCATGTCGTCGCCCGTGAAGGCCCGCTACATCGGTGGCTTCGGCAAGATCTGCTGGGTGGCCGGCGAGGCGCTGCTCCGCGACCCGCAGGGCGAGGGCCTGCGCGAGGCCGGGCCGGGGGCCTGCGCCCACCTCGACGAGGACCACGCCGACGCGCTGCTCGACCTGTGCGAGGGCCTCCACGGCTTCCGCCCCGCGGCGGCGCACGCCGAGGCCGTCGACCGCACTGGCCTGTTCGTCCGCACCACGGGGCCCGAGCGGCTGGTCCACTGCTCCTTCGGGCGCGAGATCGACGCCGACGGGCTGCGGGTCGCCGTCATCGAGACGCTGCGCCGGGCGCGGGCGCGGCGGGCGAGCCCCTGAGCAGCGAGAGCGAGCCGCATTCGGCTCGCTCTGCTCGCGTCGGACGGGTGGGCGCGGCCTCAGGCGCGCGACACGCCGCGGCGCTCGGCGGGCGGGACCCCGCGGAACTGCTCGAGGAGGGAGGTCTCACAGGCGCGGCACACCCGGATGGCACGCACCGTCTCCCATCCGGTGGTGGTCGTCACGCTCACGGGCGGCGGGTCCGACTTCCGCTTGGGCTTCCCCACCTTCCGCTGGAAGTAGGTCTTCTCGCGGCTCTCCACCACCACCCGGCGGATCTTGCGGCCGGGCTCGACGACTCCGTTGCAGTGCTGACACCTGTACACGCTGCTGGCCTCCTGGTTGAGATGCTGTCCGGTCGCGCTCGGGCCCCGGGTCGGCTCCCGGGGACACGCGACGGTCGCGCAACGAACCAGGGGCACCCGCGCCGGAGACACGCGTGCGGAGGCCCCCGACGCGTGGGTGCGTCGAGCTCGGCCATCCGCTCCGTTCCGGACAGTATTGAAACTGTAGCGAAGGCGAAGCTCTGTGTCAAGTCACCGGCGGCTCAGCGCAGCGCCTCGGCGGCGAACGCGTACACGCGGTCCATCGCGGCGGCGATCCCGGCCGGATCGGTCCCGCCGGCCTGCGCCAGATCGGGCCGCCCACCGCCCTTCCCGCCGATGAGCGGCGCGATCTCCTGGATGACCTTCCCGGCGTGGATCCGCTTCCCCGCGATGTCCTTGCTCGCCGCCGCGAGCACCTGCACCCGCTCGCCGCTGCGCGACAGCAGCACGACGAGGCTGGTCCCGAGCTGATCGCGCAGGCGGTCGGCCTGCTCGCGGAGGTCCCCGTCGAACTCGGCCGCCAGGACGCGGATGCCGCCCACGTCGCGCGCCTGCTGGGATCAGGTCGCCCGCCGCCGCTTTGGCGATCTCGCGCCGCATCTCGGCCAGCTGCCGCTCGAGGTCGCGCCGCTCGTCCTGCAGGCGGCCACGGCGTCGACGATGCGCGCGGGCTCGGTCTTGAGCCGCCGCGCGACCTCGCCGAGGCGCTCGCTCTGCTCGCGGAGCATCGCCAGCGCGCCCGTGCCCGTCTGGGCCTCGATGCGCCGGACGCCCGCCGCCACGCCCGTCTCGGCGACGATCTTGAGCAGCCCGATGTCGCCCGTGCGCCCGCGAGTGCGTGCCGCCGCAGAGCTCGACCGAGAAGCCGGGGACGCTCACCACGCGCACCCGCTCGTCGTACTTCTCGCCGAACAGCGCCATCGCGCCGCCGGCGATCGCCTGGTCGAGGTCCTGCAGGCTCGTCTCGAGCGCCCGGTTGGCCAGGATCTGCTCGTTGACGAGCTGCTCGACCTGCGCGATCTCCTCGGGGCTCATCGGCTGCGGGTGCGCGAAGTCGAAGCGCAGCCGGTCGGGCCCGACGAGCGAGCCCTTCTGCGTGACGTGGTCGCCCAGCACCTGGCGCAGCGCGGCGTGGAGCAGGTGGGTGCCCGTGGTTCCGGCGGACGCGGTCGCGCCGCTCGGCGTCGACCGTGACGGAGACGGTGTCGCCGACCGCGATGGGCTCGTCGGCCTCGCCGTGGTGCAGGTGGAGGCCCGCGGACTTCGTGGTGTCGGTGACGCGGAAGCCGCCGATCTCGCCCGTGTCGCCCACCTGGCCGCCGCTCTCGGCGTAGAACGGGGTGCGGTCGAGCAGGACCACGCCGCGCTGGCCGGCGCCGAGCCGCTCGACCCGGCCGTAGGTCTCGGCCTCGCCTTCGCCCTCGATGCCCACGAGCGCCACGACCTTCGCCTCGTCGGTCGTGCGGTCGTAGCCCGTGAACGCGCCGCCGCCGAGCTCGGTGTGCAGCTGGTGCCACAGCTCGCCCACCGCCTTCTCGCCCGAGCCCTGCCACAGCGCGCGCCCGCGGTCCTTCTGCTGCTGCATCTCGGCCTGGAAGCCCGCTTCGTCGACCCTCCAGCCGCGCCGCTCGGCGATGATCTGCGCCGATCGAGCGGGAAGCCGAAGGTGTCGTGGAGCTTGAAGGCGACCCCGCCGTCGAGCACCTTGCCGTCGCCGACGAGCTCGGTGTCGAGCAGGCGCATGCCGCGCGCGAGCGTGCGCCGGAAGCGCTGCTCCTCGCCCTGCACCACCTGGTCGATGAAGGCGCCGCGCTCGCCGAGCTCGGGGTACGCCGCGGCCATGCCGGCGATGACCTCGTTCGCGACCTCGTGGAGGAACGGGCGATCGAGGCCGATCATCTCGCCGAAGGCGATGCCGCGGCGCATGATGCGGCGCAGGACGTAGCCGCGCGACTCGTTGGACGGCATCACGCCGTCGCCCACGAGGAAGGTGGTCGCGCGCGCGTGGTCGGCGATGACGCGCAGGGCGGTGTCGACCTCGGGGTCGTCGCCGTACCGGACGCCGGCCAGCGACGCCGCCTTCTTCATCAGCGGCTGGAACAGGTCGGTGTCGTAGTTCCAGCTGACGCCCTGCAACGCGGCGGCGATGCGCTCGAGGCCCATGCCGGTGTCGATGGAGGGCTTGGGCAGGTCGGTGCGCGTGCCGTCCTCGTGCTGCTCGTACTGCATGAACACGAGGTTCCAGATCTCGACGTAGCGGTCGCTGCCCGTGGCCGGCCCGCCCGTCTGGCCCGGATCGACGGCCTCGCCGTGATCGTAGTGGATCTCGGAGCACGGGCCGCAGGGGCCGGTCGGGCCCATCGACCAGAAGTTCTCCTCGGCGCCGAGGCGCTGGATGCGGGCCTCGGAGACGCCGATGCCGCGCCAGAGGTCGAACGCCTCGTCGTCCTCCTCGAAGACGGTCACCCACAGCTTGTCGGGGTCGATCTTCCAGGTGCCGGTGAGCAGCGACCAGGCGAGGGAGATGGCGCGGTCCTTGAAGTAGTCGCCGAACGAGAAGTTCCCGAGCATCTCGAAGAACGTGTGGTGGCGCGGGGTGCGCCCGACGTTGTCGAGGTCGTTGTGCTTGCCGCTGACGCGCAGGACCTTCTGGGCCGTGGCGGCGCGCGGGACGCGGGGGGCCTCCATGCCCGTGAACCAGTCCTTGAACTGCACCATGCCGGCGTTGGTGAAGTACAGGGTGGGGTCGTTCTGGGGCACCAGCGGCGACGACGGGAGCACGGTGTGGCCGTGGCCCTCGAAGTGACGCAGGAACGACTGGCGGATGTCGGAGGCCTTCACGAGTTCGTCTCCAGGAGATGCGCTCCCGTAATGTGGGGCCCGCGCCGCGTCGCGCGCAGCGGGGGTGGGTGCGTTACGGGCCTGCGATGAAGTGGTCCTGCGTCTTCCGTGCGGCGGGACCGGCCGAGGCGTGGCTGGTCCGGGACTGGCTCGTGCAGAACGAGGTCTCCGTGCGGGTCCAGGGCGACCTGCAGTGCGCGCGGGGCGAGGTGCCCATCCTCGACAGCTGGCCCACGGTGTGGGTGCCGGAGGCCGAGGTGGCGGCGGCGGAGGCCGCGCTCGAGGTGTACCGGGCGCCGCGGCTCGTGCACCCGCGGTGGCGGTGCGGGGGGTGCGGGGAGGAGAACGAGGCGAACTTCGGGTCGTGTTGGCGCTGTGGCGCGGATGGCCCGGCCATCACGGCACTGTAGCCGTCTCTCCCCCTTTCCCTTGCCCTTTTCCCTTGCCCTTGCCCTTGCCCCTCGCCCCGTCTCCGACCGCGTCTCCTCGATCCCGGCCGTTCGGCTTCCTCGCGTAGCCGGGCTCGATCACGACCACGACCACGACCACCCCCACGCCACGCCCTGGGGTTGGTGTCGATGATCAGCCGCGTCCGCCCGTCCGCCGTCCGCCCTTCCGCCTTCCGGGGACGGTCCCAGGTCCGAGCACAGCCGACCGGGACGCGTGGCGGCCGCCTTTCCACCGGCCGCCCTCTCGCTCCCGTCCAGGAACGCGGTCGCCTGGCGTCCCGGTCGCGCGCACGACCCATGGAGACCGGGACGCGTGGTGCGCCTTTCCACCGGCCCGCTCCTCTCGCTCCCGTCCGAACGCGGTCGCCTGGCGTCCCGTCGTGGCGCGCACGACCCCATGGAGGCGACCGAGGACGCGTGGCGGCCGCCTTTCCACCGTTCGTCCTCTCGCTCCCGTCCGAACGCGGTCGCCTGGCGTCCCGGTCGTGCGCGCACGACCTATGGACCCAGGTCGAGCACAGCCGACCGGGACGCGTGGCGGCCGCCTTCCACCGGCCGTCCTCTCGCTCCCGTCCGGAACGCGGTCGCCTGGCGTCCTCGGTCGTGCGCGCACGACCTATGGACGTTGTCGTGGTCGTGGTCGTGGTCGGGGGGGGCAGGGGCAGGGGCAGGGGCAGGGCAAGGGAAAAGGTTGTTTGCTTCCTTCATGTTGTTTGCATTTGTTTTGGTGGTTGTACAACAAGTGGGTGAATACGTCTCCACCATCTCACCGGAGGCCACATGACCCTGCTCACCCCTCGCGCTCGTCGCCTTCACCCGACCGGCCGCCGCCTGCTCCTGCGTGCCACCGACGTGCAGCAGGCCTGGCACGAGTCCGACGCCATGTTCCGCGGCATCGTCCGCGGGCAGCGCATCACCGGCGACACCCGACAGTACGTCGTCGAGATCCGCAAACCCTACAGTGGATGCACCCAGCCCGGGAGCCGTCCTCGTGGAGACCCCGGCGTCGTCCGCGTCCTGCGGCACGGCCCCCTCGACCTCGGCACCCAGTACCTGCTCTCCGCCACGAACACCGGCCACGGCTTCGCCATCAGCGCCTGCGGCTTCAACGTCCGCGCCGAGGACCTGTCCCGCGACGAGGTCGACTGGCTCTCCCAGCGCCCCGTCGTCTGCGAGGCCGAGAACCGCCTGCAGTGCGCCGACCGCGCCGAGCCCGTCCACTGCTTCGCCAACCCCTGCGACGTGGTCGACGCCTGCGAGCCCGGCCTCACCTGCGAGGTGAACCCCTGCTCGGACGCGCCCTGCGAGCCGCGAGTTCTACACGGCCTCGGGGGACCAGGCCTGCACCCAGGCCCTGCCCCTGCCCTGACCCGCCCGAGCGTCAGCGCTCGCGCCAGATCCCGTGGACCCCGCCGATCGCGCCGAGCCGGCCCACCAGCCGCACGGCCTGACCGGGCGACAGCTCCGACGCCGCGCCGCTGTGGATGACGGCGCTGATCGGCGCCCCCGGCGCCGCGCGCCCCATCTCCGACTGCAGCCGCGCGGCCACGGCCCCGCCGGCGATGGCCGGCACGCCACCGCCCGCGACGCCGTCCATGGCGCGGCCCTCGGACCACAGCCACCGCGCGGCATCGCGCGCGAGCGGGCCGAGCAGGTCCGTCAGCGCCAGGATCCGCTGCCACACGGGGATCGCCGCCTCGAGGTCGAGCTCCGACAGCAGCGCCGGCGCCGCCGCGATCCGCAGCACGACCCCGCAGATGCGCGGCTCCCGCTGCAGGCGCGAGCGCACCTGCACGACGTCCTTGCTCTCGGTGGGATCGGCCCGCACGACGATGCACCCCACCGCCTTGCGCTGCAGCTCCAGCACGCCGCGGAGCACCTCGGCGGTGGGCGCCTGGGGCGAGATCAGGAAGATCCGCTTGACCCCCTGGTTCGCCAGGTGCTGCGCCAGCTCGAGCGCGGGCGCGTCGACGTCGCCGCAGATGACCCACGCGCCGTCGGTGGCGAGGGGCCGGGCCTCGGGCAGCGCCTGCACCCGCTGCAGCGCGCGCCGCCACCGTTGCCCGTTCCGGAAGACGTGCTCCGAGCGCACCCGCGGCCCGGACCCGCCCGCGAGGACGGGCCGCGCGTCGGTGCCGCCGGCCAGCAGGTGCTTGAGCAGCGCCTCCGGGTCCTCGTCGTCGGGGTCGAGGTCGACGATGCCGCCGAACAGGAACGGCGCCTCCACCGCGAGCGCGCTGGCGAGCCCCCACAGCGAGCCGCCGGCGTACGCCAGGGCCGTCTCGGAGGCCCGCACCGCGCCCCGCGTGACGAGGTGCAGCCGCGCCGGCACGCTCTGGGCGCGCAGCTCGCGGATCAGGCCCACCACGCCGGACCAGCCGGTGCGCGGGTCGACCTCCTCGTCGCTCGCGTCGAGCGCCCACAGGTGCAGGATGCGCAGGGTGCCGTGCAGCGTGCCGAGCGCCTCCACCACGGGCTCCCAGGCGCTGCCGACCGTCGGATCCGGCACGAACAGCGTGCGGTCCTCCCGCGGGTAGGGCTGCTCGTTGAGGACGCGCACGACGCGGTGGCCGCCGCCCTCCAGCAGCGCGGCGGTGTAGTCGCCGACCCCGCCCGCGTCGACGAGGATGACCCAGGTCGCCGGCTCGTAGGCCGCCGCCTCGGGCAGCTCGTCGAGGATCCAGCGCTCCTCCCACAGCACCTCGGCGTCGGCCAGGGCCTCGGCCTCGGCGAGCGTGAGGGTGCGCCCGCTGTAGGCGTCGACCTCGATGTCCTCGAGGTCGTCGAGGAAGCCCGACGTGGGGTCGGGGTCCTCGTCCTCGACCGCCGCGGGGATGGGCGTGACCTCGGCCTCGACCGTCCCCGGCAGCGTGATGTCGTCGAGGGTCAGGTCGCCCTCGTCGACGGGCTCCTCCTCGGAGAGGTCCTCGTCGCTCAGCGACAGGTCCGGCACGCCGTCGACGTCGGCGGCGTCCGGCACGGGCGGCTCCACCACCCCGCCCTCGCCGAGCGGCACCACCGCGCGATCCTCCTGCGGCGGCACGGTGTCGGGCGAGTTGCCGGCGCCCTCCTGCGCGAGCGGCGGCGCGCCCTCCTCGGTCGGGTCGAGCTGCACGCTCGCCTGCGGCAGCTCGAGCAGGTCGCGCACGGACTCGGGCGCCGACGACGCGAGCGCCGGCCGCGCCCCGCCGCCCTCGCGCAGCGGCCCCTCCGCCAGCCCGCCCTCGGGCGCGCTGCCGCGCTCGTCGGCCGGCACGAGCGTCTCGAGCACGGGCGTGGCGCGCCCGGCGTCGGCCAGGTCGGGCAGCCAGTCCTCGTCGGCCGGCGTGTCGCCGGTCTCGCCCACGCGGACGAGCTCCGCCACCCGGCGCCCCTCCTCCTCCTCCTCGAGCGGACGGCGGTCCCACGGGTACGTGGGCAGCGTGGCGGCGCCGGGCACGTGGCCGCTCGGCCCGCGGTCGACGCCCGAGGCCCCGACCACCCACATCGCCGCGAGGACCTCCCCGATGGGCCCGCGGTCGTCGCCCTCCAGCGCTGTCCGCGCCGGATCCAGCGCCGCGAACCACCACGACGGCTGGTTCGCGAGCGTGCGCTCGCCGGCCGGCAGCAGCGTGGGCCGCGGCGCGAGCTCGAGGAACGTGCGGCAGCCGAGCGCGTAGAGCGTCTCGACGCCCTGGGTGAAGCGCATCGGCGACCGGAGCGTGGCGGCCCAGTGCGAGGCATCGGCGTGCTCGGTGCGCCGGCCCGTGGCGGCCGACACCCAGCCGATCTCCGGCGTCTGGAACTGCAGCGACGCGGCGGCCGCCGAGAACTCCCCGAGGATCGGCTCCACCAGCGGCGTGTTGTTCGGGTGGCCCGTCATGGGCTCCGTGCGCAGCCCCTTCGCCTGGGCGCGCTCGACCGTCGCCCCCACCGCGGCGACCGTGCCCCCGATGACCACGCGCTCGGGCATCGGCAGCGCCACGACGTCGACGTTCGGGTCGTCGGCGAACAGCTCGCGCACCTCGGCCTCGGGCGCGCTGATCACGGCGCGGGCCGCGTCGGCGCTGAGCGAGACCAGCAGCCGGCCGCGCTCCGCCGAGACCCGCACGGCGTCCTCGACCGACACCGCCCCGGCGATCGCCGCCGCCGCGAGCTCGCCCGTGCCGCAGCCGAGGACGGCGTCGGGGTGCACGCCGCGCGAGCGGTACAGCTCCGACAGCGCGAAGGCGAACGAGAACGTGATCGGGTTCGCGAAGATCGGGTCGTCGACGGCGACCTCGCGCCCGCGCGCCGGGAACATCACCGACAGCAGCGGCCGCGGCAGCACCGAGCGCAGCGCCACGTCGCACCGGTTGAGCGCCTCGCGGAACACGGGCTCGGTGCCGTAGAGCACGTCGCCCATGCCGGCGTACTGCGCGCCGGCCGGCGGCACGACGAAGGCGATCGGCGCCTCCACGGCGTACCCCGCCGCGATCCCGCCGGTCTCGCCCCGCAGGTACGACTCGAGGCGGTCGCGCACCTGCTGCAGCCCGCGGATCGGCGTGGCCAGCCGGTGCTCGAGGCCGGGGCGCCCCAGGGCGTCGGACCCGATCCCGTACAGATCCTCCTCGGTGCGCATGGCGTCGAGCGTCTGCCGCACGAGCTCGCGCAGGGCGGGCCGGGTGCGCGCCGACAGCCCGAGGATCCGCGGGCGGGTCTCGGTGACCGCGGGTGCCTCGGCCGCCTTGAGCACGACCTGCACCACGCTGGCCTCGCCCACCTCGGCGACGGTCAGCAGCTGCGTCTCGCCGCTCTCGATCGCCAGCAGCGCCGAGACGAGGCCGCCCATCCCGGGCAGCTCGACCCCCGCCAGCGCCTTGTCGTCCACGCCGGCGCGGGCCGCCGCAATGGAGCGCGCCGGCACCTCTTCGTGGATCCGGTTCGAGCCGGATCCGAGCAGCAGCGCGCGCGGACGCAGCGTGAGCCGGCCCCCGCGCTCCGCCGGCAGGTCGGCGCGCTGCGACAGGTCGACGCTCGCGAGCACCGCGGCGCCCACCCCCTCCAGGTGATCGCCCGCGACGAGCGCCACGTCGATGTCGCCGGCGCGGATCGCGACCGCCGCCTGGTGCACCGCGAGCAGCAGCCCGGCGCCCTCTTCGAGCACGGTGTGGGCCGGCCCCGGCAGCCCGAACAGCTCCGCGAGGAACGGCGCGTCGCGCACCGTGACCCACTGCGGGTCGGACACCCCGAGGAAGGTGCCGACGCGCAGGGTTCGCAGCCGATCGAAGCCGATGCCCGCGAGCTCGAGCGCCTCGTAGGCGACCTCGCAGACGTGCGGCAGGACCGTGCCCAGCGCCAGCACCTCGTCGGGAGCGAGGCCGAACAGCGCCCGGTCGAACGTCTCGGCCGGATCGAACTCCGGCGATTCGCGCACCATGGCGGACAGCACCGCCACCGGCTCCACCGGACCGACTTCGCGCGGCGGATCCGCGCGGGCGATCAAATCACGCAGCGGACGCAACCGACCCAACCTCCCCTCGCTCGGAGGGTAGCAGGAACGACGCGCCGCGCGCGACGGGTGTAGACTGGCCGGGCTGCACGCGCACCGGAGCGCGAGCTGCACGGGAGACTCCGAAACGCCGTGGTCGACCGAAACACCAGCTCGCGTCCGAACGTCCATACCTCCGGTGCCATCGGTTCCGGGTCACGGGCTCGTACCTCCGCTTCGGGAGAGGGGTCAGGGGGGGGATCCGGGGGAATCGAGCAGTGGGGCGCGTCCGTCCAGACGGGCCAGCGGACGGGCGAGACCCGTCGCTACCGCGTGCTCGGGGTCCTCGGCAAGGGCGGGTTCGGCACCGTGTACCACGCTCGCCTGGAGGGGGCAGACGGCTTCGTCAAGGAAGTGGCGATCAAGCTGCTGACGGCGCAAGATCCCAGCCCCGAGATGCTGTCGCGCTTCCGCGACGAGGCGCGGATCCTCGGGATGGTGCGCGACCGGGCGATCGTCAACGTCGACCCGCCGACCCGCCTCGAGGGGCGCTGGGCCGTGGTCATGGAGTACGTCGACGGCGTCGACTGCCGGCGGCTGCTCAAGGCGCACGGGCCGCTGCCGCCGCTCGTGGCGCTGGCGATCGTCGAGGAGGTCGCGCGCACGCTCGATGTCCTGTGGCACCACCCGGGGATGGACGGCAAGCCCATCCAGCTGCTGCACCGCGACCTCAAGCCGTCGAACATCCAGGTGACCCCGGGCGGCGCGGTGAAGCTCCTCGATTTCGGCGTGGCGCGCGCCGATATCGAGCAGCGGGAGACGCGCACCGCGAACGACGTCGCCGGGACCATGGCCTACATGGCGCCCGAGCGCCTCGACCGGATCGACGAGCCGCCGGGCGACATCTTCTCGCTCGGCGTGGTGCTCGAGGAGCTGCTCACCGGGCGACGCCCGTCGCTGCTCGATCGCGGCCCGCCGCCGCAGGACGCCGCGCTGCAGCTCGCGCGCCAGATGCGCTCGCTCGACCCGCGCAGCCGGCCGACGGCGGCCGACGTGGAGCGTGCGTGCCGACAGCTCATCGAGCGCGGCCGGGGCACGAGCCTGCGGGACTGGGCGCGCAAGAGCGTGCCGCACCGGCCGACGACCAGGCGCGACGATCCGCTCGTGGGGACGACCCTGTCGGAGACGTTCGCCCACTTCACGATGTCGGCGCCGCTGCCGCCGCCCCGCGGGCGCCGGCGGGAGGTGGTCACCGGGGTGGCCCTGGCCGCCATGATCGGGCTCGCCGTGTCGCTCGGCCTCGGCATGGTGACGGGCGGCGCGGTGGGGCTGTGGTACTGGTGGGCGCAGGCGCGCGAGGTCGCCGTGGAGGCGCCGCTCGAGCGGGTGCCCGAGGCGCCGCGCACCGAGCCGGTGGCGCCCGTGGACGTGGCGCCCGTGGACGTGGCGCCGGTGGACGTGGCTGAGCCCGTCGCCCAGCCGGTCGCGCGGCCCGCCGTGGCGCGCCCGCCGGTGGATCGCCCGCCGGTGAAGCCGACGCCGACGGATCGCGCGCCCGAGGCGCCCGAGGCGGCGCACGGGCGGGTGAGCCAGTCCGGTGCCGACACGGTCGAGCTGGTGGGCGAGGCCGGGCGGTTCGGCGTGGGCGTGGTGCCGGCGGGCACCTACGCGGTGAGCGCGCGCTTCGGCGACGACACCGTGCCGGCCGGCGAGATCGAGATCACGGCCGGGGAGCGCGTGTCGCTGCGCTGCGACGACCGCTTCAAGCGCTGCCGCAAGGAATGACGGTGAACGGGCTGGTGCGCGCAGCGGCGGGGGGCAGCGACGCTCCGCACGTCCGGGCCGAGCACGTCGCGCATGAACCGAGCCCCGCCGCAGCGGCCGGGCCAGGCCCCTCGACCGCGGGGCTGGGGTGCGCGCAGGGCGAGGCGGTACGCGACGTCGGCGCCCACACCATCGTTCGCCCCCGCACTCCCCGCCCCCTGGGCGACGGCGGGGCGTACCGCCTCGCCCGAGCACACCCCCATGATCAGGAGTAGAGCGATGCCGATGATGCCCCGCGCTGCCGCGGCGGCGCTGGCGCTGGCGGCGCTCGCGGTGGCGCCGGCTGCCCGCGCCGGCTGCGACGCCCGCGAGATCTCGCTGCTGGTCGGCCAGAGCGAGGTCGCGTTCACCGAGATGGACGCCGACGGCTTCCAGAACGCCTCGTCGGCGCTGGCGGCGTCGCTCGCCTGCCAGCAGGAGCCCGTCACGCCGGTGCAGGCGGCGTCGTACCACCGGGTGCGCGCGCTGGCCGCGTTCTTCGACGCCGACGCGCTCGGCACCGTGTTGTCGTTCCAGGCGGTACTCGCCACGATGCCCGGCTACCAGCTGCCGCTGCAGATCGCGCCCGAGGGCCACCCGCTGCGCCAGCGCTTCGAGGAGGCCAAGCAGTTCGCGCCGGGCGACGTGTTCGAGCTCGTCCCGCCGGCGCACGGCTGGCTCACCGTCGACGGCACGCGCACGCGCAACGCGCCCGCCGCGCGCCCGTTCGTGTTCCAGCGCCTCGACGACGACGGCTCCGTGAAGCAGACGGCGTACGTCGGCACGGGCAGCCCCGTGCCGAGCTACCCGACCGCGGTGCCCACGATGTCGACGGCCGCGCCGGTGCCGGTGCTGCCCCCGCCGCCGAAGCGGCGGGTCAGCGCGCCGCTCGTCGCGACCGGTGCCGTGCTCGGCGCGGCGGCCGCCGGGATGTACGGCGCGTCGTTCCTGTTCCGCGGCCAGTACGACGAGGCCGTGGCCGCGGGCGACGAGGCGCGCATCCGCTCGACCTACTGGACCACCAACGGCCTCGCCGGGGGCAGCATCGGCGCGCTCGGCATCGGCGCCACCTGCGTCCTCGTCGGCGCCTTCTGACCGGATGACGGAAAGCGTCGGGCGCATTCGTCACGGGCGCGTTTCCGTCACGCTCGCCGCCATCGCTCCCGTCCGCACGTTCGGCAAGCCTGGCGCTCCGGCCCGAGCACACGACCCTGAATTCGCCGGAGCTGCGCCAAGACGTCGCCTGCGGGGCGGGAGGTGCGCAGGGCCGGGTTAAGGGCGGGCGAACGTCACCCGGCGCGCCGCCATCGCTCCCGGCCGCACGTTCGGGGCCCGGCGCCCGGCCCGAGCACACGACCATGAATGCGCGCTGGATGCGCGCAGGGCCGGGCGGCGGGCGGCGAACGTCACTCCGGCTCGACGCCACCGCTCCCGTCCGCACGTTCGGGTGCCCGGCGCCCGGCCCGAGCACACGACCATGAATGCGCGCTGGAGTGCGCGCAGGGCCGGGCGGCGGGCGGGCGAACGTCACCCGGCGCGCCGCCATCGCTCCCGTCCGCACGTTCGGGGCCGGCATGCCCGGCCCGGAGTACGACCATAGAGATAGTGCAACAAATTTGTCGCACCCCCGCGCACCACTCGCCAGAAGGTGCGCCTCACCCTGTGTCGTCACCGTTGGCACGCTCCGCATCGGTAGGCGGGCGACATCCGACACGGAGCACACATGGTGACCGCACAGTCCTCCTCGCCTGGGCCGATCAGCCGGCGCGGGCGGCGTCATCGGCTCGGGGGTCCTCGCGACCGCCCTCGGCTGGCTCGCCCAGCTCGCCCTCGGCGCGCTGTAGCGCCGCCTCAGCGCCAGTCGAGCCGGATCCGACCGGCTCCGACGGGCGCAAGGTCGCGATGGGCCGCGGCTCGGGGTGCCCCGCCGTGTGCCGCCAGGTGCACCGCCGCGCGAACTCCGCGACGATCGCCGCCGACTCCACGTACGAGAACGTGTTGCCGATGCAGATCCGCGGCCCGGTCGAGAACGGCAGGAAGGCGAAGCGGTGCCGCTGCTCGACCGCCTCGGGCAGGAACCGGTCCGGGTCGAACCGCTCGGCGTCGTCGCCCCAGAAGTCGGGGTGCCGGTGCAGCAGCCAGAAGTTCGGCATCACGAGGTCGCCGGGCTCGAGGCGGTAGCCGCCCACCACGACGGTGGCGACGACCTGGCGCCCGACCCACGGCGCGGGCGGCCGCAGCCGCAGCGTCTCGTCGATGGCGCGGCGGATGGCGGCGAAGCCCACGAGCTCGCCGAAGCCGGGCGGCCGATCGCCCACGGCCTCGGCGACCTCCTGGCGCAGCGGCGCCATCAGGCGCTCCGGCCCGTCGGGGCCCGTGACGAGGTCCATGAACCAGGTCATGGTCAGCGCCGTGGTCTCGTGGCCGGCCAGGAACAGGGTCACCGCCTCGTCGCGGAGCGCCTCGTCGTCGAGCGCCTCGCCCGTGTCGGCGTCGGTGGCGCGCAGCAGCATCTGCAGCAGCGAGCCGTCGTCCTCCCCGCGCGCCACGGCCTCGCGCCCGGCGTCGATCAGCGCGTGGACGTCGGTGTCGAGCGCCTTCAGCACGCGCTGGAACTTCACGTTCCCGGGGGTCGGCACCCACCGCGGCAGGCTCACCCCGTTGGCGTTGTTGCTCAGCAGCTCCAGCGCCTGCGACATCTGGTCGTAGGTCACCTGCGTGCACTTCGAGAGGCCGGTGCCGAACAGGCACTCCACCACGATCTCCATCGTGATGGCGGTCATCTCGCGGTGCACGTCGATCGTTCCGCCTTCCGGAATACGAGCCTGCAGCCGGTCGAACCACCGACGGGTCGCGGTCACCATGATCTCGGCCAGGCGCCGCAGGCTGCGCGTGTGGAACGCCGGCTGGGCGATGCGCCGGCGCGTCTTGTGCGCCTCGCCCTCGAGCGTCACGAGGTTGTCGCCCGCGAGCTCGCGCACGGCGTCGTACGCCGAGCCCTTCACGTAGTTGTCGCGGTGGGTGACGAGGACGTGCTGGAAGTGGTCGGGGTGGCACACCATGACCATCTCGCGGCCGAACACGGGCAGCCGGAAGACGTCGCCGTACTCCCGCTGCCACCCGGCGACGGCCCGCAGGCTGCGGCTCGGCGCCATCTGCGGCGCGACGCCGACGATGGGCAGCCCGCGGGGGCCGGGGGGACGGGGCGCGAGGGGAGCGGCTTCGAGGGGAGCGTTCATGCGGACTCGGTAGTGCGGCGCCCGACCGCGCGCCATTGCCCGTCCCGAACGTGCTATTCCGAATCCGGAATGGCGCTCGAGGAGGCGTGCGGTGCGGCTCGAGGGGCTGGCGGTGCTGTGCCGCGTGCGGAGCGAGGGGTCCATCAACGGCGCCGCTCGCGCGCTGCAGATCGCGCCGTCCACCGCGTGGCGCCGGCTGCAGCAGCTCGAGGAGGACCTCGGCTGCGCGCTGCTCGAGCGCAGCACCGCCCACGTGCGGCTCACCCAGGCCGGCCACGAGGCCGCCCGCCACGGCGAGCAGCTCCTGCAGGGCGCCGACGCCCTCCGAGACGCCGCACAGGCTGCCGACCACGGCGCTCAGGGCGAGCTGCGCGTGGCGATCGTGCCCACCTCGGCGCTCGACCCCGTGTTCCCGGCCTGGGACCGGCTCAGCGAGCTGCGCCCCGGCCTGCGCGTGGTCCTCGTCGAGTCGCCCGACCCGAAGCACCCGCTGCGCGACGACTTCGACCTGGTCGTCACCCACACCGTCCCCCGCGACGACGGCCTGTTCGTCCAGCGCCTGGCGACGCAGCCCCTGGGCCTGTTCGCGAGCCCCGCCTACCCGCGCCCGCTCCCCGCGACCCCCGACGACCTCGCCGAGCACGAGCTGGCGCTGCACTACCTGCCGCCCGAGCCCGCCGACGTGGTGCCCGGCCGCCCCCCGCTCGCCGTCGCGCCGGTGCTGGCGACGACGTCCGCGTCGGTCGTGGCGCAGTGGGTGCGCTCGGGGCGCGGCCTCGGCTGGATGGCGTCGCCGATCGAGGGCGGCCTGGTGCCCGTCCTGGCCGAGGTCGTCGGCGGCGACCGGCCGCTGTACCTCGTCGCCGGCCTGCGCCAGCGCGACTCCGCGCGGCTGCGGCTGGTCCGTGACATCGTGGACTGGCTCGGGGCGGTGTGACCGCCAGACCGCGTCACGACGGGCTGGGATAAAATGACCTCCCGCAGGATTGCGCTGCGGCCGGCGCATGCGCGACAGTACGCGCCCGTCCACGGGAGTCTCGGTGCCAGGGATCGTGATCGACAAGGTGTCGCGCCGCTACGGGCGCCGCTGGGCGCTCACCCACGTCTCCTGCGAGGTCGCGTCGGGCGAGTCCTGGATGCTGCTCGGCCACAACGGCTCCGGCAAGAGCACGCTGCTGCGCTGCGTCGCCACCGCCCAGAAGGTGCACCAGGGCGAGATCCGCTTCGGCGGCCAGAGCCTGTGGCCCAACCGCGGCGCGCTCCGCGAGAAGATCGCGGTCCTGTCGCACGCCCCGGCGCTCTACGACGACCTGTCCGCCGGCGAGAACCTCCAGGTCTGGGCGCGCCTCGGCGGCCACCAGGCCGACGTGCCGGCGCTGCTCACCCGCGTGGGCATCGATCCGGCGCGCCGCGACCCCGTGCGCACCTTCTCCGCCGGCATGCGCCGCCGCGTGGCCATCGCCCGCATGCTGCTCAAGCGCCCGGAGCTCGTCCTGCTCGACGAGCCGTTCACCGCGCTCGACCCGGCCGGGCGCCGCTGGCTGCTCGACGTCATCTCCGAGCTGCGCGCCGGCGGGGCCACGCTCATCATGGCCACCCACCTGCCCCAGGTCGCCCGCGAGGTGGCCGACCGGGCGCTGATCCTCGAGGCCGGCAAGGTCGTCTTCCGCGGCGCGGTCGACGAGCTGCCCGCGGAGCTCGCCTTCGAATGACCTCCTTCTTCCAGTGGATCGGCCAGCTCGCCCGGCAGACCGCGGCGATGGTCTACAAGGAGATGCTCACCGAGTGGCGCATGCGCGTCCGCGTGTCGGGCATCTTCTGGTTCTCGGTCGCCATCGTGATGATGGTCGCCTTCTCCATCCAGTCGTCGACGATGCTCAAGGAGATCGCCGGCGGCACCCTGTGGATCGCGATCCTGCTCGCGTCCACCCGCTCGCTCGACCAGTCCTACCAGGTCGAGCACGAGCAGGGCGCGATGGAGGGGCTGCTGCTGTGGCCCGTCGACCCGATCGCCGTCTACTACGGGAAGGCCATCGCCAACATGCTGGTGCTGCTCGGCGTGGCCCTGGCCGTGCTGCCGCTGCTCCTCGCCATCTACGACCGGCCGATGCTCGGCAGCTGGCCCCAGCTCATCGGCACCATCGTGCTCGGCTGCGCCGCCATCGCCGCGCCGGGCACCCTGCTCGGCCTCATCACGTCGCAGGCGCGCGGCTCGTCGGTCATGCTGCCGCTGCTGCTGTTCCCGCTGGTCGTGCCCGCCCTGCTCGCGGCGTCGATGTCGACGTCGCGGCTGATGGAGGGCGACCCGATGAACGTGGCGCCGCCGTGGATGCTCGTGCTGGTGGTGGTCAACTGCGTGTTCTGGTCGTTCCCGTCCGTCCTGTACGGCCTCATCTTCGAGGACTGACGCGATGCCCGTCTCCGCGACGATACCGCGTCCCTCCGCTGCCGGAGCCCCCGTGACCGCCGTCCGTCCGCCGACCCCGTCCAGGATCCGCGTCGCCCGTTCCTCGGTGACGACGGCGATCCTGCGGCGACGTGCAGTGACATTCGCGTCCAAAAATCCGCAGGGACGGCCATTGCGCGGGCCTCCCGGATGCGCGATCGTAGCGGTCCGTTCGCAGGCTCGGCGACGGGGCCGAACCGCCACCGGCGGGTCCGATTCGCCCTGAAGCCGAGGGAGGTGTGCCATCAGTGGGTCCAGCATCAACAGCATCGTCGCCCTCCTGGGCTTCGGCTACCTGATCGCCGTCGGCGGGCTCGCGCTCGCCCGGCGCCGGCTGCCGATGCCCGTGGACTGGGAGGTGCCGCTGGGCGTGGTCAGCCTCCTGCTGCTGGCCGTCGGCAACTACATCGGCCTGTTCGTCGCCCCGGGCGAGAAGTTCATGGCCGACGTGGGCCGCATCATCTACTCCCACGTGCCCGTCGCCATCATCGGCATGCTGGTGTTCCTGGCCGTCGGCGGCTTCGCCTTCGGCTACCTGACCACGAGCAAGCGCGGGTGGGACTCGGCGATGGAGGCCGCCTGCGAGGTGGGCGTGATGGAGGGCATCCTCACGCTGCTCACCGGCGCCATCTTCGGCCGGCCGACCTGGGGCGTCTGGTGGACCTGGGATCCGCGCCTGACCTCGGCGGCGGTCATGACCATGTCGTTCGTCGGCGTGCTCATGCTGCGCGGGATCGTCCGGGATCCCGACCGCCGCGCCACCTGGAGCGCGGTCGCGGGCATCCTGGCCTCGGTCAACGTGCCGGTGACCTACATGAGCGTCAACTGGTGGGCCTCGCTCCACCAGCCACAGTCGATCGGCACGACGGGCTCGATGATCGACCCGTCGATGCAGTGGATCCTGACCTTCAACATGCTGGCGTTCCTGTTCGTCACGGTCTGGTTCATCGCCGCGCGGTACCGCATCGCGGAGCGGCGTGCCGAGGCCGAGATGCCGGAGCCCCTGCCCGAGGTGGCGACGTGACCGGAGTGATCGACGGCGGGTGGGACTACATCTACGCCTGCTACCTGACCAGCTGGGTGTTCGTGGTGGGCTACGCCGGCAGTCTTTGGATTCGGAGCAGGGAGGAACGATGACCGACGCAATGAAGAAGCGACTGTTCGGGGTGGGCGCCGTGACCGTGGCGCTCGCCGCCCTGGGGGTCATCGCCTACAGCAACCTGGGCGACAGCATCGTCTACTACCTGTCGCCCACGCAGCTGCTCGAGAAGGCCGACGCGCAGGACGCCGTGGTGCGTCTGGGCGGGATGGTCGTGCCCGGCAGCTACAAGTGGGACCAGGACACGCAGGTCCTCGAGTTCGACCTGTCCGACACCGAGCAGCAGGTCCACGTCGTGAACGCCGGCAACCCGCCGCAGATGTTCCGCGAGGGCATCGGCGCCGTGGTCGAGGGCAAGCTGCAGGCCGACGGGACCTTCCACTCGAGCAAGGTCATGGTCAAGCACGACAACCAGTACCAGGCGCCCAAGGGCCACGAGACCGAGGGCGTCTACGCCAACCCGACCCTCGATGGGGAGTCGTCGTGAACCCGTTCTCCATCTCGATGCTCGGCCGCGGGCTGGTGCTGATCGCGCTGCTGCTCGCGACCACCGGCTCGTTCGCCGGGTACCTCGCCGGCTCCCGGCGCGACCGCCGCGCCTGGCTGTATGCGCGCAACGCCGCCTACGGCTTCTCGGCGTCGATGATCGGCGCCAACCTGCTCATGATCTATGCGCTCGTGACGAAGGACTTCTCGGTCAAGTACGTCACGCAGGTGGGCTCGCTCGCCACGCCGCCGCTCATCTCGGTGGTGAGCCTGTGGTCGAGCCTCGAGGGCTCGATCCTGTTCTGGGGCGGCATCCTCGGCGTCTACGTGGCGCTGACGGTGTGGTCGCTCGGCGAGAAGCACAAGGAGTTCGCCCCATGGGCGCTCCACGTGCTGCTCGCCATCAGCGTGTTCTTCGCGTTCCTGATCGCGTCCGTGGCGGATCCGTTCCACTACGTGCCGAACCCGCCGATGGACGGCCCGGGGCCGAACCCGCTGCTGCAGAACCACTGGCTCATGGCGGTGCACCCGCCGATGCTCTACCTCGGCTACGTCGGCATGAGCGTGCCCTTCTCGCTCATCTGCGCCGCCCTGCTGGCCGGCCGCTTCGAGTCGGGCTGGATGGGCCCGGTCCGCAACTGGATGCTCATCCCGTGGACCTTCCTGTCGTTCGGCATCATGCTCGGCGGCTGGTGGAGCTACGCCGTGCTCGGCTGGGGCGGCGCCTGGGCCTGGGACCCCGTCGAGAACGCGAGCTTCCACCCGTGGCTCACGGGCACCGCCTTCCTGCACTCCGCGATGGTGCTGCAGCGGCGCGGGCGCATGCGCGACTGGACGCTGGTCCTCGGCATGGCCACCTTCCTGCTCACGCTGCTCGGCACCTTCATGACCCGCTCGGGCGTGTTCAACAGCGTCCACAGCTTCACGCAGTCCTCGATCGGCCCCGTGTTCCTCGTGTTCATCGCGGTCGTGTTCCTGTACTCCGTGCTGCTGCTGGCCTTCCGCTCGCACCTCCTCGACGAGGAGGCCGAGCAGGTCGCCCAGTCGATCGGCACCCGCGGCGGTGGCGGCGGGCGCAGCATCCTGTCGCGCGAGATCGCCATCGCCGTCCAGAACGTGCTGTTCGCGATGTTCGCGTTCACCGTGCTCCTCGGCACGCTCTTCCCGCTCATCGTGGAGTGGACGCAGGGCCGGCAGCTGTCGGTCGGCGAGCCGTACTTCGACCGCTGGGGCCTGCCGCTCGGCCTCGGGATCACGTTCATGATGGGCGTGGGCCCGGCGCTGCCCTGGGGCCGCCACGACCCGGCCGCGGCGACGCGCCGGCTCGGCCCGGCCGTGGTGGTCGGCATCGTGTTCGCGGGCTTCTGGGGCGCGCTCGGCTACACCAAGCCGTTCACGCTGCTCGCGCTGTTCACCATCGGCTTCGCGCTCTGGGCGAACCTCCACGAGTTCGTGGAGCCCGTCTGGGCGCGGATGAAGGCGCGCCAGGAGCCGATGCACCTCGCGATGAGCCGGGTGTTCGTGCGCGCGCGGCGGCGCTTCGGCGGCCACACCGCGCACTACGGCGTGCTGTTCGCGGTCTTCGCGCTGGCGCTGACCAAGGGCTACCGCGCCGAGAAGGACTTCACGATGACCGTCGGCGAGACGGTCGACTTCGACAGCTACCAGGTGACCTACGCCGGCTACGAGAACGTCGACGAGGGCTTCCGCACCGCCGAGGTCGCGAACTTCCACGTCGTGCGCAACGGCCGGGAGGTCGGGACGTTCGGGCCGCGGATGAACCACTACCCGACGCAGATGCAGCCCATCGTCACGCCGGCCATCCACGAGCGGCCCACGGGCGACCTGTACTTCTCGCTCATCGACATCGGCACGAACAACGGCGGACAGAAGGTCGTGGTGCGCATGATCCACCAGCCCTACCAGATGTGGCTGTGGTTCAGCGCGCCCATCATCGCGCTCGGCACGCTGATCTCGCTGTGGCCGGAGCGCGAGCGAGGGCGGTCGGCGTCGCGCTCGCCCGCACCGCACGTCGTCGCCGGCTCGGCGAAGTGAGGGCGCGGTGAGCAGCAGCCAGACCAAGGTGAAGTGGCCGATCCTGGTCGGCGGCCTGGCCGTCGTCGGGGCGCTGGTCCTCGTGCTGGCCTCCGGGTTCGGCATCGACCCGAAGTACATCCCCACGGCCACCGTCGGGCACGAGGCGGCGACCTTCCGCCTCAAGGACCTGCAGGGCAACGTCATCGACTTCGAGTCGCTGCGCGGCAGGCCCGTGGTGCTCAACTTCTGGTCCACCTGGTGCGGACCGTGCAAGATGGAGCACCCCGTCCTGCAGAACGAGCCGCAGCACTACCCCGACGTGACCTTCCTCGGCGCGCTGTACTCCGACGAGGCCGACGCCGCGCGGCGGTTCCTCGCCTCGAGCCGGGGCGGGCGGCCGCTGGCGCTGCCCTACCCCACGCTGGTCGACCCCGACGGGCGCCTGGCGCTCGACTACGGCGTGTCCGGCGTCCCCGAGACCTACTTCATCAACCGCGACGGGCGCATCGTCCACAAGCACATCGCCCCGATCGACCCGCCCACGCTGCTGGCCTGCATCGAGCTGGCCCGGGCGCAGGGCGAGGTCGCGCCCCAGGCGGTCGCCGCGTGCGACCCGGAGAGAGCACGATGATCACCTTCTTCGCCCTGTGGGCGCTCGGGGCCGCCGTCGCGGCGCCCGAAGGCGGTCCGGGCGCCGAGATCGAGGAGCTGCCCACCGAGGGCGACCTCATCCCGGGCATCCCCCCGGGCCCGCCGCCGCCGCCCGAGCAGGTGCAGCAGATCGCCTACGAGATCGGTCTGCAGCTGCGCTGCCCGGTCTGCCAGGGCCTGTCGGTCGCCGACTCGACCTCGAACGCCGCCGTGCAGATGCAGAACATGATCCGCAAGCTCGTGGCCGCCGGCTACGACGAGCCGCAGATCAAGGAGTTCTTCGTCCAGCGCTACGGCGAGTGGATCCTGCTCGCGCCCCGCTCCGGCCTGCTGTGGCTGGTGCCCGGGCTGGGCCTCGGCCTCGGCCTCGGCCGGGCCGGCTACGCGATGATGAAGTACCGACGCGAGCCCGACCCGGCGGCCATCGCCGAGGGCTCGCGCGCGCCCCGTGACCGCTACGAGCAGCGCCTGCTCGAACAGCTGGAGGACTGAGATGGCGTCCCAAACGAGCTCGGGGCGGGAGCTGCAGATCGGCGCCGTCGTCATCGCGGTGGGCGTCGCTGCCGTCATCTTCGTCATCCGGAAGAACATCCAGTTCAACGGCGGCGACCTCGACTTCGGCGACCTCGACTGGAGCGTGTGGGGCGTGCCGACGGTGATGCTGGCCGCGGGGCTGGTCGCCGGCGCGTTCGTCGCGGCGAACCGGCGCAGCGATGGCGCTGCGGTGATGGCCGAGAGCCGCCGCATCGACCTCGAGGCCACCCGCGACGAGGTGCTCGAGCAGCTGAAGCAGCTCGAGCTGGACCGCGAGAAGATGCACCCCGCCGACTACCAGCGGGAGTTCGAGCTGCTCAAGGCGCGCGGCGCGCGGGCGCTCGAGGCGCTCGACAACCCGGAGTCGTCGGGCGCGGCACCAGCCAGCAGCGTCCCGCCGCAGGGACCGAACGCCGGGCCGGGGCCCGGCCCGCAGGAGAGAAGGTGGCGAGCACAGGGATGGCCCCCGAGTGGAAGGGCGCGATGTACGCCGTGATCGGCATGGCGCTGCTCTTCGGGCTGTGGCAGTTCGCCACGAGCGAGAGCCGCGACCGCGGCGACGGCTCGATGACGGGCTTCGACCGCGGCGCGAACAGCCCGCCGATGCAGCAGGCGCAGCAGGCCGACCCCGCGGCGCAGGCGCGCGAGGCCGAGTTCCGCAAGCAGATCGCCATGCTCGAGGCCAAGCTCGAGACCAACGCCGACGACCTCGCGACGCGGAGCAGGCTCACCCGCCTGTACCTGAACGTCTCCGGTACGGGCCGGCGATGCAGCACAACGACGCCGCGCTCAAGACCGACCCGAAGGATCGCGACGCGCGCGCTTACCGCGGGCTGCTCCGCCTGACGATGAGCATGCCCGACCAGGCGATGCAGCAGTTCGACGAGATCCTCGCGGAGGAGCCGAACCACGTCAAGGCGACCATCTTCAAGTCGATCCTGACGTTCCAGCAGGGCGATCCCGACAAGGCCGTGAGCCTGCTCGAGGACGCCATGAAGGCCCACCCGGGCGATGCCGAGCTGACCGAGGCGCTGTCGCAGGCCACCGCCGCGCGCGACCAGGTCAAGGCGGGCGGCATGCAGGCCCCGCCGGCAGCCGGCGGCGGCGACCTGATCGTGTCGGGCACCCTGACCATGGACCCCGCGGCCCAGGCGACGCTGAAGGGCAACGAGACGCTGTTCCTGTCGGTGTCGACCCCCGGCCGGCCCGGCCCGCCCGTGGCCGCCGACCGCATCGACGGCCCGCTCACCTTCCCGCTGACCTTCGACCTCACCACCGCCGACATCCGGGCCATGCCCGGCGCCGCGGGGGGCGTGCCCGACACGATGGAGTTCAAGGCCCGCATCGACCTCGACGGCAACGCCATGACCAAGGAGTCGGCGCCGCTCGCGATCGTGACGGGCGTGCAGCGCGGCACGGCGGGGCTGACCGCGACCCTGACGCTGGCCGGCACGCCCACCGCGGCGCCGGCGGGCGGGGCGAACAGCCTGGTCGCGCCGCTGCCGCCCGCGGGCGGCGGGGCGCCGGCGGCGGGCGGCGGCGAGGTCCTCGCGAAGGGCACCGTGAAGCTCGGCGCCGGCCAGACGGCGACGGGCAGCGAGGTCGTGTTCGTGTCGATCAAGGACCCCGCGCAGCCCGGCCCGCCGCTCGCGGTGTCGAAGCTGCCGGCGCAGTTCCCGCTGTCGTTCGAGGTCACGAGCGCCGACATCATCCAGATGGCCGGCCCGCGGAACGTGCCCGACGCGATCAACGTGTCGGTGCGGCTCGATCGCGACGGCAACGCCATGACCAAGGACGGCCCCGAGGCGACCGTCCAGGGCGTGAAGAAGGGCGTCACCGGGCTGGACCTGACCCTGCAGTGACGGACGGCGAGCGCTGGGTGGTGGTGGACGTCGAGGCGACCTGTTGGCACGCCGAAGAGCACCCCGCCCTCGCCGCCGACCAGGGGAACGAGACCGAGGGTGATCGAGATCGGCGCCGTCCGGCTCGATCCGGTCGGCGCGCCGCTCGGGGAGCCGTTCCTGGCGCGGATCCGGCCGCGGCGGCACCCGCAGCTGTCGGCGTTCTGCACGGCGCTGACGGGCCTCACCAGGCCGACGTCGACGCCGCGGCGCGGTTCCCGGCGGTGCTGGCGGCGCTGTTCGACTGGGCCGGCGGCGACGAGGGCCTCGTGCTCGCGGCCTGGGGCGGCTTCGACGACCGGCTGCTCCGCCGCGACGCCGAGCGTTGGGGCTGCCCGCCCCGCGGTGGCGGGCGGTCAACGTGAAGCGCCGGTTCGCGCGGCACGCCAAGGCTGTGGCGCGCGCGGGCGGGCCGCCAGTGCGGCGGGGCGGGTGGATGGGGCTCGCCGACGCGGTGGCGCACCTCGGCGGCCGCTTCGAGGGCCGGCCCCACTCCGCGCTGGCCGACGCGACCAACGCGGCGTGGGTGCTGCGGGCGGTCGGCGCGGATCCGGGCTTGCCGGGAGCCGGGGCGCCGCGTACCTGACCCGCATGCAGCTCGAAGCGCCCCTGCGGCCGCAGCGCGTGGCCGTGTCCGGTGCGGTGGCCCTGCCGGCGATGGTCGCCCTGGCGTGGCCCGTCGCCGCGCTCGGGTGGCCCCAGGTCGGCACCGCGGTCGCCGTGGCGCTGCTCGGCGCGTGGGGGCTGTCGTCGCTGTGGCGCGGGGCCGCCGAGCCCGGCCGCGGCGTGCTGACGGTGGCGGCGCTGTACGCCGCGGGCGCCGCCCTGTGGCAGCGCCCCGGCGAGCCCGAGTCCGGGCTCGCGTGCCTGCTCGGCCTCGGCGCCCTGCTCGTCGACGCCCACGGCTGGCTCGCGCCGCGCCCCATGGAGCTCGCGCCGCGCACCGTCGCCCGCTGGAGCACCGGCCCCGCGCTGGCGCTGCTGTTCGCCACCACCGCCGTGCGCGTCGCCCACGGCGTCCCCTACCCCTCGGTGGCCGTCGCCGTCGGCGCGGTGCCGCTCGTGGCCGCGGTCGAGGCCGACCGCCGCGCCGGGCACCTGTCGGGCTGGGTCGCCGCGCTGACCTGGGCCGCGGGCCTCGTCGCGCTGGTCGCCGTGACGCTCACGCCGGCCACCAGCCCCGCCTGGGGCACGCTCCTCGCGGGGCCCGTGCTCGCGGCCGCCGCCGTCCGCAAGGTCGACGGGCGCGGCCTCACCGAGACGCTCTTCGTCAGCCCCGCGCGCCTGCTGGTCGTCAGCTTCGCCGCGATCTGCGCCTGGGGCACCGCGCTGCTCGTGCTCGGGCCGTCCGGCGCCGGGCGGCCGCTGTCGCTCGTCGACGCCGCGTTCACCTCCGTCAGCGCCACCTGCGTCACGGGCCTGGTCGTGCGCGACACCGGCGGCGAGCTCACGGGCTTCGGGCAGCTCGTCGTGCTCGTGCTCATCCAGGTCGGCGGGATCGGCATCATGACCTTCGCCGCGGCGGCGTCGGTGTGGGCGGGGCGCCGGATGAGCCTGCGGGAGGAGGCCACCGCGGCCGACCTGCTCGGCCCCGAGGCCCGCCGCGACCTCGAGGGCGCCCTCGGCATGGCGCTGAAGGTGACGCTGCTCACCGAGGCCGTCACCGCCGCCGTCCTCGTGCTGGCCTTCCTGCGCCAGGGCGACGGCGTGCTGGTCGCGCTGTGGCGCGGCGTCTTCACGTCGGTCTCGGCGTTCTGCAACGCCGGCTTCGCGCTGCAGGCCGACAGCCTGGTGCCGTACCGCGACGATCCGTTCGTGCTGGTGCCCGTCTCGCTGGCGCTGATCGCCGGTGGGCTCGGCCCCGGCGTGGTCGCGGCGATCCCGCACGTCGCGCGGGGGCGCGGGTCGCTGCACGCCCAGGTCGTGCTGACGGTGACGGCGGCGCTGATCCTGCTGCCGTGGGGGCTGTACGCGCTGCTCGAGTGGAACGCGTCGCTCGCGGACCTGTCGGTGCCGAGCCGGCTGCTGAACGCGTGGTTCCAGGCCGTGACCCCGCGGACGGCGGGGTTCAACAGCGTCGACCTGGCGCAGATCCGGCCGCCGACCTGGACGTTGCTGTGCGTGCTGATGTTCGTCGGCGGGAGCCCGGGGTCGACGGCCGGCGGCGTGAAGACGACGACGGTGGCCGCCATCGTGCTCGCGGCGCTCGCGGCGGTGCGCGGGCGGGAGCAGGCGTCGGCGTTCGGGCGGCGGCTGCCGGCGGCGGTGGTGATGCAGGCGCTGGCGACCACGTCGGTGGGGCTGCTGGCGGTGATCGGCGGGCTGGTGGCCCTGCAGCTGACCCAGGCCATCCCGCTCGACGTGGTGCTGTTCGAGGTCGTCTCGGCGCTCGGGACGGTCGGGCTGTCGATCGGCGGGACGGGCGCGCTCGACGGCGTGGGCAAGGTCGTCGTCATGGCGTGCATGTTCGCCGGGCGGGTCGGGCCGCTCACCGTGGTCATGGTGCTGGCGGAGCGGCGGGTGGGGCCCGAGCCGGCGCGGCCCGAGGGCTCGCTGCTGGTCGGCTGACCGGCGGCGAGTGATGAACCAGCGGGGGGCGCGTGGAGCAGCACCAGGCGATGGTCATCGGGCTCGGCCAGTTCGGCATGGCGGTGGCCCGCGCGCTCGCCACC
>JAWKRQ010000062.1:0-51361 GCA_041389545.1 Myxococcota bacterium | reverse complement strand
CGGCGCGGGCGAGCGCCCGGCGATCGCCGGCCGCGGCCCGGTCGAGGAGGGCCTCGGTCGGGTGCATGCGCCCTCCTATCCCGGTCGGTACACGGCGAGCGCGGTGTCGCCGTAGGCGCGGCGCCGGTCGAGCGCCATCCCGGGGGGCGGGGCGGGGGTCGGCGTGGCGTCGGCGACCTCGAGCACCAGCACCCCGCGCACGAGCGGCGCCAGCGCCGCGATCACGGGGGCCGCCGGATCCCGGTAGGGCGGATCGGCGAAGACGACGTCGAACGCGCCGAGGTCCGCCGCCAGGGCGAGCACGTCGCCGGCGCGCAGGTCGACGTCGGCGCCGAGCGCCGCCGCGTTCGCCCGGATCGCAGCGGCCGCGCGCCTGTCGCGCTCGACCACCACGACGCTGGCGCCGCGCGACCAGGCCTCGAGCGCGACCAGGCCGCTGCCGCCGAACGCGTCGAGGAAGCGCTCGCCGCCCAGATCCTGGCCGACGATGGAGAACAGGGCCTCGCGCACCCGCGCGGCGCTCGGACGCACGCCCGGCGCCACGGCGCACGGCAGGACCCGCCCGCGGTGCGCCCCGCCCGTCAGCCGCGGCTGCGACACGCGCTACTTCGGCGCCGGGGCCGGCTCCTCGGTCGCCTCGTCGCCTTCGGGCGCCGCCTGGGCCTTGCCCTTGGCCTTGTCGCCGCCCACGTCGCCGTCGCCCTTCTCGATGGTGCTCGGCAGCGACGGCGGCAGCGAGCCGCCCGGCGCCGGCACCTGCTCGGCGGGCACCTCGGCCTTGAGCGTCCAGCTGCAGTGCCCCTCGTGACAGCCGCAGGCCTCGAGGACCTTGAAGCACAGGCGGTCCTCGCAGGTGGTCATGACGTTGGCCTGCTCCTTGGTGGAGGTGCAGACCTCGTTGCCGCAGCCGGCCGTGGCGCAGTCCTCGTCCTTGGTGCACTCGCCGTCGGCCTGCGGCAGCTCGACCCGGTCGATGCACGCCTCGTACAGCGACTGCGGGGTGGCCGCCGGCTCGGGCTCCGGCGCCGGCTCGGGCTCGGCCGGGACGGGCGCCACCTCGTCGGTGGCGGCCGGCGGCGGCGCGTCGGAGCTCTTCGGCTTGCAGGCCGTGGCCAGCAGCGCCGGGACCAGGGCAACGGCGAGCAGGAAGCGGGACATGGGTCTCCTCCGGACGGACGGCGGGTTCGCCGGCTTCCCTCCCTAGCGGGTGGCGCGCCCGCGCGCGAGCCACCCGTGGCAGGCCGCGCGCTCGGGGTTACACGGCGAACCACGCCCGAAGGGGGGAACCGCGCATGGCACGTGTTCAGCGCCTCAAGTGGGCGATCGTCGGCGCCGGAGTGGCGGGCCGCGCCCGCGCGCGCGCGATCGCCGACGACCCGCGCGCCCCCCTGGTGTCGGTCTGGCGGGGCAAGCACGCCGGTGAGCTCGGCGTGCCCGAGGCGGAGAGCTTCGAGGCGGCGATCGCCGAGGCAGACGCCGTGGCGATCTGCTCGCCCTCCGAGGTCCACGCCGAGCAGGCCCTCGCGGCGATCCGGGCGGGGAAGCACGCGCTGGTCGAGTTCCCGCTGGCGCGCGATCGGGCGGAGGGCGAGGCGCTCGTCGCCGCGGCGGCGGCGGCCGATCGGGTGCTCCACGTGGAGCACATCGAGCTGCTCGACGTGACCTCGATGACGCTCTCGGCGCACATCCGCCCGGAGATGGTGAAGCGCGTGGAGGTCGGCTTCGACCGGCCGGGCGCCCAGGAGACCACGCCCGAGGGCCTGGCCCTCGGCAACGTCGCGCGGCTGCACCGCGTCGCCGCGATCGCCGGGGGCTTCGCCTCGGTCGATCGGGTGGCACACGAGCCGGGGCTGCTCACGGCGGAGCTGACCCTGCAGAGCGGCGCCCCGCTGCGAGCGACGTTCCGCCAGGCGCCCTACTACGCGCGGCGGACCACGCTCGACCTCCAGACCCTCGCGGGCCGCTGGACCCAGGAGGACGGCCACCTGGCGCGGGACGGCATGCCGGTCACCCTGGTGGGGCTCGGGGGGCTGTTCTCGCGGGACCAGCTCGCGGCGACGGCGAGGATCCTCGATGGTGCGAAGCCGTACGTCGACGACGAACGGATCCTGCACGTCCTCGACACGGCGGCACGGATCGGGCGCGGGCAGATCGGGCCCGTCCCGGCGCCGTCCCGCAGCGATCGGATGCAGTGAGCCCAGGCGGCGCCTGGCGCGGCCCGACGGCCCGCCCGGTGCCGCGACTCGTTGCGGCACCCTTGTTGCTCTCGGGTCAGCCCGGTACGGACAGCCCCCTCGAAGTCCAGAGGAGGGCGGATGCGCCATCGGGTCCGAGTCGTCGTGTTCGGCGGGCTGCTCGCAGCCGCGGGGTGCGGCGTCGCTGAGGCCGAGAAGCTCGGAGATCCGAAGTTTCCCCTCACCTACCACTCGCTGCTGCCGCAGTACGGTCCCAACACGGGCCAGATCGCGGCGGGGCGGGCGACCGGCCGCGCCTTGGAGCAGCCGATCGGGTTCTCTCACCTGCTCCATGCGGGTGAGATGGGGATCGACTGTCAATATTGTCACTCGGAGGCCCGTCGCTCCATCCACGCGGGGATCCCGCCCTTGCAGACCTGCATGGGCTGCCACGCGTACGTGAGGACGGACAGCCCCGAGGTGCAGAAGATCCACCAGGCGTGGTGCGGCCAGCCGAAGTGCCAGCCCCCGCTCGCCGAGGATCAGTACGGGCAGCTCATCCCGCCGCCCGAAGCCGAGCCGATCCATTGGAACAAGGTGCACGACCTGCCTGACTACGTGCACTTCAACCACTCCCGGCACATCGGTGCGGGCGTCGACTGCACCGAGTGCCACGGCCAGGTGAAGCTCAGGGCGCCTACGAGCTGGTGCCCATCCCCGGCGGCCCCGAGGGCGCGGTCTACCGCAAGGTCGACAAGGTGATGGTCCGCGAGGCCACGCTGCAGATGGGCTGGTGCCTCGACTGCCACGCGAGCCACCCCTCCGTGGACAAGAACTACGGGGATGCGGCGGCCCTCCGGCGCGCCGAGCTGAAGGACTGCTGGACCTGCCACAAGTAGGGGCGCACAAGATGAACCGGCGAAGCTTCTTGAAGGGCCTCGGACTGGGCGGCGGCGTCTCGGCGCTGTCGGCCTGCGGGGTCGACGACAACCTGTACTACACCCCGATCGAGCAGGTCATCCCCTACGTCACCCACCCCGAGCAGGTGACCCGGGGACGAACACGCTGTTCGCGACCACCATCGGCACCGGCCCGCGCGCCTGGCCGGTGACGGCCGTCCACCGCGACGGGCGGGTGCTCAACGTCTCCTCCAACCCGCGCGCCCCCGTGGCCGCGGCCGTGCCGCCCTCGACGCTGTTCGAGCTGCAGCGGCACTACTCGCCCGACCGCATCCGGAACCCGGGCAAGCGGTCCGCTCCGGGCGGCGAGATCGCGGCGATGGCCTGGGATCAGGCGCAGGGCGAGCTGTCCGCGGCCGTCCAGCAGGCGCGGTCCGGTGGGAAGAAGGTGGCCTGGATCGGCCCCTACCTCAACGGCCAGATCGCGAAGCTGATCGGCGAGGTCACCGGCGGCAACGCCGTGTTCTGGGAGCCGCTCGGTCGCGACGCCGAGGCGGTCGCCGCCGCGGCGATGCTCGGCGAGGGCGCACCGCTGCCCCGCTACGACCTGACCACCGCGAAGCACGTCATCTCGTTCGGCGCGCCGTTCCTGAGCGACGGATGGGGCCACGCCGGCCACGCCGCGCAGGTCGCCGCCGCGCGCGACGCGAACCGCGGCGGGGCCGTGGCGCACTTCGTCGCGATCACGCCTCACCGCGACCAGTCGTCGGCCAACGCCGACGAGTGGCACACCTGCCGGCCGGGCACCGAGGCGCAGGTCGCCCTGGCCCTGGCGAAGCTCGTGGCCGCGACCCGGGCCTACGACGGGCCGGGCCAGGAGCTGCTCGCCAGCGCCGACCCCGACGCCGCCGCGCAGGCGAGCGGCGTGCCCGTCGCGACGCTCCAGGCGCTGGCGGCGCTGTTCTCCGGGCAGGAGCCCGGGGTCGTGGTGCTGCCCGGCGGCATCGCCGGCGCGTCGGCCAACGCGGCCGAGCTCGCGGCGGCGGTCACGCTGCTCAACGTCATGGTGGGCGACAGCCGGCTGTGGTCGGCCGACGGCTACCGCGGGCCGATCAGCACCGCCGCCGACGTCGACGCGCTGGTCGCCGACCTCGAGGCGGGCAACGTCGGCGTGCTCATGATCGACGACGTGGACCCGGTGCACACGCTGCCGGGCGGCGAGAAGTTCCGCGCGGCGGTGGCCAAGGCCGGCCTGGTGGTCGCCACCACCAGCCACCCCAACGAGACGGCGGCGCTGGCCACCCTCGTGCTGCCCACCCACTCGCCGTTCGAGGACTGGGGCGACGAGGAGCCGTGGGCCGGCTTCTCCATCGTCCGGCAGCCGGCGATGCAGCCGATGTACGACACCCGCTCGCTGGGCGACATCTTGCTCGACCTGCAGCGGGGCGCGCCCGCCGCGGCGCCCGAGGGCGGCGAAGCCCCGGCGCCGGCCGCCGTGGCCGCCACCTGGCGCGATCACCTCCAGCAGGCGTGGCTCGCGAACCTCGCCCCCAGCGCCGCACCCGACGTGGAGGGCTCGGTCGATCCGGCGCCGTCGCCGGGTCGCTGGGAAGACGTGCTGATGGCTGGCTACTTCGCCGGCGAGGTCGCCCCGCGCGACCTGAGCACCATGACGGGCGCCGTGTCGCTCGGCGGCGGCGAGGCCGCGTCGGGCAGCGGCGACTACTTCCTCCAGGTCTACGCCCACCCGTTCAAGCTCGACGGCCGCTACGCCAACGAGCCGTGGGCCCAGGAGGTCGCCGACCCCATGACCGGCCAGGTGTGGGACAGCTTCGCGCTGGTCCACCCCGCCACGGCCGAGAAGCTCGGCGTCTCCGACAAGGACCTCGTCGACGTGACGACCGCCACCGGCAAGCTGACGGTCGGCGTGGAGGTCCACCCCTGCGTCGCGCCCGACGTGATCGCCGTCGCGCTCGGCGACGGCCGCACGGCCGCGTCGGGGCGCTATGCCGATGGCACCGGCGTCAACGTCTCCCCCGCCCTCGCCTCGGCGCGCGGCGCCGGCGGCACCCTGGTGCTGCAGGGCAACCGCTGCTCGGTGAGCAAGGCGGCCGGCCAGGCCGACCTGGTGAGCACGTTCGGCTCCGACTCCGACCACCACCGCGGCTTCGTGGCCGTGGTCCCCGCGGCGGAGTGGCACGGCGACGAGGAGAGCGAGGAGCCCGGCCACCTGACGGGGCTGCACGAGGCCCCCATGGACCCGCGGCTCGTCGAGGCCGAGGAGGAGTGGCAGAAGGCGCAGGCCGGCTTCGCCGCCTCCGGCGCCCGCAAGCCGGTCCAGCCGGAGCACCGCGAGTTCACCTCGATGTACCCGGTGCCCGACCACCCCGTGTACCGCTTCGCGATGACCGTCGACACCAACCGGTGCAACGGCTGCGGGGCGTGCGCGGTGGCGTGCTACGCCGAGAACAACCTGCCGGTCGTCGGCAAGTGGAAGGTCAAGGCGGGCCGGCAGATGGCCTGGATCCGCATCGACCGGTTCTTCGCCGAGCACAGCGGCAACGAGGCGCCCTCGGTGCACTTCGTGCCGATGATGTGCCAGCACTGCGGCCACGCGCCCTGCGAGTCGGTGTGCCCGGTCCTCGCGACCTACCACACGATCGACGGCCTCAACGCGATGGTCTACAACCGCTGCGTCGGCACCCGCTACTGCGCCAACGCGTGCCCCTACTCGGTCCGGCGGTTCAACTACCACAGCTACGTCTGGCCCGAGCCCTTCAACCTCCAGCTCAACCCCGACGTGTCCGCGCGGACCATGGGCGTCATGGAGAAGTGCACGTTCTGCATCCAGCGGATCCGCCGGGTGAAGAGCGCGTACCGCGACCAGGGCTTCACCCGCACCATCCCCGACGAGGCGCTGCGGCAGCTGCCGGCCTGCGCCGATGCCTGCCCCTCGCAGGCGCTGACGTTCGGCAACCTCATCGACGAGAAGTCGGTGCCGCACACCAGCCGGAAGAACGGTCGGACCTACACCATCTTGAGCGAAGTCAACACCTACCCAGCTGTCAACTACCTCGCGCGGGCCTCGTACCACGTCCACCGCCCCGAACACGCGTCCAGCGGCCACGGTGGCGAGCACGGCGGCGGCGAATCGCACGACGCAGAGAGGGGGTGAGCCGTGGCGATCGTCGAACCGATCGATGCGAACGATCCGGGCAAGCCGAACCGCCCGGAGACCTACGGAATGGTCAATCGGGACATCATCCGGGTCCTGCTGCGGCCGACGCCGCTGTGGGCGCTGGGGGTCCTGATCGCGCTGACCGGCATGGCCATCGGCGGCTGGTGCTGGGCGCAGCAGTTCATGTGGGGCATGGGCGTCGCCGGCTACCACCCGCCGGTGATGTGGGGCGTCTACATCGTCACCTTCGTCTTCTGGATCGGCATCGGCCACGCTGGCACGCTGATCTCGGCGATCCTCTTCCTGGTGCGGTCGCGGTGGCGGACGGGCGTGTACCGCGCCTCGGAGGCGATGACCGTCTTCGCCGTCATGACCGCGCTGCTCTTCCCGGTGCTCCACCTCGGGCGGTGCTGGCAGGCCTACTGGTTCTTCCCCTACCCGAACCAGCGCCAGCTGTGGCTGAACTTCAAGAGCCCGCTGATGTGGGACGTGTTCGCCATCACCACGTACTTCACGGTGTCGGCGGTGTTCTTCTACGTCGGCCTCGTGCCCGACATCGCCGTGTTCCGTGACCACGCCCGCGGGCTCGTCCGCCGGGTCTACGGCGTGCTGTCGCTCGGCTGGCGCGGCACCCACGTCCAGTGGCACAGCTACATGGCGGCGTACGGCTTCTTCGCCGCCTTCGCCGCGCCGCTCGTGCTCTCCGTCCACAGCGTCGTCTCCTGGGACTTCGCGATGGCGCCGACCGCCGGCTGGCACTCCACCATCTTCCCGCCCTACTTCGTCGCGGGCGCCATCTTCAGCGGCTGCGCGATGGTCATCTCGCTGCTGATGCCGATGACGTACCTGTTCGACTGGCACCGCTACGTGAACACGTGGCACTTCGAGAACCTGGCGAAGATGTGCCTCCTGACGAGCGGGATCCTGACCTACTCGTACTCGATGGAGTACTTCATCTCCTGGTACAGCCAGAACCCGTACGAGCAGGCGATCTTCTACTGGCGGGCCACGGGCGTCGACTACGGTTGGGCGTTCTACCTGATGGTGTTCTGCAACTGCATCGCGCCGCTCAGCTGGTACAGCAAGTTCATGCGGACGCATCCGGTGCCGCTGTTCGTCGTGGCCGGCATCATCAACGTCGGCATGTGGATGGAGCGGTTCAACATCATCGTGAGCTCGCTCGCCCACACCTTCGACCCCGCGGTCTGGGCCTACTACTGGCCGACCTTCATCGAGTGGGGGATCCTGATCGGCTCGTTCGGTTGGTTCTCCGTCTGGGTCCTGCTGTTCTGCAAGACGTTCCCCACGGTCGCGATCACCGAGATCAAGGAAATGGTGATGCCGCCCGTGAAGCACGCCGTGGAGCGCTGACATGGATTCCGCCGGCATCCGGATCAAGGCCGTCTACGCCCACCTCGACTGTCTGCTGTCGGGGATCGAGCGGCTCAAGCACGCCGGGCTCACGGGCTTCACCGTGCAGGCCCCCCTGCCCCGCCACGAGATCGAAGAGGTGATGTACGAGGGCCGGCCGGCCCCCGTCCGCTGGTGGACGCTCACGGGCGCCCTCCTCGGCATCACGACCGGCCTGCTGGTCACCTCGCTGACCCACTCCCAGTGGCCGATGATCAACCCCGGCGGGAAGCCGGTGGTCTCGATCGTGCCGTTCACCGTCATCATGTTCGAGTGCACGATCCTGTTCGGATCGCTCGCCACCGCGCTCGGGCTCATCTTCCACTGCGGCCTGCCGAGCTTCTGGATCGACAAGGCCCTGCAGGACCCGCGGATGACCGACGCGAGCTTCGGGATCACCTTCCCGTCCGCTCGGTTCACCGACCGCGAGCGCATCGTCCAGCTCCTCGAGGGCTCGGGCGCCGTCGAGGTCACCGCCGGGGCCGACACCCTGTACGAGGTGCCCAATGCGTGAGTGGCTCTCCGGACGACCGAACTGGCGCCGGATCGCCGTCCAGGCGCTCCTCGGCGCCGGCGTCCTCGGCGCCTCCTCGGTGGCCCTCGGCCTGCCGTGGGACGTCGACATGGCCGACGGCCAGCAGCGCAAGGGGTACTCCTTCGAGATGAAGGCGCCGCCCGCCGGCGCGGTCGCGCAGCCCTCGCTCACGAGCCCGAACCCCTACACGCCGAACTACGTCCGCGGCACGCCGGAGGGCAACGCGCTGCCGCTGCCGTCGAACAGCGACGAGACGGTGGCGCAGGGCAAGAAGATGTACGAGACGTACTGCGCGCCCTGCCACGGCGTCGACGGCATCAACCTCGGCGCGGTGGCCCAGCCCGGGCGCCTGCCCGGCGTGCTCGCCCTCGCCGGCCCCGCTGGCGTCGCGAAGCTGCGCAGCGACGGCTACATCTACCTGACCATCCGCAACGGCGGCGCCGTGATGCCGGCCTACGGGTGGGCCATGACGGACGACGAGATGTGGTCGACCGTCGCCTACGTGCGGACCCTGAAGGACGCCGCGGCCCCGGCACCCGCCCCCAACCCCCAGGAGCAGCCATGAGCGCGCCGTCCCTGGACCTCGACCCCGTCATCGACGGGATCGTGGGCCGCACCGTCCCGATGCCGGTGAACGTGCTGTCCGCCGTGATGATCGTCATCGGCATCGCGGCCTTCGGGATCGGCCTCGCCACCGACGGCGTCGTCGCCTGGGGCGCCTACCTCGTCGGCCTGCTGTACACGCTCGGCATCGCCCAGGGCGGCGTGCTGTTCGCCGTGATCCAGACGGGCACCTGGGGCCGCTGGGGTCGCCCGGTGAAGCGGATCGCCGAGACCTTCGGCTTCTTCCTCCCGATCGGCTACCTGCTGCTGCTCGTCTTCCTGCTGTTCGGCCTGAAGATCTACGCCTGGAACCCCGACACGATCGTCGAGGGCGGCCCGATCGCGCTGCACCCGCACTCCCTGGCGGCCTACGCCACGAAGGAGTTCTGGTTCCAGAAGTGGTACTTCGTGGGCCGCCAGGTGGTGGGGCTCGGCATCCTCATCACGCTCGACTTCGTGTACCTGCGCGCCTCGCTCGTCCCCGACCTGATCCTGGCGTCGAAGCGCCTCGGCAACCGCGCCCCGGCGTGGTGGGCCCGGCTCACCGGCGGCAAGACCGACCTCGAGGGCGAGCTGCGGGCCGGGCTGCACCGGCAGTCGTTCCTGGTGCCGTTCATCGCGGTGGCCTACGCCCTCGTGTTCAGCTTCATGGCGTTCGACCTCATCATGAGCCTGTCGCCGCTGTGGATGTCGAACATGTTCGGCGCGTGGACCTTCGTGTCGGCGTTCTGGCTGTCGCTCGCGGCGCTGGGGCTCACGGCGATGGTCGCGCGCGACTGGCTGCGGGTCGGCGACTTCGTGCGTCCGTTCGTCACCCACGACATCGGCAAGCTGATGCTCGCGGGCTGCATGTTCTGGGCCTACACGGGCTTCGCGCAGCTGCTGCCCATCTGGTACACCGACATGCCGGAGGAGACGGACTACCTGCTCGTCCGCATGGCGCTGCCGGAGTGGACGTGGCTGGCGCAGACCGTCGCCATCCTCTGCTTCCTGGCGCCGTTCACCATCCTGCTGTCGCGCGGGATCAAGAAGATGCGCTGGCCGTTCGTGGGCGTCTGCTCGGTCGTGATGATCGGCATGTTCCTCGAGCGCACCCTGCTCGTCCTGCCGTCGGTGTACCACGGCGACCCGCGCACCCTGATGGTGTGGGTCGTGTGCGTGGGCACCTGGCTCGGCTTCGTGGGCCTGCTGATGCAGGTGGTCGCCCGCGCGCTCGCCTCGGTGCCGCCGCTCGTGATCAGCGATCCGCACCTCGAGCCCCACCCGTGGGACGTGCACGTCCATGCGGTGGACGCCGCCCACTGAGGCGGCCGGCTACGGGGGGCGGGTGTCGAGGATCCGCCCCTCGAGCCAGCTGAACTCCATCAGCGGCGCCCCCTCGACGACCTGGTAGGCCAGCACGACGCAGGTGCGGAGGCCGTCGGCGAAGGGCACCGTCTGAACGTCGGCGATCGGCACCCACCCGGGCCCCTTCAGCTCTCGCGGCAGATCGATCGAGCCGCCGGGCACCGGCGCCCGTCCCTCGGTCGTCCCCGCGAGGACCAGCCGATCGGCGACGGGCTGGTAGTACACCTTCTGGACGAACATGCCCACGTCGACGCTCCTTCCCACCGAGTGTACGATGCTCGCGGCGGGTTAGGAGGGGCGGCGATGGAACTGGCGGCCCTGAGAGAGCGAGTCCAGCCGGCCCTGGTGCAGGACTTCGATGCGGTCAGAGACGAGTTCGTCGAGGAGACGGGCTCGCACGACCTGCGCGCGTTCGTGCGCCACCTGCGGGACTGGGGGCTGATCCCCAACGACCTCGCCGACCGCCTCATCGAGGAGCTCACGGGCGATCGCGCTCCCCGCAGCGAGACCGCCACGCCCGCGCCCGCGCCCGCAGCCGCCAGGGCCGCGCCCAGCGCCGCGCCCGAGCGGCCCAGCCCCACGCCCGACGGCCCGTCGCGCGAGATCCGCGTCCGGGTCCAGCGGTCCGGCACCCCCGCCCCCGCGCCCGCCGTCGAGGTCTCGGAGGATCTCCCCGCGGTCGACGAGATCGAGGAGGTGGCGTCCTGGCGCACCCGCTCTGTCGCCCGGGCCGAAGAGCACGACATGGGGCTGTACGACGCCGAGTTCGGCGAGACCGAGGGCCTCTCCGCCGGGCTGACGGACGACCGGACCGAGGAGCCGCCGACCGAGAGCGACCGTCACGTGGTGATCGGCATCGATCCGGTCCCGCCGCCGCCGATGGAGGCGCCGAACCCCGACGAGGATCCCGACGAGGACGTCACCACGCTGATGCAGTGGGACGACGACGGCGAGGTCGACCCCGACACCGCGACCAAGCACTTCGGGTCGGGCGAGCGCGCGGCGACGTTCTTCGACGAGGAGGACGAGCCGACCGGCACCGCCGAGACGGAGCTGCGCGATCTGGTCGAGATCGACCTCGGCGAGCCGCCCACCGCCCCGCCGGGCGGCAGCGTCATCCGCGCCGCCGACCTGGTCGGCCCGCCCACCGGCAACGAAGACGAGACGGTGATCCGCGATCGGGACGGCCCGTCGCTGATCTCGTTCCCGCCGCCACCGGGTGCGCTCCAGGGCCTCTCGCCGATGCCCGAGCCGCGCGACGACGACGACGACGACTTCGACCCCGAGGCCGAGACCGTCCACGTGCGCCACCGCACGGGCATCACGAGCGCCACCCCGCCCCCATGGCGCGGCGCTCCATCCCGCCTCCCAGTCGCGCACCCGCCTCGACCGCCACCCCGGCGCCGAGCGCCCTGCGCGACCCCGGCGTCGCTCGTCGGCGAGTTCGCCAGCGACGAGCCCGGAGCTGCCGACGATGATCGCGTCGAGGCCGGCGTCGGTCCCGCCGGCGCCCGCCGAGCAGCGGCCTGCACCCGCCGAGCCGCGGCCGACCCCGCGCCGGCCGAGGCCCGGGTCGGCCCGGCGAAGTCGCAGCGGTACCGGCTCGGCGCCCTCGTCGCCGACGACAACGTCGCCGAGACCTACGAAGCGACCGACACGATGCTGCTGCGCGCCGTCGCGGTGCGCACCCTGAAGCCGGAGCACGCCGGCAACCCCGTGACCCTCAAGCACTTCGCCACCGAGGTGCGCGTGTCGTCGCAGCTGGCGCACCCGACGGTCGCCCCCGTGCTCGACGTGCTCGACCCCCGCACCTACGTCCACGGGCCGGTGGAGGGCCCCACCCTGGCCGGCGTCCTGGTGGAGGCCCGCGAGGCGCTCGGCTCCCGGCGCCCGCTCCCGCCCCACGCGACGCGCGACGTGCTGCTCCAGCGGCTGATCCGGGTGTGCGAGGGCGCCGCCCACGCCCACGAGCGCGCCGTCCTCCACCGCGACCTGCGTCCCGACAGCATCGTCATCGGGCCCCACGGCGCCGTGTGGATCCTGAACTGGGGCCTCGCCCGCGCGCTGCCGCCCACCGATGGCGTCGAGCCGGTGCTGTTCGGCGACGAGGGCGAGGAGGAGGACCCCGCAGCCTCATCGGCACCCCCGGGTACTGCTCCCCCGAGCAGGCCAACGGGAACCACCGCGGGCTCGACCCTCGGAGCGACGTCCACGCGCTGGGGCTCGTGATGTACGAGATCCTGACCCTGCGCCCCGCCGTGAGCGGGATCAACCGCGAGGCGAAGCTCGCGCGGCAGCAGCAGGGCCAGCTCGACCCCTGACCCACGCCTACGCGCGCCCATCCCGCCCGCGCTGCGCGAGGTGGTGCAGCGCGCCTCCAGGTGCACCCCGACGACCGCTACCGCGACGCCCACGCCCTGGCCGACGCCATCCGCCAGGGCCTCCGCGGCGAGTCCACGGCCCGCTCGCCCGTGCCGGGCGCGCCGCCGGCCGCCATCCGGCGCTGCTGATGCTGCTGGGGCTGCTCCTCGGCTCGGGGTGGCTCGTCGCCGTCCTCGTCGGCCTGCTGCCCTTCCTCACCTGGAGGCGTCGGCTCGGCGCGCCTCAGAGCGCCTCGCGCACCACCACCTGGGCGCCCACCTCGACCTCGACCTCGACGGCCTCGGGCGGGGGCAGGTAGCGCTCGCCCTCGGCCTCGTCGACGACGACGCCGTCTGCGTCGAACGACGTCCACCGGCGGAGCGGCTCGCCCTCGTCGAAGCCCTCGGCCGGCGCCTCGAGCAGCCCGTCGCTCGCCCACACGATCTCGGCCAGGCGGACCTCTGGCGGGGCCGGCACCCCCGCCAGGCGCGAGCCGACGGGGTAGAACGCGGGGTCGAGCGCGTCGTCGCGCCAGTCGCAGTGGACGTGGGTGGGGTAGAGCTCGACGTAGCCCGCGCCGTGGTCGTAGCAGGCCGCCACCATCTGGTCGAGCGTGGCGGAGGTGGGGTCGAGGTCGAAGCCGTCGCCGTACATGTGGCGCGACCAGGTCGCCCCGCCGATCGAGGCGTTGTAGGCGGGGGCCGGTAGCCGCTGTTCACGACGACGGGGCCGAGCGCATCGCGGATCTCCTCGGATCCGCTCCACGGCGTGGACCTGCACCACGGCCCACTGCCCCTTGTACTCCTGCGCGAACTCGTCGAGCGCGAAGTTGGCAGCGACCGCGGCGGCGGGATCGGCGGACGCCAGGTCGAGGAACCGCACGGGCGCGGTGTACTGCGGGTCGCCGCCGAGGGGGCCGGGGTACTGGTAGTCCGCCGGCAGGGGCGAGACCTCGACGGTGTCGAAGCACACGTCGTACGCCCCGGTGGGGCCCGGGTAGCAGACGCGGTCGGCGGCGGTGCCCGTGCCGCTGGTCCCGCCGGTCGACGTGCTGCCGCTCGTCCCCGATGACTCCGAGGTCCCCGACGTCCCCGACGTCCCCGACGTCCCGGAGGTGCCCGAGGTCTCGGACGTCCCCGAGGTCCCGGACGTCGTGTCGCTCGCCGTCGACTCCGTGCCCGCTGGCGGCAGGATCGGCGCGAGCGGCGCCTTCCGGACCGTCCCGTCGCCTGCACAGCCGGCCGACAGCAGCGCCGCGAGCCCCATCCACCTGGTCATCCCACCCTCCGGGCCCAGCAGCTTACCAGACCGGTCGGTCACCCCGCCCGGAGCAGCCCGTCGAGCGGCTCGCCGAGCGCGGCCTCCAGCGCGGTGAGCGCCCGCTGCAGGAGCAGGAACGACAGCCCCATGACCGGCAGGCTCACCACGACGAACGACCAGAACGTGTAGCTGCCGAGCTGGCCGTTGAACGCCTCGGTGCCCGCCGGCGCCGACACCATCCACCTCGCCAGCACGAAGCTCGCGACCCCCGACGCGATGGTCAGCAGGCCGAGCACCCGCGTCGCGTTGCGGGTCACCTCGTCGTAGCGTCGGCCGCCGCCCGAGCGCGCCAGCGCCGCGGCCGTGCGCTCGGGATCGAGCAGCCGATCGAGCACCACCCCGACCGCGGACGACCGCGTCTGCGCGCTGCCGATGATGACGACGCCGAACGCGGCGGGGATGAGCGCCTCCTTGAGCGCGAACCAGCGCGGGTCGAGCGCCAGCAGCCCCACCCCGCCCGTCAGCAGGACGCTCACGAGCGACAGCACCGACAGCGCGCTCGGCTTGCCCTCGCGGACCAGCGAGGCCACGGCGAACCCGAGCGGGAAGGCCAGCGCGACGATCAGCGCCAGCACGGGCCCGAGGTGCCGGGTGCCGAAGATCAACACGATCGTCGGGGCACCCACGGTGCAGGCGAGCTCGATCCAGGTCCATCGGGTGCGATCCATCGGCGCCGCGGCCTCCTCGCGCTTGACGGAGCGCGTCCCGAGAGCTATCTCTACCGTGCTGTGAGCCCCGCCCACCTTTGTGGGTCGGGGCTTTTCAGTTCCTTGCCCTGCCGCTGGAGGAGACGATGTCGCTGGGGGAGCAGTTCACCGAGGCCCAGGACCGGATCAAGACCCTGTCCACCCGCCCGTCGAACGAGCAGCTCCTCGAGCTGTACGCGCTGTTCAAGCAGGGCTCCGTGGGCGACGTGCAGGGCAGCCGCCCCGGGATGTTCGATCTCAAGGGCCGCGCCAAGTTCGACGCGTGGGCCGGCAAGAAGGGCATGAGCCAGGACGCCGCGAAGCAGGCCTACGTCGACCTCGTCGCCAGGATGACGGCCTGATCGCAGCGGCCCCGAGCCCGCCTACATCGACGGCTGGCGCTCCTCGCTGACCGGCGCGGGCTCGGGCTGCGCCTCCAGCTTCGACAGATCCGGCTTCTTGAACTTCTTGTCGCGCAGGTACAGGTACATCACCGCCATCGAGTCGACGTCGTGGTCGCTCGTGTTGTTGTAGTACGAGGTCAGCTCGTACTGGTGGTCCTTGTACAGCGGCATCCCCTCGACGCTCGAGTAGTGGTCGATGCGCTCGATCCCGACCCGGCCCTCCGCCGGCGTCACCTTCGCGTCGAACAGCACCTTGTCGTCGGTCAGGTCCTTGAGGACGAGCTTCTCGGCGAACGGGTGGAGGTGGACGGCGATGTAGTGCGCCGTGGTGTCGTAGGGCAGGTTGAGGAACTTCGTCACGTTGGTGGTGTTCACCTCGCGACCGGGCGGCACGACCCAGTGGGCGGTGAACTTCTGCCCGTGCGCGTCGTCGTCGGAGTCGCCCGCGATGGCCGGCGCGCCGACCGCGCACCCGCCGCCGATCGGCGCCTCGTCGTCGTCGAAGCCGTAGTGCTTCGCCTCGCCGAGCGCCTTGAAGCCCTCCGCCGCCCCTGGAACAGCGGCACCATCTGCCCCTGCACCTCGGCGTCGCGCACGAACATCACGTCGACGCGGTGCCGGACCTTGAGCGACTTCGGCTTCTCGATGTTCAGGTTCAGGACCTGGGTGGCGAGCGAGATGGGCAGGTCGCTCGTGACCGGGATGCCGAACCCGTCGGGGAAGTGGATCTCCTGCTGGCCCTGCGACAGCGTGAACACGCGCCCGGACACCGGCGGCGCCGTGGGGAACCGGCTGTAGTAGTCCTTCGCCTCGAAGTCGAGGTTCGCGTGGCACATGAACTCCTGGGACATCGCGTCTTCGGTCCCAGCGTCCACCACGGTGGTCTTGTAGCCCACGATCCACAGCAGCTCGGGGTGATCGGTGTCGAGCAGCCGGACGTCGTCGAAGCCGTAGGGCCCGCGCATCGACGGGTACATCTTGTCGATGGTGTAGGGCTTGCTGTAGATGGTCTTGACGTGCACCTCGGGCGCCACGGCGGTGACGGTGGCAGCGAGGGCGTTCGGGTCCGACGGGCCGGTGCAGGCGAGCAGCGCCAGGATGATCGACATTCCCTTCCTCCGGAGCGCCTGGCGGCCCGGCGCCGCAGGCGAGGGCCGGTGGAGTAGGGTATCAGGACCAACGCCCTTGGACGAGGTGCCCATGCGGTCGGATCACGAGGGGCCGAGCCTGGGTCAGTGGCAGCCCGAGCCGAGCTGGGTCGAGCCGCAGCACGTGCAGATCACGCGGATCGACGTCCCCTTCATCGAGCTCACCTGGTTCCTCATCAAGGCGAGCCTGGCGCTGGCGCTGGCGTTCAGCGTCACGAGCTGGCTGTGGGTGTCCATCGCCACCGGCTTCCTGACGCTCCTCGCCGGGCTGATGGCCGGCGTGCTCTACCTGCTCGGCTTCCAGAACTTCGTGCCCCCCGCCGCGCCGACCGTGCCGGCCGTGGTCGAGCAGGTGCAGCCCGTGGCGCCGCCGCCGGCGCTCCCCGCACCCGCAGCGGCAGACGGTGCACCGGCGATGGCGGAGCAGGCGCCGCCGCGCGAGGGGCCCGGCGCCGCCGAGGCCGAGGCCGACGTAGCGCCCGAGGCCGACGTGGCGCCCGAGGCCGAGCCGCCCGACGCCGACCGCTCGGCGACCGAGGCGCTCCTGCGCGAAGAGCTGGAGCGCTCGCGGCGCGCGCGGCGCTGACCCCTACTCGACGATCGAGGCCGACTTGATGCCGTCGAGCTCGGGGAACTGCTTGTCGAGGTAGGTGTTGCCCCGCGCCTGGATCCGGCTCTGGTCGGGGCCGCGGCCGCGCGGCGCGCCCTCGCCGTAGCCCTTGTACAGCGAGTCCACGACGTCCATGCCCTCGACGATCTCGCCGAACGGCGCGAAGCCCATCGCGTCGAGCTTGCTGTTGTCGTCGACGTAGTTGATGAACACCTGCGTGGTCCGGCTGTTCGGCCCCGCCGTGGCGAAGGTGATCTTGCCGCGCGTGTTGCTCTGCTTCACCGGGTCGTCGTCGATCTGCGCGGCCCGCCACTTCTCCGACACCGCCGGGTACGGGCTGATCCCGAACTGCACCATGAAGCCGTCGATGGCGCGGAAGAACTTCGCCTGGTCGTAGAACCCGGCCTTGACCAGGTTGTAGAAGCGGTCGGCCCCGTTGGGCGCCCAGTCCTTGTGGACGAGCACGGTGAAGTCGCCCTTGGTGGTCTCGAACTTGACCTTGTACTCGGCGGGCGCGGTGGCCGTGGCCTTCGACGGATCGAGCAGCGCCGGATCGGCGCCCGCCGGCGGCTCCATCACCTCGGCGGACGGCGCGGTGGGCGCCGGCGCGGGCTGTTCGGCCTGCTCGTGCTTCTCGACCTTCGCCTGCTCTTCGGGGTGCTCGGTCGCCTCACCGCCACTGCAGCCGATCAGCGAGGACGACAGGAGCAGCGCCGCCACGGCGCCACGGAACAACGGAGCGTGAAACATGCGCTCGCCTCCTTGCGCGCCGCCCGTAACCCCTCCGAGCGAACGCGGCCGCGGAGTCAGTCGCGCCACACCGCGTTGACGGGCGTGCCCCGCAGCTCGGCCTCGTTCCGCGCGTCGACGACCCGCTCGAGCTCGACGAAGCGCTGCTGGACGGCGAGCACCGTGAGGACCAGGTTGCGCAGCATGGACTGGCGGAACACGGAGCCCGCGGCGTCGTCGGAGGCGAACAGCGCGCCGAAGTCGTTGCGGTGCAGGCTCAGCGCCACGACCTCGCCGTTGCACACGCACGACAGCGGGCGCGGCGCGTTGGCCGCGAGCGTGCTGTCGCCGATGGCCTGGCCGGGGCCGATGGTGGCGAGGCGCTCCACGGCGTGGCGGTTCACCTCCACCATCACGTCGACGTCGCCCTCGACGAGCAGATAGGCCTTCTCGCCGACCTGGCCCTGCCGGCACAGGGGCGTGCGCGGGTGGAACCGCTCCACCTGGAAGCTCCGGCCGATGTCTTCGAGCAGCGACGGGTCGGCCCAGCCGAACATGGGCGAGCGCGCCAGCACGTCGGCCGGGCTCAGCCGCGGGGTGCCGCCCGAGAAGAGGCCCGACAGCGCGCTCATGAGGCCCGAGCTCGGCGGCGGCGGCGGCGGCTCCCCGCCCGTCGAGCGGTCGGCGATCCCCTCGGACAGCCAGCGCAGCCGCTCCGACAGCCGCCGGTACGCGAAGCGCTCGATGTTGAACACGGCCGGGTTGCCCCGCTCGCAGAGCTCGAGCCAATGCTCGTAGGCGAGCACCAGCAGGTGCGTGGGGGCGGTGGCTTCGACCGTGGCCGTGCGCGGGAGCTGGCCGAACAGCTCGAGCTCGCCGATCATGTCGCGGGTGGTGGCGCCGCCGATGCGCGTGGCACCGTCCTTGTACTGCACCGCGCCGCTGACGATGAAGGCCAGCGTGTAGTCCTCCTCGCCCTGCTCCATCAGCAGGTCGCCTGCCTCCATCGCGAAGGACTGGAGGTAGGACGCGGCCTCTTGCGAGTCGGCGACGTCGAGCCCGGCAAAGGCGGGGGGAAGGGCGCCGAGGTGCATGGTGCCTCCGAGGACTCCTGTTCCCCTACCCTACGCCCGCGCCGTTGTCGCACCGCGGGCGGCTCCCCGTCACGTTCGTGTCACGTCACGCCGCGTTCAGGAAGTGGTCGATCTTCGCCAGCAGCCGCGGGAAGTCGATGGGCTTGGTCTCGTAGTCGTCGCAGCCGGCGGCGATGGCCTTCTCGCGATCGCCCACCATGGCGTGCGCGGTGAGCGCGATGATCGGGATCGATCGCGTCCGCTCCTCCGCCTTGAGGCGGCCCGCCACGGTCCAGCCGTCCATGACGGGCAGGCTCATGTCGAGCAGGATCAGGTCCGGGATGTCGTCGGCCTTGGTCAGGGCCTCACCGCCGTCGACCGCGAGGTCGACGTCGAAGCTCCGACGGCGGAGGCGGCGTGACAACATGTCACGGTTCATCTCGTTGTCCTCGACGAGGAGGATCTTCCGGCTCATACACTGCCTCCGTCATCCGTGAAGGGCCCGGGGTCGGTGGGGGGGCCCGACTGGGGCCCGAGTGCTCTGCGCAGCTCGCGCTCCACCCGCCGCGACAGCTCGTCGACGGGCAGCGCGGGCTCGCCGACCACGACGGTGAACACCATCGGGGCGGCGGCTTCGGCCGGAGCCGGCTGGGCGGCGGTCCGCCACCCGGGGTTGGCGACGATGTCGCCGCCGAGCGGCAGGGGCGGCTCGTCGTCGCCCAGGCGCTCCATGTGCTCGGACACGTCGCGGCAGGAGGCCACGATCACCGGCTGCCCGTCCTGCTGGAGCGTCCGGCAGCTGGTCTCGACCCAGACGTAGTGCCCGTCGCGCGCCCGCAGCCGGCCGATGAAGACGTAGGACGGCGGGAGCGGACGCCGGCCCTCGAGGGTGCGGCGGCCGAGCGGGTGCAGGCGCTCCCAGAACGGGTGGCCGCACAGCTCGGCGGGTTCGACGCCCAGGAGCTCGCGGCTCGAGGGCGAGGCGTAGACCACCTCGCCGTCGGGGCGGTGGAGGAGGACGAGGTCGCCCGTGCTCGACGATGGCGCGGTAGCGGCTGCTCGCGCACCACCAGGTCGCGCTGGGCGCCGACGACCTCCATCCGCACGCGCAGGCGCGCCACCACCACGTCGAGGTCGAGCGGGCGCGCCAGGAAGTCGTTGGCCTCGGCGCGCAGCGCGTCGAGCTCGTCCTGGCGGCCCGGCTGCGCCGAGGTGGCGACGATGGGCAGCGACGCCATCGACCAGCGCTCGCGGATCCGGCGGATGGCCGCCAGGCCGTCGGGCTCCTGGACGCCCAGATCGAGCACCACCACGTCGTAGCGGCCGCGCTCGAGCTCCTCGAGCGCCGCGGCGGCGGTGCCCACGGCCTCGACCTCGAAGCCGCGCTGGCGCAGGCGCTCCGCCCATGCCGCGGTGCGTGCGGTTGGGGTCGGCGAACAGCACGCGGCCGAGGCGCGCACGGGCGGTCGGCGCCGCGCCGTGGTCGGTCGGCTCGGCATCGGGCGACAGGTCGACGATGACGGAGCGCGGCGCGAGGTCCGGCGTGGGCTCGGGCGCGAACGGGGTCCGCGGGAGGACGGGGTTTCGTCCAGTCGGGCCCGAGCACCCGCGACGGCCTCGACGACGAGTCCGGCTCCGTGGCCCGCTCGGGCAAGGTGATGACGGGGACGGGAGCGGTCACGGGGTCGCTCGACAGGCGCCGGGTGGCCGACCACCGGTCCATCGCCGAGAGCGAGGATCGAAGACGATCACCTGCGGAGGCGCCGCCTGTGCCGCTGCGACACCCTCGGCGCCGGACCGTGCGCGGTGCACCTCGAGGCCCGCCGCGCGCAGGGCGCCGCAGACACGGTCCCCGTCCGGGCCGGGGGGTGCGACCATCAGCAGCCGGGCCAAACGCCCTCCTCGATGTCAGCGTAGCCCTCGCGCCGCCCCCCGCGGTTTCGCGCCGGATACCGCTCCGGCCAACCGCTCGCCGACTCAGTCGACCGGGGTGTGTGCCTCGCGGCCCGCCGCCATCGGCGGACCCGACGCGGCCGTGCGCCGCCGCGCGGGCGGCGGGGTGCCATCGAGCTCGCGGGTGGAGCGCACCCGGGTCAGCAGCAGCGCCGCGGGGACGAGCAGCCCCGACGCCGCCCGGAGCCCGGACTCGTCGGGCTGGCCCGCCAGCGGTGCGAGCCACAGCCGCAGCGAGACGAGGCGCACGCCGGCGACCAGCGCGTTGCGGAACATCCCCTCCCCTGCGCCGGGCTGCAGCTGCACCCAGCCGTGGTCCGTGCGCGCCCAGACCTCGAACACGCGCCAGACCTCGGAGTCGGAGTCGATGACCACGACGCCGGAGGCGAGCACCGGCTCGCCCTCGCGCATCCCCGAGACCACCTCGTAGGCGCCACCGCAAGGCAGGGTGCCCGAGATGGCGCGCGCCGGCACGTCGACCCAGGCGGTGTCGGCCGCGGGACGCTCGCGCCGCCAGAGCTGGAGCGCCAGCTGACACACCAGCACGAACAGGATGGCCACCTGCAGCATCGCCAACAACGTGAGCGCGGCGGTGTCGACCATGATCGCTCCGGCAGGTGGAAGGGGTAACCCGGGACCTCCGCGCTGACCGCCCAGGAAATTTATGATCATGACGCGCTCGCGCCGGGCCCCACCCGCGAGCCGGTCAGCTCCACCAGCTGAGATCGAGGTCCGGGAACACCGGATCGAGCAGCCGGCTCCGGTCGCGGGCCGCGGCCACCACGGGATCCTCCCGCGTCGCCCCCGCCACCAGATCCTCCACCCCGTTGCAGAGGTCGTCGAACAGCGACGCGTGCTCGAAGATGCGGCGCAGACCGTAGTCGACGGCGCCGCCCGTGCTGATGACGAACGCCCAGTCGCTCGCCTGCAGCAGCAGCAGCTGGCGCCCCGCCTCGGACAACAGGTCGCGGATCGAGGCGTCCGTCCGCCAGTCCGCGCGGTGCCACAGGTCGACGAACCGATCTTCCGCCCGGTAGGCGACCTCCCAGTAGAAGCGCAGCTCGTCGTTGAGCCAGACGCGGTGGTCGCCGCCGGCCCCCCAGGTGCCTTCGGGCAGCGCCACCGCCTTGTCGGCGGGGCAGGCGTCGAGCAGCTCCGACACCGTGACGACGCCCACGTCCTCGTGGGCGAAGCGCCGCGCCACGGCGAGCAGGAACGCCGGGCCCTCGCTCCACCAGTGGCCGAACAGCTCGGCGTCGAACGGCGCGCACACCGCACCGACCCGGCCGGTGCGCTGGCAGTGCATCCACAGCCGGTCGCGCACGAGGCGGCAGAAGTGCGCCGCTTGCGCCGACACCGCCTGCTCGGCGTCCTCGGGCCGGTACGGCACCTTGTCGCCGAGATCCGCCTCGGCGCTCGTCACCGCCCAGTACCGCAGCCCGCGCAGGCCGTGGCGCTTGTGGAACTCGAGGTAGCGGCCGTCGGCGGGGTAGCCAATCTTGCCGCTCCAGACCTGCTCCGACACCTCCGGACAGCGCCCGAGGACCGTGAACGCGCCGTCGGGCCCGCCGACCACGCCCCCCCGCTCGAAGACGGCGTGAGGCTCGAGCTCGTTGCCCCAGGCCCGCAGCGAGTCCCACCCCGCCTGCGCGGGGTCCACCGCCGTGACCCGGCCCCCGTCGATGGTGGCCGCGGCGTCGGACTTGCGGACGAGGTGGGTGTCGACGAACGTGAAGCGCACGCCCTCCTCGGCGTACAGCGAGGCCGTGCCCACCACCTCGCGCGGCAGGCCGTGGACGGCGGGCGGCCAGAACAGCCCCGGCGGCCGGTAGGCGCACTCGGGCAGCCAGACCCCGCTCGGGCGGAAGCCGAGGTGGCGCTCGGAGGTGGCGAGCCCGGCGCGCACCTGCGCGCGGCCGCAGGCGTCGTGCAGCAGCAGCGGGTGGTAGCCGTGGGTGGCGTTGGACGAGAGGATCTCGATGCGCTCGGCCTCGGCGTGGCGCCGGAACGCGCCGACGAGGTCGCGGTCGATGGCGTCGAACCGGTCGGACAGCGCACGGAAGCGCCCGGCCCAGCGCTCGGCGAGCCAGGCCAGGTGGCCGTCGCCCAGGGTGGCGAACGCGGCGGCGTCGTCGCGGGCGCGCTCGCGCTGCTCCTCGAGGTAGCGCGCCATGCCCTGCTGGAAGCGCGGGCTCGAGAGCTGCTCGAGCAGGATCGGCGTGAGCCCGACGGTCCACGCCGGGCGGAGGCCCTCGGCCGCACACGCGTCGAGCACCTCGAGCAGCGGCAGCCACGTCTCGGCGGCGGCCTCGAACAGCCAGTCCTCGCCGTGGGGCCAGCGGCCGTGGTGCAGGACCCACGGGAGGTGCCCGTGGAGCACCAGACAGAATCGGCCGTTCATCGTCCTCCCGCCGGGTTACCCCGCTGCGGCGTCTCGCAGCGTATCCTGTCCGGGAGATCGGGACGCTGGGCAGCGAGGAGGCGGAGCGCGTGGACGAACGACTGGAAGCCGGGCGGCATCACCTCGACAACGGGATCCGCGCCATGCGCCAGGGGTACCTCGACGAGAGCCGGTCGCACTTCGAGGCGGCGCTCCTGCAGTTCCGCGGGCCGGAGCTGCACCTGGGGGAGGCCCACGCGCTGCGCGGCCTCGGCGAGGTCGAGCTCCACGGCGGCAACCTCGCCGGAGCGGAGAGCGTGACCCGCTCGGCGATCCACGAGTACCAGGAGGTCCGGAACCAGCTCGACCGGATCGATCCGAACCAGACCTCCCCGGATCTGCGGCGCGACTCCGAAGTGGGCGAGGCCTCGGCGCACACCCAGCTCGGCGAGGTGCTGATCCGCGCCGGGCGGGCCGAAGAGGCGCGCCACGAGCTGGCCTACGCGCACCAGCTCTTCGCCACGCTCGGCGAGGAGGTGCCGAGCGCGGCGGGTGTCTACATGAACCTCGCGCGCCTGGCGATGCGCGAGGGGCGCGGCAAGGATGCGCGGATCGCCGTCGACAAGGCGATCGACCTGCTCGTGCGCTGCGCCGACACCGTCGGGCAGTCCGGCGCCTGGCTCCTCGCCGCCGAGGTCGACCGCCTGAGCGGCCGCCTCACGGAGGCCGAGGACGCGCTCGGCCACGCGATGCGCCTCGCCGACGAGACGCGCCAGGTCACCATGCAGGGCCGCGCCCGCTCGCAGCAGGCCTCGCTGCTCGCCCACCAGGGCCGCTTCGAGGAGGCCGTCGCGGCCTACGACGACGCCATCGGGCGCATCCGCGACGCCGGCGACGCCGAGATGGAGGCCTACGCGCTCATCGGCCGGGGCGACGCCCGCTCGCGGATCAGCGATCCCGGCGCCCTGTTCGACCTCGTCGAGGGCGCGCGCCTGCTCGCCCAGCTCGAGCACCGCCACGGCCTCGGCACCGCCATGCTGCGCCTCGCCGAGCACGCCCTGCGCAACGACATGCCCGTCTACGCGCTGGCGGCCGCCGAGAGCGCGCGCCAGTTCTGGCAGGTCTCCGATCCCTACCGCGGCGTGGGCCACGCCCTCGGGGTCGAGGTCAAGGCCCTGGCGGCGCTGAAGAAGTGGCCGGCCGTCGTCTCCGTCGCCCACACGCGGGCCGCGCTGGCCGGCGCGCTGCAGCCCCACGCCGTGCAGGTGCGCGACTTCTACCGCGCGCGGTGCCCCGCGAGCCTGCTGGCCGAGCTCGACCAGCTCGATCCCATGCAGCTCGACTCCCGCTCCGAGACGATGGTGGAGTCGCTGCTCGAGCCCATGCTGCGCGGCCTCGACCTCGACTTCCAGTCGCTCGGGGTGCCGGGCGGCGCGCTCGCCATCACCAGCGCGTTCTCCAACGCCACGCCGTCGCCGCACACGATGCGCGCCGGGCCGACCCCGGTGGCCGCCGTGTCCGACACGGGCTTCGCCGGCGAGGCGCCGAGCGAGGGGGTCGACCTCGATCCCACGCCCGCGCCCGCGGATCGCGGCGACTACTCCGACCTGTACCGGCCGCCGACCGACGAGGTGCCCGGCGAGCTCGACGGCGACGAGCCCCCGCCGCTCTCGGGCTCGGGCGCGGACTATCACGGCCTGTACAGCCCGCCCAAGGGCGACTGAGCCCGGGCCACGCACGGGTTACGCGGGGTCGGAGGAGGCCCCATCGAAGAGCCGGCGCCGTTCGCCATCGCCCCGGACGGGGGCACGCTCGCTGCGGGCGACGGGCCCGAGCTCCTCGTGTGGCGGGGCGACGGCGCGCCCGCGTGGAAGCGCTTCACCGACGGCATCCTGGTGGGCGTGGCGGTGGGGGTCGACGTCATCGTCACCATCGACGCCGAGGGCCAGCTCGTCAGGTGGCGGCGCACCGACGGCGAGAAGCTCGACCGGCAGCACGTCCCCGGGCCCACCCCGCGGGATCTGCGCCTGACCGACAGCGGCGTGATCGGCGTGCTCGACGACGACGGCGTGACGGTGCTGGCGCCGGCGGCCGCGCCGCAGCGCATCCACGTCGCGGGCGCCGCGGCCTTCTCGTTCGGCCCGGGCGGCGGCAGCGTCGGCGTCGGCACCACCTCCGGGCGGTTCACGGCGATCGAGCTCGCCACCGGGGGCCGCGTGGGGCGAGCTCGAGCTGCCGGCCGGCGTGCGCGGCGTGGCCTGGGCGGCGCTCGGGCACTGGCTCGTCGGCGCTGACCGCATGCTCTACCGATCAAGGGCGACGCGCCACCGCCGTGGAGGCCGCCATGACCGGCGCCGACACGCCGATCGACGCCGTCTGCTGCTCGGCGAACGGGCTCATCGCCGCGGCCCGCACCGAAGACCACGTCGAGCTGTACGAGCTGAACGAGACCCGCCCCGTCGGCGAGTCTGTGCTGCGCCGCCGCATCGGCGGCATCGCGTTCGGGCCCGGGCTGCTGCTGGCCATCGGCCTCGACGACGGCGACGGCAACGTCGTCGACCTCGGCAACGGCGCCTCGTTCCGCACCGAGCCCCACCCATGCCGCGGGCGCAACACCTGGCGCCTCGAGAACAAGGTCGATCTGGGTGCCGTGCGCGGCGCCATCGCCAAGATGCAGGCGGGCGGCGCACCCATCGCGCAGTACGTCGCGCCGCCCCCCGATCCCGACATGGGCCCGGCCGATGGCGGCGGGAGCGGATGCCTCGGCGGCTGCCTCGGCGTCATGGGGGTGCTGCTCGTGCTCGCCGTGTTCTGCGGCGGCCTCACCGTGCTGATGTACGTCCTGAAGGTCTGGGGGCTGTGGGACCTGCTCCCGATGCGGTGATCCCGGGGGGATCACAGCGGGGCGACGCCGCGGGTGAGCACCGAGGTGGGGACGTCGATCACCGGCCCCGGCGGCCCGTAGTCCGGCAGCCCGTCGCCATCGACGGGCACCCGCACCAGCAGCGGATCGTCGGGAGCGAGCAGCGGCCAGGCGCCGCGCGCGTCGGGGACGGCGTCGGTGGGGGCTCGCCCAGCAGCCCGGCGTCGGCGAGGCCTGCGGCCGTGCCGATCCAGGCGGGGAGCGCGCCGCTCGCCCCGGCGAGGCGGATGCGATCGCGCTGCATGGGCCGGTTGTCGTCAGCCCACGTAGGCCGCGACCGCGTAGCTGCCGGCGACGACGTAGCCGTCGGGCCGGGCGACGGGGACGAAGCTCGAGAACGCCGCGTTGCGGAACGCGTTGGTGGTGCCCGTCTTGCCGCCGACGGGCACGGCGTGGCCGCCGTGGCGCACGGCGTCGCGGGCGCGCGCGCCGGTGCCGTGCAGCACCACGTTCCGCAGGATGTCGGCGGTCATGGCGGCCACGGCCGGCTCGGCGACGGCCTCGGCCGCGGTCTGCGCGTCGTAGAGCACGCGGCCGTCGGCCGTCCGGATCTGGCGGATGAGGCGCGCCGGCTCGGCCACGTCGCCCCCGGCCCACGAGCGGCCGGTGACGAGCCCGTCGTACAGGACAGCGGCCTCCTCGAGCGTGATCTCCGAGACGCCGAGCGGCAGCGACGGGACCTCGCGGATCTCGCTCTGCACCCCGTAGGCGCGCGCCAGCGCCGCGACGTACCGCGTGGCGAGGCGGCCGCGCAGCGCGCTGGTCCGCAGCAGCGCGTCGGGGCCGAGCTCCGCGTCGGCGGGGCCGCATCCTCCTCGTCGGGGAGCGCCTCCGCGAGCATGGACGCCGTCGACAGGTGCAGCCGGTCGTCGAGACGCACGTCGGAGAACCGCGGGAACTGCAGGCCGTCGTAGCGCACCTGCCCGCTGTCCGGGTCGTGCCAGGGCAGCGGCGGCGCGGACGCATCGGGGCGCGGCGGGGCCACCCACCGAAGCCGGCGGGTGCGGTGCCGCAGGCGAGCAGCAGGCGCCGGGGCTCGTCGGGGTCGCGGCCGACCGAGAGCATGCGGATCGTCCCCGGGCGCCGGATCCTGCCGGTGCCGCAGCGCGTCGTACAGCGCCTCCATCGCCTCGCGGCAGGCGCCGATCCGCGACGACAGCCACGTCCAGTCGTTGTCGAGGGCCTGCAGCCGGCGCGCCGAGCCGCTCGCCCGCGCCCGCTCGGCGGCGTAGCCCTCTCCGGCGGCGAGGACCACAGCCCGAGGGCGTCCTCGGGTGCGGCGAGCGGGGCAGCGCCCGGAGCACCTCGCGCCGCGCCCGGTCGAACCGCACCTCGGCGGCGGCGTCCGCCGGACGGACCCCCAGCGCGCCGAGGCGCTTGCGCCAGGCCTTCGGCGCCTCGCCCTCCATCGGCGCGAGGCCGAACTGCGCGGCGAGCGCCGCCACCCGGGCGTCCTCGACCGGGTCGAACAGGTGCTGCAGCAGCCACACCGACCCGAGGTTCTCGGAGCGCACCCCCGCCCAGGCCATGGACACCTCGGCGGCAGGTTCGTGGTCGGGGTCGGGCGTGTACCAGGTGCCGTCGAACGGCACGACGATGCGCCGGTTGTCGAGCCGGTCGGTCGGCGACCAGCCGAGCGTCAGGGCCGCGTGGTAGACGAGCGGCTTGAACGTCGAGCCGAGCTGGCGGTGCGCGCGGGCGCGGTTGAAGTTCCGGTCGTCGTTGCCGCCGACCATGGCGCGCAGCTCGCCCTCCTGCACCACGACCACCGCGCCCTGCAGCTCGGGGCGGAGCTCCAGGTCGCAGACGGGCTCGCCGTCGCGCCCGATCTCCCGGACGCTCGCCACCACCACCGCGCCGTCGGGCACGCTGGCCGCCCAGGCGTCGACGGCGTCGCCCGACAGCTTCTGCCAGGTGTTGCCGGCCGCTCCGCGCGCCGTCGCGACCGCCATGCGCACCACACCCGCGCGATCGACCCGGCAGCGGCGCCCGCCGAGATCGAGCACCAGCTCGGCGCGGCGGTCCCGCACGACGTGCTCGGCCACCCGCGCCTCGCGGAAGCCGTGCCGCTCCACGGGCCGGTCGGGGTCGTACCGCGGCGCGCTGCGGCCGGTGGGCAGGTCGGCGGCGGTGAGCGCCTCGAGCTCGGTGCCGACCTCGCTCAGGTGGTGCCACAGGCCGTAGGTGGCCTCCCGCTGGGCGTCGGAGTCGAGGGTGGTGACGACGACGATGCCCGTCTGCTGCGGCGCGTCGATGCCGGCGTCGCGCAGGATCCGGTCGAAGGGCGGGGCGCGCAGGCGGCGCGCCACCTCGTCGAGGGCCGCGCTGTCGTCCCAGCGGAACGCGCCGCGCCGGAACGGCAGCGTGACGCCGCGCTCGAGCAGCGCCGCGGCCTCGGCCTGCAGGGCCTCCACCTCGCCGACCGGCAGCGGCCCGGCGAGCTGTGCGGCCGGCTCGGCGACGATGCGCCGCAGCACGTGCTCGGTGCGCGCCACCGCGCGCTCGGTCGCGGCGTGCCGCCAGGCCTCGTCGCCGCCGAAGAACGGGTCGAGGTGCGACGGCGCCTTCACCATGCCCGCCACGAAGGCGCACTGCGCGAGGTCGAGCTCGTCGACCTCCTCGTCGAACAGGTGCCGGGCGGCGATGGCGAGGCCGCGCCCGTTGCCGGCGACGTGGAACTGGTTGGCGTACAGCGACAGGATCTCGGCCTTGTCGTACCGGGCCTCGAGCCGCAGCGCGTCGAGCACCTCGCCGAGCTTCGGCCCGAGCGCGCGGCCCTGGCGCCCGAACAGGTTCTTGGCCGTCTGCTGGGTCAGGGTCGAGCCGCCCGCCACGACGGCCCCTGCCAGCAGGTCGTCGCGCAGGGCCTGCAGCAGCCCGCGCGGATCGACCCCGCGGTGGCGCCAGAAGCGGGCGTCCTCCGACGCCACGATCGACACGATCCACGCCGGCGGCAGCTGCTCGAACGCCAGGGTGCGCCGGTGCGCGCCGTCGGTGAAGCCGCCGAGCCGGGTGGTGCCGTCGCGGTAGGTCACGACGGACTCCTGGGCCACCACCGAGGCGACGTGCTCGCGGGAGAGCTCCGGGGCGGGCGCGAGCCACACCGCCCAGCCGAGCAGCACCGCGCAGCACGGCCCGACGGCCGCCGCCGCGGCCGCCAGCGCCAGCGCCAGCTCCCGCCCCCGGTGCATCATCACGCGCCCGGCCGGCTCACCTGGCCCACCAGCTGCTGGAGCGCGGCGAACGCCTCCTCCCCGCTGGCGGGGCCGCCCCGCCGCTTGCGGAGCGTCCAGCAGGCGCGGTGGAGCGCCTTCGCCTCGGACGGCGTCAGCACGAGGCCGTCGATCTCGCCGTCGCCCGCCTGGGTGGTCCAGCGCACGCGGTCCTCGTACCAGGTGAGGTCCACCAGGTCGTCCCACGCCAGGTGCGCCCCGCCGATCCGCAGCCCGTGCCCGTCGAAGGTCACGGCGACGGCGCGGCGGCGCAGGCCGCGGACCGTCACCGCGACGGACGCGGCGAGGTCCGCCAGGACGAGCCCCCACACGAGCCCCGCGATCCCCGCGAGCCGCCAGCGCATCCCGGACGCCTCGGCCTGCGCGGTGGCGAGCGCGAGGTCCCGGCTCACCACCTCGGCGCGCGCCCGCTCGAGCGCGGCGCGGTAGGCGCCCGCGCGGAGCTGGTCGTAGCGCCGCACGTCGCGCACGGCCTCGTCGACGACGTGGTCCGCCTCGGGCGCGTCGAACAGCGCGTGCCGCTCGCCCTCCACCCGCACGACCTGCTGCGCGACGAGGTCTTCGAGGGTGGCCTCGGTGCGGTCGGGCAGCGCTCGCAGGGTGGGCGCCCAGCCGTCCATCCCCGCGCGGACGGCCTCGTCGTCGAGCGACTTGTTCTCGAGGCGCACCCGCCCGGTGCCCACGATGGGATCGCGCATGACCCACTCGGTGTCGCGGTCGGTGGCGTCGCGCACGATGTCGGCGACGAGCCGCCGGTCGTCGTCGGTGCGCAGCGCCGACCAGGCGCTCCCGAGCGGCGGCGGGGCCTCCGCCGTGGGCGGGAAGGCGACGGGCAGCCGCCGCGTGAGGTGCTCGTGCCGACGGGCCAGGTAGGCCTCGTACAGGCTCGGCGCCGTCGCGAGCTGCGGCGCCAGCGCGGCGCAGGCCTGCTGGGTGGGCGGATCGGCGCTCGGGCAGGCCACGGGGGGCGGCAGCGGCAGCAGCGTCGGGGCCGCGCCGGGCCAGGCCGTCCACAGCCAGGCCGCGCACAGCGCACCGCTCGCGAGCGCCGTGCCGGCCGCGGCGAGCGTGACCAGGGCCATCAGCCGCGGCGACCGCCGGCTCACGGAGAACCGCACGCGATCCATCTGCGCTTGGACGAGCTGCATCGACGCATCGTACGCCGAGCGCGCCCCGGCGCCCAGCCCGCCGCGCCCGACGGTTCAGAGCGGGCGGAGGAACAGCGCGTCGTGCGTGTGATCGTAGGAGCCGGCCCACCAGCGCCCGCCCGCCTGCACGGCCTCGTTGAAGAAGCCCACGGCGCCCTCGGCCCCGCCGACCTGGCTCGTGGTCCAGGCGTCGCCCGAGCGCACCGCGAGCCACTGGTCGTTGTCCCAGCCGTCGAAGTACAGGATCGCGGGCTCGCCGTCGCGCTCGAACAGCTCGGTGTCGGCGCCGCGCAGCTCGCCGTCGTCGATCCGGGTGAGCGACCAGTCGCCAGCGCCCTGCTGCTCGGCGAACATGAGGTTCTGCCGACCGGCGTCGTGGTAGGCGATCCGCACGGTGTCGCCGTCGGTCCACAGGCTCGGCCACGCGCCCACGTCGCCCGAGTCGTCGATCACCTCGTCGGTGAACGTGTCGCCCTGGCCGCGCACCAGGTGAAGCGAGGTCGACGCGGTGTCGTGGAAGGCGAGCAGCAGCTCGTCGCCCTGGATGACGAGGTCGATCTGCGCGACCCCGGCCGGGCGCGTGATCGGGTTGCCGAGGTCGTCGACGTCGTCGACCGCCTTGCTCGCGTACGCCTGGACGCTGCTCCACTGCGCGCCGTCGAAGCGGGTGATGCGGATGGCGCCGCGCGCGGCGTCGGCATGGGCCACGACGGGCAGCCCCTGCGCGTCGAGCGCCAGGCTCGCCCACTGGCCCACCCCGGGCGCGCCCGAGCCGCCGTCGTCCGTCTCGGGCTCGGCCCAGGTGTGGGGCCCGATGCGGTGCGACACGCGCAGGCCGCCGTTCGTCGCGTCGTAGGACGCCACCCACACGGTGCCGTCGGGCGCGGTGCGCTGCGAGCTGTACTGGCCCACGTCGCGGACGTCGAGCCCGGCGTCGTCGGGGTAGCCGTCGACCTTCTCGTGCGCCCAGACGACCTCGTCGCCGGCGGGCACGCCCACCGCCCAGCCGAGCGCCCCGCGGTCGCGGTCGTAGTACGACATCGTCAGGCGGTCGCCCTCGGGCGACGTGTCGAACGACAACCAGCTGCCGAAGCTCGTGGGCGCGGTCAGGCTGGGGTCTTCCGGGGCGGCGGGATCCGGGAAGGTGTAGTCGTAGTCATGGTTGCAGCTGCAGCCCCCGGCCAGGGCGGCTGCGGCCACCAGCGTCTTCCGCAACATCCGCTCCTCCGGAACGCCACCCGCAGGTCCAGCGCGGGATGGTGCAGGATGCCACGCCCCCACGGCCACGTCAACGGCTCGTCCAGCGGCTGCGGGACCACCCGGTCCGGGATAGGAAGGCGGCCGAGCCGTTGGAGCCGTGATGCCCCGCCGTGAGGACCTCCACGACGACGACCCGCTGATCGAGGCGCCCTCCCTGCCCCACTGGACCGGCCACCTCGCCCCCGAGGATGCGCCGATGTCGTCCATGGCGCCGCCGCCCGCGCCGTTCCCGCTCTACGAGCGCGAGGAGGCGGAACCGGAGCCGGAGCCGGCAGACTCCCCTCCCCCCGCCGACTCGGAGTACACTGCGCCGCGGTTGGGTCTCGCGCCGCAGCGGGAACCGCAGGATCGAAAGGAGGAAGCTGCGATGGCCGCCGAGGATCCGCGCGAGCTCGCGCGTCGACTGGCAGAGGAGGCCAAGCGGCGCCTCCGCGAGGTCCCCTCCGACCCGGGCAGCGCGCCGCCGCCGCCCACCGCGGGGCGGCCGCTCGAGGAGCGCGCCAGCGCGGGCGGCAACGGCAAGCTCTCGGCGAAGGAGGCGCTCGCGCAGGCCCGCGAGGCGGAGCGCCGGGCCGCGGCGTCGGCCCGGGCGACCCCCGCGGTCATCACGCCCGCCCCGCCGGCGCCCCCTCTGCACCGCGCGGCGCCGCGCCGCGCCAGCGCCGTCGCTGCCGCCTTCGCCGATGCAGGAGGCCCACGCCCGGGCGGCGTCGGCCAACCGGCCCACCACCACGTCGTTCTCGGTGGCCGACTACGCCGTCATCGTGCAGCACGCGTTCTCGGGCGCCCGGGTGGGCGAAGGGCTGCCCGTGCTCAACGCCGAGATGTTCGCCACGCTGTGGCGCTCGCACCGCGCCCGCGCCGTCCACGACGGCGACTTCGCGCTGGCGGCCGCGGCCAGCGCGCTGATCGACGCCGCCGATCGGCTGCCCGAGGGAGCCCTCGCCGCGGGCGCCGCCACGCTGAACGGCGAGGAGTGGGCCGTGTGGGTCGACCTGTCGCGCCGGGTGATCCTGGCCGCCGCCAGGCCGGCGGCCGTCTACCTCGCCGGCTGACGATCAGCGCGCGAAGCGCCGCTCGAGCAGGTCGAGCAGCTTCGCGTGCAGCCCGCCGAACCCGCCGTTCGACAGGATGGCCACCACGTCGTGCGGATGCGCCCGCGCGGCGACGGTGGCCGCGATCTCGTCGGGCTCCGCGAGGGTCAGCGCGTCGACGCCGCGGGCCGCGAGGTCCTGCACCAGCCGATCGGAGCTGAACCGGTCGGCCTCCGGGATGCGCTCCTGGTCGAACGGCTTGGCGATGACGACCTGGTCGGCGCGGTCGAACGCCTCGACGTAGTCCTGCTGGAAGACGGACCGGCGGCTGGTCGCCGAGCGCGGCTCCCAGACGGCCCACAGCCGGCGCTTGCCGTAGCGCTCGCGCAGGGCGTCGAGCGTGACCTTCACGGCCGTGGGGTGGTGGGCGAAGTCGTCGATGACGGTGACGCCGCCGGGCTCGCCGATCACGTCCTGCCGGCGGCGGATGCCGCGGAACGTCTCGAAGCCCGCCGCGAGCTTGCCCGGGTCGGCCCCGGCCGCGATCACCGCGGCCACCGCGGCCACCTGGTTGTACAGGTTGTGCTCCCCCACGAGGCTCGTGCGGAACGGCCCCAGCGCCTCGCCGTCGTGGCGCACGGTGAAGGACATCGTGCCCGTGTCGGGGTCGACGCCGTGCATCTCGCCGTCCCAGGCCTGGCCCGGGCCGTACCGCCAGACGCGGCACTTCGCGGCGGCGGCGACCTCGACGGCGTTCGGGTCGTCGCCCCGCACGACGACGGTGCCGTCCTCGGGCATCTGCTCCATCAGGCGCCGGAAGGAGCGCTTCACCGCGTCGAGGTCGGCGTAGATGTCGGCGTGGTCGAACTCCACGGAGGTGACCACCGCGGTCTTCGCGCGGTAGTGCAGGAACTTCGGGCCCTTGTCGAAGAAGGCGGTGTCGTACTCGTCGCCCTCGACGACGAAGACCTGGCCGCCGCCGCGCCGCGCGGTGCGGTCGAAGTTCTTGGCGATGCCGCCGATGAGGAAGCCCGGCGCCATCCCGGCCTGCTCGAGCAGCCAGGCGGTGATCGACGTGGTCGTCGTCTTGCCGTGCGTGCCCGCGATGACGATCGAGTGCGCGTCCTGCAGGAACAGCGCGCCGAACGCCTCGGGGAAGCTGCAGTACGGCAGGTCGCGCTCCAGCACGGCCTGCGCCTCCTCGTACTCGGCGCGGATGACGTTGCCGACGATGACCAGATCGGGGTTCCCGTCGAGGTTCGCGGCGACGTAGCCCGTCTTCACGGGGATCTTCAGCTTGGCGAGGTAGTCCGACATCGGCGGATACACGGCCGTGTCGCTGCCGGTCACCTGGTAGCCCGCGTCGACGAGCATCCCGGCGAGGGCCGCCATGGCGGTCCCCCCGATGCCCATGACGTGGACGGTGCGGATGGCGGCGGGATCGGGGACGACGTGGGGCATGGGGGGTCACCTGTAGTGGTTCACGGCCCAGAGGATACGCAACCCGGCCCGCGCCGCGCCACGCACCGACCCGCTGATCTTCGACTGCCCGCGGGTCCGCGACCGGTACGGCAAGGGTACCTCGCGGACGCGCAAGCCGTGATGGTGCGCCTTGAGCGCCATCTCCACGTTCCAGCCCCAGGTGGGATCCTCCATGCGCAGCGCGAGCAGCGAGGTCCACCGGATGGCGCGGAACGGGCCGAGGTCGCGGTAGCGCGCGCCGGAGACCGCGGCGACGAGCGCGGTCGCCAGGCCGTTACCGAAGCGCTGCACCGGGGTGAGCGCGCCGGGCTCCGCGGTGCGCGAGCGATCGGTCTGGACGAGGTCCGCCTCGTCGCGCGCGATGGGCTCGACGAGCTCGGCCAGGCGCTCCGCCGGGTCGGCGTGGTCGGCGTCGAGGATCACGAGGACGTCGGGGGGATCGCCGCGGAGGTGGTTGATCCCGGCCTGGACGGCGGTGCCGTAGCCGCGGCGCGGCGCGGACACGACCTCGGCGCCGAGCGACCGGGCCACGCGGGCCGTGTCGTCGACGGACCCGTTGTCGACGACGACGATCCGCCACACCTCGGGGAGATCGCCCAGGACGGCGGGCAGGCTGTCGGCCTCGTCGAGGGCCGGGACGACGACGGCGATGCGCATGGCCCCCGGTAGCGGGCGCCGGGGCCCCCCGCCAGGATACGGACGGCCGATGGACGCAGCCCCCACCGGAACCCTGCTGCGCGGCCTCACCGCCGATCGCGCCGTCCGCGTGATCGCCGTCGAGGCCAGCGCACCCGCCGAGCACACCCGCACCCTGCACGGCCTCGGGCCCGACGCCGCGCGCATCGGCACCGAGGCGCTCGTCGCCGCGGCGCTGTCGAGCGCCCACATCAAGGGCGACGAGCAGCTCACCCTGCAGATCCAGGGGGAGCGGCCGCGGTTCTCCGTCTACGTGGACGCGACGGCCGAGGGCGCGCTGCGGGCGCGGGTCTCTCCGCCCGACCTGCAGCTGCCGGGCGGGACGTTCCACGGGATCCTGATGGTGACGAAGCACGCGCCGGGCGGCGAGGTCTACCGCGGGGCCACGGCCATCGAGGGGACGACGCTGGAGCAGGCCCTGGGCTCGCACTTCCGGACCAGCCAGCAGGTCGACGCCGTCGTCCGCATCGGCTTCCGCGCCAACGACAGCGGCACGGTCCGAATCGCGCAGGGGGTGCTGCTGGAGCGGCTGCCCGACGAGCCGGACGTGCCGTCGGTGACCCCCGCGGCGTTCACCCAGCGCTTCGGGCCGCTCGCCGATCCGGGCCGCCACCCGCTCGACGCGCTGATGACCTCGGTGGCGCTCGGCCGGGTGCTCGGCGACCCGATCGAGGTGCTCGCCCGCCACGAGGTGAGCTGGCGGTGCCGCTGCAGCCGGGCGCGCATCGAGGAGACCCTGCGCTCGCTCGGCGGCGCGACCCTGCAGGAGCTCATCGACGAGGACCACGGCGCCACGGTGAGCTGCCACTTCTGCACCACCGACTACGTGCTGTCGGAGGACGATCTGCGACGGCTGCAGGGGAGTCTCCCCGCCTGAGGTACAATCCGCGCTCCAGGGCGAGGAGGCGGAGATGCGCGGTGGAAGGCTCGGATGGCTGGCGCTCGGCGCGTTGGCGTTGGGCGGCTGCTCCGGCGCGGCTTGCGAGGAGATCGTCGTCGCGGTGAACGTGGCCGACAGCACCGGCGCCACCCTGAGCGACGCCGACGTCCACATGGTGCCCGACGGCTCCGTCGAGGAGTACCCGTGCACGGGCAGCGGCGACGGCGCCTACGAGTGCTCGCTGCCGGACCCGGGCACCTACAAGCTGTACGTCACCCCCGTCATCCCGACCCAGCCGCCGTACTACGAGACCTACGGCACGACCCTCGAGGTGCCGGAGCCCGAGTCGTGCGACGGCCCCGCGCTCACGCACGACGCCGTCGTCCGCTTCGAATCGGGCGGCGCCTGACCCCCGCCCTGCTCGGCCTGGCGGCGATCGCGGCGGCGGCGCCGGGCGAGAGCGAGCCCCAGCCGGTCGTCTTCGCCGACTGGGCCCAGCCGTTCGACACCATCGTCTACGACACGGGCTATTGGCCGAGCCCCTCCGACCCCATCTCGATCCGCCTGTTCCTGACGCCCACGGGCGGCGTGCAGACCCGCCTGAACGGGCGCTCCGAGGTGAGCTGGCCGCCGCTCGGCCACCGCGTCGCGAGCGATCCGGGCGGCCTGGTCACGCTCGACGCGGAGCTGGCCGTCGGCGCCGAGGTGAAGCTCGACCTGCTCGGCGTCTTCACCGGCACCGTGCCCCTCGCGACCGAGAGCGTGCGGTTCCTCGCCCAGGAGGAGGTCGACGGGCTGCTGCTGCCCGGGAACCCCGTCGAGGAGGTCGAGCTCACCGACGGCGACGCCGGCTCGATCCCCGACATCGCGTGGACGGTGCCGGTGATCGCGGGGGTGAACCTGGTGGCGTCGGTCGGGCTCACGCCGACGGTCTCGGCTTCGGTGCGCGGGGTCGAGGTGGTGAGCGAGATCGGCGCGGAGACCCTGGCACAGACCGAGGATGCGCTGAGGATCGACCTGCCGCCCGATCCGGGCCGCCCGGGCGAGCTCGGCGTGCTCACGCACTGGGAGGGCGTCGTCGACGCCGACCTCGATCTGGTCGTCGAGCCCGAGGTGCGGGTGGACTCGCCGCTCGGCCAGTTCGTGCTGGCGCGGTTCCCCATCCCGGTGACGCTGGTGGGCACGAGCGCGGCGCGCGCGACCGAGCCGCAGTTCGTGGTGCACCCGATGCCGGTGCTCGATCCGCTGCCCGCGGGCGCCGATCTCGGCCCGGTCGACGTGGGCGCCGTCGGCAACGCCGCGCTCCCCTTCGAGAACCTCGGCGAGCTGCTGCTCGAGGGCACGCTGCGCATCGAGGGCGACCCGGCGTTCACGGTCTGGCCCCCGTCGGTCGCGGCGCAGGCGCGCACGGCGTCGGGGTTCGTGGTGAGCTTCGCGCCCGAGGGCCCCGGCGAGCACCAGGCCACGCTGTCCATCGACACCAACGACCCCACGATGCCCTGAGTGACGGTGGCGCTGTCGGGCGTGGGGGTCGGCGACGGCGACGGCGGCGGTGGCGGCGACGGCGAGGACGGCTCGAGCCCCATCAAGACGTGCGGCTGCGCCTCGCCCGGACCGGCGGGTGCGCCCGCCGGGCTGGTGGCGCTGCTCGCGCTGCGGCTCCAGGCGCCGGCGTCCTGCCGGCGCTTCTCGTACATCAGCACCGCCGCGGCGACGCTGACGTTCAGCGACTCGAGCCCGCCGAGCAGCGGGATCGAGACGACCTGGTCGCAGCGCTGGCGCAGCCCGGCCGACAGGCCGCTGCCCTCCTCGCCGAGCACCAGCGCGAGCGGGCCGCGCAGATCGGCCTGCGCGACGGGGTGCCCGCGGCGTCGGCGCCGACCAGCGGCACCCCGGCCTTGCGCAGCGTCGACGCCGTCACGAACAGGCTCTCCTGCACCACGGGCACCTCCTCCACGGCCCCCATCGCGACGCGCTGGACCACGGGCGAGGTCGGGTCCGCGCCGCGCCGGGTCGGCACGACCACGGCCGATGCGCCGAAGCCGAGGGCGCTGCGGAGCACGGCGCCGAGGTTGTGCTCGTACTGCAGGCCGTCGGCGAGGACGAAGAACGGCTCCTGCCCCCGCGCGAACACGTCGTCGAGCAGCGCGGCGGAGGTCCAGCGCTGCAGCGGATCGGCGTGGGCGACCACCCCGTTGTGCACGCGGCCGTCGGCCATCTTGTCGAGCCGCCGCCGCTCCACGCGGTCCACGGGCACGCAGGCGGCCTCGCACAGCACGAGGATCCGCTGGATGCGCGGATCGGGCTTCGCCCCCTGATCGAGCCACACGCGGTGGACCCGGCGGCGGCCGCGCGCCAGGCACTCCACGACCGGGTTGCGCCCCTCCAGCTGGTCGAGCGGCACGGCTAGAGCAGCGCCGCGGCGAGCTCGGCCAGCGGGCTGCGCTCACCCTTGCGCAGCGTCACGTGGCCGGCGATGTCGCTGTTCTTGAACCGCTCGACCGTGTAGGTGAGCCCGTTCGAGAGCATGTCGACGTACGGGTTGTCGATCTGGTGCGGATCGCCCGTCAGCACCACCTTGGTCCCCTCCCCCGCCCGCGTGAGCACGGTCTTGAGCTCGTGCGGCGTGAGGTTCTGGGCCTCGTCGACGATGAGGTACTGGTTCGGGATGGAGCGGCCGCGGATGTAGGTCAGCGGCTCCACCTCGATGATCTTCTGGTCGAGCAGGTACTGGTACTCGGGCTCGGGCACCTTCGACCCCACGTCGACCCGCGCCGACAGCAGCAGCTCGAGGTTGTCGAAGATGGGCTTCATCCAGGGGTTCAGCTTCTCGCCGATGTCGCCCGGGAGGAACCCGATGTCGCGGCCGAGCGGGAAGATCGGGCGCGACACGAGCAGCTTGCGGTAGGTGCGCTCGTCGGCGACCTTGCGCAGCCCGGCGGCGATGGCCAGCAGCGTCTTGCCGGTGCCGGCGGAGCCGTCGAGCGTGACCAGGTGCACGTCGTCGTCGAGCAGCAGGTCGAGCGCGAACAGCTGCTCCTTGTTGCGGGCGAAGATGCCCCACACGCCTTCCTTGTGGCGGCCGACCCGGCGCAGGCGGCCGCTCTTGCTGTCGACGCGGCCCATCGCCGTCTTGCTGGTGGACTCGGCGGCGGTGAGCACCACGATCTGCTGCGGGTAGACCTGCAGATCGCCCAGCGCGTCGAGCGGGACGGCGCCCTCGGCGTGGATGGCGTCGATGACCTCGCCCGGGACGACGTGCTCGACGACGCCGGTGTAGGGCTGGTCGATCTGGAGGTGCGCGTTCTGGTAGTCCTCGGCGGGGACGCCCAGCGCGTCGCACTTCAGGCGCATGTTCGTGTCGCGCGTGACCAGCACGACGGAGGCCTCCGGCTCGCGCGCGAGCCGCAGCACCTGCCGCAGGATGCGGTTGTCGGGCGTCTCGGGGCCCCAGGTGATGGGCAGGTCGGGGCCGAAGGTGGCGTCGTCGACGCGGAGCTTGCCGCCGCCGCGCAGCGCGACCCCCTGCCGCAGGGAGCCCTGCTCGCGCAGGTCGTCGAGGAGCCGCGACACGGTCCGCGCGTTGCGGCCGGTCTCGTTGAGATCCTTCTTGAACCGGTCGATCTCCTCGATCACGGTCATCGGGATCACGATGTCGTGCTCGGCGAACACGAACAGCGCGTTCGGGTCGTACAGCAGGACGTTGGTGTCGACGACGTAGGTGCGGCTCTCCGCCGAGGGGGCGGGGCTGGACTGCGACAAGGTTCGCTCCGGGGTGCGGGGCAGCCCGCCCCCGGTATCACCGTTGCGCGTTCGGGTCGGCGGCGGCCGTCAGCGTGTACTTCCGCTCGTAGCTGCCGCGCTTTCCCGGGCCGAGGCCGTACTCGATCTGCGGCGAGGGCATGTCGAAGTGGCCCTTCTCGGTGCCGCCCACGCCGGCGAACACGGTGAGCGGCCCGCCGCCGGCGTCGGTGGAGGTGGACTTCATCAGCACGTCGTTGTTCCCGGGGTGCAGCCACTTCGACAGCTCGAGCAGCTGGGTGCCCTGCCCCGAGCGGATCGAGGCCGCGAGGGTGCCGTTGACGTAGACCTCCACCAGGTGCCCCTTGGAGCCCTGGTCCTCGGTGACGACCCAGTACCGCCCGTAGGGGACGCTGCGCGGCGTGGGCGCCACGGGCGCCGGGGCGGGCGCCGTCGACGGCCCGATGACCGGCGGCCGCGGCGCGGGGGCTTCGCCGGCGACCTGGATCTTGTAGCCGGGGGCGCTGACGAGGACGTTGCCCTGATCGTCGAAGCGGACGGTGGCACCGGACAGGCTCACCCCGGCCATCGACCGGGGCTCGACCTGGGTGCCGTTGACGTAGATGTCGCCGCCCCAGGCTGCTGCCGCCAACCACCAGACCACCTTCGCCTCCCCGCCCGTCGCCGGACGTCACCTACCCCTTCGACACAGCGCGGCCGTTGCATCATCCGACCCGGGCCGGGATGCAACGCCGACGATACCGCGGCGACACGGGCGGTGCGGGCGCTCAGCCGGTGGTCTCTCGCTTGTCGGCGTCGGCGCGGGCCCGCCGGCGCTTCTCCGACTCGGTCAGGATCGGCGCGCCGTCGTCGTCGCCACCGAACGGGGACTCGTCGTCGTCGTCGTCGCGGACGGCGAGGAGGCGCGTCAGGTGCGGCTTGATGTCCTCGAAGATGATGATGAGCGGGCTCGCGATGTAGACCGTGGAGTAGGTGCCGAAGACCACGCCGCAGGTCATCGCCACCGCGAAGTCGCGCAGCACCGGGCCGCCCCAGATGAGGAACGTGATGATGGCCATCAGCGTGGTGCCCGAGGTCGCGACCGTCCGGGTCAGGGTCTCGCTGATGGACTTGTTGATCAGCGTGATCGTGTCGGTTCGTCGGAACTTGCTTCGGTTCTCTCGGATCCGGTCGTAGATGATGATGGTGTCGTTGATCGAGTAGCCGAGGATGGTGAGGAGCGCGCCGACCGTGGGCAGGTTGAAGTCGAGCTGGAACACGATGAAGACGCCCACGGTGAGCGTCACGTCGTGGAACAGCGCGAGGATGGCGCCCGGGGCGTACTCGAGGTCGAACCGGAAGGCGATGTAGACGAGGATCAGCGCCAGCGTGGCCGCCAGCGACACGAACCCGTTGCGCCGCAGCTCGGCGCCGACCTTCGGCCCGACGGAGTCGGTCGACAGCACCTGGAAGGTGTGCTGCCCGAGCTGGGCCTCGATCCGGTGCTGGATGCGCTCGGCGAGGCCCGGGAGGCTGATGGCGACCTCCTGGTCGGACTTGCCCGGCGCCGCGGACGCCCCGGGGAAGGTCGACTGCAGCTGCTTGCCGACCTCGGCGTACTGCAGCGTGTCGCCCTCGTAATCCACCACGAAGCGCGCCGTGACCTCGGCGGTGCCGCTGATCGTCGTGATGGGGTTCTTCGGGTAGGCCTCGGTGAACGCCTTGCGGAGCTCGTCCTCGAGGCCCTCCATCCCGAAGGTCGGGTCGGCGATGCGGATGATGAACTCGCCGCTCTCGGACCCGTTGACGGCCTGCACGGCGTCGTCGGCGAGGCCGAGCTGGCGCAGCCCCTGGCGGAGATCCGAGATCTCCATGTGGTCGTCGAACTTCAGGTGGATCTCGGTGCCACCCGTGAAGTCGGTGCCCCAGTTCGGGCCGATGGCCACGAACGCGATCATCGTGAGCACGACGAGCGCGCCGGAGATGCCCATGGCGATGTACCGCCACCGGCAGAAGTCGATCTCCAGGGCGTCGAGCCAGTTCTTCGCACGGTCGATGAGGTCGAACATCGGGGCCTCAGATCCGGAGCCGCGTCGCGGAGCTACGGGTGATCGATTCCATGATCGTCCGGGTGACGAACACGGCGGTGACGAGCGTGGTGATGATGCCGACCAGCAGGGTGACCGCGAAGCCCTTGATCGGACCGGAGCCGTAGGAGTACAGGACGATGCCCGCGATCCCGGTCGTGATGTTGGCGTCGACGACGGCCACGAGCGCCTTCTCGAACCCGATGTCCACCGCCTTGCGGGGGTGGACGCCCAGTCTGAGCTCCTCTCGGATGCGCTCGTAGATGATGATGTTGGAGTCGACCGCCATGCCGACGGTCAGCGCGATGCCGGCGATGCCGGGCAGGGTGAGCGTCGCGCCGAACATGCCGAGCGAGGCGAGCACCAGCAGGACGTTGATGGTGAGCGCGATGTCGGCGACGATGCCGGCCGTCTTGTACCAGATGACCAGGAACAGGTAGACGAGCGCGGAGCCGAGCAGCGCGGCGATGGTGCCCTGCTTGATGGCGTCGGCCCCGAGGCTCGCGCCGACGTGGCGGACCGACGCGACGACGACCGGCGCATCGAGCGCGCCCGTGCGCAGCACGAGCGCCAGGGTCTGCGCCTCCTTCGTCGGATCCTCGGCCTGGCCCATCTCGATGCGGGCCGAGCCACCGCAGATGCGCTCCTTGATGTTCGGCGCCGACTGCACCACGTCGTCGAGGATGACAGCGAACCGCTTGCCGACCGACTCCTCGGTGATGTCACAGAAGATCTGCCCGCCGCGCGGCTTGAACTCCAGCATGACGTAGGGCTGCTGGTTCTGGTCCCAGCCCACGCCCGCATCGTTCACGTCGTTGCCGGTCAGCACCACCTCGCTCTTCAGCGGCAGCGCCCGGGTGCGGACCTCCTTGTTGTTCTGCTCCGGATCCGGGGCGTACTCCCACAGGATGATGCGGTCGTCGTCCAGGCGCTTGTTGTCGTAGAGCCACTCGTTGAGCAGATCGTCGTCGAGGTACTGGTCCTCGGGCATCTGCTGGCGCGCGTCGGCGAGCATCTGCTCGAGGTAGGCATCGTCGAACTCTTCGTCGACCATGCGGAACTCGAGGACGGCCGTGGTGCCGATGGCGTCGACCGCGGCCTGCACGTCGTCCATGCCCGGCAGCTGCACGTTGATGCGCCCGCCGGACTTCTTGACGATGGAGGGCTCCTTGACGCCCGTGGCGTTGACGCGCTTGCGCAGCGTCTCGAGCACCTGCTCCACCGCCTGGTCGCGCACCTGCTCCTGCCGCGCGTCGGACAGGACGAAGGAGTGCACGTCGCCGTCGCTCTCGGTGTACTCGTACTCCGCGGCGTGCTTGTGCATGAAGGCCTGCACGTCGGCGAGCGCCTCGGGCGAGGCCACGTTGAGGACGGGCTGGCTGTGGGCGCGCTTGACGGAGGTGATGTCGACCCCCTCCTTCGCGGCCTCGTCGCGCAGGTAGGTCACGTCGCGCGCGACCTGGCCGAGCACGGCCTCGTCGAGCTCCACCTGCAGCGTGAGGTCGATGCCCCCCTGCAGGTCGAGGCCGAGGGAGATGGCCGTGTTCGGGAGCAGGCCCTCGAGCCACGGCGGGACCGACGACTCGGCGGCGTCGGCCACGGGCTCGGGCGTCGCGTCGGCCGGGGCATCGCCGCCGACCTTCACGGGCTCGCCGAGCCGACCCGGCATCGGCGCGGACGCGAGGAGCGCGGCGGACTGGTCGGGCTGACCGAGCCCGAAGTACCGCCCGTCGGCGAAGGCCACGCCGGCGACCTCGCCATCGACCGCCACGGCCACGATGGGCAGCGTGTCGGGCAGCACCTGCTCGTCGGCCCAGGAGAGCTTGCCGGTCGCGCCGTCGTCGGCGATCTCGGCGTCGGACAGCGCGATGGGCACGGCCACCGTCGCGTCCTCGACCCGGACGTGGGCGAGCTTCGGCAGCAGCGCCGTCCACTTGTCGGCGCCCGCCCCGAAGGTCTGCTTCAGCGCGTCGACGAGCTGCGGCTGCAGCTCGGACCCCTCCGGCGCCTCGGCGGCGGGCTGCAGCGCGTCGGGCGCGTGCAGCTTCACCTCACCGGCGGGGCTCGCCAGCGCCGCCACGCCCTCGAGCGTGGCGCCGGCGCCGAGCTCGACCGTGACCTTCGAGCCGCCCGAGTCGACCTTGCGCGCCGACACCCCGCCGACCCGCAGCCGATCCGACAGGGCCTGCGCCAGGCCGGCCGGGTCGCCCTCGAGGATCGGGAGCTCGAGCTCCAGCGCCGCCGACGTGTGCGACGGCGCCTCGACCGTCTGGGCCGCCGCCGACAGGCGCTGCTCGGCGCTCTGGCGCAGCACCGTGGGCATGAGGATCCAGATCGCGCCGAAGAACAGCGCCGCCACCGCGGAGATCCGCAACCAGTAGATGCCTTCCACCTGGACTCCCTACTTCGACGAGTCGCCGCCCTCGGCGGGCGGCACCACGCGGCGCGCGATGCTCGTCTTGTCCACGACGATGCGCGTCTTCTCGGAGACTTCGAGCAGGACCGTGTCTTCTGCGACGTTGGCGATGACGCCGTGCACGCCGCTCGCCGTGATCACCTTGTCACCGCGGGTGAGGGAGTTCACGAGCTTCTCGTGTTCCTGCCGCTCGTTCATCTGCGGGCGGATCACCAGGAAGTAGAAGACCGCGAGCATCCCTACGAACGGAAGGAGCTGTGATACTGCGTTCAAGGGCCCTCCGCGCCGCGCGCGAAAACGTCCGGAAAGAGAAGCACGCGGCGTCGAGCGTCAAGCCCTGCGAGTGCACCCGCCGAGGGCGGGGTCCGGCCCGCCCGTGGGCGCCGGCCGGGGTGCTTATCGGTCCGCGCCGCTCTCTGCCAACTCTCGCCGCCAGGTCTCGCCGTCGGGTCCCGCCGCCCGCGACCGCGATTCGTCGACAGGTCCGCGGCGGACGACTACAGCACCACGTCGTACCCAGAGGCGAGGCTTGGCCGATCCGCTCGCGGACTGGTCCTTCGACCTCCCGGAGGATCGCATCGCCCGGGAGCCGGCCGCGCGCCGCGCCGGATCCCGGCTGATGGTCCTGCGGGGCGAGGACCCTCCCGATCACCACGTGTTCTCGGAGCTCCCGGCGCTGCTGCGCCCGGCGACCTGCTGGTGGCCAACGACAGCCGGGTGATGCGCTGCCGGCTGCGCGCCACCCGCGCCACCGGCGGCGCCGTGGAGCTCGTCCTGCTCGGCCCGCTGCCCGAGGGCGGGCCGGTGGAGGCGCTCGCCCGCCCGCGCGCAAGCTCAAGCGCGGCGACGTGCTGACCATCGGCGAGGGCGCGTCCGCCACCGTCGTCGACGAGGCGGTCGACGGCGTGGTGCGGGTCGAGGTCGCGCCCGACCCGCTCACCGTCATGGCGCGCCACGGCGCCCCGCCGCTGCCGCCCTACCTGCGCCGCGAGGCCGATGCCGCCGACCTCGAGCGCTACCAGACCGTCTACGCCCGCACCCAGGGCAGCGCCGCCGCGCCCACCGCCGGCCTGCACTTCGACGAGCCGCTGCTCGACGCGCTGCGGGCCGCCGGCATCGGCTTCTGCACCGTCACGCTGCACGTGGGGCTCGGGACCTTCCGCCCGCTGCGCGAGGAGGACGTCGACCGCGGCGAGCTCCACGCCGAGCCGTGGGAGGTCCCCGCCGAGACATCCGAGCAGATCGCGCGCACCCGAGCTGCGGGCGGGCGCATCGTCGCGGTCGGCACCACCTCCGCGCGCACCCTGGAGGCCGCCACCACGGCGCGCCCCCGCGGCGACGCGCCGCGCGCGCCGGCGCCCGGCACGGGCGTCACCCGGCTCTTCGTGCGGCCGCCCTATGCCTTTCGGGCCGTCGACGCGCTGATCACCAACTTCCACCTCCCCGGAGCTCGCTGCTGATGCTGGTCGCGTCGCTGACCGGCCGCGAGCGCCTGCTGGCGGCCTACGCCGAGGCCGTCGCGCAGGGCTACCGCTTCTACAGCTACGGTGACGCCATGCTGGTGCTCCCGTGACCGGCCCCGCCGAGCACACCGTGCAGGCCACGCTCGGCGCCGCGCGCGCCGGCACCCTCCGCCTGACGCACGGCGAGGTCCCCACCCCCGCGTTCATGCCCGTCGGCACCCGCGGCACGGTCCGCGGGCTCACCGCCGACGAGGTGCGCGACACCGGCGCCACCCTCGTCCTCGCGAACACCTACCACCTGTGGGTGCGCCCCGGGTTGCCCGCCGTCCAGGCGCTCGGCGGGCTCCACCGGATGATGGCCTGGTCGGGGCCCATCCTCACCGACAGCGGCGGGTACCAGGTCTTCTCGATGCGCGACCGCACGGTGGTGCGCGAGGCCGGCGTCCGCGTGCGATCGCCCGAGGACGGCGAGTGGCGCGAGCTCGGCCCCGAGGTGGCGGTCGCCGTCCAGGAGGGGCTCGGCGTCGACGTGGCGATGGCCTTCGACGAGTGCCTCGAGCACCCCGCCGTTCGCGACCGCGCCGCGAAGAGCACGTCCCGCACCACGCGCTGGCTCCGCCGCTGCCTCGACGCCCGGCGCCACCCCGAGCGCACCGCGCTGTTCGGCATCGTGCAGGGTGGGATGTACGAGGACCTGCGTCGCGCGCACGCCCAGGAGATCACCGAGCTCGACCTCGACGGCTACGCCATCGGCGGCCTGTCCGTCGGCGAGGACCGCGACCTGCTGCTGGCCATGACCGAGGTCTCGGCGGCGGCCCTGCCCGCCGGCAAGGTGCGGTACCTCATGGGCGTGGGCCACCCCGTCGACATCGTGGACGCCGTCGCGCGCGGCGTGGACCTGTTCGACTGCGTGCTGCCCACCCGCGCGGGCCGCCACGGCCAGGCCTACACGCGCGAGGGCCGCCGCAACCTGAAGAACGCGCGGTACCGCGACGACCCCGAGCCGCTCGAGCCCGACTGCCCGTGCGTCTGCTGCCGCACCTACGCCCGCGGCTACCTCCGCCACCTGTTCCACGCCCAGGAGCTGCTCGGCAAGCGCCTCGTCACCCTGCACAACCTCACCTTCTACCAGCGGCTGATGGCAGACCTGCAGCGCGTGGTACGCGCCGGCGACGCCGACGGGATGCGCGCCCTCCGCGAGGCCGCGCGCGTGGCGTCCACCGCCGCGTGACGGTGGGGCTGGACTGCGCTCGCCCGGCGGAGCAAGGAAGGGGGCAGCCAGGAGTCCCCGCATGACGCCCCAGCCGCCCCGCCGCCGCCCGAAGGGGGCCCGCCCCGCGCCCCAGGCGCAGACGCCCGCTGGCGCCGACCCTTCGGCCGACGCGCCCGTCGAGGGCCGCCACGGCGCGTACCGCCGCGCCGAGCACCCCGAGGACCACCGTCCGCCGAAGCCGCGGGAGCCGCAGCGGGAGCGGGCGTTCGACCCCGATGACCTGATGGCGCTCGCGCAGATGGACCCGGCCGAGCTGGCCGCGCTGATGGAGGGCTCCGTCGGGCAGCGCTCGGTCAAGCCCGGCACCCGCGTGGAGGGCACCGTCACCCGGGTGGGCGACGACGTGGTGTTCGTCGACGTGGGCGCCAAGTCCGAGGGCCAGATCGAGCGCGGCGAGCTGAAGGAGGTCGCGGTCGGCGACCGGATCCAGGCGTTCGTGGTGGCCGACGACGAGCTCGGCATCCAGCTGTCCACCTCCCTGTCGGGCCAGGCCGCCTCCGAGCACCTCGACGAGGCGCGCGAGACGGGCACGCCCGTCGAGGGCAAGGTCACCCGGCGGAACAGCGGCGGCTTCGAGGTGCGCATCGGGAGCGTCCGCGCGTTCTGCCCGATCTCGCGCATCTCGCGGCTGCCCGAGGTCGACCTCGACGCCTACCTCGGCCAGACGCTGCCGTTCCGGGTGGTCGAGACCGGCGAGAAGGTCGTGGTCGACCGGCGGGTCCTGCAGGAGGAGGAGGCCGCCACCAAGGCCGACGAGCTGTGGGGGCGGCTCGCCGAGGGGCAGCAGCACCGCGGCATCATCCGCTCGGTGCAGCCGTTCGGCATGTTCGTCGACATCGGCGGCGTCGACGGGCTCGTGCCGAAGCGCGAGATCTCGTGGGCCTCGGTGGACGATCCGCGCACGGTCGTGAAGCAGGGCCAGGCGGTCGAGGTGGTGATCCTGGAGATCGACCACGAGCACCGCAAGCTCACCCTGTCGGCGCGCGCGCTCGAGGACGACCCGTGGACGAGCCTGGGGCTGCAGTTCCACGAGGGCGGCGTCTACCCGGGCACGGTCGTGCGGGCCGAGCCCTACGGCGTGTTCGTGGAGCTGACGCCGGGCCTGACCGGCCTGGTGCACGTGAGCAAGCTGCCGGGCGGCGCGCCGGCCGTCGGCACGGCCCTCGACGTGCGCCTGCTCGCGATCGACCTCGAGCGCCGGCGCCTCGAGCTGTCGCCCGTCCGCGAGGGGGGCGCCGCCGAGGGCCAGCCGGCCGCCGAGGTGCGCGTCCGCGGCACCGTCGCCGACGTGATGCGCAACGGGGTGGTCGTGCAGCTCGACGACGGGCGCACCGGCTGGCTGCCCGAGAACGAGGTCGATCTGCCCGGTGGCACCGTGCTCGCGCAGCGCTTCCGGCAGGGCCGCACCGTGGAGGCCCGCGTCGTCCAGGACGATCCCCGCCGCCCGACGCTGTCGATGCGCGCGAACACCGAGGCCGAGGAGCGCTCCTGGCAGCAGCACCGGGCCGGCGGCCGGGGCGCGAGCAGCGGCGGGAGCTTCGGCACGCTCGGCGACCTGCTCGGTGGGCTGAACCTCAAGAAGTGAGGATGACAGCCGGGGGCCTGCGCGATAGGCCCCCTCCATGCCCGCGGCTGCGGGAGGAGGTGCCCGTGACGAACCAGCCCATTGCGCCGATCGTCCGTCGGGCACCGCTCGCAGCGTGACCTCGACCTGATCCCGCGCTCGAGCGGGATCCAGCGCGAGCGCTCCCTCCGGCCGCACCTCGGCCGGGGCCGCTCGCGTCCGCCACCTGGGGCTCGCCCGCCGGACCACGAACGAACCGCGCCACCGCACCGCCGGTGGACGCTCTCCCTTCGTCCGTCCTCCCGGAGCCCATCGTGGACCGTCTCCGCTCGCTGGGGCTGACCCAGCCGCTGTTGTCCCAGGTGTCCCCTTCCCTGCTGTCCGACCCGGACGGCCCCCGGCTGCTCGGCCGCGTCGTCTTCGAGGCACACGGCCAGTGCACCGTCGCGCACGAGCGCGGCGAGCTGCGCGCCGCCCTCCACCCCCGGCTGCACGACCGCGCCGACCGCGTCGTCGTCGGCGACTGGGTGGTGGTCGACCGCAGCGGCGACCCGCCGTGGATCATCGAGCGCCTCGAGCGCCACCGCCAGCTGGCGCGCCGCGATCCCGACCGCGGCATCCAGGTGCTGTGCGCCAACATCGACCTGGCGCTCGTCGCGACCGCCATGGACCGCGACCTGAACCCGCGCCGGCTCGAGCGCTACCTGGCCGTCACGGCCGAGGCCGGCGTCGACGCGGTGCTGGTGCTCACCAAGGCGGATCTCGCGGCCCCCGAGGCCCTCGCCGACGCCATCGCGGCGCTCGGTGGCGGCTTCCAGGCCGTCCTGCCCGTCTCGGCGCTGCACGGCCAGGGCCTCGACGCCGTCCGGGCGGCCGTGCCCGCGGGCGCCACCGCGGCGCTGCTCGGCTCGTCCGGCGTCGGCAAGACCACGCTGATCAACGCCCTCGCCGGCACCGCCCACTAGACCGGGCCGGTGCGCGAGCAGGACGATCGCGGCCGGCACACCACCACGTCGCGCCGCCTCGTCCCGCTGCCCGGCGGCGGCTGGCTCGTCGACAACCCCGGGCTGCGCCAGGTCGGCCCGACCGGGGCGCTCGGCGTGTCGCGCACCTTCGCCGACATCGAGGCGCTGGCGACGGCGTGCCGCTTCCGGGACTGCGCCCACGAGGCCGAGCCCGGCTGCGCGATCCGGGCGGCCGTCGAGGCCGGTGTGCTCGACGACGACCGCGTCGCGGCGTGGCGCAAGCTCGGTCGCGAGGTGGCGTACGAGGCGCGGCGCGCCGATCGCGACGCGGCGCGCGCCGAAAGGGCTCGTTGGAAGCGGATCACGCGGCAGCAGCGCGAGAAGTCGGCGCACCGCGACCGCGATCGCTGGTAGCTACCGGCGCCCGCCGAGCTCGTCGTAGCGCTGCACCACCGCCTTGAGATCGGCGAAGGTCAGCTTCTTGTCGTCGGGCTGGCGCCGCAGGTAGGCCGGGTGGAACGTCGGCATCGCCGGCACCACCCGGCCCGGCGCCACCTCGTGCTCGTGCCACCGCCCGCGGGACCGCTTGATCCCCGCCTCGGTGCGGAACAGCGCGCGGTAGGCCACCGAGCCGAGCACCAGCACCACCTTCGGCGCGATCGCGGCCAGTTGCGCCTCGAGGTACGGGCGGCAGGCCTCGATCTCGTCGGGCTCCGGGTTGCGGTTCTTCGGCGGCCGGCACTTCACCACGTTCAGGATGTAGACCTGGTCGCGGCGCAGCTTGATCACGTTCTCCAGCATCTTGTCGAGCATCTGGCCCGCCGGCCCCACGAACGGCTCGGCCTGCTGATCCTCGTGGTAGCCGGGCGCTTCGCCCACCACGACGAGATCCGCGTCGGGATCCCCCACGCCGAAAACGATGTTGCGCCGCTCCTTGCACAGCCCGCACCGCCGGCAGTCGCCGAGGTCCTCGCGCACGCGCTCGAGCTGCTTCCCCGCGGGGATCTCGGCGGCGCGCGCCTCGGCCGCGAGGGCGTGCCACCCCTTCGCCGGCGCATGCCCCGCGGCCGGCGCAGCGATCCCTGGCGCCGCGAGTTGTTGCACCTCCTCACGGACGCCGCGCAGCGCGCTGTCCTCGACCAGGGCCCGCACGTCGGCGACGAGCGCGGCCAGATCCGCCAGATCCCGCTCCTGGAGCTCGTTCACGCGAACCGCCAGCCGGCGCCCCGGAGCGCCGTGATGACCTGCAGCAGCGGCAGGCCGATGACGTTGAACAGATCGCCGTCGATCCGCTCGATCAGGAAGGCCCCGCGCCCCTCCACGGCGTATCCGCCGGCGCACCCGGCGCCCTCCCCGGTGGCGACGTAGGCCCGCAGCTCGTCGTCGGTGAGATCCGAACGGAACGTCAGCCGCGTGGTGACGGCCTCGACGTGCTCCCGCGGCCCGCCGAGCAGCGCGAAGCCGGTGACCAACCGGTGCTCTCGCCCCGCGAGCTGGCGGAGCCGGCGCAGGTGATCGTCGGGGCCCTCCGGCTTGCCGAACGGGGCGCCCGGTTCTTCGGGGTCGTACGCCACTTGATCGGCGCCGAGCACCCACCGCTCCGGAAACCGGGCGGCAACCGCCTGCGCCTTCGCGCGCGCCAGCGCCGTGGCGAGGCGCTCGGGCGCCGTCTCGAACGGCGAATCCGGCGCGTCGTGGCCGAACGACCGCTCGTCCACCTCGGGGGCTTCGCACCGCACGGCAAGACCCGCGTCCTGCAGCATCCGGCGGCGGTACGGGCTCGTGGAGGCGAGAATCAGCTCCTGCATCAGCTCCTCGACCGACGTCCTCGGGTCGTTTGTCCCCTGTCCCGCCTCCGATATACTCCCTCTCGACAACGCCGGCCCCGATCCGGCCCGCACCACCGGCGTGGAAACACCCCGGCGAACCTCCCCGGCTCCCACGCCCGCCAGCTCTGACGGTCGTACCGAGTCCGCTACGGAACGTCGGTGAAACCCGGGCGGCTCGGACGGGGACGATGGGCCGGCAGGTTCTCGGAGGCAGGCGAGCATGCCAATCGGTGCGGTCGGGATCGATCTCGGGACGACGTTTTCCGCGATCGCCCACGTCAACCAGCACAGGCAACCAGAGGTGCTGTCCAACGCCGAGGGGGACCGGATCACCCCGAGCGTGATCCTGTTCGAGGATGACGACGTCATCGTCGGCAGCTACGCGAAGCAGGCGTCGATGGCGTATCCCGACCAGGTGGTCGAGTTCGTCAAGCGGCACATGGGCGACAACAGCTACCGGTTCAAGTACCGCGGCCGTGAGTACACGCCCGAGCAGCTGTCGTCGTTCATCCTGGCCAAGCTCAAGCAGGATGCCGAGATGCGCCTCGGCCACCGCA
>JAWKRQ010000061.1:0-52918 GCA_041389545.1 Myxococcota bacterium | reverse complement strand
GCGGCGGCTGGCCGCCCGCCTCGAGGGCCTCGGCGAACAGGCGCAGGTTGCGCATCGTGGCCAGGGTGCCGCCGAGGTACTCCTCGCCGTGGCCGTTGGTGCCGAGGGCGTAGCCCTTGATGCGGCAGGCCGTCTCGGTCCAGCGGTCGGCGACGGCCAGGGTGCTGGCCATGCAGGCGCGCAGCAGCTGGGCGCGCTCGGCGGCGGAGCGGGCGACCCAGCGCGGGCGGCCGGCCGCCAGGCGCTCGAGCTTCGCGTCGACCTCGGGCAGCGGGGTGGCGGGCAGCGCGGGGGGCGCTTCGGCGGGGATGGCGGACATCGGGACTCCGGGCTGCGGACCGACTATCCCGCGGGGCGTTGTCGAGCGGGCCACCCGCTGCATACGCCCATGGGGAGGGACTCATGACGCAGGCGATGCGCGGAAGGTGGCTGTGGGTCGCGGTGCTCGCGGCGCTCGGGTGCGACGAGCTGCCCGAGGGCACGGGGAAGTGGTCGACGGTCGGCGACACGGGCGTGGTCGACACCCGGGACTGGGGGTGCGACGTCGTGGCGGGCAGCTGCGCCTGCTCGGTGGACGGCACCGGGCCGGACGCGTCGTGCGATGCGTCGCTGACCTGCTGCATCTACCGGGAGGACGACGCGCTCGGGGCCACGTGCACCTGCACGCCGGACGACGAGGCCGCCTGCCAGGAGCGGATGACCGGGGATCCGCTGGCGAGCGAGGTCGCGACCTGTCCTCCGTGATAAGCCGCGGCATGGAACCGCTCGATCGCGTCCGCCGGACCTACGACACCGTCGCCGACGCCTACGAGGCCAACGTCGGCGACGAGCTCGACCACAAGCCGCTCGACCGGGCGCTGCTCGCCGCGGTGGTCGAGCTGGTCGGTGACGGCGTGCTCGCCGACGTGGGCTGCGGGCCGGGCCACGTCGCGGGCTGGCTCGCGGCCCGGGGCGCGCGCGTGGAGGGGCTCGACCTGTCGCCGGCCATGATCGCGCGGGCGACGACGCGGCACCCCGAGGTGCGCTTCGAGGTGGGCGACATGACCGCCATCGCGCGGCCCGACGGCGCGTGGGGCGGGGCGGTGGCGCTGTACTCGGTGATCCACCTCGACGAGCCACTGCGGGAGCGAGCCTACCGCGAGCTCGCGCGGGTGGTGCGGCCGGGCGGGCCGCTGCTCGTCGCGTTCCACGTCGAGGCGGCCGAGCAGCCGCCGGGGTCGCGCATCCACCTCGACCGGTGGTGGGAGCGGGACGTCGACATCGACACGCTGTTCCTCGATCCGGCGGCCGAGGCGCGGCTGCGCGAGGCCGGGTTCTCGGTGGTGGCGCGGGTCGATCGGGAGCCGGGCGCCGGGAGTACCCGTCGCGGCGCACGGCCTGGCTCGTCCGCCGCTGAGATTCTCGCCCCCCCCGTGTCGAGGGCGGGGGTCCGGCTCCGACGTACCCGCACACGAAGGAGGACCGATGAAGTTCATGCTGATGATGCACGCGCCGCGCGGCAACGGGGACTGGGGCGTGGCGGACTGGACCGAGGAGGCGCTCGTGGCGCACATCCGGTTCATGAAGCGGCTCAACGAGGAGCTGCTGGCCGCGGGCGAGCTCGTGGGGGCCGAGGGCCTCGCCTCGCCCGGCCAGGCGCGCGTGGTCCGCGCGGGCGCCGACGGCGCGCCCGAGGTGACCGACGGGCCGTACCCCGAGTCGAAGGAGTTCCTGGCCGGCTACTGGATCGTCGACGTGGAGACGCCCGAGCGCGCCTACGCCATCGCCGCGCGCGCGTCGTCGGCGCCGGGACCGAGCGGCGCGCCGCTCCGGCAGCGCATCGAGGTCCGGGAGGTCATGGGCGCGCCGCCGGTCGACGCGTGACCGACGAGGCGCTCCTGCGTACGCTCGCGCCCCAGGTGCTGGGCGCGGTGGTGCGGCGGTACGGCGACTTCCCGGCGGCCGAGGAGGCCGTCCAGGAGGCGCTGCTCGCCGCCGCGCTGCAGTGGCCGGCGCAGGGGCGCCCCGACCAGCCGCGGGCCTGGCTCGTCCGGGTCGCCGGCCGGCGGATGACCGACCAGATCCGCGCCGACGTCGCGCGGCGGCGGCGCGAGGCGGACGCCCTGCCCGAACCCGTCGTGCCGGCGCCCGACGTCGCGCCGCCCGAGGGCGACGACACGCTGCTCCTGCTGTTCATGTGCTGCCACCCGGCGCTGACCCGGCCGTCGGCGATCGCGCTGACGCTCCGGGCCGTGGGCGGGCTCACGACGGCCGAGATCGCCCGGGCGTTCCTGGTGCCCGAGGCGACGATGGCGCAGCGGATCAGCCGGGCCAAGCAGAAGATCCGCGAGTCGGGCGTGGCGTTCGCGCTGCCGTCACCCGCGGAGCATGCCGCGCGGCTCGGCGCCGTGCTGCAGGTGCTCTACCTCGTGTTCAGCGAGGGCTATGCGAGCAGCGGCCCGTCGCTGCAGCGCGCCGACCTCGCCCGGGAGGCCCTCCGGCTCGCGCGGATGCTGCACGCCCAGCTCCCCGACGTGCCCGAGGCCACGGGGCTGCTCGCGCTGATGCTGCTGACGGACGCCCGCCGCGAGGCCCGCACCGGCCCCGACGGCCAGCTCGTCCCGCTGGACGCGCAGGACCGCGGCCGCTGGGACCGCGCGGCCATCGCGGAGGGGGTCGCCCTGGTGCACGACGCCCTGCCCCGCGGCGCGGTGGGGCCGTACCAGCTCCAGGCGGCGATCGCGGCGCTGCACGACGAGGCGCCGTCGACGGAGGAGACGGACTGGCCGCAGATCCTGGCGCTGTACACGGTGCTGCTGCGGCTGACGCAGAGCCCCGTGGTGGCGCTCAACCACGCGGTGGCCGTGGCGATGGTGCACGGGCCGCGGGCCGGGCTGGCGCGGCTCGCGGCACTCCGGGGCGAGCCCCGGCTGCTGCACCGGGTCGCGGCGGTGCGGGCGCACCTGCTCGAGCGAGACGGCGACGTCGCCGGGGCCGTGGCCGCGTACCGGGAGGCCGCGGCGGGCACCACCAGCGCGCCGGAGCGTGACTACCTGCTGCTGCGGGCGGCGCGGCTGCGCTGAGCCGCGCTCAGGCCATCCAGGGCGTGGAGCGGTAGCGGTCCCACCCGTCGGCGAGCAGCGCCACCACGGGGCCGTCGGCCGGGCGGCTGCGGGCGGCCACGCGCAGCGCGGCCGCGACGGCGGTGCCGGCGGAGCCGCCCACCAGCAGACCCTCCTCGGCCTGCAGCCGCCGCGCGACGCCGAAGCTCTCGGCGTCGGACACCGACTCGGCGTCGTGGACGCAGGCGGGGTCGAACACGTCGGGGGCGCGGCTCGAGCCGATGCCCTCGACGGCGTAGGCGGCGTCGGGGCCGAGCGCGCCGGTCCGGACGAGCTCGGCCAGGCCCGAGCCCACGGGATCGGCCAGGATCACGCGGGCGCGCGGCGCCTCGCGCGCCAGGCACCGCGCCACGCCGGTGATCGTGCCGCCCGTGCCCACGCCGGCGACGAACGCGCCGAGGTGCGGCAGCGCCGCCACGATCTCCGGCCCGGTCGTGCGCTCGTGGACGGCGGGGTTCGCCGGGTGGCGGAACTGGTCGACGAGGAACCAGCCGCGCTCCGCGGCGAGGCGCTCGGCGACCCGCTGGAAGTTGTCGGGCGCGTCGAGCGGCGCGTTGGGGGTGACGACGACCTCGGCGCCGACGGCGGCGAGCGCCCGCCGCTTGTCGACGGACATCTTCTCGGGGAGCACGCACACGAGCCGGTAGCCGCGGACGGCGGCCACGAGCCCGAGCCCGAGCCCCGTGTTGCCGGCAGTGGCCTCGACGAGCGTGTCGCCGCGGCGGAGCCGGCCGTCCGCCTCGGCGGCGTCGACGATGGCGAGCGCGATGCGGTCCTTGACGCTGCCCGTGGGGTTGAGGTGCTCGCACTTCGCCCAGACCTCGACGGGGAGGCCGCGCGCGAGGTGCTGCAGGCGGACGAGCGGGGTGCGCCCGATGTGGTCGAGGATCGTCACGCTCAGGAGCCGCTCACGTCAGCAGCAGCACCAGCCCGGCGGCGATCAGCGCCAGCGCGACCAGCGAGCCGAGGACGTTGAGGGGGTGCACCTGGCGCTTGGGCACGGGGGCGGGCAGCGTGGCCTGGAGGCGCTTGCGCACCGCGTCGAGCACCACCAGGCAGGCGCGGATGTCGTCGACGTCGAGGGCGCCCATCGCCACCACGCCGAGCATCGCCCCGTCGAGCTGGAACAGCTGGGTCGCCTCGGGCAGGCCGAGGAGCGCGTTGCGCAGCTCGTCGTCGAGCAGGTCGAGCGCCTGGTCGTCCTCGGCGCGGACCAGGAACACGTCGTCGAAGGTGGGGTCGTCGGTCTCGAGGCGCGAGCCGAGCGCCTGCGCGAGCCACGCTTCGTCCTCGGTGGCGGCGTCGTCGAGCGGACCGGATCGGCGGACGACCGACAGCACGGGCGCCGGCCGGTCGGCGCGCTGGTGGATGTTGGTGCGCACGCCGTGGGCGTCGACCACGACCTGGACGCTGCCGCCGCCCGAGACGCCGGTGCGCTCGAGGCGCAGCGCCTCGGGATCGAGCCGCCAGGCGCGCGTGGTCGCGAGCTCGCGCCACTGGCGCAGGAGCTTCCGCTCCCACTCGGGCGGGCCGGCCGCCGCGCGCGCGCCGGCCGCGTCGAGCGACAGCTCGCGCAGCTGCTTCATCGCCCGCTCGACCTCGGCGCGGTCGGGCATCTGCGCATAGTCGCGCGCGGCCGAGAAGTCGTCGATCGTGACCATGCCCTCGACGCCCTGCAGCGCCTGGCCCATCAGCTCGCACCAGGCCTTGGCCTGCTCGACCTCGCGGGCCTCGAGCCGCCAGGGCTCGGGCAGCTCGCAGGGGATGGACTGCCGGTGCATGAACGCCATGAGCTGCAGCTTGTCGCCGCGGAGCGACGGCTCCGGGCGCTTGGTGGCGAGCAGGTTGTAGCGCAGCGGCGCGGGGTGCAGCACCTCCACCCGCCACGGGGTGGGCGAGCCCGCCATCAGCCACAGCGCGGCGGCATACCCGTCGCGGACCCGCTCCCAGCGGCCGCTCCCCTCCCCCTGCACGCTCCAGCGACGTCGCTCGAAGCCGAGCGAGCGGGCCAGCGCCTCCCATGCTTCGATGGACGCCACCCGCCCTCCTCTCTCTGTGGCGATATCATGCCCCACGGGCGGGGACCGTCACGAAGAACTTCGCGGCGTCGGTGCGGACGGCCGTGACGCTCGGCGGGGCCCGACCCGGGCTGACCCGCACCCGCGCCTCGCCGCCGCGCACCGACAGCAGCTCGAGCGCCACGTCGCGCGCGCCGAGCTCGACCCGCTGGACGACGCCCGGGTCGAGGTGGACGGGGTGGCGCTCGACGATGTGCGCGCCGTCGAAGCCCTGCTGGCGCAGGCCGGGCAGGAGCGTCTGCAGCTCGTCGGGCACGCGGCCGCTGTGGTCGGCCGCGACGAGCAGCACCTCGGCGTCGAGGCCGGGGGCGGCGAGCGCGGGCGTGGCGGCGAACAGGGAGAGGATGGCGAGCACGATCACCTCCGATGCCGGGATCGACGCCCGGGCGGGGGGGCCATTCACCCGCCGGGTCAGCGCTGACACTGGGGCTCGTCCTTGACGTAGGCCTTCGGGTCCTCGAAGCGCTGCCCGGACTTGTCGACGCGCACGGCGCGCACCAGCACGCAGTCGCCCTGGACCAGGAACTCCTCGGAGGCGCTCCCGTGGTGCTCGGCCGGCTCCCAGATCACCACGACGCCGTCGCCACGCTGCTTCCACCGCCCGTTCACCGCGGGGCCGCTCATGTTGGCCCACGTCTTCCGGGCGCCCTCGGAGGTGAAGACGATGCGGTAGCGCCCGCCGTCGGCCTCGAAGGTGTGGAACGCGGGGGACGGACCGGTGGGCGCCGGGGCCTGGTCGCGGGCCCGCCGGCCGCGCCGCCCGCCGCCGCCCCGCTCCGTCACGGGCGGCAGCACCGCGGGCTCGTCGTCGCTCGGTGCGGCCTGCCCGCCCGCGCACGCGAGCGAGGTGACCAGCCAGACCGCCCCCAGCACCGCCCACCGCTTGCGAATCGCCATCGAACCCCTCCCCGGGCGCACCTCCGGCAGGCGCCGCGGGGAGATCCCGCAGGCGACGGCCTCGTTGCGTCCCGACACCCCCACCGTCGCGCGGAGGGCCGGGGCCAGCAAGGAAATCTGGGGCGGGTAGACGCGGGAGCGAAGGCTGGGCGCGGCTCAGCCGCCGACCACCACCCGCACCGCCTCGGACTCCACGCCGCCGGGGCCGACCGCGCTGACCGCCCAGGTGCCGGGTTCGACCTCGATCTGCGCCGTGCCGGGCGGAAGGATCCGCTCGGCCGCCGGCGTCGCCTCGGCGCCGCCGTACAGGACGTAGGCGCGGACGGGCGCCTCGGGCGCGGCGATCGCGATCGCGCCCGCCTCCACGGCGAGGTCGGGCAGCGCCGGCGCGACGGCGAAGCCGGGCTTGGCGGGCGGCAGTGCCGGCTCGGCGTAGAGCTCGGCGGCGAGATCGGCGATGCCGCCCTGGTTCTTCAGCACCGGCGTGGCGCGGAACCAGATCTGGCCGGCGGTGCGGTCGGCGCCGCGCGACAGCGTCACCTGCTGGCGCAGCTCGTCGAGCGACCACTCGGCCTCCTTGCCGACGCGCGTGACGTCGAGGCCGACGAGCAGCGGCCGCTCGGGCTGCATGTGCTCGTTCCACCAGTCGAGCAGCAGGTCGTAGCGTTGGGCCTGGCGCTTGGTGCTCCAGTACAGCTGCGGCGCGAGGTAGTCGACCCAGCCCTGGTCGTACCAGGCCATCGGGTCGGCGTGGAGCGCCACGACCTGGTCCATGCCCCGGATCCCGGCGGGCTGGCCGGGCCGGTAGATGCCGAACGGCGAGATGCCGAACCGGCAACCCGGCCGGGCGGCGGCCACGGCCTCGGAGATGCGCCGCACCAGGTCGTCGACGTTGTGGCGGCGCCAGGCGTCGCGGTCGAGGTCGCCGCCCGCGGCGGTGTAGGCGCGGTAGCTCGCCTGGTCGGGGAACGCGCGCCCGCCGTCGGGGTACGGGTAGAAGTAGTCGTCGAGGTGCACGCCGTCGACGTCGTAGCGCGTGACCACGTCGCCGATGACGTCGAGCGTGTGCTGCTGGACGTCGGGCGAGCCCGGATCGAGCCAGGTGACGCGACCCCACGGGCAGACGGCGCCGCCGAGCTGCTTGGTGACGTGCGTGTCGGCACACGGCGCCCCCGCCACCGCCGAGGCCCGGTAGGGGTTGAACCAGGCGTGCACCTCGATGGCGTGCGCGTGGGCCTCCTCGATGAGCGCCGCCAGCGGGTCGAAGCCCGGGTCGCCGCCCTGGTGCCCCGTCAGGTAGCGGGACCAGGGCTCGAGGCTCGAGGCGTACAGGGCGTCACTCTCGGGGCGGACCTGGAAGACGAGGGCGTTGAACCCCGCGTCGGCGGCGGCGGCCACGAGGGCCGCGAGCTCGGCGCGCGCGTCGTCGGGCGACAGGCCCTTGTGGGACGGGAAGTCGAGGTTGGCCACGGTGGCGACCCACAGGCCGCGGAACTCGCGCGGCGCGGCCACCGGGATCGCGTCGACGGGGGCGGCGCGGGCGGCGCGGGCTCGGGCATCGCGACGGGCTCCGGCGCCTCGGCGGGCGCGGGAGGGGGCTTGTGGGCCGGGCAGGCGGCCAGGATCAGGGCGACGACGGGCGGCGAGAGTCTTCCGATCATGCCCGGGAGCGTACTACAGGCAGACGGCGTACAGCCCCGCGTAGTCCTGGAACGTGCCGTGCCAGGCGGCGCCGGGGGCGGGCCGCAGCTCGGCGTCGTTCACCGAGAACCACAGGTACAGGTCGGCCTCGACGTACTGGCCGTCGGCGGTCAGGCGCAGCGGCGCGTCGGGGCAGTCGGCCGGGTCGGTGACGGTGCTGCCGCCGAGCGGGTCGAGGTCGCGGAGGCGGTAGGCGTAGCGCACGTCGTTGCCGACGAAGTCGTGGATGCTCGCGTAGTCCCAGTCGGCATCGGACAGGTCGGCGTGGGTCGACCAGTGGACGCGGGCGTCGAGGCGCTCCCAGACCTGCGAGGTGTCGTCGGCGTCGGTCACGCCGGGGACCCAGGCCCGGAAGGAGGCCTCGGCCACGAGCGCGCGCTGGCGGGCCCAGGTGTCGTAGACGAAGCCCTGGTCGAGCGGCAGCAGGTCGGCGTCGCAGAAGGTGCCGCCGCAGGTCTGGCGCGTGATGGCCGTGGACGCCGCGCCCATCCAGCCGGGCTCCGGCCGCGCGGACACCACGTCGAAGCGGTAGTTGGCGCCGTAGTCGCTGTCCCAGGCGATGCAGCCGAAGGCGTCGTTGTTGGCGAACCACAGCTCGAGGGTGCCCGGCGCGTCGAGGTCGATCCAGAGGTCCGCCGGGCCGCTCGGCATGACGACGGCGCCGGTGTGGACGTCGCCGCCGTCGATCCGCCAGAAGGCGGTGACGGCCCAGGCGGGCTGCCCGTACTTCCAGCCGCGGCACTGCGGCAGGCGGGCCTCGTCGAACACGACGTGGACGGCGGTGCCGGCGAGCAGCGGCCCGCCGGCCTGGGACTCGGTGAAGTCCGCGTCGAAGCGGAGCTCGGCCTGGCCCTCGGGGAGGAGGCGGCGGGCCTCGTCGGGGCCGGTGAACGGCGCCTCGAGGCGCTCCGGGGCGCAGGCTGCCACCAGAATCATGAGGGCTGGTGCCCGCATCGTGAACTCCATGCTGCGGCACGCAGGTATCCGTTCCCGGGCGCGCCCACCGCAATGAAGCGCCGAGAAGGGAAACGCATCGAGGGACGACGCACCGGAGGCGCAGGCTTCTTTCGGAGGGTTGCTGCTTAGGCAGCAGGATGGAGATCATCGTCATTGCAAATCGCAGCCGGTCGGCTATTGTACTCTCGTTCAGGAGGCCTCGTTCAGGAGGCCTCGTTCAGGAGGCCTCGTTCAGGAGGCCCAATGAATGGCAGGACTTGGCGGTACGCGATCCTGGCAGCGACGGTGCTCTTTGTCGCATGCCCCCAGACTGCTCCTCCCGCAGGTCCCGGAATTGACTGCATGCAGTTCCATGTGGACTGCCTGAACTATTGTGGGCAGGGAAATGCCATGTCCAACTGCAGCCCAGAAACTGGCGCGGCGAGCTGTACGTGTCTCGTTACGCCCAGTGGCGGCAGCATTCCGCAGGCGCAGGGCAGCTGCTCCTGATGCGTTCGCCGGAGCCATACTTCAACGTCTACTCCAGTGGAGGTGATTCTTGCTGATCCCGCTTCTCTTCACCGATGCGCTTGCTGCCAACTACTCGGCCGAGCTGGCGATCCCCTCCACCCACCCTGGCTCGACCGGGATCCCGGCTTCCCGTGTGGTCAGGTACTCTCGAGCCGTCGCAACCGGTGTGCAAGGCAACGATTTCACGGTCGCGTCGAGCGACTCCCGGGTGACGTGCGAGCTCAGGAATGGAACCGTCTTCCTGCACTTCGACAGCAAGGCTTCGACCTGGCCCAGCTCCCCGTTCAGCACGACGTGCAGCTACGGATCGGACTCCGTGAATGTCGACGTCGTTTGGATGGACCCGGCGGTGGATCCTGCGTTGCAGGACCACACGATCGATGCTTCCGACACCATCACGTTCACGAACATCACCAATGCGTCGGCCGTCCTGCCATACGGCCTCCCGGCATGCGCCTCCTCCTATGTCGGCGGCCTGTACAGCTCCACGCTGCCCGGCATTCGCTGTCGCGTCGTGCAGAACTCGGTGACGGACGAAGACGTCGTCCAGCTGGAGATCGCAACCACTGCGACCTACGGCACCGGTACCTGCTCCCTGCCCCGTCGGGGGCGGCAACTACGTGCTGCACCTCGACCTGTCGGAGCACGACATCTAGTCCTGCAACACACCCCAGTTCGACCGCGGCGATCCCGCCGCCGCCGGCGACGAAGATCCCGGAGGCGAATCCCCGCCCGACGCTTTTCCTTCCGAGGAATACCCCTGGGGCGAGGAGGCCCTCTGACGCTGCTCGCACTCGTCCTCGGTTGCGCCGATCCGCCCGCGCTCCGCGCCCGCGCCTGCTCGGGCGCCCGCCCTCGCCCCGGCACCGGCACTGGCGGCGCCTGAGGCCGCCCCAGCGCCGTCCGCCGACGTCCCGCCCCCACCGCACCCGACAGCCAGGGCCTCTCCAGCGCCTACACCCGGCTCGACCTCGACCAGTGCGAGGTCCTCGAGGTGTTCGGCCCGCCGGGCGGCCAGCGCTGGCGCTGCCCCGGCTACCAGGGCCACCCGCTGTTCGTCCGCGACCTCGACGCCTGCATGGGAGCTCGACGCCGGCGTCGACAACGGCGTCTCCAACACCACCCCGGAGTTCAGCACCCTCGGCGAGCTCGTCGAGTGGCGGCTGCACGACGGCGAGCCGTTCGGGTCGTCATCGTCCGCTACCGCCTCCAGGGCGAGCGCGAGCGCTCGGAGCTCGCCGTGGTCACGGTCGGCCGCGAGGGCGCGCCGGGCTGCCACGTCGCCTGGGTCCCCGCCGACGCGAAGCCGAGCCAGAACCAGGCCGCCCGCGACCTCGCCGACACGCGCGCCCGCGCCGGGACCTGCGCGCCCCGCTGAGCCCCGGATATGTTCGCGGCCCCGCCCCGAGGCCCGACCATGCGCACCTCCCTCGACCCGAGCCAGCTCCGCGGCCCGCTCGACGCCCTCTCCGACGCCAACCGCCGCTTCGCCGCCCGCTACCCGGGCGAGCCTGCCGAGCGCCAGCCCGTCCACACCGTCTACGGCGGCGCCCACCTGTTCCGCGCCGACACCGCCCCCCGCCTCGGCCAGCTCGCCCGCGCCTACTTCGCGGCGTACGCCCCTGACCCCTTCACCTTCGCCCGGGCGCTGGGCCTGCGCGGATCCGAGTTGCCTCCCCACCGGCGCCGCCGCCGCGCGGCCTCGAGCGCCTCACCTGCGGCGATCCCACCGCCGTCGCCGAGGACCCCGACGCCTGGCTGGCCCACGCCGTCCACCGCCGCGTCGTGGCGAAGCTGCAGGCCGAGCCCGTCGAGGACTTCCGCATCGACTCTGAGGACGGCTACGGCAACCGCTCCCGACCTGGAGGAGGACGCCATCGCCATCGAGGCCGCCGACGCCGTCGCGCAGGGCTCCGGCCGACGGCACGCTCCTGGCCGTCATCGGCATCCGCGCCAAGCCGATGACCGAGGAGCTCAAGGCCTGCGCCGTGCGTACCACCGACCTGTTCGTCACCTGCCTGCTCGAGAAGGCTGGCGCGTTTGCCCCCGCGCTTCGTCATCACCCTGCCGGAAGCCGCAGCCTCGAGCAGGTCGCGGCCTACGTGGCGGGTGCTCGACGCCCCCAGCTCGCCCTGGGCCTCGACCGCGGCGCCCTGAAGATCGAGCCCGCGATCGAGGTGACGCAGGCGCTCTCGCCGCCGACGGCCGCTGCAACCTGCCCCTGCTGCTCGACGCCGCCGCCGGCCGCTGCACCGCCGCCCACTTCGGCACCTACGACTTCCACCGCCTCGGCCAACATCACCGCCGCCGACCAGGTCATGGACCACCCGTCTGCGACGTGGCCAAGCACCCTGGGCGACCCTGGCCTACGCCTCCACGGGCATCTTCCTCTCCGACGGCGCCACCAACGTCATGCCCGTCGGCCTGCACCGCGGCGAGGCGCTCACCCACGCCCAGACGCTCGAGAACCACGCCGTGGTGCATGCCGCCTGGCGCACCCAGTACCGCCACGTCCGCCACCGCCGCGCGGCGGCTACTTCCAGGGCTGGGACCTGCACCCCGGGCAGCCCCCGTCCGCTACGCCGCCACCTACGCGGTTCTTCCTCGAGGGTTCGACGCCGCCAGCGCCTGCCTGAAGAACTTCGTCGAGAAGGCCGCCCGCGCCACGCTCGTCGGCGACACCTTCGACGACGCGGCCACCGGCCAGGGCCTGCTCAACTACCCTGCGGGCGCTCAACTGCGGCGCCGTCGACCTGGCCGACGCGGCAGGCCACCGGCCTGACGCGAGGAGGTCGAGGGCCGCCTGTTCCCAAGATCCTCGCCAACCGAGGGCGCTGTCGTGACCGACCCCCTGCTGATGATCCCGGCCCCGTGCCGCTGTCGCCTGGCGTCCACGAGGCGACGGCGATCCCGCCGCGCTCCCACGTGTCCCTGACGTTCATCGAGACGTTCGACGCGTGCTGTCGCGCATGCGCACCGTGTGGGGCGCCAGCGACGACCACCAGCCCTTCGTCGTCGCCGGGAGCGGGACGCTCGCGATGGAGATGGTGGCCACCAACGTCGTGGGGCTGGGCAGCGCGCGCTGGTGGTGCAGACGGGCGTGTTCGGCGACCGCATGGCCGACATCCTCGGCCGGCGCGGGTCGCGGTGCGCCGCGTCGAGGCCGAGCCTGGCCGCACCGTCGCGCCCGAGCAGGTGCAGGCGCTGGGCGAGCCCGTCCACGCCGTGTTCGTCACGCACGTCGACACGTCCACGGGGTGCGTCGACCCGGAGGGCATCGCGGGCGGTCCGGCGGCCGCCGGGCCGCTGCTGGTCGTCGACGGCGTGCAGCGTGGGCGGCGAGGCGCTCCAGCAGGCGGCCTGGGGGCTGGACGTGGTGCTGACGGCGTCGCAGAAGGCGCTGTCGGCGCCGCCCGGCCTGGCCCTGCTCGTCGCCTCGCCGCGCGCGTTGGCGGCCCGCCGCGCCCTGGCGGCGCCGCCGCCGCTCACCGTGGACTTCGAGGCCTGGCGCCCCGTCCACCAGGCCTACGCCGAGGGCCGCGCCGCCTACTTCGCCACCCCCGCCACCAGCCTCGTCCACGCGCTGGATGCGGCGCTCGGCGAGCTCGTCGACGACGGCGTCGCCGAGGTGGCCGCCCGCCACGCTCGCGCCGCCGCGGGGATGCGCGCCGGCCTCGCCGCCATCGGCATCCGCCCCGTCGCCGAAGGCTGTGCCGCCGACACGCTCACCGCCGCCTGGCTCCCCGAGGGCGCCGACGGCCTCGTGGGCGCGATCGCGGCGCGCGGCGTCGCCGTGGCCGGCGGGCTGCACCCCGCGCTGAGGGCCACCACCTTCCGCGTGGGCCACATGGGCTACCTCACGAGCCGGCGCGACCAGCTCGAGCGCGGGCTGCGCGCCGTCGCCGAGGCCGCCGGCCGCGACCCCGACGCCGCCGCCGAGGCGCTGCACGACGCGCTCTGACGGCTACCGGCGGCGCCAGCGCTCCCAGGCGTCGCTCGCCTGCTCCACCCAGGGGGCGAGCAGCACGGGGTACAGCGCGAGCATGCCGTACGAGAACATGCCGAGGTCCATCGTCAGCGCGATGCCGAGGTGGATCGGCGCCGCCAGCAGCGCCCAGTAGGGCGCCCAGCGCCGCACGAGCACCACCGGCGCCGACAGCTCGGCGATCATCGTGCCCCACCCGCCGATCCAGAAGATCACCGGGTGGTCGCCCCACCAGACCGGATCGAGGTTGCCGGCCATCGGGTCGGCGAGGATCGTGTACAGCTCGGGCGGCGAGGCGTACAGCCAGTGGTCGAGCACGCCGATCTTCGCGATCCCCGCCGACACGTACACCATCACCAGCAGCCAGCGCACCAGATCGCTCGCCCAGGCGCGGATCCGCTCCGGCGGCCGCTGGTCGGTGACCGCGCTGCAGATGAGCACGATCATCACGGTGCGCAGCAGGCGGTCGATGGCCCGGTCGCCGGGCGTGAACAGGTGCCCCATCTGCGCGTACGCCACGAGGCCGAGCGCCAGCATCCAGCGGGTCGCGACCCCCGCGGCGGCGAGCGGCAGCGTGATCACCATCACGATCCACATCAGCGGCCCGCCCCACCAGTGCCCGTCGAACAGGTACCAGTTGGCCGGCTTCGGGCCGATGCCGCCGAGCGACGCCGGGTACAGCACGGCGTCGACGGCGTCGTGCCGCAGCATGCCGACGAGGTCCCCGAGCACCGCGATCGGCACGAGCGTGCGGACCCAGGTGAGCGGCCGGCGGTCCTCGGTGCGGTCGACCCAGGCGACCCACCACGCCCACGCTCGCCTCACTCCGTCACCTCCCAGTCGGGCGCGGCCATCCGGTAGTGCAGCGCGACCTGCGGGTCGGTCCCCGGCCACGGCGACGACGTGCACTCGACCACGGCCTCCCGCGCGTCGGGGAAGTCGCGGCGCACCCGCCCCGCCACGAACCGCAGCATGTTGTCGGTGTTCTTGCTGCGCTTGCCGCAGATGGCCGAGACGATGGGCCGGATCCGGCGGAACTTCAGGGTGGGCGCCAGCCAGGCCGCCGACGGGTCCTTGCTGCGGTGGACGAGCTGCCCGTCGACCCGGATCTCGAGGCGCCGGACCCGCCCCGGTCCGCCGCCGTACAGCGCCCACGCCTGCGCGATCCGCAGCGGCCGCTGCAGCGGCTCGAGGACGCGCACCACCGGCAGGCGCACCCAGCGGTTGAGGTCGGCCGACGCGATGGACCACCAGCCGAAGGGGCGCTTCAGCGCCTCCTCGCGCTGCGCGGCCGAGCGCAGCGTGCCCGCGCCGTACTGATCGAGGCCCGGGAACGCGAGGACGCCGGTGGCGAACACCGCGAACAGCACCGCCGCAGCGCGCAGGTGGTGGATCAGCGGCCGCGGGACGCTCAGGGGCCCTCCAGCGCGGCGCGCACGGCCGCCGGGTCGTTGGTGACGATGCCGTCGGCCCCGGCGGCGACGAGCGCGCGGGCCTGGGCCGGATCGTCGATGGTCCAGTAGTCGACGCGCAGGCCGAGGCGGTGGCAGCGGGCGATGAAGCCGGGCGCATCGAGGCGGATGCGACCGCCGCTCACGGGGATCTGGGCGGCGTTGCCGCGGACGACCCGGGCCGCGAGCGGCGCCGGGAGCAGGCGCGCGGCGGCGACCTCGTGGGGCGCCAGCGCCAGCTGGCCGTGGTAGCCCCGCCGGCGCAGCTCGCCCACCACCCGGCGGTGGAAGCTGCCGAGGCCGATCCGCTCGGCGTGCCCCGCGCGCGCCAACACCGCGAGCGTGCGCACGGCGGCCTCGGGATCGTCGTCCTTGAGGTCGACGTTGACGAACACGCCGGGGAACGCCTCGAGCAGCTCGACGAGGCGGATGGGGTGCTCACCCTCGCCGGCGTCCCAGGTGGCGACCTCGGCCCAGGGCGTCTCGCGGACCCGGTGCGGCACGCCGCAGGTGCGCGCGCCGTCGGCGTCGTGGAACACGACCACCTCACCGTCGCGCGACAGGCGCACGTCGGTCTCGATCGCGTCCACCCCGGCCTCCACGGCCGCGCGGAAGGAGCGCAGCGTGTTCTCCGGGTGGTGCGCGGCGGCGCCCCGGTGGCCGTACAGGCGGAACGGGTGGGACATCGCCCGACGGATAACTGGGCGCCGTGCGCGGGGCTTCGGTCGGCCATCTCGCGCGTGCAAGGCGCCACTTTACAGTTCGTAAACTCGGTCGGCGCCGAGAGGGTCGCGCAGCGGCGCTGGGCGGTGCATCTGTCGGAGATGGCACGCCAGTTCACGCCACACGCCGCTGAGCTCGCCCGGAACCTCCGGGGCGACGGGCACCTCGCCGCTGCGCTGCGGCTCGGGGCCTGGGTGCTCGACGAGGTGTTCCCCGAGGGCATGACCATGGCCGACGCCGCGCGGACCGCCCAGATCGCGCCGAGCACGCTGCAGCGCTACGTCGCCGTGACCGAGCTGTGCCGCCGGCTCGAGCAGACGTCGTTCGAGCACCTGCGCCTGTCGCACCTCAAGCTGATCGTGGCGGTCGACGAGGCGGCGCAGGCCGACCTGCTGGTCCAGGCCGAGGACGAGATGTGGACGGTGGCGCAGCTCCGGGCGCGGATCGCGGGGCAGCGCGCGCGCTCGGCGGGCTCGGTGCTCGACCGGATCGCGGCGTGGGTGGCGGATCCGCGGCGGCGCGAGTGCGAGCTCGACGTCCCGCTCGACGTGCTGGACCGCGTGCTCGCGGACCTGACCTGGCTGCGGGAGCGGAAGCGGTAGCCCGCTCAGCCGACCCGCTCGAACAGGTCCCGCAGCGCGTCCCGCTGGGCTTCGGGCAGCCACTCGAAGTTGACGCCCCGGTCGCTCACCTCCCAGTACTCGGCCTCGGTGACCTGCTCGAGCTCGACGCGCAGCGCCGCCAGCCGCGCCGGGTCCTCGTCGCGCAGGTCGAGCGCGATCTTGTCGGCCGAGGCCGTGTCGCCGCGGGTGAGGTACCACGTCCCGAGCTTGATCTGGGCCTTGCGCACGCCCCGCAGGCTCGCCTCCTGCGACCGCCCCTCCGCCTCCCGGTCGAGCTGCAGGAACCAGCCGAGCAGCGCGTCGTGGCTCGGGTCGCCGCGCTCGTGGGCGACCTCCACCAGGCGGCCGAGGTCGTAGGCCGCCGTCTCCAGCAGGAACGGCAGGTCGGCCGAGAACGCGATCTGCCCGTACACCTTGAGGAACCGCGCGACCTCGAGGACGACCTCGCGCCGCCCGAGCTCCTGGGCCCGCTCGCCCAGCAGGCGGTACTCGTTGAACAGGTTGTAGACGGTGCGCACGTCGCGCGCGTTGATCGCCGTCCGCAGGTACGTGTTCAGGAAGCGCATCACCAGCGTGCACGCGGCCTCGTCGCCGTGCTGCATCGCCGCGATCGCGACCCGGCGCGTGTGGATGGCGATGAGGTGGTTCACGTCGCGCATCCGGTGCAGCGCCTCGCCGAAGACCTCCTGGTACTGCCGCAGCACCTTCATCTCGAGCCACGTCCGCCGCTCGGTCAGCGCCCGGACGAGGTCGGGGTGCAGCGCGACGAAGTCCTGGTCGACGCGGACGAGCGGCGCCGTGTCGAACCACGCCACCGGCAGGCCATCCTTGCGGGCCAGGCCGTCGAGCGCGACCTGCTCGAGCGCCTGCAGCGCAGCGAGCACCAGCACCTTGTCCTTCTTCTCGATCGAGTTCGACGCGATGTCGCCGAGCTGCTCCACCGCGCGGACCACGTCGCCGCGCGCGGCGGGCACCGGCCGCACCCCCGCCGACAGCCCACGCAGCTGGCGCGTCCCCTGCGCGCGGATCCGCTCGATGACGCCCGTGGGCGACAGGAAGTCGAAGACGTAGGCGAAGTAGGGCAGCAGCGCCAGCTGGCTCGCCGTCATCAGCGCCACCGCCCCCACCGCCAGGGCCCTCGGGTAGGGCTCCTCGTGCAGCGACAGCTCGCTCCAGGTGACGACCACGCTCGTCACGACGAACAGCCCCATGACGGAGACGTTGACTGGATCGCGGACGAACAGCTCGGTGATGCGCGGGGTGTAGCGGGTGGCGGCGAGCTCGACGACGATCGCCACGACGGTGATCGTGATCGCCAGCACCCCGACGGTGACCTCGGCGAACCCGAGCATCGCGTCCGCTGCGCCCGGATCCCCCCACACGACCCAGGGCGCGGGCGGCAGCGCGCCGTGGTCGATCGACCACAGCGCGCCCCACAGCAGCAGCGACAGGGCGGTCAGGACGAGGAACGGGACGGCGGCGGCGCGGGCACCGAAGCGGCGGGACGACATGCCGCAGCCTACCGCGCGGGCCCGGTTACCGGAGACAGGATGGTGCTCTGGCAGCTCCTGCGCGAGACCTTCCGCGAGTGGCGCGACGACCGGGCGAACGCCCAGGGCGCCGCCCTCGCGTTCTACGCGCTGTTCGCGGCCGCGCCGCTGCTCGTCGTGGCCACCACCGTCGCGGGGTTCGTGCTCGGCAGCGACGGTGCCGAGGCGATGGTGGCGAGCGAGCTCGGGAAGCTGCTCACCCCGGAGATCACCGCCAACGTGGTGCAGCTGGTGGAGGCCAGCAGCGACAGCACCGGCGTGGTGGCGACGGCGGCCGGGCTGATGGCCACGCTGTGGGCGGCGTCGCGCGGCTTCTTCCACCTGCAGGCCACGCTCAACGCCATGTGGGGCGTGCGCTCGGTGCGCGAGCCGGGGGTGGTGGCGCTGGTGGAGCGCAAGCTGCTGGCGTTCGCGTCGGTGGCGCTGTGCGGGATCCTGCTGCTGGCCTCGCTCATCGCGACCACCGCGCTGTACGTCGCCGCCCGGCGCGCGCCCTTCAGCTTCGACGCCATCGTGCTGCGGCTGCTCGAGGAGGTCTGGACGTTCGGCCTCGTCACGCTGCTGCTGATGATAGTTTACCGGACGCTGCCCGACGTCCGCATCCACTGGGGCGACGTGGTGCTCGGCTCCGCCGTCTCGGCGATGCTGTTCGTGTTCGGCAAGCACGCCGTCGCCGTGTACCTGCACCACGTGGGCACGCACTCGGCGAGCGGCGCCGCGGGATCCGTGGCCGCCGTGCTGCTCTACGTGCAGTACATGGCGCAGGTCCTGCTGTTCGGCGCGAAGTTCACCTCGGTGTTCGCGCGCTGGCGCGGGCACCCGATCCGTCCCGGGCCTGGCGCCGCGCGGGTCGTGCGCACCACCGTGCGCGACGAGCTCGGCGTCGAGGGTCCGCCGGGCTAAGGCGGGGACATGCGACGGAGCCTCCCGGTGCTGCTGGTGCTCGCGGCCTGCCAGGGCGACGCGCCACCGAACCTCCTGCTCGAGCTGGAGGGCCACTGGACCGGCAGCTTCGGCAGCGACGAGGGCTCGGTCCCCGCCTCCGCCCACTTCACCTGGTCCGACGACGACGAGGCGCTGCAGGGCGAGCTCACCCTCTCCGAGCCCGAGGGCGACCGCGCGTTCACCGTGCTCGACGCCGCGTCGGTGGAGGAGCTCGGCGTGTCGCTCGGGCTCGTGGAGGAGGCCGGGGTGCGCGAGCTGTACCTCGACGCGCTCGTGCCGCTCGCCCCCTACCAGGGCGCCTGGCGGCAGGAGTGGTACTGCGGCGAGGGCGAGCTCGGGTTCTGCGAGCTGTCCGGCGGGTTCCTGCTCGTCCTCAGATGATCGTGTCGGGGTCGAGGTCGATGCCGCCGCCGTCGCCCTCCTGCGGGGCCTGCGGGGCGAGGTCGGTCGGCCACGACAGGGGCATCAGCTCCAGCTGGACCCGCACCACCCGCCCCCGGGGCCCGTCGTCGGCTCGGGCCAGGGCCAGCAGCTCCTCCTCCACGGCGCGCAGCGCTCGACCAGCTGGCCGGAGCCCTCGTCGCTCACGGCCAGGCGCGAGCCTGCTGGCGTGGCGCGCCGGGGCCGTCGATCGACGCGAGGGCCTGCGTCAGCACCGCCGCGTGGATGGCGGCGTCCTCGGCGTCGTCGGGGACGGGGGCCGGGCCGTCGGCCGTCCAGGCGCCGTCGGCGTCGAGCTCGACCACGCCGAGCCGCAGCAGCGCGACCAGGGCCGCCTTCCGCTTCGTCCTCGGTCACCCCGGGCACCAACACCGCCGCGATCCACGCCGGATCCGGCGGAACGCGCGGCGCAGCGCGCCGGCGCCGCGATGGCGCCGGCGTACCAGCGGCTCTGACCAGGGCGGACTCGTCGGCGAGGTCGGGCGAGGCACCGGCGAGCAGCGTGTCGTGGAGGGTGGCGAAGGCGGCGCGGCGCTCGGCGGCCTCCGGCGCCTCCAGGCGGACCAGGGTGCGCAGCAGTTGCGCGTCGTCGTCGGAGAGGCGCAGGGCGGCCGCCAGGTCCCCGACCAGGCCCGCCGGCAGCGGGGCCGTGCCGTGCAGCGCGCGGGCCGTCCAGCCCACCGGCTGGCCGAGCCGCTCGGCGAGGGCGCGCGGCGGCAGGTCGACGGCAGCGAGCTGACGGCGCACCAGGGCGCGCCAATCGGTGGGCGGCGAGGTCACGTCTGCGGCGTATCCATCGCGCGGCCCGCGCGACCACCCCTCAGAGCAGCGTGGCGATGCCGGCCCCGGCGGCCATCCCGACGACGAGGACCGCCAGCCCGGCGGCGCCGAGCGCGACCGGGACCGCGAGGCCGGCGGCGAACGCCAGCATCGGGTGGTGGTCGAGGAACGACTCGGCGCGCAGCAGCGCGGCCTTCTGCAGCGTGGACGGGCACTGCACCCGGAGCTCGCCCTGGTCGCGCCGGTCGAGGCGGTCGATCATGTCGCGCATCGAGGCGTAGCGCCGCTCGGGCTCGCGGTGGAGGCCGTCCATCACGAACCAGGCGAGGTCGGGCGGCGTGGACGACTGGCCGGGCGACGACAGGTACATCGGGTTGCGGATGTCGCGCGTGGCGATGGCGGTGAGGATCGCATCGACGTCGTCGAGATCGTCGAGGTAGTGGTGGAGCGAGAGCCACTCGTAGGCCACGAGCGACAGCGAGAAGACCTCGCTGCGCACGTCGGCGGGCTCGCCGCGCGCCTGCTCGGGCGACATGTAGCGGGGCGTGCCCACGAGCGAGCCCGCGACGGTGTGGCCGATCGGGCCGCCCGTCGGGACGTCGTCGGCCGGCACCTCGACGTCGTCGCGCTGCTTGGCGACGCCCCAGTCGACGAGGCGGACCTCGCCGTGGGTCCCGATCATGATGTTCGCCGGCTTGAGGTCGCGGTGGAGCACGCCGCGGTCGTGGGCGAACTGGATGGCGTGGAGCACCTGCCGCAGGACGCCCACCCGGCGGGGGAACGGCCAGGCGGCGTGGGTGACGCGGTCGCCGGCGCGCAGGCGGGCGATGATGGCCTCCATCGACTCGCCGTCGACGTAGTCCATCACGAAGAACAGCCCGCCGTCTTCTTCCTTGCCCACGTCGTGGATGGTGACGATGTTCGGGTGCTGCAGGCGCCCGATCGTGCGGACCTCCTGGACGAAGCGGATGAAGGCCGTGTGTGTGCGCCGATCTTCGCGCATCCGCTTGATCGCCACCCGCCGGCCGATGTCGCGATCGCGCGCCTGGAGCACCTGACCCAGCCCGCCCATGCCGAGCTCGGCGAGGCCGTCGTAGCGCGGGCCCTCGCGCTCCACGAGGACGGGCGCGCCGGTCTCGAGGTCGATCGCGGGCAGGATGGTCTGGCCCGCGAGCTCGGCGCCGTATGCAGTGCTGGTGGGGTCGACGGGCACGTGGTCGACGGCCATCGGAGGCTCCTGGTTCGCGAGGGTCCGTTCAGGATACCCGACGAATCGGGGGACGAGGTGGCAGATCCGGGACACGTCGAATTGCTGGACACATTCGATCGCGCGACGGTCGGACTGTATCGCGCCGGGCTGGTGACGGCGTCTGCCGCCACTTCTGGGCTCGGCGCCGCGCTGGTCCTCGCGCCGGATCACGTGCCGCTCGCGCGCTTCGGGGTGTTGGTGGCCACGGCGCTGATCGTGGCGGACCTCCACCTGTACGCGCGCACGATCCGCTACACGATCTCGGTCGCGGGCTGGGCCGCGGCGGTGCTGGTCGGGGCGACGGCGGTGGCCGGCACGGCGGTGGCGCCGTGGCTCGCAGACGCCGCGCTCGGCTTCTCCTTCGTCGTGTTCAGCGCGGTGGCGCTCAAGGAGCGATACTGCTTCCGCTTGCCCGTGGTCGTGGCCGTGCCGCCGACGCTCGCGCTGGCGCTCGTGCCGCTGCGGCTCGGGTGGCCCGTGCCGGCGGCGGTGCTGCTCGGGGCGGGGGGGCTCGTGATCGGGGTGCTGGCGGTGGCCAAGCTGCGGATGCCCCTGCACTACGACATCGGCGACAAGCGCAAGTACGAGGTGTGAGCTGACGCGCTACCTGGTCCCGGCGGCCTTCCTCGCCGCCACCGCCTGGGTGTCCTGGTACAACCAGGGCCACGAGGACAGCAAGATCCTCGTGCCGATGGTCGACGCCGTGTTCCCGGCGGCGGCGGGCGACCCGGCGGCGCTCGGGGAGCGCTCGGTGCAGGTGCTGTTCGCGGCGACGCTGCTCGTGCTGACGGTGACGGTCGTGCAGCACGTGCAGGACCTGCGGCGGCCCGCCAGCTGAACGCTCAGGGCTTGCCGACGTTGGCGCGGAGCCACGCGAGCGACGGCGGGTCGGGTGGGCGCGGGTTCGAGCCAGGGGTCGAGCAGCCGCAGCGGCAGCCGGTGGACGAAGGTGAGCAGCTCGCGCCAGTGATCTTTCGGCACTTTCGTGGGCCGCACGTTGACGTTGCAAGGTGCAGGTAGGCGTCGACCCAGCGGGGGAGCCAGCGGAGGCTGACCTTGTCGTGGAACTTCTCGATGCGCGACTGCAGCCAGCCCGCGACCTCGTGGCGCATGTAGTCGACGGCGGCACCGTCGGCGCGGCCGGTCAGGGGCGTCGCCGGCGCGCAGGGCGACAGGGTGGCCGGGACCGTGGTCGGGAGGCAGACCAGGGCCTTCGCGGAAGCCGATCTCGTCGAACTCGAGGCGGGTGGGCCGAGCTGGCTGGTGGGGAGGCCGGAGGGCGATGGGGGACGGTGAGGCCGTGGAGGCGGCAGGTGCTGGATGCCCTTCTGGAGCAGGCTCGTGAGGGCGGCGAACTTCTGGTTGAGGAGCCAGGCGGTGGAGGGGGCGACGCCGAGGTGTGCGGGCGACCTCGCGGGCGGAGGGGAGGTCGTCGCGGGGGGCGTCGGCATCTCGCCGCGCTGCTCCCACTGGAGGAGGGAGAGCTTGGAGCCGTGGGCGGCAGTGCCGGCGGTGACGGAGCTCTGGGCGCGGCAGTCGCGGCGGTGCAGCGGAAGACGCGGGGCGTCGGCCCACGGGGGTGCCGTGGGGGTGCTGGCAGAGGCGACAGCGGAAGCCGGTGTCGGGCCAGCGGTGGAACCGGAAGCGGTCGATGGCGGCGGACTCGGTGTGCTCGAAGGGCATGGGGAGGAGGTAGCGAGGGCGGCCCGGGGTGTCGCGGAAATCTGGGGTGGGAGGGACGCGATCGGGGCAGTCGGGGACGGGTTGAGAGGGAGGGGGGTGGGACCCCCGGAAAACGATCTGTTCGGGAGACGCACACGACAGGTGGTCAGAGCCCGGGATCGGTTCTCGGTTCCGGGCTCCGGGTCGTGTGCGCGTCCCGAACGCGATTCCGTTCGGGGAGCCACACAACGCCGATCGATAGCGATCCGCTTGTGCACGGCGTCCTCGCCGTCCACTGTGTGTGGCTGCCGAACAGAGCCTTTTTTCGAGGGGTCGCCTTCTCCCTCCGGCCGCGTCAGAGCGCGAGCAGCGACTCCGCCAGCGCCATCAGCGCCACCCGCCCCTGCGCCACCGGCGACCGCCCGGTCCAGCAGGCGCTCGGTCTCGGCGAGCACGTCCCCCAGCGCCACCCAGCGCACCGACGGCGTCGTCGGCGAGCCCCACGTCGCCCTCGGCCTCCCACGCCGCCATGACCCCGCCCACGCCCTGCTGCACGGCCCGCAGCGCGCCGTAGCCCAGGCGCTGCGCCAGCAGTCGGTCGAGCGCCGAGGGGTTGCCCCCGCGCACCACGTGCCCGAGCACCGTCTCGCGGACGTCGACGCCGGGCAGCTCCCGGTCCAGCACCGCCTGCAGCGCCGCCACCAGCGCGGCCGTCGCCAGCGGCACCCCCTCCGCCTTGACGACGAGCACCCGCTCCTTGTCGCGCCCGTCGCGGAACGAGCGCCGCAGCACCTCCGTGCAGCGTGCGACGATGGCTTCCGGGTCGCGGTCGCGCTCGGGCACCACGATGGCGTCGGCGTCGGCGGCCACGCCGGCCCGCATGGCCAGGAAGCCGCACGAGCGGCCCATCACCTCCACCACGAACACGCGCCGGTGCGCGGTGGCGGTGTCGGAGATGCGGTCGCAGGCGTCGACGATCGTGTTGACGGCCGTGTCGACCCCGATCGACAGCGCGGTGTGGCCGAGATCGTTGTCGATGGAGGCCGGCACGCCGACCACCGGCACCGCCACCCGCTCCGACAGCCGCAGCGCCCCCGTCAGCGAGCCGTTGCCCCCGATGATCACCAGCCCGTCGAGGCCCAGCGCCGTGACCTGCGCGGCAGCGGCCGCGAGCCCCTCCTCCGTGGGGAAGCGCTTCGATCGGGCGCTGCCGAGGAGCGTGCCGCCGTGCCGCGACGCGCCGTCGACCTGCGCGAGGCCGAGCACGCCGGCGTCACCGGCGAGCAGCCCCTCGTAGCCCCGCCGGACGCCGAGGACCTCGCCGCCGCCGGCCGCCGCCCCCTTCACGATCGCCCGGATCGCCGCGTTCATCCCCGGCGCGTCGCCGCCGCTCGTCAGCACGCCCACCCGCATCGCCTTCCCCCGTCCGGCGGTCGGATGATATCGGAGCCTGGCCCGGGGGGTCGCCCCGGCGGAGGTGCCCATGCTCCCCGTCCTGTTCGCGCTGCCGATCGGCTGCAGCCCCAGCTACACCGACGTGCAGCGCATCGACACGATCGAGGCGTACGAGGCGTTCCTCGAGGCGGATCCCGACTCGGCGTATCGCAACCCCGTCGAGAAGCGGCTCGACGAGCTGTGGTGGGACCGCGCGGTGCAGCAGGACTCGCTCGAGGGCTGGGCGGCGTTCACGGAGCGCTGGGAGGGCAGCAAGGCCAAGCACTACCCCGAGGCGCTCGCCAAGCACGCCGAGTTCGCGTGGAACGCGGCGGTGGCCGACGGCTCGGAGGGGGCTGTGCAGGCCTACGTCGACAAGTTCGGCAAGGCCAACCAGGTGCTGGCCGGCCGGGCGCGGGGCTGGCTCGACGCCGTCCACTACGGCGGGCTGGAGCTGTCCGCGCCGCGCGTCGAGAAGGTGAACCTCGCGGAGGACCCGGAGGGGCCGCTCAACGGCTGGGGCGTCTCGGTCGACGCGAAGAACACCGGCAAGGACACGCTGTACTACGTGCGGCTGTCGGTGCAGTGGCAGAAGCCCGACGGCACGCCGATCGAGACCAAGGACTACCCGCTCGTGTCCGACAACTGGACCATGCCGGCGACCGAAGAGCAGCAGACGCCGATCAAGCCGGGCGAGTCGCGCGTCTGGCAGTGGACGGAGGACTTCGGGGTGGTGGCCGAGTCGCCCGAGCCGAAGGCGGTGGTCTTCCCGAGCGGGCTGCGGACGACCCCGAAGGAGTAGGGCCTCGGGCCTCAGCCCGGCTCGGAGAGCTCGCCCCCCTCCCCGTCCGCCAGCGACAGCGCCCCGGTGATGTCGCCGAGCCGCCCCCGCAGCTTCGCCAGCGCCCGCGTCGCCGCGGCGCGCACCCGCACCGAGCCCCCGCGCTCGGCACGCGTCAGCGCGGCGATCGAGCCGACCGTCCCCACGGCGCCGAGCCCCTCGGCCGCCGATGCGGCGTGGGCCGGGTCCTCCAGCGCCTGCTCGAGCACGGTGCGGACCACCGCGGCGTCCTCGGCATCGAGCGACGCGCCCACCAGCGCCAGCGTCCGCGCCGCCCGCACCCGCCACGACCGGCTCGCCGTGCGCGCCACCTCCACCAGCACCGGCCACTCCCCGAGCCGCTGCGCAGCGGTGAGCCGCACGTCGAGGTCGACGTCCTGCAGGCAGGGCCGCAGCCGCGCGGGCGTGGCCCCGTTGCTGGCGAGCAGCGCCGCCAGCGCCTGCCGCCGGACCCCGGGCGACTGGTCGCGATGCAGCCGCTCCACGAGCGACACGTCGCCCCGCGCGAGGCAGCTCACCAGCGCCCGGTGCGCCCGCGCGACGGCGCGCACGGCCGCGGCGAGCCCCTCGTCGGACCCGGCCCGCCGCACCTCCCACCGCCCGTCGAACCGCGCCCCCAGGCGCACGGCCTCGGCCACGATCTCGCGGGTGTGCCCGTCGAGCAGGGCCACGGCGCGCGCCGGCTCCTCCGGCACCGCGCGCACGACCCCGTCGAACTGCGGATCGCCGGTGCACCAGCCGTAGCGGCCCCGGGCCGCCACGTCGCCGTCGAGGCGCAGCCCGGCGCCGGGGACGGGCGGCGCGGACACGGTCACGTGGTCGTCGACGACGACCCGCACCACCACCCCCTCCACCACGCCCCGCGCCCGCCCGGCCTCGAGCAGCAGCCCGAGGTCCGACAGCACCTCCGCGACCCCCGGCGGCGCCGGCCGCGCCCGCTCCGCCCGCTGGACGGCGGCCGCCGCCCCGAAGCCCGCCATCGCCGCCGCGCCGAACAGCGCGGCCGTCAGCAGGCCCAGCTCCATCAGGCGCGCTCCACGGCGATCACGCAGGCGGGCGGCACGGCGCGCACCAGAAACACGCCGTTCGGGCTGCGGAACAGCTGGACACGTGCGGCACGCAGCCCCTCCGGGTCGATGCAGAGGAGCACCTGCGCGCCCGAGCGCTTCCCGACGCGGTCGTCGCGCGCGCCGGCCAGGTGGACGTGGCTGCGGTCCATGGGACGCAGCCCCTCCCGCCGGATCGCCGCCACGGCGTCGCGCCGGGTGCCGTGCCACAGCGGGTCGACCCGGTCGTCCACCCGCACCCAGGAGGCCTCGAGCGCCTCGCGCCGCACCGGCGTGCCGGCGAGCGAGTGGCCCTGGCAGCAGCGGATGCGGTCGCCCGCGACCTCGAGGCGGCCCTTGTCGTCGGCGGCGACCTCGGCCAGCAGCGCCGCGCGGTCGAGCCCGGTGCGGCGCAGCACGGCATCGAGCGGCGCCCAGCCGGCGGCGTCCATCTCGAGGCCCGCCTCGACCGCGCCGTGGCGCAGCAGCCAGGAGAGGTGCCGGCCCAGGGCCTTGCGCTTCGCGGCATCGGGCGTCACCTCCGCAGCGTATCGCCGGCGGCGCGCGGCGGCGTGGTAGAACGCGCGCGGAGGACCGATGCCGCTCGCTGTCATCGCGCTCGCCGGCCTCGCCCACGCGGGGCCGCTGGACCGTCCGGACCCCGACGACATGGGGCGCTACCGGTGCACCGACCGCCCGCTCACCCGCGACAACGACGTGCCGCTCGGCAACCGCACCGCGACCGACGCGCCGCCGGGCCACCCCGTCTACCCGACGGGCCTGGGCTCGAGCCTGGTGCCGTTCGCGACCGACGCCGCCATCAAGAAGGCGTCCCGCAAGCACAAGGTGGTGGCCTACAACACCGTCGCGACGCTCGCGACCCGCGGCGTGCCCGTGGTCGCCGACTGCGAGAACCGTGCCATCGACGACAGCCACTTCGCCTGGGGCTGCGAGGTCCAGCTCGCCTGCCAGCTGTACACCGAGCACGACGGGCACGGCATCGTGCTCGATCGCCGGCCGCAGGCCGCCAGCCGGTTCGCCCCGATCGAGGAGGCCCGCGACGCTGTCGGGCTGCTGGCGTTCTACGAGCCGGACCTGTTCCTGCCGCTCACCCCCGACGAGCTCGCGCAGTGGGACGCGGACGCGGAGGACTACCACGCCACCGCGCCCGAGATCCCCTGGGTCGAGGTCCAGGAGAAGCCCGAGGGCTGGCTCGTGTGGGCGCCGCGCCGGGTGCACTGCGGCTGCGAGCGCGACATCGTGCGGCGGGCGTACTGGGTGTCGAAGGACGGGCGGGCCTGCCCGCTCGTCGAGGACCCGCAGGTGCTCGCCCAGTTCGTGGGGGAGTGCAAGGAGTGACGGCCCGCGGGGTCACTCCACCGGGTGGCCCGCCGCCTTCCACGCGCCGGTGCCGCCCTTCACGTTCACCGGCTTGAACCCGGCCGCCGCGAGCCGCTCCGCCGCCACCGACGAGCGGCCGCCCGACTGGCAGATGACCCAGACCTCCTGGTCCTTGTGCGGCTGCAGCTCGCCGAGCTTGTCGCCCAGCTGATCGAGCGGCAGGTTCTGCGCGCCCGGGACGTGCCCCGACGCGTACTCCTCGGGCGTGCGCACGTCGAGCAGCAGCGCCACCTCGCCGGCGTCCTCGGCCTGGGCCAGCGCCTCCACGTCGACGTTGCGGACCTCGGCCATCGTGGCCGGCGGCGGTAGCGGCTTCGGCGCCTCCACGGGCTGCGGCGCGGGCTCGGACGACGCGGACCCGCAGGCGAGCAGGACCAGCAGGGCGACAACGGATAGGCGGTGCATCATGCCGCCCGCATATCCCGCCGCCACACCCGAGCCCTCCCTGCGCGCCCTGCTCGGCGATCACGGCGTCCTGCTCGACGCCCGCACCGGTCTCGTCCCCGCCGACGCCCGCGACTGGCTGCGCGCGCTGCCCGACCGCTGCGTCCACGCCGTGGTCACCGACCCGCCCTACGCGCTGCTCGAGTACGAGCCCACCGACCACGACAAGCTCCGAGCCGGCAAGGGCGGCGTCTGGCGCATCCCGCCCACGCTCGACGGCGTGCAGCGCGCCCCCGTCCCCCGGTTCACCGTCCTCGGCGACGCCGACGTGGAGCGGCTCTGCGCGTTCTTCGGCGAGATCGCCGCCGAGCTGCTGCGGGTCCTCGTCCCCGGCGGCCACCTGTTCGTCGCGTCGAACCCGATCGTGTGCTGGTGGACGTTCGACGCCTTCGCCGGCGCGGGCTTCGAGCGCCGCGGCGCCGTCGTGCGCGTCGTCCACACGCTTCGGGGCGGCGACCGCCCCAAGGGCGCCCACGCCGAGTTCCCCGACACGACCGTGATGCCGCGCAGCTGCTGGGAGCCGTGGGGGCTGTTCCGCAAGCCCTGCGAGGGCACCGTCGCGCAGAACCTGCGCCGGTGGGGCACGGGCGCGCTGCGCCGGAAGTCGGGCGACGAGCCGTTCAAGGACCTCATCCGCTGCGCGCCGGCCCGCGGCGCCGAGCGCGCCGCGGCGCCGCACCCGTCGCTCAAGCCGCAGCGCTTCCTGCGCCAGGTCGTGCGCGCGTCGCTGCCCCTCGGCCAGGGGGTCGTCGTCGACCCGTTCGCGGGCAGCGGGTCCACGCTCGCTGCCGCCGCCGCGGTCGGCTACCGGTCGGTCGGCGCGGAGCGCGATCCGGACTATGTCGCGCTGGCCACCGCCGCCTTCCCGCGCCTGCGCGACCTCCCCGACGCATCCGAGTAGCTCCCTTTACTTTCCTGCTCGAACCTGGCACCGTCGCTCGGCCACTGGCAGGAGGATCTGTTCATGTCCCGCAACGTCTTCGCTGCGCTCGCCCTGATCGGCTGCGCCGGCTCGCAGACCACCGAGGTGGAGGCGCCGCCGCCCGCGCCCGTCGAGGCGCCCGCGCCCGCCCCCACCGTGTCGCCCGTCCCCGAGGGCTTCCACACGCTGACGCCGACGCTCATCGTCAGCGATCTGCCCGCTGCCGTCGCGTTCTACGAGAAGGCGCTCGGCGCCACCTCGCAGTACCTGATGGACGGCCCCGACGGCAAGCCCATGCACGCCGAGATCAAGCTCGGCGACGCCGTCGTCATGCTGGAGCCGGAGGCGCCGGAGCGCGGCCAGAAGGCCCCGACCACCCTCAACGGGACGAACGGCTCGCTGCACGTCTACGTCGAGGACGTCGACGCCGTGCAGAAGGCGGCGATCGAGGCCGGCGCGAAGGAGACGATGCCCGACGCCGACATGTGGTGGGGCGACCGGTTCGCCGAGGTCGTCGACCCCTACGGGCACCGCTGGTCGCTCGGCACGCACATCGAGGACGTGCCGTCCGACGTGATGAAGACCCGCGCCGAGGCCGCGATCGCGGCGATGACGGCCGGCAAGGAGTACACCTGGGAGAAGGGCGCCGCCGCGGCGTCGTACAAGCCCGAGGGCTACCAGACGGTGACGCCGTCGCTCGTCGTGAAGGGCGGCACGGACGCCGTCGACTTCTACAGCAAGGCGCTCGGCGGCGAGGTCGTGTCGTCGGTGCCGCTGCCCGATGGCGGCCTGATGCACGCCGAGCTCAAGGTCGGCGACTCCATGCTGATGCTGGGGGGCGCGATGCCGCAGATGGACGACTACAGCAAGGCCGCCGTCGACCTCGGCGGCTCGCCCGTGCAGGTCATGATGTACGTGCCCGACACCGACGCCGCGCTGTCCGGCGCGACGGCGGCCGGGGCCACGCAGGTGATGGCCGCGAAGGACATGTTCTGGGGCGACCGCTACGCGTCGGTCACCGACCCGTCGGGGACGGTGTGGGCCGTGGCGACGCACATCGAGGACGTGCCGCCGGAGCAGATCAAGGAGCGGATGCTGAAGCAGCTCGGCGCGCCGGAGGGGGCGGAGGCGCCCGACGGGGCCGCGCCGGCCGAGGACGCCGAGGAGGGCGAGGGCGACGGCGACGAGGGCGCCGAGGACTGACCCACGCCTCGGCGCGTGCTAGCATGGCGCATGCTCATCGCCGCCCTGCTCGCCTGCGCCGAGGACCCGGAGCTGCCACTGCCGCTGTTCGCCGAGGTCGGCCAGCCGGCCCCGGCGCTCGAGCTGCCGCGCGCGGGCGGCGGCTCGCCCGTCCGCCTGTCCGATCATCGCGGACAGGTGGTGGTGCTCGAGCTGTCCGGCTTCTTCTGAACGAGCTGTCAGTGGGCGGCGCCCGCTGCGCAGACGTTCTACGAGGAACACCGCGACGAGGGGCTCGTCGTGGTCCAGGCGCTGACCGAGACCCGCGACGCGGCCGACGGCGAGGCCTGGATCGCGCAGTACGGCCTCACCTTCCCCGTCGGCCTCGACGACGACTGGGACGTGTGGGAGCGCTTCCACCAGGTGAACGGCCGGCCGCAGTTCCTGGTGTTCGACCGCGACCTGACCCTGCTGTACGGCGGGCTCGACCGGCTGAAGGCCGAGGACCTCGCCGTCGACACGCTCTAGGTCTCGGCGAGGAACCGATCCACCTCGACCCGGAACGTCGCGGCGAGCGCCGCCAGCTGGCCCTCGAGCAGGAACCAGACGAGGTCGAGGCCCACGGGCGCCAGCTCGGCGTAGATGGCCGGGTGCGCCGTCGCGAGGCGCGCGCTGCCCTGCAGGGCGCGCGGCGTGAGCGTCGCGGGCGGCCGCAGGAGCAGCGCGCGCACCATCGGCGCCGACAGCGCCTGGCCCGCGAGGCGGTCGCTGATGTGGGTGAGGACGGAGGTGCCGAGCAGGCGCGACAGCGGGTGCGCGCCCACGCCGAGGCCCAGGCGGGTGGCGTGGCGCTGCAGGCGGTCGCGGACGGGCTCGGGGAGCCGCTCGCGGAGGTAGCCCTCGGTGATGGCGTCCATCACGGCGGTCATCCGCTCGGGGGCGTGCAGCGCGAAGTCGGCCAGGACGGCGGACGTGTGCGGACGCACGGCGAGGTCCATTGCCCCCGCCGGGTACTGCTGGGTCATGTCGTGCTCCAAACAACAAAATCGGCGCCCGGCGAGCAGAGGCCCGACGGACGATCCCAGCGTAGCCGATCCAGCGGTGCTGCGGGGGAAATCCCGCTAGGGGCTCGGGAAGACGCCGATGTAGGGCAGGTTCCGGTAGAGCTGGTCGAGGTCGAGGCCGTAGCCCACGACGAACAGGTCGGGGATCTCGAACCCGACGAGGTCGACCTCGACCTGCACCTGCCGCCGGCTCGGCTTGTCGAGCAGCGCCACGACCCGCAGCGAGGCCGGGTTGCGCGCCTGGATCGTGCGCCGGAGGTACTCGAGCGTGAGCCCGGTGTCGACGATGTCCTCGACCAGCAGCACGTGCCGGCCGGACACGTCGGCCCGGAGGTCCTGCGTGATCTGCACGGCGCCCGACGACTCCGTCCCCACGTAGCTCGACACGCCGAGGAACTCGCACGACAGCGGCCCGTCGATCGCGCGCACCAGATCGGCCATGAACAGGAAGCTGCCCTTCAGGACGCCCACCACGACGAGCTGTGCGTCGGCCGGACACGCCGCGCGCAGCTCGGCGCCCAGCTCCCGCACCCGGGCCGCGATCCGCTCCGCATCGATGAGCACCTTCGGCTCGGCCAGCGCCATCGTCCACCTCGCGCGGCCCCTGTACCGCGCGATCGCACGGCGGACACCCCCGCCGTGACAGCGGGCCCGGACGTGGGTACTCAAGGCCGATGCAGCGCGACACCTGGTCGTGGTGGAGTCCCGCGCTCGGGCGCGAGATGCCGGTGGCCCGCTTCGGGCACTACGGGAAGCCGATCGTCCTGTTCCCGACGGGCGGGGGCGACTTCCTCGAGCACGAGCGGTTCCTGATGATCCGCGCGCTCGAGCCGCTCGTGGAGGCCGGCCGGATCAAGGTCTACACCGTCGACAACATCAACCGCGACGGGTGGATCTCGACCGACGCGTCGCCGCAGCGCAAGACGACGCTGCAGGCGGCGTTCGCACGGTACCTGGCGGAGGAGCTCGTGCCCTTCGTCCGGTGGGAGTCCGGGGGCACGGAGCAGCGCTTCGGGGCCGCCGGGGCGTCGCTGGGGGCCTACAACGCCGTCAACGTCGTGGCGAAGCACCCCGAGTCGTTCGACCTCGCCATCACGATGTCGGGGACGTTCGACCTGAGCCGCTGGCTCGGCAGCTACCGCGACGACGACTTCTACTTCAACCACCCGCTCGACTTCCTGCCCAACCTCGGCGACTCGGCGCAGCTCGAGCAGCTGCGCGAGGCGCGGTTCGTGCTCGGCGTCGGGCGCGGGCGGTGGGACAACCCGGCGAACTCGTTCCGGATGGCGGGCGTGCTGGGCGAGAAGGGCGTGTGGAACCGGGTCGAGCTGTGGGGGCCCGACGCCGACCACGACTGGCCGACGTGGCGGCGCATGCTGCCGATGTTCCTCGACCGGACCGTGTAGGCGCCGGTGAGCCGCGCGTTCGTCAAGGAGGACGGCGGTGCGGACGCGCTGCCCGAGGTGCGCGCGCGCGGCGGCGGCCTGCCGCCCGGGACGCCCAACCTGGCTACCCCGCGGTCGGCGGCCGCGCTGCGCGAGGAGCTGGCGGCACTGGCGGCCGAGCGCCAGGGGCTCGAGGGCGCCGACACCGGGCTCGCGCTGGAGCGGAAGCGACGGCTCGACGCCGAGATCCGGGCGCTCGACGCCTATGTGGGGACGCTCGAGGTCGTGCCGGTCCCCGTCGCGCCGACGCGCGCCGCCTTCGGGACGCGCGTCACGCTGGCGGGCGACGACGGGGAGCGGGTGGTGGCGATCGTCGGGGTCGACGAGGCGGATCCGGCGGCGGGGGCGGTCTCGTTCGTCTCGCCGCTCGGCCGGGCGATCCTCGGGGCCGAGGTCGGCGACGAGGTCGTGGTGGCGCTGCCCGCCGGCGAGGAGGTGTTCGAGGTGGTGGCGGTCGTGGCGCTGGACCATGGCTGATCCGGCGGTCGGCGACGGCGTGCGGGCGCTGCTGCGGGCGGCGGCCGTGGCCGAGGGGCGCTGGCGCGACGCCCAGGAGGAGCTGCCCGACGCCGGGCGCTGGCTGCCGCCGGAGGACGCCCGCGCGATCGCGCTGATGCGGCTCTTCGCGGACGCCGTGCTCACGTGCAACCGCTACGGGCTGCGGGCGAACCTGCTGCTGCCAGCGACGTTCCGGTTCGAGGTGGCGGACCGCACCCTGCGGGTGGCGCTGCCCGGATCGCTGCGTCAGGGGCTGGTGGGCGAGCTGCGGGAGGCATCGCCGGACGGCGGGCCCGTGCGGGCGGTGATGGTGCCGCTCGGCCCGGTGGCGTGGGACGCGGCGCTCGGGTGGGTCGACGCGGCGAGCGGCGGATCGGCGCTCGATCTGGTGCTGCGGCAGATCCTCGACCGCCTGCTCCCGCGCTGACCTACTGCTGCGGCAGCAGCAGCACCTTCCCGCGCACCGCCCCCCGCTCGAGCAGCGCCTGGGCCTCCCGCGCCTCGTCCAGCGGCAGCTGCGCGTCGATCCGCGGCGCGATCCGGCCGGCCGCGAGCAGCGCCAGCACCTGCTGCAGGTCCTCGCGGAACGGCCGCGGATCCTTCCGGTAGTCGCGGGTGATCCCGTAGAAGGTCGTCCGCCGGCCCGTCAGCGGCGACAGCGCGTACAGCTGGGCGACCCCGCCGAGCAGCGCCAGCAGCCGCGTCCCGCCGCCGGGCACCACCGTCGAGGTGAAGCCGAGCGCGACGAGCCGCCCGCCCCGCCGCAGCGCGCGCCGGCACGCGCCGGTGTAGCCGCCGCCGAGCGGGTCGAACGCCACGTCCACGCCGCCCGGGTGCAGCGCACGCACCGCGGCGGCCACGTCGCCCCGCCCGTCCACGGGCGTCGCGCCGAGCGACCGCACCAGCTCGTGCTTGGCCGTCGACGCCGCCCCGATGGCCGTCACGCCGGCCTCGCGCAGGACCTCGAGCAGCGCCGTCCCGACCCCGCCCGACGCCCCGAGGACCAGCGCGGTCTGGCCGCGCGCGACCTGGCCCGCGCGGTGGGCCGCCTGGTACGCCGTCACGTAGTTCAGGATGACGGCGCACACCGCGTCGTCGGGCAGGCCGTCGGGCACGGGGACGAGCTCAGCGGCGGGCAGCACCAGCTGCTCGGCGTACCCGCCGGTGACGGTGAGCGCCGCGACGCGCTGGCCGACCCTCGGGGTGGCGCCCCCGTCGCCGAGCTCCTCGACGACGCCGACCACCTCGTAGCCGGGGACGAAGGGCAGCGGCGGGGCGTAGGGGTAGTAGCCCGTGCGCATCACGAGGTCGGTCCCGCCGACGCCGCAGACGGTCACCCGCAGCCGGACCTCGCCGGGGCCGGGCCGGCGCACGGGGAGCTCCACCCGCTCGAGCGCGTCCAGCCCGCCCTTCCGCTGCAGCATCACCGCCCGGTACGTCGCGCCCACCGTCACCTCCTCGTCGCAGGGTGCCCCGCCGAGCCCTCTCGTGGACGCAAGGCTACGTTGCATCCATGCAAGATCCGCTCCCCTGGGACGACCTGCAGCTGGTCCTCGCCGTGGCCCGGGCCGGCTCGGCCACGGCGGCCGCGAAGGCGACGGGCAGCAGCCCCTCGACGGTGACCCGCCGGATCGCGCGGCTCGAGGCCTCGCTCGGCGCGGTGCTCTTCCGGCGGCAGCGCGACGGGCTGCAGCCGACCGAGGCGGGCGCGCGGGTCGTCGCCGCCGCCACACGGATGGCGGCGGAGCTCGAGCGGCTGTCGCTCGTCGCCGACGACGCGCTGGAGGGGCTCGTCCGCGTCGCCACCACCGAGGGGCTGGCGGCGCTGCTGGTCACGCGCGGGCTGTGCGACCTGTGCCGGCGGAACCCGGGGCTGCGCATCGAGCTGCTGGGGGGCAACGCGGTGGCGGACCTCGGCGCCGAGGCCGACCTGGCGGTGCGGGTCCGGCGGCCGACCGAGCCCGACGCGCGCGCCCGCTGCATCGCGACGCTGGATCTGGCGCTGTGCGCGTCGGCGGCCTATCCGCGCCGGGCGGAGGCGCCGCTGGTGGACCTCGCCGGCCACGACGTGGTGCTGCCGTCGGGCTCGCTCGCCGGGCTCCCGGAGGCGCGGTGGCTCGCGGCGGTGCCGGGGGTGCGGGTCGTGCTCCAGACGTCGTCGATGGTGGCGCTCGAAGCGGCGGTGCGGGCGGGGGTCGGGCTCGGCGTGATCCCGCGGGGCTGGGCGGCGCTCGATCCGGCGGTGCGGGTGCTGCGGCCGGTGGCGGTGCCGCCGCGGCAGGTGTGGCTGGCCGTGGCGCCGGAGGCGGCGGGGCGGGCGGCGGTGCGCGCGGTGGCGCGCGAGGTCGAGCGGATCGCGGCGGGGGCGATGCAGCCGGCCTCCGGTGGCGCGCCGGCGCGCGGTGTGCGATGACATCGGCCTGCGCTCGGAGGCCCGCATGCTCTGGCTGCTCGCGTGTGCCGACGCGCCCCACCAGGTCAGTGTCGATGCCGACGCCGACGCCGACGCTGATGCCGACACGGACGCCGACGCTGATGCCGACACCGCCGCGGACGCGGACACGGTCGACACCGCCGCCCCCGACCCCCGCGTGCTCGTCGTGCCCCACCGGGACGAGTTCACGCTGCTGCACCTCGACGGGACCGTGGCCGACACGCGGCCCTGGGGCGCGCTCGTCGGCCCCGCGAGCTGTGCGGCGGCGAGGGCGCCAGCGCCGACGGCGACGGCCTGCTCGTCGCGTTCACCACCCAGGGCTTCGCCCGGGGCGGCATCGCGCGGCTGGGCCCCGGTCTGGCGCTCGACTTCCGCGTCGACGGCTTCGGTTTCCCGCACGACGTCGTCCGCGACCCGGCCGACGGCACGCTCGCCGTCGCCGAGGCCGGGATGGAGCACCAGATCCGCTGGATCCCCGGCGACGGGAGCACTGCGCTCGCCGTGCGCAGCATCGGCGCCGGCACGCCCGGGTGGCGCAACGACGCCCCCAACGGCCTCGACCGCTTCGACGCCGACGGCCGCAGCTACCTGCTGCAGACCACGCGCGGCGACTGGGCCGGCGGCTGGGCCAACCTGTGGGACATCACCGATCCCGCCGCCCCGGCGCACGTCTGGCGCTACCCGGCGTCGGGTGGGCTCGACGCGCCGCACGCGCCGCTCCTGCGGCGGTTCGGCGGCCGGTGGTGGCTGCTGTACGCGCACGCGGGCCTGGGCACGCTCGGGCTCGCCGTGACGGACGAGGTGACCGCCCTGCCGGCCTACGTGGCGGACCTCGCGCCCGAGGACGGCCCCTTCGACTTCCTGCGGGGCGTGGACCTCGACGACGACGGCTGGCTCTGGCTCACCGACAGCGGGCCCGGCGACGGGCTATCGGTGGAGCCGCGCGGGCGGGTGCTGCGGGCGCGGATGCCCGAGGGGCTGCAGCCGACGGGGGCCAGCGGCTCGTTCCTGGAGCCCCTGGCGCGCGAGACGCTGCCGGACGTGGTCCTGCTGGCGGACGGCCTCGTGAACCCGTTCGAGGGGTGGCTGTGGGTGCCGGGCGGCTGACCCGCTCACTCCACCGACACGGCCACCCGCGCTGCCCGCAGCCCCTGCCCGCTCCCGCTCGGGCCGAGCGCCTCCCACACGACCAGCGCGTCCCACCCGTCCGCCGAGGGCCGCACCGCCACCGAGGGCCGCTCGTCCCGGTCGCCACCGGGCGCCGACAGCCACGTCCGCGGCACCGCCACGGCGCCGTCCTCCGTCACCCCGGCCAGCACCACCCCGGGCACGCCCTCCGCATCCGTCTCCTGCCACACGACCAGCGCCAGGTCCCCCGCCCAGTCGACCACCACGCGGTCGCCGTCGCCGCCGGCCCCCACCGCCACCGACGGCCCCAGCGGCACGGCGTCCGCGTCGAACAGGCGCACGTACGCCCCCGAGCCGAGCCCCGCGCCCTCGGCCTCGAGCTTGTCCCGCCAGGTCACCGCGAACATGCCGTCGTCGCGCACCGCCACCGCCGGACGGCTCGGGAAGGCCGTGTCGAGGTCGTCGGCGCGGAAGGTCCAGGCGGTGCCGTCGCCGCGGTGCTGCCGGCCCCAGACCTCGTAGACGACCTGGCCCGTGGCGGTGGGGTGGTCGTACTCGATGGCCCAGACGGCGGTCCAGCCGCCGTCGGGCGTGGGGGCGGCGTCGGCGGTCTTGCGCGAGCTGTCGTCGGCGAGCTTGGGCGGCCCGACCGGCGCCAGCGCGGCGTCGAACGCCCGCCAGGCGATGCGGCCGTCGGTGGGGCCCATGCCGGGCGCACCGAACTCCGTCCAGATGGCGACGCCGCCGGACGCCTGCAGCGCGAGGTCCACCGCGTCGGTGCGCGCGTCGCTCTGCAGGAGCACACCGCCGCTGGTCGGCACGCCGGCCGGCGACACCGCCGCCAGCACGACCTGCCCGCCCACGTCGGTCCAGGCGGCGATCCAGCGCGCGCCGTCCCACGCGATGTCCGGCTTGTCGCCCGACGCCGCCGTGTTCAGGCGCGCGACGTCGGACAGGGCGACGCCCTCGGCTGTGTAGGTCTGGACGACGGCCTGCGCCTGCGGCTCCTGGCCGGCGGCGAACGCGACGGCGTAGGTCTCGGCGTCGCTCCAGGCGACGGTGGCGTGGGACTGCAGCATCCCGGCGCCGGGCTCGGTCAGCTGGACGACGGCGCCGGGGACGACGTGCCAGACCGGCGCCGGGGGCGTGCCCGTCGGGCCGGGATCGTCGGGGCCGTTGCAGGCGAGCAGGGCGAGCAGCGACGCGCGGAGCAGGAGCACCGGGCCTCCACGCAGGCAGCGTAGCGCGCCGCCGCGCGCCTGTGGCGCTCAGCCGCCGAGGAGGCGCGCCACGGCCGCTTCGTCCGCGGTGTGCACGGCGACGGCCCGCGCCACCGGGTCGTCCCAGTCGAGGCCCAGCCGGCGCGCGCGCGCCTGGGCGGATGCACTGTCCTCGTCGGGCGCGGCGGCCTGCACGAAGTCCCACGCGACCTGGAGCGCGGGCGGCGCGGCACCGAGCTCGGCGTCGGTGGGGCGCGGCGGCGGCCAGGGCGGCTCCTGCAGCACCCCCACGTTCGGCAGGTCGCGGTGGCGGACATGCAGGGCGAGGATCTCGGCCAGCGCGTCCCACCCGAGCGCGCGCCAGGCCTCGCCCAGGAGGGCGCCCGCGGCGTCGCGCGTGTCGTCGTCGTCCTCCCAGTGCAGGCGCAGGCCGAGGAACAGGGCGGGACCGGCGTCCCCCTCCGCGAGCGCCGCGCGGGCGCCGGCGAGGTCGGCGGGGCGGACGTGGTGGCCCGGCGGCTCCGCCAGCGTCGGGCTGCCGACGGGCCCGGGGACGCGCGGCCAGGGGCACAGGTCGAGCGGCCGCGCGCCGACCGCCGCGCGGAGCGCCTCCAGGTGCAGCGCGACGACGCGGACGGCGCGCTGGGCGTCCAGGGCGTAGACGTAGTCGCCGTCGGTGCTGCTGTCGCGTTCCTCCACCAGGATCTCGAGCCGCTCGGCCACGGTCGCCTCCAGCAGCGCCACGAGCTCGTCCTGGTCCTCGAGGTCGGTCTCGGCGCTGTCGCGCGCCCAGTTGTGGGCGATGCGGGGCTCGTGCTGCGGGCTGTCGTACCAGAAGCCCCAGTGGGAGCCGTCGCTGTCGCCCGAGGCGAAGGTGACGAACGGGGGCGCGTCGCGGCGGAAGCGCCAGTCGAGGCGCGGATCCAGGGGCGCACCGTCGGCGTCGAGGGCGGGGAGGCGCTGCAGGCCGCCGTCCTCGAGCCAGTCGCCGAGGCCGGCGGGGGTCATCCTCAGGGCGGCCGACAGCCAGCCCGCGCCGCGCGCCCAGCCCGGCGGCTGCGCACTCCAGGCCTGCGGCGCCGGCAGCGGCAGGGCGCCGAGCGCGTCGGTCAGCGCCGCGAAGTCGCCGAGGCCGGCCGGCAGGCGCAGGCCGTACACCTCGCGGAACTTCGCCGCAGCGCGCTCGTAGCGGACGGCCGACCAGGCGAGCGACGCACGGACCCGCTCGCGGACGGCGTCGGGGCCCAGATCGAGCGCGGCGGCGAAGGCGGGCCAGCTCGGGTCGTCCGCGCCGTCGCGGCCGGGCGGGTCGAAGGCGAAGGCGGCGGGATCCGGGTCGGCCTCGGTGAGCGCCTGGGCGCAGGCGAGCTGCCAGGCGGCGAGGCGCGCCTCGAAGGCCTCGGTCGGCAGCGCGAGGACGCCGTCGGTGGCGACGGGGGCGACGGCGGTGCGGTCGCCGATCCGCAGCTCGGCGCGCAGGCTGGTGGCCCAGCCCCAGTCGGCGAGGGGCGCGGCGTGGACGGTGTCGGCGAGCGGGAAGTGCGCGGCGATGCGGCGGGCGCGGGCAAGGACCCGGACGAGGCCATAGACGGCGGCTTCGTCGGGATCGCCGGTCAGCGGGTGGCGGACGCCGCCGGCGAGCAGCGCCGGGGCGTCGGGGTCGGCGAGGTCGAGGGCGAGGCCGTCGACGTGCGACTTGTCGATGCGGTGCTGGGCCCAGGCGGCGAACCAGGACATCTGCGTGCTCCCCGTGGTGTCGGACGATGTAGCCCGGCCTTCGAGGAGCGTCGGGCGCGTGGGGTGGAGGAGAGGGTGGGACCAGCGACAGCCGGCGTGTTCGGAACGCGCACACACCGGATCGCCAGAGCCGAGCGCGGCACTCGATTCCGAGGTCCGGGGTGTGTGTGGCTCCCGAACACCCGGGTGGGCCGAGGGCGGGCGGCTCACCCACCACGGAGGACCGCCGGCTCGACCGGTTCCCGACGGGCTGGCTGCGACGCTGAAAGCTCCGCCACCCCCCGACGTCCGTCCCGCATGCTCCCCTACGCCCTCGCCGCCGCCGCCGCCGCCGCCCCACCCGACGCCGACGCCCTCCTCGCCCTCCCCCGCGTCTTCTGCCGCGCCCTCGACGCCCCCCTCACCTGGGCCCGCGTCGACGACCCGCGTCAGTGGGTCCTGAGCGAGTACGGCGATCAGGTCACCTCCGGCTACGGCGACACCGTCACCGTCGACCGCCGTCCGAAGGGCCGCCCCACCCGCCTCGACCGCCCCCACGCCCCCTGGACCTGGACCGAGCGCATCCGCCTCCGCGGCGACGCCACCCGCGTCGCCGCGACCTTCCGCTGCGTCGACGCCACCGACCCCGCGTCGCCCTGGACCGACGTCGAGGCCTGGTGGACGCAGCGGCCCGGCGCCGTCCCGCCCCCGGGCCTCCGCCGCTGCCGCGCCGACGACCGCGACGTCGCCTGGGTCGAGTCCGGCTGGGAAGCCGGCGTCCCGCCGTACCCGGGCGCCGTCACCCACGAAGCCTGGCTGCTCGTCGACCACCTCCGCGTCGGCCACGTCGTCGTGCACGCGCCCTGGCGCGACGACGCGCCGCCCGGGGACGAGGTCACCGTCACGGCGGAGGTCACCGCCTCCGAGCGCCTGCCGACCGCCGACCCCGCCCTCCAGCGGACCCGCGAGGAGGTGACGTTCCGCCGCCCCGACGGCTCCCCGATCCTCTCGGCCACGCTCACCTGCGAGGCGTACGACCACCCGCCGATGCCCTGACCGGCGGACCCCGGAAACCCCGGCGTTCCCCCCCTCGGCTCGACAGCGACGCCGCCGCCGGATTAGTCCTCACGCCCTCTCCCCCGGGGTCGGGCCCATGGACTTCCGCAACATCGCGATCATCGCCCACGTCGACCACGGCAAGACCACCCTGGTCGACGCCATCCTCCGCCAGTGCCGCGCCTTCGCCGAGCACGAGCACCTGGTCGATCGCGTCATGGACTCGATGGACCTCGAGCGCGAGCGCGGCATCACCATCGCGAGCAAGAACACCGCGGTGAGCTACGACGGGCACAAGATCAACATCGTCGACACCCCGGGCCACTCCGACTTCGGCGGCGAGGTCGAGCGCGTCCTGTCGATGGTCGAGGGCGCCATGCTCCTGGTCGACGCGTCCGAGGGCCCCCTGCCCCAGACCCGCTTCGTCCTCCGCAAGGCGATGGAGGCCGGGCTCAAGGTCCTCGTCTGCATCAACAAGATCGACCGGCCCGACGCCCGCCCCGAAGAGGTCCTGCAGGAGGTCTACGACCTCTTCATCGACCTCGGCGCCGACGACGACCAGCTCGAGTTCCCGGTGCTGTACGCCGTGGCGAAGCAGGGCCAGGCCTCCGCCACGCTCGAAGACCGCGGCACCGACCTGCGCCCGCTGCTCGACGCGATCGTCCGCCACGTGCCGCCGCCGCCGGCCCCGGCCGAGGCCGAGGGCGCCCAGCTGCTGGTCACCAACCTCGACTACGACGCCTACGTCGGCCGCCTGGCCCTCGGCCGCCTGTTCGGCCGCAGCCTCCGCCGCCAGACCCCGGCGACGCTGTTCACGGAGAGCGGCCCCCGCAACGTGAAGGTGCAGCTGGTCTACACCTGGAACGGCCTCAAGCGCACCGAGACCGACGAGGCGCTGGCCGGCGACATCGTGGCCCTCGCGGGCATCGACGACATCACGGTCGGCGACACGGTCTCCACCGGGCCGAACCCGCAGGCGCTGCCCCGCATCCGGGTCGACGAGCCGACGATCGGCATGACGATGACGATCAACACCTCGCCCCTGTCGGGCCGCGAGGGGAAGTTCCTCACCGGCCGCCAGATCCGCGAGCGCCTCGACCGCGAGCTGCTCACCAACGTCAGCCTCCGCATGGAGCAGGGCGGCAGCTCCGACGCCTTCAAGCTCTTCGGCCGCGGCGAGCTGCAGCTCGGCATCCTCGTGGAGCAGATGCGCCGCGAGGGCTTCGAGATGTCGCTGTCGCGCCCCGAGGTGCGGTTCAAGGAGGCCGACGACGGCAGCGTCCTCGAGCCGTTCGAGGAGGTCTCGCTCGACGTGCCCGACGTGAACGTGGGCGCGATGACGCAGGAGATGGCGGGCCGCCGCGGCGAGCTGCGCGACATGTCGGCCGACGGCCACGGCCGCACCCGCCTCGTCTACCGCGTGCCGACCCGCGGCATGATCGGCTTCCGCGGCAAGATGCTCACCGAGACCCGCGGTGAGGGCGTGATGAACAGCCTCTTCGACGGGTGGGACGCCTTCGCGGGCCCGATCCAGCGCCGCCTCAACGGCGCCATCGTCGCCGACCGCGCCGGGACCACGACCGCCTACTCCCTGTTCAACCTCCAGCCCCGCGGCGAGCTGTTCGTCGGCCCGGGCACCGAGGTCTACGAGGGCATGATCGTCGGCGAGCACAACCGCGACAGCGACCTCAACGTCAACGCCGTCCGCGGCAAGGCGCTCACGAACTTCCGCACCACCGCCGCCGACGAGAAGCTCGTCCTGGCGCCGCCGCGCGAGGTCACGCTCGAGTGGGCGATGGAGTTCATCGACGACGACGAGTGGATCGAGGTCACGCCGAAGTCGATCCGCCTGCGCAAGCGCGCCCTCGCCGCCAACCAGCGCTCCATCATCCGCACCGACCGCCGCCGCGACGCCGAGGCCCCGTAGGTTAAGGGTTCGCGCTGTGGGAGGGTCGATGTCGCAGAGCGGGCTGTTGATCGGGTGGGACCGCGTCGTGCCGGGCAAGGATGCCGTGGCGGTCGAGCTGTGGGCCGAGATGCTCTCCTACTTCCGCCGGCTGCATGCCGAGGGGCACATCGCCTCGTTCGAGCCCGTGCTGATGGGGGCCTATGGCGGGGCGCTCAACGGCTTCGTCCTGGTCCGCGGCGACCAGGATCACCTCGACCGCGTGCGCAACAGCGACGAGTTCCTGCTGATGAACGTCCGCGCGAACAAGGTGCTGGAGCGGTTCCTGGTCGTCCGCGCCCACATGGGCGAAGAAGCGGCGAAGATCCTGCGGCTGTACGCCACGTCCTGAAGCTGAGGGAGGCGGTGATGGGCAGGAGCGTGCTCGCGCTGGCGCTGCTGATGGCGTGCGCCAAGAAGTCGGAGCCCGAGGCGTACTACGGCGACTACGCCCAGCCGACCTACGGCGGGTACGCCGGAGGCGACGACGACGCCTACGACGCCCCCGCGCCGATGGCGCCGATGGCGGAGTCGGAGTCGTACACCCGCGCCGACAAGAAGCGCTCCGCCCCGTCCCGCGGCGCGCCGCCGCCCCCGCCGCCCCCGCCCCCCATGCAGGCGAACCAGCCTGCGCCCCCGCCAGATGTCCCCGCCGAGCCGGTCCCCGCCGAGCAGGCGGAGGCCCGCATGGTGCACTACGAGGGCTGGGCCGCCCTCCGCGTCGCCAACCCGCGCGACGCGCTCGACGCCGTGGTCGCGGTGGCCGACGCCGTCGAGGGCCGGGTCGAGCGCGTGTCGGGCAACACCGCCGTCATCCGCGTGCCGGTGGCGCGGTTCGACGAGGCCTGGCAGCAGGTGCTCGCGCTGGGCGACGTGCAGGACCGCTCGGTCCGCGCCGACGACGTGACCGAGGCGTTCACCGCCACCGAGTTGCGCGCCCGCACCCTGCGCGAGGTGCAGAAGCGCCTCGTCGAGCTCCTCGGCAAGACCACGCAGGAGGAGGAGAAGCTGCGGCTGCTGGCCGAGCTGACCCGCACCCGCGAGGAGCTCGACGTCATCGAGTCCCAGCTCCGCACGCTGTCGGATCTGGCCGCGATGTCGCGCATCAGCGTGAGCGTCACCCCGCGGGAGGCCTTCTCCCAGCGCGGCGGCCGCCCCGGGCTCGACGGCTTCGGCTGGATCGCCGGGCTGTCCCCGTTCCGGCGCGACGCTGCCGACGACCACCGCGTCTCCGTCGACGTCCCCGAGGGCCTGGTCACGCTCGCCCCCCGCGGTCCGCTGATGGCCGAGAGCGCCGACGGCACGGTGCTGTGGACCCAGCGGGTCGACAACGACCCGGTCGGCACCAGCACGTTCTGGATCGACGCCGTCGAGGACCGGCTGGCGACCGAGTTCGCCGAGCCCGCCCGGCGCCAGGTGGGCGCCTGGGAGTGCCTCACCCTGCAGGAGCCGGGCGCCGACGAGGCGTACCGCTGGGACGTGTGCGTGCAGGCGGTCGGGCGCAAGCTCCTCGTGGCCCAGGCCTACTACCCCGGCCCCGAGCAGGTCGAGCGGTTCGCCGCCCCCATCGAGCAGGCGCTCGGCGGCGCGGGCGCCTAGAGACGCGACCAGGCATCCGCGCCAGCGGATGCCCAGGCGCGTCTCGCAGGAGTCGGAGGACGCGCGCCAGCGCGTTCTCCGACGTATTGAGCGAGCAAGCAAGCCGAATGCCTGACCGACCGGGGTGCGGCGAAGCCGGACCCGCGATCGAGGCGGTGCATTCGGCGAAGCTTGCTGCGAGGTGCCCCACGTCCACGGATGGTTGGTCGAGTCTGTAGCTAGAGGTACTGCAGCGCGAACACCAGGGGCGCGCTGCCCACCGCCGCGATCACCGCGACCAGCAGCGTCGCCAGCGTGACCGCGGTGTACAGCCGCAGCACGATCATCACCCAGTCGCCGACGGTGTAGCACCGCAGATCGCCGCGCGAGGCCCGCTCGCGCCGCACCGGGCCGGCCACTTCGGCGGGCCACGGCGTCTCGAGCCAGCGGCGGCGCTCGTCCTCGCTCATCTCGTCGGGCCCCGTGAACGCCGCACGCACCATGGAGGCCTCCCTTCTCGGATCCTCCTCGGCCGCCGCGCGCAGGACTTGAGGGCGCTCGCCTCAGACCGCCGGCGCGGCGCGCAGGTCGGGCTCGCGCTCCAGGAAGCCGCGCATCGCCATGCCCTGGCGCTGCGTCCGCGACTGCAGGAAGGCGATGCGCTCCTCGCGGGTGCGCCCCTTGAAGTCGACCAGGTGGTCGGCGAGCTTCCCGTAATTGTGCGTCATCAGCAGCCACCAGATCTGCTGGTTGTTCTGGATGCCGTCGAACACGATGGCGTCGTGCTCGGCGAAGGTCTCGCGGTGGGCCTCGAACCAGGCGGGCATCTCGGACCAGTGCAGGTTCGGCTTGATGTGGTGGACGATGTGGTACCCGTCGTTCCAGCACTTGCGATTGTAGGTCGTGTTCAGCAGGACGGTGCTGTTGCGGTACGGATCGTCGGCGTGGTCCACGTCGACGAACGCGTGCTGCGCGAAGTTGCCGCACATCATGAACCAGCGGATGAGGCAGAACGGCAGCACCAGCGTCACGAAGGTGGCGGCCCAGTCGAAGTACAGCCCCACGAGCACGAGCAGCCCCCAGGTGTACTCCCCCATCACGAGCTGCAGGTACAGCTTGCGACGCTCGCGGATCTTGAAGTACCGCGGCACGTGCAGGTACCCGAAGAAGAAGAACCGCGCCCAGTAGTGTACGAACTGGGGGAACGAGTCGCGACGGTACCCGAGGGTGCTCGAGTGATCGTCCTCCATGTTCCCCTCGGCGTGGTGCATGCCGACGTGGTGCGTGTAGAACGAGTTCGGCGTGCACCCGAAGGGGATCGCCACGATGCTCGGGAACAGGTGCTCGAGCCAGCGCAGCTCGGGACGGAACAGCGGCCGGTGGATCACGGCGTGCACCATAAGCAGGTAGCGGCCGCCGAAGCCGAGGAACACGACCGCGAGCCACACGGGCGTGAGCGCCAGCGTCCAGGAGGTGGGCAGCGCGTACATGATCGCCATGCCCGGGCCGAGGATCAGGATCGCCAGCACGCCCAGGCGGAGCAGCGGCAGATCCCGCTCGTCGCGCACGAGGTGGAGGGCGAGACGGGCGAGCGGGCCGTGGGGCGGGCCGCCGGGACGGGGGTGCAGGTCGGACATCCCGCGCCGTTATCGGCATCGCCGCCGAGCGGCCAGTACTGTGTGTTGGAATCACCGGGTCCCGGTGACCGTCCCGAGCGGCGCGGCGCCGACGCAGCTCACGCCGCCGCAGTCGACGTACGACGCGGCGCCGGCGAAGGCCGTCTCGTCGGCCACCGTCACGTCGAACCGGAAACTCGTGAGCGCCGGATCGAGGGGCGTCGCGCCCCAGGTGGCGTAGATGTCGGTCAGGTCGCCCGTGCTGCCGAGGATCATCTGGCCGTCGCCCGGCCGCAGCGCGAGCACCCCCTCCATCGACGCCGCCCAGCCGTCGTCGTGGGTCAGCGTCCCGTGGACCGCGACGGCGAGGTGGTCGACGCACGCGCCGCCGTCGGTCACGTCGACCCACAGGTACACGCCGTCGTCGACCAGCTGGAGCGTGCCGCCGCTGCTGGCGCCCGTCACGTCGTCGCTGACGGTCACCGTCCACGCGCCCACCCGCGCCGCGGTCAGCGCCGCCGGGGTGTCGTCGAGCGAGGGGACGACCTGCTGCCCGGCGCCGAGATCGGTCACGGCCTCGACGGGGCAGTTCCAGAAGCCCTCGGAGCCCACCTGGGTGCCCATGAGCGTGGACGAGCCGGTGACGGTGGAGGTCGTGGCCGTCCCGGTGACCACGGTCCCGAACGACGTGTCGACGGCGGTGTCGGCGACCCCGCTGTCGAGCGACCAGTCGCCGTACCCGCCGTATCCGCCGGCGTCGCAGCCGGTCAGCGCCGCCCCGAGCAGCACCCACACCCCACCGCGCACCGCCATGCCGACCTCCGACCCCTGTGCGCTCAGGCTAGCGCGCCAGCCCCGCCGCCCGCTACGGACCCGTGTCGCGATATCGACCCCCAGATGGGACGGGGTATGTTCGATTCCGGGCTACCCGCCGCGGAGGACGGATGGAGGAGGCAGCGCGTCAGGTGCTCCGCGCGGTGCGCGGCCACCGCTCCCAGGTCGCCCTGTCGCGCTGGCTCGGCTACCGCGGCAACGTGGCGGCGAAGTGGGAGGGCGGCCAGCGCTTCCCCACCTTCGGCGAGACGCTGCGCGCCTGCGGGCGCGTCGGCATCGACGTCCCGGCGGCCCTGGAGCGCTTCCACCCGCCCAGCGCCCCCGCCTGGGACCCCGCCCACCCCGAGGACATCGCCGCCTGGCTGCGCGCGCTGCAGGGCCAGACCTCTCAGGCGCTGCTCGCCGAGCGCTCGGGCCTGTCGCGCCAGCAGGTCGGCCGCCTGCTGTCGGGGCGCACGCGCGGGCGGCTGCCCACCGTCCTCGCGCTGGTGGAGGCGCTGACGAGCCGGCTGCCCGATCTGGTCGGCGAGCTCGTGCCCATCGAGCGGGTCCCCGCCCTCGCCCAGCACGTCCAGGTGCGCCGCGCGCTGTCGCGGCTGGCGTTCGCCCACCCCTGGTCGTCCGCGGCGCAGGGCTGGCTCGGCGTCCGCGGGGAGGTGCGCGCCGCCGTCGCCGCCAGCGAGCTCGCCCGCGACCTGCAGCTGCCCCGCGACGTGGCGGCCGGGGTGATCGAGGCCCTCGTCGAGGCGGGCGTCGCGCGGGTGGTCCGCGGGCGGCTGCAGCCGGCGCCGCCTGCCAGCGTCGAGATCAGCGCCACCGACGAGGACGTGAAGCGCCTGCGCGCGCACTGGGCCGCCGTGACGGCCGAGCGGGTCGGCCGCGCCGCCCCCGGCGACCTGTTCAGCTTCAACGTGTTCGCGGTGAGCCACGCCGACCTGGCCAAGATCCGCGAGTCCCAGCGCCGCTTCTACCGCGAGGTCCGGGCGATCGCGGCCGACAGCCCGCCGGAGGCCGTGGCGCTGCTGGTCGTGCACACCGCCTCGCTGCTGGAGTGACTCGCATCCCGCGCGCCGGGAGCATATGCACGCCCCGTGCCCACACGCCGGGCGACCGTCCCCGACGTCCACCGGAGCCCGATGCCCGAGCCGCGAACGATCCCCGCTCCCCAGGCGTCCTTCCTCGAGGGGGGCGGCGAGCTCGGCGCCCTCATGCGCGCGCACGACTGGGAGGCCACCCCGCTCGGCCCGCCCGCCGGCTGGCCCCGCGCCCTGAAGACGGCCGTGCGCATCCTGCTCACGTCGCGCCAGCCGTTCTGGCTCGGGTGGGGTCCCGACCTCACCTACCTGTACAACGACGCCTACAAGGCCATCATCGGCGGCAAGCACCCCACGGCGCTCGGCCGCCCCTTCCGCGAGGTCTGGTCCGAGATCTGGGACGTGGTGGGCCCGATGGCCGACCGCGTGATGGAGCAGGACGAGGGCACCTACGTCGAGGCGCAGCTCCTGATGATGGAGCGCCACGGCTACACCGAGGAGACCTACTACACCTTCTCCTACAGCCCCGTGCCCGACGACGACGGGCGTCCGATGGGGCTCATCTGCGCCAACACCGACGACACGCAGCGCGTGCTGGGCGAGCGGCAGCTGGCCACGCTGCGCGAGCTCGCGGCGCGCACGGCCCCCGCCCGCACCTGGCGCGAGGCCTGCGCGCTCGGCGTGGCCGCGCTCGGGGTCGACCCGCGCGACCTGCCCTTCGCCGCGCTGTACCTCGGCGAGCCGGGCGAGGTGCCGCGGCTCGTCGCGGCGTCGCCGGGGGCGGAGGCCGTGGCCCGGGGCACCCACTGGCCCTGGGGCGAGGTGCTCGCCGCCGACGCGATGCGCACCTGGCCCATCCCCGCCGGGGTCGAGGTCCCGCGCGGCCCCTGGCCCGACGCCGCCGGCGAGGCCGCCGTGCTGCCGGTCGCGGCCACCGGCACCGGCCGGCGCGGCGTGCTGGTGCTGGGCCTCAACCCCTACCGGCGCCTCGACGAGGGCTACCGCACGTTCCTCGAGCTCGTCGCCGGGCAGCTCGCCTCCGCGCTCGCCACCGCCGAGGGCTACGAGGAGGCGCAGCAGCGCGCCGACGCCCTGGCCGAGCTCGACCGGGCCAAGACCGCGTTCTTCAGCAACGTCAGCCACGAGTTCCGCACCCCGCTCACCCTGATGCTCGGCCCCCTGGAGGATCTGCTCGCCGAGGCCGACGACGCCCCGCCCCACGTCCGGGCGCCCGTCGAGACCGCCCACCGCAACGCGGTCCGCCTGCTCAAGCTCGTCAACACGCTCCTCGACTTCTCCCGCATCGAGGCCGGCCGGGTCGACGCGTCCTACGAGGCCGTCGATCTGGCCGCGTTCACGAGCGAGCTCGCGAGCCTGTTCCGCTCGGCGATCGAGCGCGTCGGGCTGACGTTCACCGTCGCCTGCCCGCCGCTGCCGCACCCGGTGCACGTCGACCGCGAGATGTGGGAGAAGGTCGTCTTCAACCTGCTGTCGAACGCGTTCAAGTTCACCTTCGACGGCGAGATCGCGCTGCGGCTGGCCGCCACCTCCCAGGGCGCGCGGCTCGAGGTGTCCGACACGGGCACCGGCATCCCCGACAGCGAGCTGCCGCACCTGTTCGAGCGGTTCCACCGGGTCCGCGGGGCCCGCGGGCGCAGCTTCGAGGGCACGGGCATCGGGCTCGCGCTCGTCCAGGAGCTCGTCCGCCTCCACGGCGGCACGGTCGAGGTCGACAGCACGGTCGACCGGGGCACCACCTTCCGCGTCACCGTGCCGTTCGGCACCGCCCACCTGCCCGCCGAGCGGATCGGCGCGCCGCGCAACCTCGCGCCCACCGCCGTCCGCGGCGAGGCCTACGTCCAGGAGATGCTCGGGTGGACGGGGATCGGCCCGGGGCTCGCCGTCGCGCCGACCGTGGTGCCGGCGATGGCGCGGACGAGCCACCCGCCGTCGATGGCCGCCGAGGTGTCCGAAGGCGGCGTGCCGCGCGTGCTCGTGGTCGACGACAACGGCGACATGCGCGACTACGTCCGCCGCCTGCTCGGCAGCGACTACGACGTGCAGACCGCCCCCAACGGCGCCGCCGGGCTGGTGCTCGCGCGGCGCTGGCGCCCGGACCTCGTGCTCAGCGACATCATGATGCCCGAGCTCGACGGCTTCGGCCTGCTGCGGGAGCTGCGGGCGGACGATCGGCTGCGCACCGTCCCCGTCATCCTGCTGTCGGCCCGAGCGGGGGAGGAGGCTCGCCTCGACGGCCTCGCGGCGGGGGCCGACGACTACCTGGTCAAGCCGTTCAGCGCGAAGGAGCTGCTGGCGCGCGTCTCGGGGCGGCTCGAGCTGAGCCGGCTGCAGCGGCGGCTCGACCAGGAGCGGTCGAACCTGCAGCACGTCTTCGCGCACCTGCCCGTGCCGGTGGGGGTGCTGTCGGGGCCGTCGCTGACGGTCGACCTCGCGAACCCCGCGCTCATCGAGATGGTCGGGAGCCGGCGCGTCTTCCGGCGGGCGCTGCACGAGGCGCTCCCCGAGCTCGACGGCACGGAGGTGCCCGTCGCCGTGCGCCAGGTGCTCGCCACCGGCAGCAGCTACCGCAGCGCGCCGATGCCGGTGCAGTTCCCGCCGCGCCAGCCGGTCTGGCTCACGTGCAGCTACGCGCCGCTGCGCGGGGCCGACGGCGAGGTCGCGAGCGTGGTGATGATGTGGTTCGACGTGACCGACCAGGTGCGCGGGCGCGACGCCATCAGCGAGGCTGGTGGACCAGCTGCGCGACGCCGACCGCCGCAAGGACAGGTTCCTCGCGACCCTGTCGCGCACAGGCTGCCGCAACCCGCTCGCCCGCTGCGCAACGCCCTGCACCTGCAGCGGCTGTCGAGCGGGCAGGCGCCCCCGCAGGTCCGCGAGATGATGGAGCGGCAGGTCGACCACCTGGTGCGCCTGGTCGACGACCTGCTCGAGATGTCCCGCATCAACCGGGGCAAGTTCGAGCTGCGCCAGGAGGCGGTGGACCTGGCCACCGTGATCCGCAACGCGCTCGAGACGAGCCAGAGCCACATCGACGCCGGTCACCACGAGGTGAAGGTGGCGTCGCCCTCGGCGCCGGTGTAGGTGCAGGGCGACCCGGTGCGGCTGGCGCAGATCTCGCCAACCTGCTGAACAACGCGGCGAGCACACGCCGACGGGCGGGCGCAGCATCAGGGTCGCCAGCCCGGCGGCGCGGGCGCGGGGGGGCCGGGCCGGCCGCGCGGCGCCGGCCGCGCCGCCCCCCGGGGGGGGGGCCGGGGGGGGGGGGCGCCCGGGGGGGGGGGGGGGGCCGGGGGGGGCTCGGGGTCGGGCTCGCGCTGGCGCGGCGGCTGGCCGAGATGCACGGCGGCACGCTCGTGGCGACGAGCGAGGGGGTGGGCTGCGGCAGCACCTTCACCCTGCGCCTGCCGCGGGGGGCCGACCCCACGGCCGACGGCGGTCCCGTCGGCGACGAGCCGGTCACGGCCGCCCGGCGGGTGCTGGTGGTCGACGACAACGTCGACGCCGCCGAGAGCCTCGGCATGCTGCTGTCGGCGATGGGCGCCGAGGTCGCGGTGGAGGAGGACGGGCCCCGGGCGCTGGCGCGGTTCCCCACCTTCCGTCCCGAGATCGTGCTGCTCGACATCGGCATGCCCGGCATGGACGGGTACGAGGTCGCGCGGCGGCTCCGCGCGACGCCGGGCGGGTCGGAGGTGCTGCTGGTCGCGCTCACCGGCTGGGGGCAGGAGGAGGATCGGCGGCGCGCGCGAGACGCCGGGTTCGACCGCCACCTGATCAAGCCGGCGGATCTGGAGGCGCTCAAGGAGCTGCTGAACACGCGTTCGGGGTGACGGGCGGTGCTGGTCCCGGCGATCCACGCTACGAGGGCCGGGCGGAGGGGTTGTTGTCCTACCTCGCCATCGCGCGGAAGTACCGTCCGGCCACGTTCGCCGACATCGTCGGCCAGGAGCACGTGGTCCGCACGCTGTCGAACGCGCTGCGCTCGGGGCGCGTGCACCACGCGTTCCTGTTCTGTGGCGCCCGCGGCGTGGGCAAGACCACCGCCGCGCGGGCGCTGGCGAAGTCGCTGAACTGCCTGGCGTCCGAGGGGCCCACCCCCGAGCCGTGCGGCAAGTGCTCGTCGTGCGTCGAGATCGCGGCCGGCAGCTCGCCCGACCTCATCGAGATCGACGGCGCGAGCAACAACAGCGTCGACGACGTGCGCAGCCTGCGGGAGACGGTGGGCTACGCGCCCACCCGCGGGCGCTACAAGGTCTACCTCGTCGACGAGGTCCACATGCTCAGCAAGGCGGCCTTCAACGCCCTGCTGAAGACGCTCGAGGAGCCTCCGCCGCACGTGGTCTTCGTCTTCGCGACCACCGAGCCGAACCGCATCCCCGACACCATCCTGTCGCGGGTGCAGCGCTTCGACTTCAAGCGCATCGCGGCCCCGGCCGTCGCGCAGCGGCTCGGCGAGATCGCGGCGAGCGAGGGCGCCGCGCTGTCCGACGCCGCCCTGCGCATGATCGCGCGGGCGGGCGACGGCTCGATGCGCGACGCCCAGTCGCTGCTCGACAAGGTCATCAGCGTGGGTGCCGCGGGCGAGGCGCTGACCGACGCCGCGGTGGCCGACACGCTGGGGCTCGTCGACCGCAGCCTGCTGTTCGACTTCCTCGAGGGCCTGGTGCGCGGGGAGCCGGCGAAGTGCCTCGAGGTCGTCGCGCGGGTCTACGACTTCGGCTACGAGCTGTCGGAGTTCACGGGCGACCTGCTCGAGCTGCTGCGCAACGCGACCTTCGTGCGGCTGTCGCAGGAGGCGCGCGCCTGGGTCGACGCCTCGGAGGACGAGGTGGCGCGGCTGCAGGCCCTGGTGGCCGACGTGCCGGCCGAGTCGCTCACGCGCACGTTCAACGCGCTGCTCGACACCCACGACCAGGTCTCGCGCGCGTCGCGGCCGCGGATCGTGCTCGAGATGGCGGTGGCGCGGCTCGCGACGACCCGGCCGGTGGAGCCCGTCGCGGCGCTGCTCGCGCGGCTGGAGGAGCTGGAGCGGCGGGTGCGGACCCCGGCGGCGGGGGCGGTGCGGCCGAACCGGCCGGCGTCGCGCGAGGTGCGGCTGCCGGCGGCGAAGGCCGAGAAGGTGGCGGCGCCGAAGGCGAAGGCCGAGGCGCCGAAGCCGGCGCCGCCGAAGCCGGCGCCGCCGAAGCCCGCGGCGCGCAAGCCGGCGCCGAAGCGGGCGCCCGAGCCGCCGCCCGACGAGGGCCCGCCGCCCATCGAGCCCGACGCCGTGGAGCCCGCGCGCGCGCCGAAGCGGGCGGCCCGGGCGGCGCCGCGGTCCGAGCCCGAGGGGCCGCCGCCCATCGAGCCCGACGCCCTGTCCGACCGCCCGAGCCGCAGCGGCGAGCTCGGCGCGCGCTGGAGCGAGGTCGC
>JAWKRQ010000060.1:0-54321 GCA_041389545.1 Myxococcota bacterium | reverse complement strand
CGCGGACGACGCTGTGGACGCCGAGCGGCTTGTGGAACAGCGCCAGCTCCGGCGGCGCCGGCAGGGCCTCGTCGTCGAGCGCCACGTCGTCGACCGAGACGTGGGCGGACGGGTCGCGCACCACCTGGCCCGCGACCGTGACCCGGCCGCGCCGGATGGCCGCGCCCGCGATCCGGCGCGAGCAGCCGGCGCGATCGGAGACCAGGCGGTCGAGCCTCACCGGCGCTGCCGGCAGCGGCGCAGCCACTCGCGCACCTGGGCGCGCTCCAGGGCCTCGGCCCGGGCGTGGTCGGGGTGCGCGGCCTCGGCGGCACGGAGCGCGGCGGAGTGGAGCACCCGGCGGCCCTCGCCCTCGGCGGGCGGGAACAGCAGGTGGAGCAGCTCGTGGAACACCACGAACGAGACGAACCAGCCCGGCACGGTCTCGTGGTCGAGCACCGGGTGGATGCGCACCAGCGGCGGCTCGACGAGGGCGCACGAGCCGAGCCGCAGCGTGCGCGTGGGCGGGCGCGCGCTGAAGCGCCCCCAGGTGAGGTGCACGAGCGGCGCGGGGCGCGGCAGGTGCGCCCGGGCCTGCACGGCGAGCTCGCGCAGGTCGTGCACCCGCCCCACGGGCTGCAGCCGCGGCGGCTTCGGCGGCGGGAGCTCGCGCTGGAGCGTCTGCCAGGCGGCGTCGTCGCCCGAGATGACGGCGATGACCTGCTGCACGTGCGGCGCGAGCGCCCAGTGCAGCCACACGGCGCTGTCGCGGCCGAGGCGCCAGCGCAGCCCCGACCGCCGGTTGCCGTGGACCGCCACCTTGCACCGCTCGATCCCCGGGTGGTGCGCGACGACGGCGGCCCCGAGCGCCATGGCGGCGTCCCAGGTCCGCATCGGGTCGGGCGGGCGCCCGGTGAGCGCCACCTGGACAGCGCCCGCCGTCACTTCACCAGGCCGGCGGCGACCCCCGCCACGTGATCCGCGGTGAAGCCGAACTTCTCGGCCACGACCTTGCCCGGCGCGCTCGCGCCCCAGGTGTCGATGCCGACCATCGCGCCGTCGGCGCCGACCCAGCGCTCCCAGCCGAAGGTGGTGGCGGCCTCGACCGACACGCGCGGCACGCCGGAGAGCAGCACCTGCGCGCGGTACGCGTCGTCCTGCGCGTCGAACCGCTCGCGGCAGGGCATGCTCACCACCCGCGCGCGGATGCCCTGCCCGGCGAGCTGCTGCTGCGCCGCCAGGCACAGGGTGACCTCGGAGCCCGTCCCGATGAGCACGACCTGCGCCGCGCCGCCCTCGGGCTCGGCGAGGACGTAGGCGCCCCGCGCCGTGTCGCGCGTCTTCGCCGGATCGAGCGTGGGCAGGCCCTGGCGCGTGGTCACGATGGCCGACGGCCCGTCGGTGCGCGCCAGCATCGCCTTCCAGGCCTCGGCCGTCTCGGTGGCGTCGCCCGGGCGCCAGACCTCGATGCCCGGCAGGATCCGCACCGCCACGAGCGTGTCGATGGGCTGGTGCGTGGGGCCGTCCTCGCCGAGCCAGATCGAGTCGTGGCTGTACACGAAGATCACGGGCAGCTTCATCATGGCCGCGAGGCGCACCGAAGGCCGGTGGTAGTCGTGGAACACGAGGAAGGTGCCGCCGAACGGCCGCAGGCCGCGGTGCAGCGCGATGCCGTTGCAGATGGCGGCCATGGCGTGCTCGCGGACGCCGAAGTGGATCTGGCCCGTGCCCGCGAAGCCCTGCGGGGTGAGGCTCGCGCGCCCGATGGTGAGGCCGTTCGACTCGAGCAGGTCGGCGCTGCCGCCCACCAGGTGCGGCGCAGCCGCGACCACGGCCTTCAGGCACGCGGCGTTGGCCTTCCGCGTCGCCAGCGACTTGCCGACCTCGAAGGACGGCCACGCGGTGTCGGCCACCACGGCGTCCCAGTCCGGCTGCAGCCAGGCGCGCAGCTTCGCGCCCTCCGCGTGGGCCTCGACCCGGGCGTGCCAGGCCTGGTGCGCCTCGGCGGACGCGGCGCCGCGGAACGCTGCCGCGACGCGATCGGGGACCACGAAGGTCGCATCGGGGTCCATCCCCAGCGCCTGCTTCGTCTTGCGGACCTCCTCGACGCCGAGCGCCGCGCCGTGGGTGCGCTCGGTGCCCTGGAAGGTCGGCGAGCCCTTGCCGATGATGGTGCGGCAGGCGACGAGCGAGGGCCGCTCGGTCTCGGCGCGCGCCCGCTCGATGGCCCGGGCGATCGCCTCGGGGTCGTGCCCGTCGACCCGCTCCACGTGCCAGCCGTAGGCCGCGAACCGCGCGGGCACGTCTTCGTCGAACGCGAGCGCCGTGTCGCCGTCGATGCTGATGTGGTTGTCGTCGTACAGGAACACCAGGCGCCCGAGCCGCAGGTGCCCGGCGAGCGAGGCGGCCTCGGCCGACACGCCCTCCATCAGGTCGCCGTCGCTGCAGATGCCCCAGGTCCAGTGATCGCACAGCTCGGCGCCGAACGTCTCGCGCAGGTAGCGCTCGGTCAGCGCCATGCCGACGGCGTTCGCGAAGCCCTGGCCGAGCGGGCCCGTGGTGGTCTCGACCCCCGGCGTGTGGCCGTGCTCGGGGTGGCCCGGGGTGCGGCTCCCCCACTGCCGGAACGCGCGGAGATCGTCGAGCGACAGGTCGAAGCCCGACAGGTGCAGCAGCGCGTACAGCAGCATCGAGCCGTGGCCGGCCGACAGCACGAAGCGGTCGCGATCGGGCCACTCGGGCGCGTTCGGGTCGAACTTCAGGAAGCGCGTCCACAGGACCGTCGCCACGTCGGCCATGCCCATGGGCATCCCGGGGTGGCCGCTGTCGGCGGCCTGCACGGCGTCCATCGCCAGGCCTCTGATCGTGTTCGCGCACGCGCGGTGCAGGTCGGCGTCCACCGGTCCTCCGTGGTCGTTGCGAGCGCCCGAGTATTCGGCCGTCAGGGCACCGTCACGTCGCCCGACGCGGAGCGCCGCGACTTGAAGCTGCTGACGGTCCCGACGCCCGCCGTGGTGCGCTCGACCACCCACGTCGTGTAGATCTCGCCGATCTCGACCTCGGCCGGGTAGACCCAGAACCACGCCGCGCCGTCGTCGCGCGACAGGGCGGTGACGGTGACCTCGTCGGCCACCAGGCGCTCGGGCAGCTGATCGAGCACCCACTGCGCCTCGTCGGGGGTGGCTGTGCGGGTCGGTGCGGCCACTGGCCCTCCTCCGGCGTGGGTCCTGCGTCCGCTGCCCGTAACTCGCACGGCTGCACGCTGCTGCGCCGGCCGGCTTGCCGCACCTGCAGGGCTTCGCTAGGGAATCCCACCGGAGGTCGCCTGCCCCCTGCCCCGACCCTGCGCACCGACGGCCTCGCGCTGTCGTTCGGGCGCCACGCCGTCATCCGCGGGCTCGACCTCGAGGTGCCCGGCGGCAGCGTCTACGGCTTCCTCGGCCGCAACGGCGCGGGCAAGACCACCACCCTGCGCATGCTGATGGGCATCCTGCGGCCCGGCGGCGGCACGATGACGATCGGCGGCGACACGGTGCGGGCCACCACGGCCGCGATGCGCCGGCGCATCGGCTACGTCAGCCAGCAGCAGCACTTCTACCCGTGGATGCGCGTGTCGCGGCTCGGCGCCTTCGTGGGCGCGTTCTACCCGACCTGGGACGACGCGCGCTACCGCGAGCTGTGCGTGCAGCTCGCGGTCCTCGGGGCAGCGCGTGGGCGAGCTGTCGGGCGGGACGCGCATGAAGCTCGGCCTGGCGCTGGCCCTGGCCCACCGCCCGCCGCTCCTGGTGCTCGACGAGCCGACCGCCGGGGTCGACCCGGTGACCCGGCGCGGAGATCCTCGACCTGCTCCGCACCATGGTCGACGACGACGGCGTGACGGTGCTGTTCAGCACCCACCAGATCGGCGAGGTGGAGGACATCGGCGACCACGTCGGGATCCTCCACGAGGGCCGCATGTTCTGGCAGGGCCCCATCGGCGGCGTGGGCGAGCGGGTCCGGCGCTTCGCGGGCGAGCTGCCCCCCGGGATCCAGCGACTCCACGGCGACGTGGTGTGGGGCGAGCCCGAGGCCGTCGCGGGCCTGCCCGCGGCCGAGCCCGTGTCGCTCGAGGCGGCGTTCGTGGCGATCGCCCGCCAGGATCGGGACCCGCCGTGACGCTGCGCGTCGCCGCGGCGCTGCTCGGCAAGGAGCTGCAGCACCACTTCCTCGCGCTGCTCGGCGCCACCGTGCTCGTCGGCTTCGCCACCGTCGTCACCTGGCAGCTCGGCCTGCAGGACGACTGGATCACGCTGCTCGACGCCGCGCTCGGCGTGGGCCGCATGGCGATGCCCGCGTTCGCGCTGTTCGTCGCGTCGCGCCTGGTCGTGGGCGACCACCAGGACGGCACCCACGAGTTCCTCGCCGCGCTCCCCATCGCCCCGGCGGCGCGCGCGGCGGTGCGGCTCGTGCTCGGGACCGCGCTCGTGCAGGCCGTGATGCTCGCGGTCGTGCTGAGCACGGCGGTCGTGGCCAGCCGCCGCGAGGGCGTGCCGCTCGGGTTCCTCGTCCAGCTCGCCCTGCAGCTCGCGATCTACCTGTACGCCTGGTACGGCCTGTCCTTCGGGATCGCGCACCTCGGGCGGTTCCGCTGGCTCGTGTGGTGGCTGCTGCTCGTGGGGCTCGACGCCGCCTCGTCGTTCACCGACGATCCGCTGCGCGAGGCCTACTGGATCGGCATCGTCCGCGACAACGCCGACGTGGCGCGCCTCGACCCGCCGTGGCGGGCGGCGCCGCTCGCGCTCGCCTGGGGGACGGCCGGGATCGCCGTGGGCTTCGCCGTGGCGACGTGGCGGGGCGGGGCGCTGCTCGAGCGCTGGTTCCGCCCCACCACGGCCTACCAGCGCGCCCAGCTGGTCGGCGTGGGCATGGCAGCGATGCTGGCCACCGGCGCCGTGAGCGACGGCGCGCCCCAGCAGGACCCGTGGGCGGCGCTGCCCCCCGTCGCCGCGCAGCGGGCCGAGGTGCGGGCCGCCGCGAGCCCGGGCAGCCCCCTGTGGACGGTCGCGGAGGCCGCGGCGCGCGAGCTCGACGCCCTCGGCGCCGCCGTCGGGGTGGAGCGCTGGCCGCCCGTGGTGGTGCTGCGGGCCCACGGCGAGGTCGCCGAGCGGCCCGTGGACCGGGCGCCGGGCTTCGCCGAGGACGCGCGGGCCCGCGTGCTGCTGGTCGACGTCGACGCGCCGGAGCGCGCGGTGGGGCGCGGCATCGTGCGCGAGGCGCTGGTCCACCGCCTGCACGGCCTGGCCCGGTGGGACGGCGACGCCCAGTGGCTGTGCGACGGGCTCGCCGCGTGGTGGCTCGGCGCGGACCCGCAGCTGCTCGCGCGCGCCACCGCCGCAGACCTCGACGCCGACTGGCTCGTGACGCGGGCGACGCTCGGGCCGGAGCGCGCCGAGGCAGTGGCCGCGGCGGGGCTGCGCGCGCTCGAGGCGCAAGCGGGCGGAGGCGGTGCTCGACGCCGCGGGGGCGCTGCTGGGCCCGCACTGGCACCCCATCGGGCCCGACGCCGCCTCGCTGCGGCGGCGCACGGCCGGGCCGCGCCGGGCCTGGCTCGGCGCCGGCGACGCCTGGGTCCGGGCCTGGCGCGACGCCCTGCCCGCCGCCTCGTTCGCGCCGCCGGCCCTCGACGTCGCCGTGCGCGACGGCGAGACCGTCGTCCGCTGGGACGCGCCCACCCGGACCGGGCGGCGCTCGAGTGGCTCGCGCTGGACGCGCTCCAGGCGCTGCCGTTGCCGGGCGACCCCGTCCAGCGCGTGGTGCCCGAGCCCGACACGCGGGACGTCTCGCTGCCCGCCGACCTGCGGGCCCGGGCGGCGGCGCGGTGGGTGGTGGAGGATCCGGAGCTCGGGACGGTCTCCGGGCCCTGGGCCGTGCGGAGCGCGCCGTGATCGCCCTGCTCCGCAAGGAGACCGCCGCGCTGCTGCCCTACTGGGGCGCCTTCGCCGTGCTCGCCGCGATGAACCTGCTGTCGGGCCTGTGGGACCACGACTTCGTGCTCGACCCGCTCGGCAAGCGCTTCGACGGCGGCGTGGGCAACGTCGCCGTGCTGTGGATCCTGTCGTTCCTCGTGGGCCACGGGGTGGTGGCGCACGAGCTGCGCGAGGGCACGATCGAGTTCCTCGACGCCCTGCCCGTCTCGCGCGCCACCGTGTTCGGCGCCAAGCTGCTCGCGGCGGTGCTGCCGGTGCTCGGCCTCGTGGCCGCCTCGCTCGCGATGGACCTGTCGCTCGTGGCCGCGATCCGGCCGCCGCTGTCGCTGTCGCCGCTGCAGGGCGTCCTGCTGATGCACGCGATCATGCTCGCGTCGGGGCTGTCGGGGCTCGGCTGCGGCATGCTGCTGTCGTGGGTCGGGCCGCTCGCCTGGGGGGTCGTGGCGCTGCTGTTCCTGATCGGGACGTGCGGCAGCGTCGTGGTGCCGCCGGTCGGCGACTGGGTGCCCACCCAGCAGCTCGGCGCCATCGCCTGGGACGGCCCCCACGCCACCCACCCGCTCGCCCCGCCGATCGGCCTGCTGCTGGCCGGGCTGCTCGGCGTGGGGGGCTCGGGGCTGCTGTTCCTCGGCCCGGGCGGACGCTGACGGAGCGCGGATCCACCGCGGTGGCCGCGGTCCGCGCGTCGATGGTGGGCTGCTTCGCGCTGCTGATGCTGCCGGTGGCGCTGGTGGCCTGGTTCGGCCTGCTGTTCGGCGAGGGGCCGATGCTGTTCACGGGCAAGCGGGTGCTCGCCAGCGAGGGCGGCGCCTTCCGCGTGCTGTACCAGGCCGGCGACGAGCCGCGCGCCCGCGAGGTGGCGGCGCGGGTGGACGGGCTGTCGCAGCGCGCCGGCGAGCTCGTCGGCGACCGCGTCGCGCTGCACCTCGACGTGGAGCTGCTCGGCGCGCCGGCCAACCACCTCGGCGTGTTCACCGGCGGCAAGATCCGCCTCGCCACCAGCGCCGACGACGCCACGCTGGCCCACGAGCTCGCCCACGCCCACGCCTGGCAGCTCACCGGCCCGCACGGCGCCGCCCACGCCGACGCCACGCACTTCTTCGACGAGGGCCTGGCGGACTGGGTGCAGGCGCGGATCAGCGGCGACGAGGCCGTGCCGCTGGTGGCGGGCGCCATCGCCGCGACGGGCCAGGCGCGCTTCGAGGACCTCGTCGACCACGCGCGCCACCTGTCCCGCCACGACATCCGCCAGAGCTACGTGCTGGGCCAGGTCTTCGTGGAGGCGCTGGTCCGCGAGGCCGGGCCGGAGGCGCCGGCGTGCGCGCTGACCGAGCTCGGACGGCTCGGCACCGACCCGATGGCCGGGCTGGCCGTGTGGTACGCCGTGGCCGCGCGCTGCGCCTTCGACCTCGACGCCGTGCAGGACCGCTGGCTCGCCGCGCTCGACGACGCGCAGTCGCGCCTGCCCGGCCCGCTGCCGCGGCTGCGCATCGCCGTCCGCGACGACGGCGCCGGGCCCTACCTGGCCCTGCGCGACGAGCGCGCGCTCGGGTGGCGGCTGCGCTGCGGCTTCCGCAGCGACCCCGACGATCCGCCCAACCGCTGGCTGTTCTCCGACGCGCGGGGAGGGGTGTGCCCGGTGCCGATGGGGCAGCTCGTCGGGCAGACGGTGCAGTACCAGGTGGGCTTCCGCCTGCCGGGCGGCCGCGACGACGGGCTGCAGGACGTGTTCCTGGAGTGGACCGACCTCGAGCGGTGACCGCCGTCCCGTCGGCCGGGGCAGCTGGCGCTGGATCCGGCGAGGCCCTCGTCGGTATGCTGACGAGCCTTGGACTCCGCGACGATCCTGGACCTCGGCGGCCGACGGATCGACCTGCTGACCGGCGAGGTCGACGGCGGCGGTGTGCTCCGGCCCGTCGAGCGCGATCTGCTGCGCTACCTCGCCGCCCGCCCGCGCCCGGTCTCGGTCCACGAGCTGCACGACAACGTCGCCGGGCTGAGCGCGGCGCCCCGCCGCGACGCCCCCGCCGTGATCGGCCGCCTGCGCCCCCTGCTCGAGCCGGCGCCCGACCAGCCGCGCTACCTGGTCGGCGACCCCGACCGCGGCTACCGCCTGTTCCGCGCCCGCTGGTCGCCGCCGAAGGCGCACCGCACCCCCGTCCTCGGCCGCGATGCGCCGCTGGCGGCGCTGCAGGAGCGCCTGGAGCCGGCCGGCGTCCACGCCCTGACCGGGCCGCCCGGCAGCGGCAAGACCCGCCTCGCCGCGGCGATCGCGGAGCGCTGGTCGGGCGAGGTGATCTGGCTCGACCTGCTCGGCGTCGACAGCGAGGCCGCGCTGCTCACCGCCGTCGCCGGCGCGCTCGGCGTCGCGGCCGCCGACGACGATGGCTTGAGCGTGGCCCACGCCCTGCGCAGCCGCGCCGATTCGCTCCTCGTCGTGGACCACCCCGAGGGGGTCGCGGCGGCGCTGGGTGCGCAGCTCGACGCCTGGCGCCGCGAGGTGCCGGCGCTCCGCGCGCTCCTGGCCACGCGGCTGCGCGTGCCCGGCGTCTCCGCGTTCCCGCTGCCCCCGCTCGCCCCCGACGACGCGGTGGCGCTGTACCGCGACCGCGCCGCGGCCGTCCTCCCCGACGCCGAGCTGCCCGAGGGCGACATCCGCGCGCTGGTCGACGCGCTCGACCGCCTGCCGCTGGCGATCGAGCTCGCGGCGGCGCGGGTCCGGCTGTTCCCGCCCGGCGCCATGGCGGCGCGCCTGCCGACCGACCTGCGCGACGCCCACCGCACCGGGCGCCACGGCTCCCTCGACGCCGCGCTCGCCGCCAGCTGGGACCTCCTGTCCGCGCCGCAGCGCGCCGCCCTCGGCGCCGCCACCGCGCTCCACGGCCCGTTCGACGCCGCCGCGTTCGAGGCGGTCGCCGATGCCGGCGCCGAGACGCTGGAGGCGCTGCTCGACGCCTCGCTCGTCGCGATGCCCGCGCCCGGGCGGTTCCGGATGCTCGCGACGGTGCGCGCGTTCGCCGCCGCCCGCACGGCGCCCGAGGCCCTCGACGCCGCCAGCGCCCGCCACGCCGACTGGGTGGTGCGCGAGGGCGAGGCGCGGCTGCGGCGGGCGGCGCGCGACGGCAGCTGGGAGCCCGTCCGCGAGCTCCGCACCGATCTCGAGCGCGCGTTCGCCCGCGGAGCCCCCACCGGCGCCCGCGCGGCGCTGGTGCTGGGCGAGCTGGCCCTGGCCCGCGGCCCGCGGGTCGACCCCACCCTGTCCCTGCCGCTCGACACCGTCCCGCTGCCCCTGCGCCTGCGCCTCGCCTGCCTGCGCTCGGGCTTCCTGCTCGAGCGCGGCCGCAACGCCGAAGCCCTCGCCCTGCTCGCGCCCTTCGCCGCGCCCGCCGACCCCGCCGACGCCGTCCTCCTCTGGCAGCACCGCATGATGCACGCGCGGTGCACCAACGATCCCGACGCCGCGACCGCCGCCCGCGACGCCGCGCGCGCGAGCCTCGCCGACGCCCCGCCGGAGGTGGCCGCCCGCTTCGCGCTCGCCGAGGCCGTGCTCCTGAACTGGCTCGGCCGGGGCGAGGCCGCCATCGAGGCGCTGACGGCCGCGCAGGTGCTCACCGGCGGCACCCCGACCCTGGAGGCGCGGCGCCTGGCCTACCTCGGCGGCCGGCTCGCCACGCAGCCGGGCCGCGGCGGCGAAGCGCTGGCGCTGTTCGAGCACGCCCTCGCGCTGTTCCGCCAGCAGGGCGACGAGGGGTGGCTCGGCGCCACGCGGGTCTGGCTCGGCGGCGTGCTGTTCGATCTCGGCCACCTCGACGCCGCCGCCGCCTGCCTCGAGCAGGCCGCCGAGGCCAGCGCCCGCGCCGGCGATCCCCGCTTCGAGGCCAACGCGCTCGAGCACCTCGCCGCCGTCCGCCTCGAGCAGGGCCGCTTCGACGACGTGGCGGCGCTGCACCAGCGCATCGCAGCGCTGCCGACGAGCCCCGAGATCCTGCCGCTCGTGCAGGGCCAGCAGGCGCTGATCGCGCACCTGCAGGGGCGGCGGACGAGGCCGCCATCCGCTACGACGCCGCCATCGCCGCCTTCGATCAGCGCGGCCGCGGCATCGCCCACGTCTACCGCGCCTTCCTGGCGCTGCTGCTCCCGGAGCGAGCCCGAGCCCTGCTCGACGAGGCGCACGCCGGCGTCGGGCGCACCAGCGGCCGCACCGAGCGACTGCTGCAGGCGGCGGAGGAGGTCGTGGCGGGCGGCCTGTCGCCCGACACGCGCGCGGCGCTGCTGGCGGAGCCCATCGCGAACCACCGCATGCTGCTCCGGCTGTGCAGCAAGCCCCCGGTCGTGGCCGATGACGGCAGCTGGCTCGTCAGCGCGGACGGCCAGCGCCACGAGCTCGACCGGCGCCCCGTCCTCCGCCGCGCGCTGGCGGTGCTGGCGGAGGCCGGGCCGGGGTGCCTCGTCCCGCGCAGCGCGCTCGTCGCCGGGATCTGGCCGGGGACGAAGCTCGTGGCCGACTCGGCCGACGCGCGGCTGCACAGCACGATCCGCGGGCTGCGCCGGCTCGGCCTGCACGACGCGCTGCTCACCGGCGAGGTCGACGCCGAGCTCGCCTACGGGCTCGGCGCCGAGGTCGTGGTCCGGATCAGCCCTGGAACGGCGGATCGGCCGCCATGAGCGCGGTGATCTCCTCGACGAGATCGGTCGTGCCGATGACGAGCGGCGTGCGCTCGTGGAGCTCGGTCGGGACCTTGTCGAGCACGCGCACCCGGCCGTCGGTGGCGGAGCCGCCGGCGCGCTCGACCAGGTAGGCCAGCGGGTACGCCTCGTAGAGCAGCCGCAGCTTGCCGCGGGGGTCCTTCGCCGTGGCCGGGTAGAAGAACACGCCGCCCTTGAGCAGGTTGCGGTGGAAGTCGGCGACCAGGCTCCCGATGTAGCGAGCCGAGAACTTCGACGCCTTCGCCTTGGCGAGGAACGCCTTCACCCCGGGCTGCCACTTGTCGGCGTAGGCCTCGTTGCAGCTGTAGATCCGGCTCGATCCGATGCGGATCGCCGGGTGCGACAGGAAGAACTCGCCCACGCTCGGATCGAGCGTGAAGCCGTGCACGCCGGCCTCGGAGCCCAGCACCATCACCGTGCCCGATCCGTAGATGATGTAGCCGGCGGCGATGAGCTCGCGGCCGGGCCGCAGCGCGTCGACCGGCGAGGCCTCGGTGCCCTCCTCGCTCGTGCGCCGGTACACCCCGAAGATGGTGCCGATCGTGGCGTTCACGTCGATGTTCGACGATCCGTCGAGCGGGTCGACCGTGACGACGTAGCGCCCGGAGTGCCACTGCGCGCCGACCAGGCGGGGCTCCTCCTCCTCCTCGGACACGACCATGCAGGTGTGCCCGCGGTGCTCCAGCGCCTTGATGAACGTCTCGTTCGCGTAGCGATCGAGCTTCTGCACGAACTCGCCCTGGATGTTGACCTCGCCCGTGCCCCCGAGCATGCCGGCGAGCCCCGCGCGGTTGACCCGCGACGAGATCATCTTCCCGGCGAGCGCGATGCTCTGCATCAGGTTGACGAAGGTGCCCGTGGCGCCCGGGAAGTTGCGCAGCGTCTCCATCAGGTACCGGTCGAGGGTCGTGCCCTCCTCGAACTGCGCCCCGCTCATCGGCTCCTCCTCCGCGGCTGCCGCCGTCGTAACCAACCAGTGATCCGACGCCGAGGGGTCCCCGTAGCCGTGGGTGACCCCGACCTGTGACGGGGCAGAGGAGAACGAATGCATCTGACCCTGCGTGCAACCCTGGCGGGCGCGCTCGCTGTGGCCGCGCTCGTCGGGCCCCGCGCGCTCGCGGCGGATCACAACGAGGCCTCCGGGGCCGTCGCGGACCACGTCGCCGACATCGACGACGTGTACGCCTGGCACACGGCAGACGGCAAGCTCGTCGCGATCGTGACCTTCGGCGGCCCGGGCGGCGAGGCCGTCGCGCCGCCGGCGGACTTCGACGCCGACCTGCTGTACGCCATCCAGCTCGACAACGACGGCGACTTCGTCGCGGATCAGACCGTGTGGGTCCGGTTCGGCCAGGACGCGACCGGCGCCTGGGGCGTGCAGTTCGAGGGGATCCCCGGCGGATCCGGGACGGTGTCGGGCCCCGTCGGCGCGGCGATCGACGCGGGCAACGGCCTGCAGGCCATGGCCGGCGTGTTCGACGATCCCTTCTTCTTCGACGTCACCGGCCTCACCGACACGCTCGCGACGGCCACCGTGTCGTTCCAGAGCACCCGCGACGGCTTCGCCGGCCGCAACGTGAACGCGATCGTGGTCCAGATGGACACCGCCGCCGCGACCGCCTCCTCCAACGTGGTGCGCCTGTGGGCCACCTCCAGCCGCAAGTGAGGTCCCCCGTGCACCGCATGCTGCTCATCGCCCCGCTCGCCGCCCTCGCGGGCTGCATCATCCAGGTCGATCCCGACGACAAGGACTCCGGCACCACGCCGATGGAGACCGGGACCGACACCATGACCGACGGCTTCGTGTTCGCCACGGATCCGCCGACCGCCTACACCCGCGTCGACCGCATGGGCATGCCGGCGGTCGCCACCGCCGTCATCAGCAGCAAGGACGCCTACAACGCCGCGGACCCCACCGACGACGCCGCGGGCACCTTCGTGGGCGAGATCGGCCAGCGTGGACTTCCTCCACGGCGCGCTCGACGACGACCTCGTCGGCCTCGGGCTCACCCCCTGCGGCGGATCCGCCACGGAGCCGTCGATCGGGCAGTGCATCGACCAGGCGGCGCCGTTCGTGGTCCCGGACACGCTGACCATCGACGTGACCGGCGCGGCCGGGTTCCCGAACGGGCGGGCGCTGGCCGATCCCGTCATCGACGTGACGCTGGCGCTGATCCTGCTCGATCTGTCGGTGCACGACGTGACGCTGTTCGCCACGCTGCCGCTGAACCCGCCGGCGAACGACGCGCCGTTCTCGGCCTCGTTCCCCTACCTCGCCACCGCCTGGTGATCCCGTCCGCCGGCGCTCCGACGCCGGCGGACGCCCCTCCTCTCCGCTCGCTCGGCCTCAGGAGGCCGCCTTGTCGCTCGTCCTCGCCCTGCTCTGCCTCGCTTGCAGCCACCCGCCCGAGGCCGCCCCGCCGCCTGCGGCGCAGGCTGCCCTCCCGGCCGCGAGCTGGGACACGCTGCTGGCGCGCCTGGACGAGCGGCTGCACCGCGCCGAGGCGCTCGCCGTCGAGCACCCCGACGACTGGGGCAGGTTCTCCGCCGTCTCCGGGCTGTGGGCGCAGCGGGCGCACCTGACCGGCGACTTCGCCGACTACGCCCGCGCCGAGGACGCCCTGGCCGCGGCCTTCGCCCTGGCCCCGCCGGGCTCGGGCCCCCTGCTGCAGCGCGCCCGCCTCCACTACTCGCTGCACCGGCTCGATGCCGCCGAGGCCGACCTCGACGCCGTCTCGCGGGGCCGGCTGGACCAGCCCAAGCAGGCCGAGGTGCTGCGTGCGCGCCGACATCGCCGTCCAGCGCGGGCGGCCCGGCGAGGCCCGGCCCCTGTACGAGCAGGCGATGGCGCTGCACCCCACCCTCGCCGCGCGCTACGGCCTGGCCCAGATCGCCTGGCAGGCCGGCCGCTACGACGAAGCCCTGCTCGGCCTCGACGACTGCGAGGCCCTGGTGTTCGGCGACGACCCGACCAACCGCCTGTGGCTCGACCTGCAGCGCGGCCTGGTCGAGCTCTCCCGCGGCCACAACGAGGCCGCCCTCGCCCACTACCACGACGCCGAGGGCCACGTCCCCGGCCACTGGCTGGTGCGCGAGCACGTCGCCGAGGCCACGGCCCGCCTGCGCCGCCGCGACGAAGCCATCGCGCTGTACGCCGACGTCGTCGCGCACCCGGCAACCGGAGCTCGTGGACGCGCTCGGCGCGCTCGCCGACCGGGGCGACGCCGGGGCGGCCGCGGCGCTGCACGCTCGCGCCGGCGCGGCCTTCGCGCACCAGCTGGCGCAGTTCCCGAGGCCGCCGCCGGCCACGCGCTGCACCACCTGCTCGACTACGGCGACCCCCAGCAGGCGGTCGCCCTCGCCGAGGCCAACGCGGCGCTGCGCCCCAACGGCGAGGCCCTGACGCTGCTCGCCCGCGCCTACCGCCAGGCCGGGCGGCCGCAGGATCGCCGCGCCGCGCTGCAGCGCGCGGCCGCCACGGGCTGGGCGCTGCCCGAGCGCGCCGAGGAGGAGGCGAGGCTCGCCGTCAGCGAGCCTTCGGCCGTCCGTCCCGGCTGACTACCAGCGGCCGCCGCCGCCGCCACCGCCGTAGCCGCCGCCGCCGCCACCACCGCCGTAGCCGCCACCGCCGCCACGGCCGCCGCCACGGCCACCGCCGCCACCGCCACCGCCACGGGGCTTGTCTTCCGCCTCGTTGACGCGGATGGTGCGCCCGTCGAGGGTCGCGCCGTCCATCCCCTGGATGGCGGCGGGCACCGCGGAGGCGTCGCGGAAGGTGACGAAGCCGAAGCCGCGCGACCGGCCGGTCTCGCGGTCCATGATGACCTTGGCCTCGGTGACTTCACCGTAGCCGGAGAACGTCTGCTGCAGCGAATCGTCGGACGTATCCCAGCTCAGACCGCCAACGAACAGCTTGTTGCCCATGTCTTCATCCTCAGCGCAAGTATGGTGCGCACGCGCCGGCGGGGTGCCGACGACAGCCATCTCCGGTCGAAGTCAACTCGGATTTGGCCGAGGATTGTCAAAGCCCGCAGAGCGGACCGGGTAACGCGCCTCGGATCGGCCGTCGAGCCCGGCCTCCCTACTCGTCGGGGATGCCGTCGATGGTGATGTCGGGCGGCGGGTGGCTGTCGCCCCGCGTCTTCGGCGTGTATTCGAGCGCCAGGCCGCCCTCGTCGGGCACCACCAGGCGCACGGTGCCGCGCGGCAGCTCCGCGCCGACCCGGCCGTGGCGAACGGCCTCGACGAGCTCGGCGTGGGCCGCGATGGCCTTGGACATGGCGCGGACCAGGTCGCCGCCCGTCTGCGGGAGGAACCCCGCCGCGACGATCAGCAACTGGTCCCAGTCGCGTTGGAGCAGCTTCCGAGCCTTCACCTCTCCCTCCGTCCATCCAGGGTGCCCTGTCCGACAGGTCGGTGCCAGGCCGCGGACTGTCGGCTCTCGAACACCGTCTCGCCCTCCTGCTCGAAGCGGAAGGTGTAGTCCAGGAACCACGTGTCGCGCAGCTTGCGGCGCCGCGTCGCGGTGGAGACCGCGGTGACCGGGGGGCCGATCACCGCCATCCGCGGGAACTTCGCGCCGTGCACGTGCGTGCCGTAGCCGCACCAGCCCTCGGAGACCCGCAGCCCCGCGAGGTACACGGCGTTGAGGTTGCCGAGGGTGCCCGTCACCTGGATGGCGACGGCGCCCGGCAGGTGCGGCTGGTGCCCGCCGTGGGTGCGCTGCGCCGCCGCGATCGGGCCGAGGCGCGTGGTGTCGATGACGGCGACCACGCGGTTCGCCTCGGGATCGAGCTCCAGCACGTCGTGGACGTACCAGACCTCCGGCGCGTAGAGCGCCTCGCGCTCGAAGTCGTCGTGCAGCGGCACGGTCCCTCCGCCCGCACGGTTATCCCGCCGGGCGCCTACGGCGCGTCGACGGCGCCGCCCGAGAAGTCGAGCACCGCGCTCACCGCGGGCGTGCCGTCGGCGAGCGTGGTGTCGGCCGCCAGCGGCGCGAGCTCGTCGATGAGATCGGAGAAGGCACCTCGTCAGGCGGCTGAGGCGGCCGTCGCGATCGATGTCCCAGCCCTGCTGCGGGATGTTGGGCGCGATCACGTCGTCACGACCAGCGCGTCGATCGGCACGAGCGTGGACACGCGGCCGATCACGCCTGATCGTCGATCCGGCCGTTCACGATCGACGCGGCGAGCGTGAACAGGGCCAGCGCAGCGTCGAGCAGCACGGCGACCTCGACGAGGACGGTGCCGGGGCCAGCCTCGAAGTCGCCTTCGAAGTCGATGAGGCCCTCGAGGCCGACCTCGGCGGCGGGATCGGCCTGCGCGACGCCCGCGTCGTCGATCCAGCCGCGGACGACGACGAGCCGCAGCGACTCCTCCGCCACGAAGGCGCGTCGACGAACAGGGCGTGCTCTCGGTCAGCGTCTCGAGGATCGGTCGTTGACCGAGTCCACGTCGAAGCCGAGGCATCGCAGCGACGCTCGCGAGCGCCGGCAAGGTGGTTGTCATCGCTCGAGGTGCGTCTCTGATCGACAGCGCGTGAGCTCGAAGCGGTGATCGACCTCTTCGCCCTCGACGTACTTGGACAGGGTGGAGCAGCCCAGCAGGGCGCTCGCGAACAACAGGTGAGGCATGGGGACTCCACCAGAGCGGCGGCTTGCGAGCGTGCCTCGGAATCTACCTCACACGCGCGCTTCGGCCGCACCTCGACCTCGCCCCCCATCATCCGCCCGCATCACCAGCCGGTCGCGCTCACCGCCGCTTTGCCGCCGACGATCTGCCAGGCCCACACGTGCTCTGCATCGCCACCAGCCACTCCGCGAGGCCGAGAAGCGCCGGCGGGCGGCGGAACCGGTGGCGCTGCCCGCCCGTGCAGGGTGAGCGGGAGCCGTCTGCATCTCGGCGAACCGCAGCCGGTGGGCGCCCTCGACCTGCCACCAGGCCCGACCTGCGCCGGAGGTGCCACCTGCTCGGCCATGGCCTGCCGCCAGGGCGGCCCGACGAAGGCGTCGGCGAGCAGCAGCTCAGCCGCCCGTCGGCGCGGAAGCCGAAGCGGATGCCGCGCGCGCCATGATCTGGCCGTAGCCCTCGGCGCTGGCGACGTCCCAGTCCCCACCGGCCCGCCCGCCTCGGGCGCGAAGGTGCAGGCCGTGGACGCCGCGCCCGCCACCGTGCGCAGCTCGGCGCCGGCGGCGGCCCAGGCGCTTCGACGGCGCCGTCGCCGATCACGCGGACGAAGCCTCCGCGCGGGTGGGCCGGCACCCGCAGCGGGCGCCAGGTCCACGCCGGGAGCTCCAGCGGGACGTCGGCGTCGGCGACGCGGGCGACGGGCGCGGGCAGCTGCGCCTGGCCGCCCTCGGGCGACAGCACCCAACGCCCGAGCCGCAGCCACTCGGGGCGCTGAGGACGCCCCCTCGAGCAGGTAGCGGACGCGCTGGATCGGGTCGACGCCCTCGGCGAGCGCCCGCATCGCGCCGAAGCCGGCCCGCGGGTGGAGCCGGGCGCGCCGGTCGTGACGGCGAGCGCCAGGTCGGCGCGGGCGAGCTGCAGCTCGAGGGCGACGAGATCCGCGGCGTGAACCGCGGCGCCGACCAGCGCCGTCCGCTCGGATCGGGCGCGAGCCCCGCGGCAGGCCAGCTCCAGGTGGATCCGCCTCGAGCACGCAGGCCGCGGCGCGGCGGCGCCAGCGATCGAGCCGGAACGGGCCTTCGGGCTCGTCCGGGTGGTGCAGGTCGGGGCCGCACAGGCCCGCCGACAGCGTCACCGTGTCGCCCTCGAGCGCGCGCACAGGCCGGGGATCTCGGCCGTGCGCACCTGCAGCGCGCGGGAGCGTCGGGCAGCAGCGACAGCCCGCGCTGGATCGAGCCGAGGACGGGGGCGAGGGCTGCGGCTGCGGCGTCGTCGGGCGGGAAGCGCCACCATCCCCGCTGTACTCCGGCGGGCGCCGGCGGGCTCGGCGGTGGGGCGCGCCCCGCTCGCGTGCTAGATGCCACTCCTGCACGGAGTGCCGAACCGATGTCCCGACCCGACGTGAGCGCGCTGCTCGCGGCGTTCCGAAAACCGACCTCGCCGCGGCCAGCGATCCCGCGGCGGTGGAGGCGGTCCGCCGCGACCACGCCGGCAAGAAGAGCCCGCTCAAGGCGGCGCTGCGCGGGCTGCGCGATCTCGCGCCCGAGGCCCGCGCCGAGGCCGCGCGCGAGATCAACGAGGCCGCGGCGGCGGTCGAGGCCGAGCTGCAGGCGGCGTCGGAGCGGCTCGAGGGCGAGGCCCTGCAGGCGCGCATCGCCGAGGAGTGGCAGGACCTGTCGATGCCGGGGCTGCTCCCGCCGCGCGGCAGCCGCCACCCGATCTCGCTCGCCGAGGCCCGCAGCATGGACGCCCTGCGCCGCCTCGGCTTCGAGGTCGAGGAGGGACCCGAGGTCGACCACCCGTTCTACAACTTCGACGCCCTCAACATCCCCGAGCACCACCCCGCCCGCGACATGCAGGACACCTTCTGGGTCGACGGCGGGTGGCTGCTGCGCTCCCACCACCACGGTGCGGGCGCGCCTGCTGCAGGCGTCGGCCCGCGCCGCCCATCAAGGTCGCCGCGTTCGGCCGCGTCTACCGGAACGAAGCCGTCGACGCCACGCACACCGCGATGTTCCACCAGTTCGAGGGCATCTGGGTCGACCGCGGGCTGACGTTCGCCAACCTGAAGGCCACGCTCGCCGTGGTGGCCCGCTCGGTGTACGGCGAGGGGAAGATTCGCTTCAAGCCGAAGTTCTACCCCTACACCGAGCCGAGCGTGGGGGTCGACGTGGCGTGCACCCTGTGCCAGGGCGAGGGCCGCATCCACGGCGCGCCCTGCGAGGCGTGCCACGCCGCCGGCTGGATCACCATCCTCGGCGCCGGCATGATCCACCCGAAGGTGTTCCTGACCTTCGGCTACGACCCCGACGAGGTCAGCGGCATCGCCTTCGGCTTCGGCATGTCCCGGCTCGCGGCCCAGCGCGCCGGCATCGTCAAGTCGGCACAGCTCTATCAGCAGGACCTGCGCATCCTGAAGCGGGTCTACCGGGGTGCGCGGTGAAGATCGGGCTCGACGTCCTGCGGCGGTGGATCGAGGTCCCCGACGATCCCCACGAGGTGCGGCAGCTGCTCGACACCTGCGGCCTCGAGGTCAAGCGGGCCGAGGCCGGGGCCGATGGGGTGACGTTCACGCTGGAGCTGCTCGCGAACCGCGGCGACCACTACTGCTACGACGGCGTGGCCACCGAGCTGCGCGGCCGCACCGGCCACAACGTCACCCGCCCGCCCTTCGCCGCGCTCGAGGTGGGGGCGCCGCCGTGGCCGCTGGCCATCGAGTCCGACAAGTGCCTCGTCTACACGGCCACGCTGCTCGAGCGGGCCGACACCGGCGAGGGCGCGCTCGAGGCCGCCGCGGCGCGGGTGCTGGCCGCGTCGGGGCTGAACCCGGTCTCCGCGCCGGTCGACGCCACCAACGTCGCCAACCTCGAGCTCGGCCAGCCGACCCACGCGTTCGACGCCGACACGCTCGAGGGGCCGATCACCATCCGACCGTCCCGCGCGGGCGAGCGCGCCTGGCTGCTGTTCACCGAGGAGCCGGTCGAGGTGCCGGAGGGCACGCTCGTCATCGCCGACGACCGCAAGATCCTCGCCATCGCCGGCGTGATCGGCTGCGAGGAGTCCAAGACGACGGCCGCCACCCGGCGGCTGCTGCTCGAGTCGGCGACGTTCGATCCGGTCGCCGTCCGCCTCGCGGCCCGCGCCCTGCGCGTGTCCACCGACTCCTCGGCGCGGTTCGAGCGCGGCGGCGACCCGGAGCGCCCGCTGCTCGGCGCGGGCCGGGTCGTGGCGCTGCTCGAGGCCGCCGGCTGGCGGCGCACGGGCACCACCGGCGTGGTCGGCAGCTGGCGCAACCCCGGCCGGGTCGTCTCCGTCGAGGCGGAGCGCGTGGCGCAGCACCTCGAGCTGCCGCTCGGCGCCGACGAGATCACCGAGCGCCTGCAGCGCTACGGCTTCTCCGTCCGCGCCGACGCCGACCGGCCCGACCGGCTGCACGTCTCCGTCCCGAGCTGGCGCCTGTGGGACGTCGAGTTCCCGGCCGACCTCTACGAGGAGGTGGCCAAGTCCATCGGCTACGACGAGATCCCGTCGATCCTGCCGGCCGTGGGCCTCGGCGCCCTCCCCTCCCCCGCCGAGACGCGCCGCGCGCGGGCCGAGGAGGTCCTGCTCGGCGCCGGCTTCTACGAGTGCGTGACCGACGGCTTCTACGGGCGGGCCGCGCTCGCGCAGCTCGGCGTCGACGAGACGCACCCGCTGTGGGCGCACGTCGAGACCACCAACGCGCTCGACCGCGCCTACTCGCTGCTCAAGAACAACGCCCTGCACCAGGCCCTCGAGGCCGTGGCCCACAACGAGCGCCACCGCACGGCCGACGTGAAGCTCTACGAGTGGACGCGCACGTTCCACCCGGTCCCCGGCGTGATCGGCGCGCGCACCGACCGCACCCGCCCGCCGTGCACCGAGCGGCGGCTGCTGTGGGCCGTCTGCACGGGCCGCGATCGGCCGCGCGCCTGGGACGATCGGAGCCGCCCGGCCGACGCCTGGTTCCTGAAGGGCATCGTGCGCGAGCTCTCGGTGACGCTGGGGGTCGACCTCGAGCTCGAGACCCCGGCGAAGGGCCCGCTGGCCGACCTCCTGCACCCCGGGCGCAGCGGCGCCCTGGTGTCGATGGGCGAGGTGGTGGGCGTGCTCGGCGAGGTCCACCCCGCCGTGTGCAAGCGCTACAAGCTCAAGACCGCGCGGCCGTGCTACCTCGAGATCGACGAGGAGGCGCTGGTGGCCGAGGGGGTCCCGCCCACCTACGTGGAGCCGCCGGCGCTGCAGCCGGTGGAGCGCAGCGTGACCTTCGAGCTCCCCCGCGGGCTCGACGCGGGCGACGTGGCGGCGCTGATCGACGCGAACGCGCCGGACTGGCTCGAGCGCGTGTCCATCGTCGACCAGTTCGTCCCGCCGGAGTCGACCGCGGGGATCCGGAACGTCACGTTCGATCTACACTACACCTCGCGGGGCTCGGGTTCGGACGGCGTCCGGACCGCCGAGGACGTGAACGCCGCGACCGAGTCCCTGATCCGCGCCGTCGTCGACCAGTTCGGCCCCCGAGGCGTCCTCCAGAGGTGAAGTCCAGTCATGGCGGACCGGCACGACCCGAAGCGCAAGGAGCGCCCCCTGAAGAAGCAGTCGGTGGAAGACTGGCTGGCGCAGCGGCTGGCCATGGTCGACGACCTCGACGGCGAGCCCGGCGACGAGGGGGAAGACGACGCGACGACGGTGAAGGCGAGCCTGAACGGCACGGCGCGGACCATCCCGCCGTCGCGGCCCGGCGCGGTGGATGCAGGGCCGGTCCGGACGGCGCCCGCGACCCCGTTCGACGAGCCGCTGGCGGACTTCGAAGCGGAGCCGCTCGGCACCGAGGACGTGGAGCCGCTGCTGACCGAGGAGGCGGAGCCCATCGAGGCGCCCTCCGACACCGACGAGCAGCCCGCGCCGGACGGCCTCGGCGAGGGTCTCAGCGAGGGCCTCAGCGTCGACGAGCCGGCGCGCCCCGCGCCGACGGCGCCCGACGAGGCGATGTGGGACCTGCTGGGCGAGACCACGGGCTCGCGGCCGCTGGTGAGCGTGCCCGCCGCCCCGCCTGCCGCCCCGCCCGATGCGCCGACCGAGGAGGCGCCCCGGCGCAACATCACGCTCGGGCGGCCGAGCCTCGGCGACGGCCGGCGCGCGTCCGAGGCGCCGACCATCCCGCCGGCGTCGATCAAGCTCGGCAACCGCGTCGCGACGCCCGGCGCGCTCGACGCCGAGCCGCCCGTGCGGCGCCCGCCCGTCGCGGCGCCCCCGCGGCTGCCCGGTGCCGCCGCGGCGGCGCCCGACGACGGCGAGGCCACGGTCGCCGATCCGCGGGTCGACGCGCTCATCGCCGAGGCCAGGCACAGCCCCCGCCCCCGGCGCCGGCGCACGGCCTTCTCGAAGCACCGCGACGACGAGGATCTCGAGCGCAGGCCGCTCGACGAGGCGGACTCGGCGGACGAGCCCGGCGCGCTCGTCGCCGGCGAGACGCTCACGCCGGCGGAGGACGAGAGCGAGGCCGAGCCAGCGACGGCGCAGGCGGGCGGCTTCGACGAGGTGTTCCTGATCAGCCGCGGCATCCCGCCCGTCCGGGCGCGCACCGGCCCGCCGCCGCTGGCGCCCGAGCCGACGAGCCACCTCACCGAGGTGGGCGGGCCGGGCCACGACGCCCGCGAGGTGGCGGAGAAGGAGGCGGCCGAGGGGCGCACGGAGTGGGCGCCCCGCGACCCGAGCGACGCAGAGGTGGCCGTGCCGGGGCCCGGGTCTCCCGCTCTGGACGGGGGGGCCGAGTCCGCCGACACCGAAGACGACGACGTGAACGAGAAGACGGTGCTGCGGCCCGTCGTGAGCGAGGCGCCGCGGGAGGCGCCCGCCGTCCAGGCCCGCGACGAGGTCGACGACGAGCCGGCAGACCCCGACGCGCCCACCCGGCGGGCGTTCCCGGCGGTCGTCCCGCGGCCGTCGCGCGCGGAGCGGGCGCGCGCAGCCGAGCTCCCCACGCGCGTCCCCGAGTCGTCGGAGCCGCCGACGGTGGAGCGGCGCTTCTACGGGCCCACCAACGAGGAGCTGAGCGAGAGCGCCCTGCCCCCCGAGGTCTCCTCGGCGGTCATCACCTGGGGCTCCGTCATCATCGGGGTGCTGATGTTCTTCGTCACGCTGGTGATGTTCGCGCTGTTCATCGTCCCCTACCTGGCGGTGTGACGTGCTGCTGGCGGCGTTGCTCGCGGCAGGCTGCAGCGACAGCCGTGTCCCCGTGGGGGTCGCCCCGGCGCCAGCGCTCGCTTCGCCCGATCGGGTGCGGTTCGTCGCGCTGGGCGACGCCGGCAAGGGCAACAAGGGCCAGGCGCGGGTCGCCGCGGGGGTGGCGAAGGCGTGCGCGGAGCGCGGCTGCGATCTGGTCGTGCTGCTGGGCGACAACCTGTACCCGCGCGGCATGGAGGCCGACGACGACCCGCACGCCGACGAGCGCATCGCGCAGATGTACGCGCCCGTCGGTGCGCCCGTGTACCTCGTGCTCGGCAACCACGACTACGCCCACGGCCGCAGCCGCGCCGCCGCGGCGCGCCAGATCGCCTGGGCCGGGCGGACCCCCGGGGTCGAGCTCCCCGCGAACGCCTGGGTCGGCGACTTCGGCCCCGCTCGCGTCGTGGGGCTCGACACGAACGCCGTCTTCCAGTTCGGCGAGGACTTCCAGGCGCGGTGGCTGCGCGAGCAGCTCGACGCCTCCGACGCCCCGTGGAAGGTCGTGCTCGGGCACCACCCGTTCCGCTCCGACGGTCCCCACGGCAACGCCGGGCGCTACGACGGCACCCGCTGGGTCCCGTGGGTGTCGGGCAGCGCGCTGCGCACCCTGTTCGACGGCTCGCTGTGCGGCGCCGACCTCTACCTCGCCGGCCACGACCACACGCGGCAGCTGCTCGAGGCCTGCGGCACCGACCTCGTGGTGAGCGGCACCGGCGCGTCGGCCACCGAGATCGTCGACAACGGCAACCACCCCCGCTTCGCGGAGGCGACCCTGGGCGCGGCCTGGTTCGAGCTGTCGGCCGACGGCTCGGGCCGCGTGGTCTTCCTCGACGCGGACGGCGCCGAGGAGGCGGGCTTCGAGCTGCACGCCGGCGGTTGAGGCGGGCAGAAGTCGCTGCGGGAAGCTATCCTGGCTCGTTTGGAGGGGACGATGACGCTTCGCCGCTGGGCGACGGCTGCGCTGTGGGCGCTGCTCGCTGTCGGAGTCGGGTGCAAGGACTCCGACGCGGACGGCGTCCGCGACAAGAAGGACTGCGCCCCCAACGACAACGCGATCCATCCGGGCGCCACCGAGATCTGCGACGGCATCGACAACGACTGCGACGGGCAGATCGACGAGGGTGTCTCCGTCGTCGCCTACCTCGACCGCGATCTCGACGGCTACGGCGACCCGATGTACGCCCGGCGCGTGTGCAAGCTGCCCGAGAACGGCAGCGAGCAGGCCGGCGACTGCAACGACGGCGACGCCTCCATCCACCCGGGCGCGGCCGAGCTGTGCGACGGCATCGACAACGACTGCGACGACCAGGTCGACGAAGACGCCGCCCTCACCTTCTACAAGGATGCATGCAGACGGCGACGGCCACGGCGTCCCCACCGACACCGCGCAGGGCTGCTACGCGCCCGACGGCTACGCGCCGGGCTCGACGACGACTGCGACGACGGCGAGCCGCTCGCCTGGTCCGGCGCGCCCGAGGCCTGCGACGGCGTCGACAACGACTGCAACGGCGAGATCGACGAGGGGTCTCGAGCCCGTCCGCCAGTGGATCGACGCCGACGGCGACGGCTACGGCGACCCGAACAGCCCGACGCTCGCCTGCGGCCCGAGCGACGGCGTCTCCGACAACGACCTCGACTGCGACGACACCGACCCGAACCGCAGCCCCGACGCGCGGAGATCCGGAACAACGGGATCAACGAGGACTGCGACGCCTACACCGACGAGTTCGGCGTGGGGCCGAACAGCGAGTTCGCCACCGTCGAGGACGCGCTGCGCACGGCGCCGTCGGGGGCGGTGGTGCAGTTCGACGACGGGTTCCACGTCGCCACGGTCGACATGCGCGGCCACGACATCACGCTCGCGGGCGAGGGCTGCGACCGCACCACGGTCTACGGCGACGCGCAGGGCACCACCGTCACCGCCGACATGGGCCGCATCGAGGGCCTCACCATCTCGGGCGGCACGGGCACGGCCTGGTTCACCGACGACCCCGACCTGTACGGCGGCGGCGTGCTCGTGCTGGGCGACGTGAGCATCGCCGCGTGCATCGAGGCGAACTCGGCCACGCTCGGCGGCGGCATCGCCGTGCTCGAGGGGCGCGGCCACCCTCGACGGCGCGCTCGTGGCCAACAACAGCGCCAGCGACCACGGCGGCGGCGTCTTCGTGCAATCGCCGGCCACGGTCGACGTGCTGCGCTCCCGCCTGGTGGCCAACGCGAGCAGCACCCGCGGCGGCGGCATCGCGTTCCTCGGGGCCTCGGGACGGTGGTGAACACCGTCATCGCCGCGAACCAGGGCACGCAGCGCGGCGACGCGCTGTTCACCGAGGACGTGTACGACGAGTCGGGGCTGCCGGCGTTCGAGCCCGACGTCCTCGTCGACCAGGTGAGCTTCCACGCCAACCGCACCGGCACCGGCAACAACGGCGAGGCGATCTACGCCACGGGCGGGCTCGTCACGCTGCACAACTCGCTGTTCACCGACCACCCCTTCCCCTTCGTGGTCGTGGCGACGGGCAACGCCGGCGAGGTCGCGTCGAGCTGGGTCGGCTACCGTGGCAACGCCGGGCCCGACACCGAGTTCGAGAGCTGGGACCCCGGCCGCATCGAGGGCGAGCCGCGCTACATCGGCGTCGACCCCTCGCTCGCCCCGCGCGCGTGGGACCTGCGCCTGCGCGCCGACTCCGACTTCGTCGACGCCGGGGATCCGCTGGTGCTCGATCTCGACGGCACCCCGTCGCAGCTCGGCGCGTACGGCGGGCCGGAGGCGCCCGCGGGCTGGGACTTCGGGCTGGTCGTCGACGACGACGGCGACGGCATGCTCGACGGCTGGGAGCTGTGGCGCGGCACCAACCGCTGGATCGACGACTCGGCCGACGACGACGACGGCGACGGCCTGACCACGCTGGAGGAGTACCAGCTCGGCGGCGACCCCAACGCCCCCGACACCGACGGAGACGGCGTGGAAGACGGCACGGAGGTCGGGCTCGGCACCGATCCGGCCGATCCGCGCGACCAGGCGCCGATGCCCGTGGCGCCGGTGTCGCTGTACGGCCTGGTCAGCCAGCCCGTGCTGCTCGACGCCTCGGGCAGCTACGACGCGAGCGGCGACGCCCTGACCTACGCCTGGTCGGTGGTGACCCGCCCCGCGACCTCGACGGCGACGGTGAGCTCGCCCGCGGTGAAGTCCACCAGCATCACGCCCGACGTGGCGGGCACCTGGGGCCTGCAGCTCCAGGTCGGCGACGGCGGCACCACCCGCACGCTCGCCATCTCGCTCGAGGTCCTGCCGGGCGTCATCGTGCCCGACGACGCCGCGACCGTGCAGCAGGGCGTCGACATGGCGGGCTCCGGCTTCGCCGTCGGCATCCGGCCGGGCGTGTGGCTCGGCCCCGTCGACACCGGGAGCAACGACACGGTGCTCGTGGGCCTCGGCGGCCGCGACCAGGTGATCCTCGACGCCGGCGGCCTCGGCAGCGCCGTGCGCAGCACGGGCGGGAGCCTGACGGCCGCGCACCTCACCCTCACCGGCGGCAACGCCGTGAGCGGCGGCGGGCTGCAGGCCGTCGACGACGCCGAGGTGACGCTGGTCGACGTGGTGGTGAGCGGCAACCGGGCCGTCGACGGCGGCGGCGTCTTCGTCGACGGCGACGACACGGCCGTGGTGATCCGCGACAGCTTCGTCGCCGACAACCAGGCGACGGGCGACGGCGCCGGGGTCTGGATCCTGGGCGAGAACAACGGCGAGACACTGCTGATGCAGCGGACCACGCTGGCCGGCAACGTGGCCGCCGGCACCGGCGGCGCCCTGTACCTCGACGGCGGCGGGGCCATCGTCGCCAACGCCGACGCCGACTTCCGCATCGAGACCTCGACCTTCCTGGCCAACGAGGCCGCCGAGGGCGCGATGTGGTTCCTGAGCGGCACCGGCACCGACCTGAACGTGTTCAACCTCACGGCCGTCGGCAACCAGGGCGCGTCGCTGTCGCTCGGCGACGAAGGCCGCATCGTCGTGTTCGGCGACGCGCTCGCCCGCAACGAGGTCGGCGTGCTGTGGGACGCGCCGTTCAGCATGGACTACCGGCACTTCGACGGCGTGTGGGCCCAGGACCCCGCCACCGCGTTCTACGCCGACGCCGTGCTGCCCGACCACGACACCTGGATCGAGGCCGACCCGGCCGTCGGCACCTTCTCCGACGACGGCGACTGGACCGACGACGCGCTGGTGCCGCTGTGGGGCAGCCCGCTGCGCGACGCGGGCTTCATCGACCTCACCGATCGCGACGGCACCCGCGCCGACGCCGGGCACTGCGGCGGGCCCTCCGAGCGCCCGCTGTGCAGCCGCGCCTGGGTCGACAGCGACGGCGACGGCATGTCCGACGGCTGGGAGGTCGCCGTGGGGCTCGACCCGGCCTCCGACGACGCCGCGGCCGACAACGACGGCGACGGGCTCGACAACCTCACCGAGCACGGCCTCGGCACCCGCCCCGACCGGGCCGACACCGACCTCGACGGGGTCGACGATCTCACCGAGCTCGGCGCGACCGACCCGCTCGACGACCGGGACCACCGGCCGGTGGCCGTCGCGGACGAGCCGCTGATCTTCGAGATCGGCGAGCTGGCCACCGCCGACGCCTCCGCGTCCTACGATCCCGACGGCGCCGCCATCGAGTCCTACCACTGGCGCCTGATCCGGCACAGCCCGGGCTCCACCCTGACCGACGCCGATCTCGAGGGCGCCGACAGCGCGTCCGTCTCGTTCACCCCGGACGCCTCGGGCGCCTTCCGCCTCGGGCTCACCGTCACGGCCGAGGGCGCCACGTCCCGCGAGCTCGTGGTGTGGGTGATCGTGCCGCTGCAGATCGAGGTGCCCGGCGACTACGCCACGCTCGAGGAGGCGCTCGACGAGTCGCGCCCCTACGACGTGATCCAGCTCGGCGCCGGCACCTGGCCCGTCTTCATCGACCACGAGGCGCTGAACGGCTTCCCGGTGACCATCGCGGGCGCGGGGACCGACCAGACCGTGCTGCAGCCCCTCGAGGGGCACCCCATCCTCGACCTGCAGGCGGGCGACGACGTGACCCTGCGCGACCTCACGCTGGCGAACGGCGTCGAGTACCCGGCGGGCGCGGTCGACTGCTCGGGCGGCGCCATCGCGCTGCAGCGCGTCGACGTCCGCCAGAACGCGGGCAAGCTCGGCGGCGCCATGTACCTGTGGGACTGCGACACGTTCCTCGAGGACACCTGGTTCGCCGACAACCACGCCGCCTACACGGGCGGCGCGCTCTACGTCCAGAACGGCACCTTGTCGTGGTGGGGCGGGGGCGCGAGCGACAACGCCTCCGCCTACAACGCGGGCGTGCTGTTCATGCAGTCGGCGACGGTCGACCTGCACAACCTGGTGTTCACCCGCAACCGGTCCGAGAACGTCGGCTCGGTCATCCACGCGCAGCAGCTCGGCATCGTCGTCGGCAACCTCGACATCGACCACGTCACCGTCGCGGGGAACCACGGGCTGTACGGGGCGATCCACCGCTCGGGCGTCGCGGTGCTGCCGGTGAAGCTGACGAACTCCCTGTTCCTGGGGAACACGGACTACGCGGTGTTCGACGGCGTGTCCACGCACCTCGACTTCACGGTCGACCACAACGCGTTCTGGGGCAACCAGCACGACAGCAGCCCCGTCAACCTCTCCGGGAGCGGCACCGACGTCCACGCGGACCCCCGGGTCATCGCGTTCACCGAGGCCGCGAGCGACGATCTGCGGCTGCGCGACGACTCGCCGCTGCGCGACGCCGGCTCGCTCACCGATCCGGACGGCACCGCCTCCGACATCGGCGCCTGGGGCGGCGCGTTCGCGCTGCCGGACTTCGACGTGTACTACCGCGACACCGACGGCGACGGCATGGCCGACGGCTGGGAGGCCGAGTACGGCCTCGATCCCCTCGACGCTGGGGACGCCGCGCTCGATCCGGACCTCGACACGCTCACCAACCTGGTCGAGTTCCAGTACAAGACCGATCCGTTCGCCACCGACTCCGATCTCGACGGCTTCGACGACCCGACCGAGCGGGCGGCGCCGGGGACCCGGCGGATCCCGCCGACCACGCGCCCAGCGCGTCTGCGGGCATCGACCAGAAGGTCGCCCTCGGCGCGACCGTCGTGCAGACGGGCAGCGGCGTGGACCCGCAGGGCGACACCGTCGGCTACCAGTGGACGCTCGCGGCGGTGCCGGGCCGCTCGACCCTGACCGACGCCGACCTCGCGGGCGCGGCCACCGCCACGGTCTCGTTCGTGCCCGACACGGCCGGGCGCTACCTGCTGCGCCTGGTCACCGACGACGGCGTGGGCTTCTCGCCGCCCGACACGGCGGAGGTGCTGGTGGTCGGCGAGATCCTGGTCCCCGAGGACTACCCGACCGTCGGCGCCGCGCTCGACGCCGCCGGCACCGGCTCCACCATCGACATCGGCGCCGGCACCTTCGACGCGCGCCTCGATCTGGAGGGCAAGGACCTCGTGATCCGCGGCGCGGGCGCCGGGCTCACCCTCCTCGACGGCGCGGGCCTCGCGCCCGTGCTGCGCGCCAACCACGGCGAGACGGTCACCCTCGAGGGCCTGACCCTCACCCACGGCCTCGGCGGCCGGGGCGGCGGCCTGTGGGTCGACGGCGGCACGGTCACGGCCACCGACCTCACGCTCGCGGAGAACGTCGCCTGCGAGGGCGGCGGGCTGTACCTCGACACCGCCGATCTCGTCGGCGACGGCGTGCAGCTCGTCGCGAACCGCGGCGGGAACTGGGGGGGCGGCGCCACGCTCGCGGGCGGGAGCAGCCTCGACCTGGTGCGGTCCACGATGCTGGGCAACCGGGTGGGCGCCGGGCCCGGCGGCGGCGCTCGCGTCGACGGCAGCAACCTGATCCTGACCAACGTGATCGTCGCCGACAACTTCGCGGAGACGGGCGCGGGGCTGTACCTCAACGCGGCGGGCACGTCGGGCACGCTCGACCACGTGACGATGGTCCACAACGACACGCCGATCGCCGGCGCGGCCGTCTACGTCTCGAGCAGCGCCGACTTCACGCTGCACGACTCGATCGTCGCCTACAACCACGGCCCGTCCACGCTCTACGAGTCGAGCGCGGCCTTCGGCTTCCTGCAGACCTGGAGCCTGGTGAGCGGCAACGACGATCCCGCCTACGACCTGGCCGGGACCGAGCCCGTCGACGGCGTCGACGGCAACGACCTCGACGGCGACCCGGCGTTCACCGCCGTCAGCGACGACGGCGACTGGACGAACGACGACTGGACGCTCGACCCCGCCTCCGACGCCGTCGACGCCGGCGATCCGCTCGGAACGCTCGATCCCGACGGATCGGCCCCCGACCTCGGCGCCTTCGGCGGCGATCTCGGGGACTGGACCCCGTAGCCACCCCCGCTGGCGAGCGCTTACACGCGCTCGCCGCGGGCGTGACGACCGGGAGGGCGAATGCTATGGGGGCCGTCGACAGGAGGTCGGCCGTGCTCCGTGCGTCGCCCGAGTCGCCCCGCATGTTCGAGAGCGACTTCATCGACTTCTTCTCGCGCATCCCCGCGTGGGTCGTGCCCGTGATGTACGTGCCCCTGACGGTGGCGCTGCTCGCCCACGGGTTCTGGAACCTCGGCGTCTCCCCGCTCGTCCTGCTCGCCGAGTTCCTCGCGGGCTGGTTCGTGTGGACGCTGATGGAGTACTGGCTCCACCGCACCCTCTTCCACTGGGTCCCCGCCGCGCCGTGGGGCGAGAAGTTCCACTTCTACCTGCACGGCGTGCACCACCAGTGGTTCCGCGACAAGTACCGGCTCGTGATGCCGCCCGCGGTCAGCATCGGCGTCGCCGTGGTGGTCTACGGCGTGCTGTGGACCCTCGGCGCGCTGCTGTCGGCCTGGATCGCGCCCGCCTGGATCCCCGGGTTCTTCGCCGGGATCGTGATGGGCTACATGGTCTACGACTGCACCCACTACTACATCCACCACATGAAGCCGCTCACCCGCGTGGGCCTGGCGCTGCGGTCGCACCACAACAAGCACCACCACAACGCCGCCTACGCCGAGAAGAAGTTCGGCGTGAGCACCACGCTGTGGGATCACGTCTTCGGGACCTACGAGTAGGCCGCTCGGCCACGTCGGGCGTTAGGAGTCCGACATGGACACCCTCGCCTTCCGCGACGCCCTCCTCGACGTGATGGCCCGCAAGGACCACCCTGCGTGGCCCCGCTTCACCTCCGGCGAGGTGCCCGCCGATCGGCTGCACCTCCACCTCGAGCACGAGTGGGAGGTCTACGTCCGGGACTTCCCGGTGCTGCTCGGCCGGGCCTACGTGCAGTGCCCCATCGCCGCCGTCCGGCGCGACCTCGCCGAGAACCTCTACGAGGAGGAGACCGGCGGCATCCTCGCGGGCCGGCCCCATCCCGACCTGTTCCTCGAGATCCCCGCCGGGCTCGGCATGGACCTGGCGCGGTTCGAGCGCGTCACCCTGCTGCCCGCGGCCGCGGCCTACCGGGCGCTGCTCGACGACTGCACCCTCCCGGGGAGCGGGGCGCGCGGCTGGGCCGTCGCCGTCGCCGTCACGACCCTGTTCCTCGAGGGGACGCCCTACGAGCGCGCCCTGTTCGACCCCGCCGCCCCCGCGCGGCCGGAGCCGCCGCTCGCCGACCACCCCCTCGTGCGGCACTACGGGCTGTCCGAGGCCCGCCTGGCGCTCGTGAAGGCCCACCGCCAGGTCGAGGGCGACCACCGGCAGGCCGCCTGGCGGATGGTGCTCGAGCACGTGCCGGCTGCGGACCGGGCGCCCGTGGTGGCCGCGATGGAGGAGGTCCTGGCGGGGTGGCTGCGCTACCGCGACGCCGTGGCGGCCGCCTGCGGCGTCGGCTGAGGCGACGTCAGTCGCGGACCTCGGGGTACTCCCCGGTCCCGAAGATCTCGCGGTAGGCGAGCAGCGTGAACAGCGGGTGGATGGTGGCCACCAGCGCGTACCCGATGAACGGGATGTAGCTCAGCACCATGGCCAGCACCATCGACAGGCCGAAGAACCCGAGGTGCCAGCCCGGGTGGGCCTGCAGGTGCGCCACCGACAGGCTGATGGCGCTGCCGACGGACTGCCGGTGCACCACGATGGCCGGCAGCGCGAAGACGAGCGCGGCGGCCACGGCCAGGCCCGGGAGGTAGCAGAACAGCGAGCCCACCATCACGCCGAAGAACAGCAGCAGGTTGAAGCCGATGACCTTGCCGAGATCCTGCGTGATGGTGGAGAACCCGGCGCTGATGGTGAGCTTCTCGCCCGTCTCGAGCTGGTTCCACACCGCGCGCATGACGCTCGCCTGCATCGGCGCGGCCACCGCCAGGATCGCCGTCAGCACGACGAAGGTGCTGCCGAGCGCGCCGACGATCGCGCCGATCCCCGCCAGCTCGTCGCCGCCGACGGCCTGGCCGACCAGGATGCCGGCGAACATCGTGCCGTAGATGCCGAACAGCGCCGCGAACACCGCGACGAAGACGACCCCGAGGAACGGGAGGCCGGCCACCAGGAACGGCACGAAGTCTTCCATCACCGTCGACGCCGTCTTCGACACCAGGTCGGCGACCGAAGGCGGCCCGGCCGCCGGCGAGGAGGCAGACGTTGCGGACGGCGCCGCTCCTGCGGAGAGGTCCTCGTAGGGGTTCGACACGCACACCTCGCTCGTCCCGAAGGACCGACGGAGGATAACGCGCGCCCCGGTCGCGCTACAGCAGGTCGGTGATGTCCTGCAGGTACAGGAAGCGCCAGTCCGCGCCCGAGTTCGGCAGCGCGGTGTAGGCGAGCAGCACCCGCCCGCCCTGCGACGTGATGGCGGGCTCGCCGCACGCCGTGAACGGCGTCTTCACGTCGACCGTGCGACTGCCGTCGACCCGCGACAGCACGACCTTGTCGCTCTTGGTCGGGTCGGAGTAGGCGAAGGCGACCCACTTCCCGTCGGGCGACAGGGCCGGGCGCGCGCGCAGCGGCAGCCGGACGTCCTTCGCCAGGACGAGCTTCGCGCCGCCCGACGCCATCACCACGTCCCAGTGATCCTCGCCGCGCGAGTTGTCGAAGAACACGATCCCGCCGGCATCGGCATAGTTGGGGCGCGTCTGGTCGCCCGCACCCGAGGCCAGCAGCTTCTCGGCGCCCGAGGCGAGCGTGAGCTCGAACACGTCCTCCGCGCCCTCGTTCTTGCGGGTGAACAGCAGGTGCGCGCCATCGGCGGCGAACATCGGGAACATCTCGGGGACGGGCGTGGAGGTGACCTGCACCACCTTGCCCGTCTGCGTGTCGCGGATGCGGATGTCGCCCGCCCCCGTCTGATCGGCGACGAAGGCCATGCGCCGCCCGTCGTTCGACACCGAGGGGAAGGTGAGGTCGCCCGGCAGCTCGGTGGTGGGGATGAGCTCCGCGGCCGCGCCCCCGCTCGTGCCCCGGTAGTAGATGCGGAACTGCCCGCCCTGGTTGCTGCCCTCGAACACGGCGTAGCCGTCCTTGTGCCACACCGGGTTCACCACGACCTGGCTCGCGCCGCCGAACGGGTTCGCGCCGCCGGGCAGGGCCACGCGGACCCCCGACTTGGCCGTGCCGTCGGCCACGGGCGCGATGTAGAGGTCGACGTTGCCGGCGTAGCGGTTGACCTCGAACGCGATGTAGCGCCCGTCGACCGACCACACCGGGTGGTACGCATGGCCCTCTCCGTCGAAGGTCACCACGCCGCCCGCGTGCGCGACCCCCGCGAGGACGAAGCAGAGCCATTGCATCAACATGCGGTTCTCCCCAACGTGGGCCGGTCGGCCCGAACCTGGACCCCCGAGGCCCTCCCCGTCATCCGCCGAAGCGCGGCACCGACGGGACGAGCCCGACCCTCAGCGCGAACAGGTAGTAGTTCCGGCTGCCGTCACTCTGCCACGCGCCGCCCACCTCGACAATGCCCTGCAGCGGATCGAGGTCGAGCAGGCCGTAGCCCACGGCGCCCTTCACCCCTCCCCCCATGCCCACGCCCCCGTAGGGGATCTGATCGTTGGGATCGATGCGGGGGTCGTGGTTGCGGTCGAACCAGTCGGCCACGCCGGTGCCGGAGCCGAACGACAGCTGGTACATCGGCCCGAGCGCGAGCCGCAGATCGCCCGGCCGCGCCACCCCGGCGACCCACCCCGACACGACGTTGAAGGTGTCGGTGCCGAAGCCGCCCTGGTAGCCGAGGGTCGCCGCCAGGCCGAGCGCCGGCTCGTCGTAGGTCAGGCCGAGCTCGCCGCCGAGCTCGACGGCGAAGCCCGACACCGCGACGTCGGCCGGCTCGAAGGCGTGGCCGCCGTCGCTCTTGAGCAGCACGGGCTTCTTGGTGGTGGGCGACAGGAAGTAGGCCGGGCCCGCCGTCGCCACGAGGCTCGCGTAGCGGACGGCGCCCTGCACGGTGGTCCCGCCGACCTGGTCGGCGATGGTGACCTCCTCGGTGCTGGTGCCCCCCTTGCCGCGGCCGACCTCGACGATCTTCCAGTCGGGCGAGGCGGCGAGCTCGAAGTCCACGTCGCCCACGACGTACTTGCCGAAGGGCAGCATGCCCTTGAACGAGCCCGTCTCCGCCACGTAGGTCTGCGCCCACTCGACCGCCTTGCGCTGGTCGGGCGCGAACGGCATCTCGGGGCGGGACAGCACCGGCCGCCGCCGGGCGTCGCCGCGGATCTCGACCCGCGCGTAGTTGGACTCGATCCCCGACAGGCTGTCGACCAGCCCCGGCTTCGGGTCGTTGCCGTTGTCGTCGGTCGCCGGCGCCACCTCGAGCGCCTGGCGCAGCCGCTCGTACTGCTCGTAGACCTTGCCGAGCATCCGCGCCGACTCGGCGCCGAGGAAGAAGTTGTCGTAGGACAGCTCGCACTTCGTGTCCTGCAGCAGCTCGTACTGCCGCTCGACCCCCGCCCAGGCGTTGCGGGCCGCGAGCTTCTTCTGCTCGTCGGACAGGCGCAGCTTCTCGCCGGTGTCGCAGGCCAGGGCCACCGACGGGGCGAGCGCAGCGGCGAGCGACAGGGCCGCGAGCAGCGTGGCTGGGCGCATCAGGGGTCGGCGCATCCGGTTCCTCATCGGCTAGAAGGCGGTCGACTGGGCGAGATCGTGCTCGCCCCACGGATCGAACAGCATACGGGCATACGGGTGCCGCGGCTCCCCGTCGGGCAAGGGTAGCTCCTCGATGACCCGACCCTCCAGCATGACGAGCGCGCGCGTGCACCACTTGCGCGCCTGCGGCATGTCGTGGGTCACGAGGATGCAGGCGCTCCCCTGCGGCAGGTTCGCCACCAGGTCTTCGAGGACGGACTCCTGGCGGTCGGGATCGAGGCCCGAGGTCGGCTCGTCGGCGACGATCAGCTTCGGCTGCAGCGCGAGCACCCGCGCGAGCGTGACGCGGCGCAGCTCGCCGCCCGACATCTCGCGGGGCAGCGCGTGCAGCCGGTGGCCGAGGCCGAGGCGGTCGAGCAGGCGCACCGCCTGGGTGTGGGCGCTCGCGCGGTCCCGCCCCGTGAGCACGCGCAGCGACTCGACGACGTGCTCGAGTGCGGTCTGCTGTGGATCGAGCGCCGACAGGGCATCCTGCGGGACGTACTGGTAGCGGACGCGCAGCGGGCGGCGCTGGCGCTCCGTGAGGTCGTCCCACCGCAGCCCCTCGAGCTCGACCTGGCCGCTGGTGACGCCCTCCAGGCCGAGCAGGCAGCGCGACAGCGTGGTCTTGCCCGAGCCCGACTGCCCGACCAGCGCCACGACCTCGCCCGGCGCCACGGCGAGCGACACGTTGCGCACGGCGTCGACCTGGCGTGCGCGCGCCCACGGCCACGGGCCGCTCGCCTGCCGGAAGGTCTTCGTCACGTCGCGCGCCTCGACGATCACGCCGCGCTCCCCGCCGCGGCGCCCGCCGCGATCCGTACGACATCGTCGGCGATCCGGTGCACCGTGTCCATGTTGTGCGTGATGAGCAGCAGCGCGACCTGGTGATCGGCGGCCACCTGGACCATGAGCTCCGTGACGACGCGTCGCAGGACGGGATCGAGCCCCGTCTCGGGCTCGTCGGCGATCATCACCCGCGGCGCGGGCGCGACGGCGATGGCGAGGGCCGCCCGCTGGGCCATGCCGCCCGACAGCTCCGTCGGCAGCGCGGCCGCGGTGCGCGGGGGCAGCCCCACCTCGTCGAGGATCCGCCGGATCTCGCCGGCGCGATCGCTCGGCGGCGCGGCGCGGCGCGCGAGGGCGAGCTCGAGCTGTCGCCCGATGGTGCGCCCCGGGTTGAGCGCGCTGGCCGCGGACTGCGGCGCGTACGACGTGTAGCTGCCGCGGTACTGCGCCGTGCGGTGCTGCAGCCGCCGCTGGGCGCGCGCCCCCCGCACCCCCGCGAGCCAGTCGAGGTCGCCCGTGAGCTCGGGGTAGCGCAGCGAGCCGCGCACCAGGCCGGGCTCCACGTCGACCACGCCCAGGATCGCCCGCGCCGTGAGCGACTTGCCGGAGCCCGAGTGGCCGACCAGGGCCGTGATGCGCCCGGCGCGGATCGTGAGCGACACGCCGTCGACGAGCGCGCGGTCGGGCTGGCGCGTGCCGTCGCTCGCGCGGCGGGCGTGGATGCACAGGTCGTCGAGGACGACGAGCGGGGTGCCGGGCTCCGTGGCCGTCACCGGGCCCGCCCGGCCAGGCGCATCGCCTGGGCCATGACCGCCACCAGCGCCACGAGCATGAGCCCCGTGACCAGGGAGTGGACGAGCGGCAGGCCGAGCAGCGCGGCGTAGCCCTGGTACAGCAGGGTGGCCCAGCTGTACTCCGAGTCGGCGTGGGTGAAGGCGGGCGCGGGCGGCGGGCGCAGCGCGAGGTACGACAGGGCGATCTCGAGGAACACGACCTGCATCAGCACCTCGGCCGCCTGGCGCACGATGACCGGCCGCAGGTTGAACCACACGAGGTGGACGAGGTAGATCCGCGCCCCCGAGAAGCCGTGCGCGCGCAGGGCCTCGACGAAGCGCGACCCGCCCAGGCGCTGCGCGGTCGCCGCCGCTTCGTCCATCGCGCCGGGCGCGGCGAGCAGCGCCCAGGTGAGGCCGATGGGGAGCAGCCCGCGCGCCTGCCGCGGCAGCATCAGCGCGACCACCAGCACCACCACCAGGCGCGGCAGCGCGCCGACGAGCTCGCTCACCGCCTGCAGCGCGCCGTCGAGCCAGGGGCGGTCGAGGCAGCGCACCAGGCCGGCGAGCGTGGCCAGCAACGCGACCAGCAGGCCCGAGGCGAGCGCCGGCAGCGTGACGATGGAGGCGCCCTGCAGGGCGTAGTCCAGCAGCGGGATGCCGCGGTCGTCCGTCCCGAACGGGGGCGCCTGCAGCGGGCTCAGGTAGGCGCGATCGGGCTCGGGCACCGACACGTACTCCGGCGCCAGCGCCGAGGCGACGAGGAGCACGGCCAGGAGCACGCCTGCGAGCGCGGCCCAGCGGACGCGCGTCCGGTCTCCGCGCGGACCGCTCATCCCGGCACCTCCTCGGTGGGCAGGACCCCGGCCGGGAACCGGCGGATCGCGAGGGCGTGCAGGATCTCGATCAGCGCCTGCCCGCACATCAGGGCCGAGGCCAGCAGCGAGAACGCCCAGCTGGCGGCGAGGACCACGCCGAAGTCCTGCATCAGCGTGCCGCGGAACAGGAGCTCGCCGAGGCCCGGGATGCCGAGCACGACCTCGACCACGACCGCCCCCGACAGCAGGTGCACCGTGCGGGCGCGCAGCTGGCCCACCAGCGCCGGGAGCACGTTGGGCAGGGCGTTCGCCAGCACGGGCTCGCCGCGGAGCACGCCCACGCCGATGTAGCGCTCCTTGACCTCCTCCTCGAACGTGGTGCGGGTGCCGACGATCGCGGCGGCGAGCGAGCCGTCGGCGACGCCGAGGACGAGCGCCCCCGCCAGGAGGCGGACCAGGGCGGGGAGGCCCTCGTGGGAGATGGCGCCGAAGCGGATCTCGATGGCGGCGGCCGCCAGCAGCGCGAAGATCACGGCCGGGGCGAGGCCGATGGCCTGCCACAGCGGGTCGAGCCGGCGCGGGAGCCAGCCCAGCGCGGCGAGCAGCGACGCCAGGGTGAGCGGCACGAGCGCCAGGAGCACGAGCTCGGCCGTGGTGGGCAGCGACTCCGCGATGAGCCCGCCGACGGGCACGCCCTGCTGCACGCGCCAGGAGTTGCCGAAGTCGCCCTGCAGCGCCTGGCCGACCCAGTGGGCGTAGAAGTGGTACGGCCCCTGGTCGAGGTTCCAGCGGGCCGCGAGCGCGGCGGTGCCGTCGCAGATCTCGGGCGGACAGATGATGTCGGCGGGGTCGCCCGGCAGCACCCAGAGCGCGATCGTGATGATCGCCGGGACGAGCAGCGGCAGGAGCGCGGCCGCTGCGAGCCGCACGAGGGGGCGGGTCCACCACACCGACGGGGTCCTCCTGGGCTGCGGCTCAGAGCCGCCAGCCGTCGAACTCCGTGAAGTAGTAGTACGGCGAGATCGTGTTGCTGCGGATCTCGTTGCGCCAGGCCGACTTCGTGTCGAGCTTCCACAGGAACAGGTACGGCAGCTCCTTCGCGAGGTACGCGTGGAGGTCGTGGTAGGCGTCCTGGGCCTCGGTGTCGGTCTTGGCGGCGTCGTACCGCGCGAGGATCGCGTCGACCTGCGGGTCGCTGTAGTCGAAGATGTTGAGCGAGCCCTGCGTGCCCTGGCGGGTGTGGAACATGTCGTTCACGTCCTCGACGACGCCGAACGACCACTTGCCGATGAGCGCGTCGTACTGGCCCTTGAGGCGGCCCGTGACCGCCTGGTGGACCCACTCGTCCGGGGTGACGTTGTCGACGCGCCGGTCGAAGCCGCCCTCCTGGAGCTGGTTCCCGATCTGGTTGAGCAGGTCGCGCGCCTCGGTCTGCAGCGAGCTGTCGATGCCGATCCGCAGGGTGATCGACTGGCCGCCCATCACCCACCGGCCCGCCTGCTTGTTGGCGCCGGCCTCGCGCATCAGCGCCTCGGCCTTCTCGGGGTTCGCCCGCTCGGCCGTCTTCACGGCGCGGTTGTAGTAGGGCGAGGACTGCACGAACGGACCCGACACGAACTCGCACGGCGGGTTCGGATCGTTCGGGTCGACGCCGATGGTGAGCTCGCGCAGGCGCATGCGGTCGATGGTCAGGTCGAGCGCCTGGCGGACGCGCTTGTCGCGCAGGAACGGCGAGCCCGTGTTCAGCGCGACGAACCACCAGCTGCGCAGGTCGTAGGACTTCAGCGCGACCTCGTCCGAGGCGCTCACGTCGCCGCGGTAGGTCGGCGAGACGGAGATGACGCCCTGCACGCCGCCGTTGAGCAGCGAGCGCACCTGGAGCAGCGGGTCGCCGCCCTCGGTCTGGATGAGGCCCGCGATCTTCGGGTCGTGGTGCGGGTTCTTCATCGCCGAGAACTTGAGCTCGTGCTTGCCGCGGCTGGCCTTCATCGGCCCCGTGCCGATCGGGCGGGACGAGAACTCGAGGTCGGGGTTGATGGCGGTGCCGTTGAAGGCGTGCTTCGGCAGGACCGAGAACGCCACCCGCTCGCGCGGGTTGTGGTACACCTTGGTGAACTCGATCTGCACGGTGTTGTCGCGCTGCGCCGTGCACCCGACGAGCGCCTCGCGGTAGCCCTTCGCCACCTCGGACGGGGTCGCCGGATCGAGCATCGCCTCGATGGTGAAGCAGACGTCGTCGGGGCCGAACGGCTTGCCGTCGTGCCACTTCACGCCTTCCTTGAGCTTGAGCTTGATGGACCGGCCGTCGCCGATCCGCTCCCAGCTCTCGACGAGGCCGCTCCGCAGCTCGTTCGTGATGGCGGACCGGTAGAACAGCCGGTCGAACACGAGCTCCTGCGATCGGCGATCCACCATCGTGCGGGCGAACAGCGGGTTGAGCGTCGAGGGGGCCGCCTCCTCGTAGTAGGAGACGTCGGCCCCCGCGGCGAGGAGCAGCGCCCCGGCGAGGAAGCCGAGCACGGGGGCCAGGCGGCCCGGCCGCAGCCGTGGGGGGAGAGGTCGAGGCGTCGTCATGCGTCCGCTCTGCTCCTTGGCGCCCGGAGGCCCGTCGGTTGTCCCGTGGCTGGCGCGCACGGGCTCACATCCCTGCCGATTCGCCGATCCGCTCGGAGCCCACGCGGAGCCCGAGCACGTCGAGACCATACCGCGCGACCTCGAGCGAGGGATAGCGCCGGGCCTGGGCGTGCAGGATGTCCTGGGCCCGCATCGGGTAGCGGTTCGAGGCGTCCCACGCCGCGAGCGCCAGCAGCCCCACCGGGCAGGCCGCCGCCTTCTCGCTGCGCTCGAGCGCCGCGATCCGCAGCAGCCCGCTCGTCTCGCGATCGCCGCCCCGCTCCGCGATCAGCGCGAGCGAGCGGAGCCCGCCGACCCAGGCCACGTCGGCGAAGGTGCGGTGGTGGGCGAGCTCGCCGCCGGCCGCCGCCGCGGAGCGCGCCACGAGCAGCTTGCGCAGCGCGGCGAGGTGGTCGGTCGCGAGCTCCGCGTCGAGCTTGTCGTCGACCTCGGAGTGGGCGGCGAGCCAGGCCAGGAGGCTGCGATCGGCGTGGGCGTCGACCGCGCCGAGGCCGTCGGGCCCCTCGAGGTCGGCCAGGAACGCGGCGTCGTCGGGGACGAGCAGGTCCGAGCCGAACAGCAGCTCCGGCGGCAGGTCGCCCGCGGCGGGCGGCGCGGCCTCGATCGGGAACCGGTAGCTCGCGCGGAGCGTCTTCAGCTGGGCGACGTGGTCGGGGCCGGCCGCCGCCTCGGCGACGCGATCGTGCCACAGCGCCAGGGCCACCAGCGCGGACGGGTCGGCCATGTCGCGGCTGGCGGTGCTCCCGCCGAGCTCGGGCAGCGAGTAGTGCGGCAGCCCCGTGATCTCCGGGCCACACGCCGGGCGCGGGCTCGGGCAGCTCCAGGGAAGCCCCGACAGGTCGGGGGCCAGCCGCGCCGCTCGCGAGCCACGCCTTCCGGGGGCGTGCCAGGGAGCACGGGATCGTCGGCCACGCCGGCCAGCTTGCCGGCCGAGGCCCGCGCCTGGTCGAGGTCGCCCGTGATGGCGTAGGACACGGTGAGCAGGTGCGCCACCCCGACGGGTCGGTCGGCTCGGGCGTCTTGCCGTAGACCTCGACGAGACCGTAGGCCGACAGCAGCGCCGCCTGGCGGAACAGGGCCGCCGCCTCGGCGTGGGCGCGCGCGGCCGCCAGCCCGCCCTCGGGGCCGAGCTGCTTGACCGCGGCCTGCAGGTCGCGCTGCATGACCAGCGCGACCCAGCCCGGATCGCCCGCGAATTTGCCCACGGCGTCCTCGGTGGCGTTGGACACCACCCAGGTCGCGTCGAGCAGCTCGGGCGGGACGTCGAGCTGCGGCGCCGTCGGCGCTTCGGGCGCCTCGCCGCCGCCCGTGCAGCCGACGAAGGCCAGGAGCAGTCCGCCCAGCAGCATCAGCGGGCCTCGCAGTAGTCCGCCGTGCCCGCCGCCGACATGCACAGCTGCAGCGCGATGTTGGCGTCCTTGCCCGACTCGAGCGCGTACTCGTACCACTCGCGCGCGTTGACCTTCGTGAGGTTGCGGTACTTCTCGACCTTGTCGCGGGTCTCGTCGGTGCCCGCCGCGCGGTGCTCCTCCTCGGCCTGCTGCCACAGCGCCTGCGACGCCGCCGACCGCACCTTGTACAGCGAGTACACCCGGTTCTTGTAGGTGTCGCCGATCCAGACCATCCGGTTCTCGAGCGCGACGTTGGACCACCGGATGACGCCCGAGGCCCGCCCCACGCCCTGCTGGGACAGGTACAGAGCGTACTTGTAGCACAGGTCCGGATCGCTCTGGTCGATCTCGTCGAGGTGCCGCTTGACCAGCTGCTCCCAGCCCTTCTTGTCGCCCTTCTGCCAGGCGTCGGCCATCAGCAGCTGCGAGGCCTTGCGGCGGTCGGTCATCTTCTCGTCGCCCGTCGCCCGCGCCTCGAGGCAGGCGATGGTGGGCTCGGGCAGCTTGCCCATCTGCGCGTAGGGCTCGAGCTGGTTCGTGTCGCTGCAGCCCTCGGCGGCGATGGCCTGCTCCTTCTGGCGCGCGGCGTCGGCAGCCTCCTTCGCCTTGCGGTCGGCCTCGGCCTTGGCGTCGGCGATGCGCTTGGCCTCCGCAGCGGCGCGCTCGGCGTCGGCGCGCTCCTTCTCCCGCCGCGGCGAGCCGGTCGCGCTCGGCCTGGTCGGCCTGCGCCTTGCGGGCGCGATCGGCGGCCTCCTGCTGCTTGCGGGCGTCTTCCTGGCGCTTGGCCTCGAGCGCGCGCGCCGCCTCGGCGTCGCGCTCGCGCTGCAGCCGCGCGGCCTCTTCCTTGCGCAGCCGCTCGGCCTCGCGCTGCTGCGCCGCCACGTCGACCTGCGGCTTCGGCGGCACGGGCGGCGGCGCCGCCACCGGGGTGCGCACGGGCTGCGGCTGCGGCTGCGGCTCGACCATCGCGACCCCGTCGTCGCGGGGGTCGGGCTCCGGCAGGGGATCGGGCACCGCCACCGGCTCGGTGTCCGCCTCGACCGGCTCGTCGGCGACGGCCACGGCGTCGTCGTCGTAGGTCGACAGCCCCACGAACGGCGAGAACGACGCCGTCGGCTGCAGGTCGAACCAGCCGATCCGCGCGTCGGCCGTCAGCGCGCGCCCGGCGCCGTCGCGGCGCAGCTCGGCGTCGATGTGCTGCCCGAAGGCCTCACAGCCCGCCCACCCGTCCTGGCAGGGCAGCATCGGGAAGGCGTTCGCGTAGGCTCCCCAGCCCGGCGCCTGCGCGTACGCAGCGACGCCGATCCCGAGCAGCAGCACCGCAGCGCGACCGAAACCGTACACGAGGCACCTCCCGTCCCCCAGGTGCTCCCGCGGCGCGAGGGGGGGGCGCGCCGCCGGTCCGGGCCCGTGGGCCAGCCTAGTCGATCGGCTTGTCGCGGCCGAACTGGATGGTGATGTCGTCCGGGTCTTCGTCCTGCATGTCGAGATCGAGCCTGGTCAGCGCGACCGAGAACTCGTTGCGACGGCGCCGGATCGTGTAGCTGATGCTGCGGTTGACGTAGCCGGGGGCCGAGACCTCGAACTCGATGGTCATGCCCTTCTCGAACAGCAGCTCCGACCCGTCGGGCATGTACAGGACGCTGCCGCTCCACTCGCCGGTCTCGGTGTTGACGTGGTGGCGGTCCTGCTCCTGCGGGTGCCGGACCACGGCCGTCGTGATCGGCTGCTCCGTGGCTTCGTCGACGACCCGGATGGTGAGCGGGACGCCGTCGTCGCTCGCGGCGGCCGCCGGGCCGCTCCACGCGGTCGCGGCGCCGATCCCCAGCAGTGCCGTCGCCAGCTGGCGCATGTTCACGGTTGCCTCCCTCGTCTCGTCACCGGTTCTGCAGGAAGTCCTTCAGCGGCCCGTCCGGCGCGATCTCCGCCGCCGATGGCCCGTCGATCCCCAGCTCCGCCAGACACCTGGCCGCAGCCGCCGATTCCACGCCCTGGACGATCTCCTTCGCGACCGCCGGATCGCGGGTCAGCACGCACGCGGTGGCCATGGCGTCCTCCACGCCCTGGCGGGGCACGTCGGGATCGTCGTGCAACGCGCGCAGCCTCGCCACCCCCGCCTTCGTGCGCCCCTCGGAGATGTCGATCATCGCTTCGGTCGCCTTGTACCGCCACTCCTGCCCCTCGGGAGCGAACACGAGGTCGTCGAGGAGCGCCTTGGCCACCCCGGGCCGGCCCGACGCGACCGCGCGCCCCGCCCACAGCAGCAGCAGCGTGTCCCGCTCGGGCTCGGCGTTGTCCATCGCCTTGAGCGAGTCCTTCACCGCGTCGGTCGCCCCGGCGCGATCCCCCAGCGCCCACAGCGCGCTCGCCTCGGCGAGCGAGGCCTTGTGCTGATCCCCGCTCTCCACCAGCGCGAGGTAGGTCGCGGCGGTCTCCCCGGTGACGCCCCCCGCCGCCGCCACCTCAAGGGAGCAGCGGCACGGCCGTGTCGTTGTGGAGATCGACCAGGTAGACCTCGGCGGCGACAGCTCGGCCTTCGGGGAGCCCCGACTGCTCGCCGAGCATCTTCACCCGATCAGTTGTCGGCCTCGAAGCGCGACCAGCGCCCGGCGCAGCCGGATCTCGCCCACCCGATCGCCGGCGGTGGCCTCGATCGACGCGAGCGTGGTGTCGGCCCCGACGATGTCGCTGGCGAGCAGCTGCGTGTATGCGTAGCCCACCGCCACGTCGACCGAGTCGGGGTGCTCGGCGAACAGCGACTCGTGGTGGGCCGCGGCGGCGCCGGGCAGATCGCCCTGCGCGCAGCTCTTCCGCCGGCGCCACCAGCATGGCGTCGTCGCCGCCCGAGCCGCAGTCGCGGCTGCACGCGAGCGCGAACACGAACACGCTCAGCATCGCGACGCGGCGCGGCCACCGAAGGAGGATCCCGTTCATCGCGTCTCCCGCGCCGTCCCAGCGGCCGAACCCGGGGACTGTTATCGCACCCGACCGCAGCGGATCAACCGGCAGGCCCGAGAGGGTGCCCGTGCGATAGGCTCTGCGCCGGGAGATCGCGGGAGGAATGGGAACGTCGCTCGCAACCACCGATCGGGTGGTCCTGCTCAGAGAGGTCGCCGACGGTCCGCTCGCGGCGCTGTTCGCCGGGGCGCGCCGCGACGATCCGCGCTGTCCGTACCTCGTCGCGGTGAAGGTCCTCCGACACCGGCGAGCGCGCGACGTGGAGCAGCTCGACCGCATCCGCCTCGCCGGGCGGCGGCTCGCGGCGATCGCCCACCGCAACGTCGTCTCCGCCATCGACGTCGCCGTGGTCGACGGCATGCCCGCGCTCATCTCCCCGTGGATCGACGGCGTGGACCTCCTCGACCTCGTCGAGGTGCTGCGCGAGACGGACACGCCCGTGCCGGTGCGCGTGGCCCGCGGGTCTTGCCGAAGCGGCGCCGCCGCCGCGCTCGACGCCAGCCCGCAGCCTGTTCGGCCAGACCGAGCCGTCGGCTCACCCACCGCGACGCAGGCCGTCGAACCTCATGGTCACCCGCGACGGCGAGGCGGAAGCTCACCGACTTCGGCACGGGCATCACGAGCCTCGGCGGGCGCGACGGCCGGGCCTACGGCGTCGAAGGCCGGCCTCGCCGCTACCTGCCGCCGGGCCGGCGCCACGGCAAGCGCGGCGGGCCGCCCTCCGACGTCTACGCGCTCGGGCTCGTCGGGGTCGAGGTCTCGCCGGGCGCTGGCTGCAGCGGGTCCGCGACGACAACCCGGCCCACGATCGGCACCTCGCCGAGGTGATCGCCAGCCTGCCGGACCTCGGCATGCGATCCTCGCAGGACGATCGCAACGCTGCGCTCGCCAGGCATGGTCGTGCCCGACCCCGACGCCCGGCCGCCAGCGGCGGAGGTGGCGCAGACGATGCGCACCCTGTCGGATCGCTGCGTCGGGCCGTCGCTCGAGGCCTTCGCCCGCGATCACGCCCTCCCGTACCACCTGCCCGAGCCCGGTGACGCCACGCTCGGGCTGCCCGAGGCCGCCGTCGTCGAGCCCGCGACGCTGCACGAGGCGCTCCGCCCCGTCGATCCGCTGGTCGAGTCGGCCGAGGTCCTGGAGGACGACGACCAGGGCGACGCCGACGAGGAGGGCAGCGTCTGGGTGCCGGGCTCGCTGCTGGCCCACTCCTTCGGCGACGAGGACGACGTGCTCCTCGCGCCGCCGACCACCCAGCCGCCCGCCCCGCCGCGCGCGGCGCCGCTGCCCGACGCCGAGTGGGAGCCGATCGAGAGCGGCCCGGTCGCCCAGGTGGCGCCCGTCGCGCCGAGCCGCGGCGTGTTCTCGCTCGTCGTGGGGGCGGGCTTCGGCGCCGCCGCGCTGGCCGCCTTCGCCGGGCTGGCCCTGGGCATCGCGGTCGGGTTGCTGCTGGCGGGTTAGCTCCAGCAGGGAGCGCTCCCATGCGAGTCCGCGACATCGACATCGACCCCGCGCTGGTCCTCGCGCCGATGGAGGGCGTGACCGACCTCACCTTCCGGCGCCTGGTGCGCAGCATCGGGCGGTGCGGGCTCACGGTCACCGAGTTCGTCCCGGGCGTGGCGCTCGCCGAGGGGCACCGCAGCGCGCTGCGCACCGTGCGGTTCGACGCCGACGAGCACCCGGTGAGCGTGCAGGTCTACGGGCGCGATCCCGACGTGCTGGCCGAGGCCGCGCGCCAGGTCGAGGAGATGGGCGCCGACATCGTCGACCTCAACATGGGGTGCCCGAGCAAGAAGGTGTGCGCCCACTCCGGCGGCTCGGCGCTGATGAAGGAGCCCGAGCTGGCGCGCCGGATCGTGCGGGCGATCCGGGCGGCGGTGCGCATCCCGTTCACCGTGAAGATGCGCGCCGGGTGGGACGACACGCTGCGCAACGCGCCCGATCTCGCGGCGATGTGCGTCGACGAGGGCGCCGAGATGATCGCCGTGCACTGGCGCACCCGGGCCGACAAGTACGGCGGCGTGCGGCGGCTCGACACGATCGCCGAGGTCGTGCGGCGGGTGCCGGTGCCGGTGCTGGCCAACGGCGACGTGGTGGACGTGCCGAGCGCGCTCGAGACGCTCGACCGCACCGGGGCGGCCGGCCTGATGATCGGGCGCGGCGCGATCCGCGACCCGTGGGTCTTCGCGCGCATCGATCGGGCGCTGCGCGGCCTCCCGCCGCTGCAGGTCGACGCCGCCGAGCGGGAGCGGGTGCTCCTCGAGTACTTCGCGACGATCCGCACCAACTTCGACTCCGACCGCGGCGCGCTCGGGCGGATGAAGAAGATCGCCAACCACTTCTGCCCCGGGGTTGGCGAGGGCGGCGACGTGCTGCGGTCCGCGGTGCTCCACGCCGACACGCCCGACGAGGCGGAGCTCCGCGTGCGCTCGTTCTTCGCGGCGCGGCGCGAGGCGCGGCTCGCCGGCTGAATTCATGGTCGTGTGCTCGGGCCGGGCGCCGGGCACCCGAACGTGCGGACGGGAGCGATGGCGTCGAGCCGGAGTGACGTTCGCCCGCCCGCCGCCCGGCCCTGCGCGCACTCCAGCCCCACAGGCGAGAGGGCGCTCAGCGCCCGGGGGGCCGCTCGTGGCCGTCGTCCCGCGCGTAGCGGTCGTCGCTGCTGCCCCGGTACCCCGAGTACCCGCGGTCGTCGCCGTGGTGGTCGTGGTCGCGGTCGTCGTCCCGCCCGTAGCGCACGTCCCGATCGGGCCGGTCCCACCGGTACCCGGTCAGCCGCCGGTCGTCGTCCCAGCTCCACGCCCGCCCGTGCAGGTTCATCGACACGATCACGCTCGGCAGCGACGCCGACACCACGACCCCGGGGCGCATCGGCGCCGTCGGCTGCAGCAGGACCCGCGTGTCCTCGCCCTTCTGCAGCTGCACCGAGGTCGTCGTCCGCACCCGGCCGTTGCGGTCGAGGAACACGAGGTCCGCCCGCCCCGGCCGCAGCCACGCCTCGGTGGTCCGGCCCGGCTCGATCCAGCCGATGTCCTTGCCGTCCACCAGCGCGTGCACGGGGTAGCGCTCGTAGTTGGTCACGACGAGCACCGTCGAGTCGGGACGCAGCGTCGTCGCGCGGATCACGCCCGGCTCCACCCACTCCGTCTTCTTCAGCGCGTCCCACTCGCCGCGCGGGTCGCGGATCGAGCCGAACACGTCGACGTTGCCGGCCTGCACGTTCAGCGTCACCGTCCCGCCCGGGTTGACCCACACGGAGTTCGTCCCCTCGGCGCGCAGCTTCAGCGCCACCTCGCCGGCGTTGGTCACCCGCAGCGTGCCCCGCGGCGCGTCGACCCGGAACATCGTGTTCGTGCCCCGGTTGAAGCCGAGCGACGCGGACGCCAGCACGAAGTGCGTGTCCGGACGCTTGACCGTGACGTTGTGGTAACCCGGGCCCGTCGGGAAGGTGCCCTGGGTGTGGCCGGCGACGATGCCCTGGAAGCGCCCGTCGACGAAGACCTCGCCCTTGCCGTCGAAGCGGTTGTCGATGGTGACGAGGGTGGGGGCGGGCGCCCCGCCGCCGTGGGCCAGGGCGAGTCCGGGGACCAGGCCGAGGCCGACGACGAGACCCACGAGCGCGAGGCGGCTGTTGACGTTGTGGTCGGTCATCTTGCTCTCCTCTGTTCGCGACGCCCCTCAAGACGGATGCCAGCCCCCGGAATTCGAGGGCCGGGGCGTCACGATGGGTCAGCGTCCGTCTCCGGCAGCGGATAGGAGCCCGCATGGACACCGTTCGCGAGGCGCCGACCCTGCTCGCCGCCCTGTTCGACGACGGCGGGGCCGCCGTGCTCGCCGAGCCGGCCTCCCCGACTGGCGCACGGCCCTCGGCCCCGTCCCCGTCGACGTGCTGCGGGTGCCCGAGGGCCCCGACGCCGGCCTGCGCCAGCTCGCCGCCCTGCGCGACCTCTGGTCGGCCCACGGTGCGCTCCGCCAGGCCGTCGCCGCCACCCGCGGCCTGCACCGCCTGCGCGCCGCCGCCCGCGGCAAGGACCACCCCGACGCCCTGCTCGAGCAGGCCGCCCTCGGCACCCTGCTGCAGCGCGCCGGCCAGCCCGAGGGCGCCGCCCTGCTCGACCGCGCCTGGGCCACGCTGCGCTCCGTCGCCGGCGGCCACGACCTGCGCGTGGCGGTGGTGGCGCAGAACGTCGCCGCCGCACGCCTCCGCGAGGGCCGCCTCGACGAGGCCGAGCACGCCCTCGAGATCGCCTACCGCATCCGGAAGGAGCGGGCCCCGGCCACCGTCGGCCTGGTGGCGGCGCAGCTCGGCGAGGTGCACCACGCGCGCGGGCGCGCCGGCGAGGCCGTCCCGCTGCTGGCCGAGGCCCTGAAGCTCGCCACCGAGCGCGAGGGCCCCGCCGCGCCGCGCACCCTGGCCCGCCGCCAGATGCTCGGCACCGTGCTCAACCAGCTCGGCCGCTACGGCGAGGCCGTCGCCGTGCTGCGCCCGCTGGTGACGAGCCTGCCGCCCGCCGCCGCGCCCGATCTCCGCGCCGCCGCCCGCTTCGAGCTCGGGCTGGCGCTGCACCGCAGCGGCGTGCGCGAGGAGGCCGTCCGCTGCATCGAGGAGGCGCTGCGCCTCACCCGCAGCCTGGGCGATCACCCGTCGCTGTCGAACCGGGTGACGCTGCTGGCCGAGCTCCACGCCGAGCGCGGCCGGGTCGACGAGGCCGAGGGCCTGCTGAACGAGGCCATCGAGCTCGACCGCCGCCGCCACGGCGACGCCTCGCCCCAGGTCGCCTCCCGCATGGCCGGGCTCGGCGCCTTCCTCCTCCGCTACGGCCGCGACGACGAGGCGCTGGGCTGGCTCGACGCCGCCTGCAGCCTCCTCCGCACCACCGTCGGCGACGCCGACCCGCAGACCACCGCCGTCGTCGACACCACCGTGCGGCAGCTGCTCGAGCGGGTGCAGGCGAGCGTGGCGCGGCGCGACCTCGTGCTCGCGCGGGCCCTGGTGCACCGCGCGTTCGAGCTCGGCCAGCCCGTCCTCGGCCGCGACCACGAGGCGCTGCGGCACCTCCGCCAGCTCCGCGACAACCACCGCCTGGGCACGTGACCGCGCCCGAGCCCGCCGTCTACGGCGCCGTCCGCGACGCCGTCCGCGAGGTCATCGGCGGGCGCCCGGTGATCCTCGTCGCCGGCGTCGCGCGGGCCTCTCGCCGCTGGGCGCGCCAGCTGCGCGCGGCCGGCCTCGACCGCCTGCTGATCCTCGCGCCGGGCGCCGGCGGCGATCCGCCGCTGCCCGAAGAGGCGCCCTGGCACCTCGTGCCCGAGCAGCCCGCCGGCACGCCGCTGGCCCGGGCGTTCGCCGACCTCCCGCCCGCGGTCGTCGCCGCGATCGAGGCGTTCGATCCGGCGGGCGAGGCCGTCGTGGTGCACCCGGTGCGCAGCCCCGTCCCCGACCTGCTCGGCCGGCGCCCGCTCTCCGTCGAGCCCGCGGCCTGGCGCGCGGTGGAGACCAAGGAAGCGGCCCTCCGGTGGTTCGACGCCCCCAGGCGCCCGCCGCCGTCCTCGACGTGGACGACGCCGACGGGCTGTGGGCCGCGTCCCGCGCGCTCGACGAGGGCGACGGCGTGGTCTGGGTCGGCGACGACCGCGGCGGCCCCCGCGGCGCCGCGCGCCACCTGCGCCGGGTCCGCGACCGCGACGAGGCCCGCGCCGCCGGGGCGTCCCTCCGGTCCGCCTGCGATCGCGTGCGCGTCATGCCCTTCCTGGAGGGCGTCCCCTGCGGGGCGACCGGCTGGGTGCTCCCCAGCGGCGTCGCCGTCGGGCGCGCGCTCGAGATGCTCGTCCTGCGCGACGGCCCGCGCATGCGCTACTGCGGCTGCGCCAGCTACTGGGACCCGCCCGAGGACGCCCACCGGCAGCACCTCGACGCCGTCCGCCGCGTGGGCGAGCGCCTCGCCGCCGACCTCGGCTACCGCGGCGCCTTCGGCGTCGACGGCATCGTGACCCGCCGCGGCTTCGTCCCCACCGAGATCAACACGCGCAGCGGCGGCGGCGCCACCGTCGTGGGCGGCCTCGACGAGCGCCTGCTCCTCGACCTGCTCTCGGCGGTGCTCGCGGCCGGCGGCGGCGCGGGCGTCCCGGCGCCGGCCCTCGAGGCCGCCGTGCAGCGGCTGTGCGCCGACCAGCGCGTCGGCTACGCCGGGATCCGGGTCGAGCAGCCCTGGCAGGGCGACACCGCGCACCCCGTCGCCTGGCGCGACGGCGCCTACCACCCCGCCGGCGACGCCCCGCCCGACGGCACGCTGTGGGCCCACGCCATGCAGCCCGTCGGCTTCCTGCGCTTCGTCCCGGAGCTCGCGCACGTGCGCGGCGGGGCGCCGTTCGCCCCGCGGGTGGCCGAGGCCCTCGTGCTCGCCGACGCGCTCCTCGGCACGGCGTTCGGGCGGATGCAGGCCGCCGCTGCGGTGCGTTGAGCCGGGTGTGCGGGGCGGGGCGCCGAGTTAGCTCCCGGGCGGGACAGAGCGCCGCTGTGGCGCGCACGCACGGGAGACGCCATGGCGAAGGACAAGGGCAACGCGGCTGCACCCAGCAGCGTCGACCTCACGCGGGTGCGCAACCTCGGGATCGCCGCCCACGTCGACGCGGGCAAGACCACGCTCACCGAGCGCGTCCTGTTCTACACCGGCGCGCTGCACAAGATCGGCGAGGTCCACAAGGGCTCGGCCCACATGGACTGGCAGGTCGAGGAGCAGGAGCACGGCATCACCATCACCGCCGCGGTCACGCGCTGCCCGTGGAAGGACCACGTGGTGCAGATCGTCGACACGCCGGGCCACGTCGACTTCACCATCGAGGTCGAGCGGTCGATGCGGGTGCTCGACGGCGCCGTCATCGTGATGGACGGCGTGCGCGGCGTGGAGCCGCAGACCGAGACCGTGTGGCGCCAGGCCAACAAGCACAGCGTTCCGCGGCTCGTGTTCGTCAACAAGATGGACCGTCCCGGGGCCGACTTCGACCGGGCCATGAAGTCCATCGTCGATCGGCTGTCGGACGCGCCCGTGCCCGTGATGATCCCGCTGCCCGAGGAGCGGGTCGTGCTGCACTGCATCGAGCAGCAGGCCTACACCTTCGCGGGCGAGCAAGGCGAGGAGGTCGCCACGCGGCCGCTCGAGCCGCACGAGGCCGAGAAGCTCGCCGAGTACCGCGAGACGCTGCTGCTCGCGCTCGCCGAGCACGACGAGCCGCTCGCCGAGAAGGTCCTGATGGAGGAGGAGCCCAGCGAGGAGGAGGTGTGGGCCGTCCTGCGCCGGCTGACGCTCGAGGGGCGCGTCCGCCCGGTGTTCTCGGGGTCGGCGCTGAAGAACTGGGGTGTGCAGCCGCTGCTCGACGCCGTGCTGAAGCTCCTGCCGAACCCGCTCGAGCGCCCGCCGTCCATCGCGCGCCACGAGGACGGCACCACCGAGGAGGTCGAGCTCACCGTCGACGGCTCGCTCGTGGCGCTCGTCTTCAAGGTGCAGCTGTTCGAGGGGCGCCGGCACTGCTTCGCGCGGCTGTACCGCGGCGTGTTGACGCCCAGCACCGAGGTCCGCATCGGGGGCACCGACCGCATCGAGCGCGTGGCGCGCGTCTTCGGCATCGACGCGAACCGCAAGACGCGGGTGGAGCGCGCCGAGGCCGGCGAGATCGTGGTGCTGGCCGGGCTGCGGCACGCGACCACCGGCGACACGCTGTGCGCGCCCGACGCGCCGGTGCTGCTCGAGCGGATCGACGCGCGGGAGCCCGTGCTCGGGCTCGCCATCGAGCCGCAGTCCACGTCGGACGAGGAGAAGATGATCGAGGTCCTCCGCAAGGTCTGCGAGGAGGACCCCACGCTGCGGTTCGAGGAGGACCCCGAGACCGGGCAGAAGATCATCAAGGGCATGGGCGAGCTGCACCTGCAGATCGTGTTCGAGCGGTTGCAGCGGGAGTTCTCGCTGCCGCTGTCGGTGGGGCGGCCGCGGGTCGTGCACCGGGAGACGATCGCCGGGCCGGCGACGGCGACGGGCGGCGTCGACCGCGAGATCGACGCGAGCGGCGGGGCCATCCAGCTCAAAGCCCAGGCGACCGTCACGGTGACGCCGGCGGGGCGGGGCGAGGGCGTGTCCGTCGTGTCGCAGCCGCGGTGGGAGCCGCCGGAGCTGCAGCCGACGGAGGAGCAGAAGGCGGCCGTGGCGCAGGGTGCGGAGGACGCGCTGGCGGGCGGGCCCATCGAGGGGTCGCCGCTGCAGGACGTGGCGGTGTCGGTCGACGTGGTGACGACGTTCGGGCCGGCGAGCAGCGCGACGGCGCTGCGGATCGCGGTGGCGTCGGCGGTGCGGGACGCGCTGCTGTCGGCGGGGGGGCAGCTCATGCAGCCCATCATGAAGCTCGAGGTCATGGTGCCCGACGAGAACACGGGCGGGGTGCTGGGCGACCTGCAGGCGCGGGGGGCCGTCATCCAGGGGCACGACGCGGAGGGCGACATGACGCGGATCGACGCGGAGTGCGGGCTGTCGAACCTGATCGGGTACACGACGGAGCTGCGGTCGATCACGCGGGGGCGGGGGCAGTTCGTGATGGAGTTCGACCGGTTCGACGTGCTGTAGGGTAAGAGGGGGGCATGCCGAAGCTCTCCCAGGGACGATTCGTCGGTCGAACGCGCGGGTACGTGGAGACGATCCCCAATCTGTCCCTGGACGAGCTGTACGCGGTCGCGCAGCACTACGAGACGGAGCTCGCGCGTGAGGCGCCCGACGACCACCCGGCCTGGCTGCGAAAGCGCGCCGAGCGTGTGCGGAAGCTGATCCGACAGAAGGAGCGTGCGCTGGAGCATCGAGAGCGCCGGCGGTAGACGGCCAACCGGCTCGGCGCGCAGCAGTCAGTCGAAGACGGCCTGCAAGGTGCTGGCCGTGAGCAGCTGCGCGCTCCAGCGCTCGAGCTCGACGTCGCCGCCTTCGAGCACGCGGGCGACGAGGGCGTCGGGCAAGGGGCCGAACTTGAGGCCGAGCAGGCGGAGGAGCATCTCCTGGCGTCCTTCCTGGCGTCCCTCCTGGCGTCCCTCCTGGCGTCCTTCCTCGATCAATCGCTGACCGTAGCCCATGACCAACCTCTGTCCATCGGGAGACAACCGCTCGACCAGGTATGCGCGCGAAGCCTCGGGCGGCGGCGCCGGACCGACGCTGAGCACGTAACGCCACAGCGCTTCCAGCGCGCCGAGCCCGTCCGCCGCAGCGACCGCGACGAGGAGCTCGAGCCACTGTGGTACGTCCCAGACGGTCCCGTCACGACAGTGCTTCAACGCCAGCAGGACGGCCTCTCGGAACACCAGGCCGCGCAGGGATGCGTCGGAGGAGGCCGAGAGGTCCTGCAGGAGGTAGGAGAACCGCGGCAGGTGCGGTTGCGCCGCCTCGCGCATCGCACCGTCCGGAAAGAGGTCTTCGAACGCGTCGGAGACGGTCCATCGTCGATCGCCGCGGTAGAGCACGATCGGGACGAGGAGGGGCAGCGGTCGGCCGTGCTCGCCCAGCGCGCGCGCCCAGATCCGCATCATGTACTCGAGCAGGCGCCAGGCCATGAGCGGGTCGACGGTGCTCTGGTGCTCGAACAGCAGGTACAGCCAGAGCGCCGAGCCGTCGTCGAGGGTGACCCGGTGCAGGACGTCGCTGTGGCGCTGCTCCAGCTCCGGGTCGACGAAGCTGCCGTCGAGGAGTGCCAGGGTGTCCCACCGAGCCGCTGCCGCCAGCGCCGGAGGGAGCGCCCGGCGGAAGTGGTCTGCCGCAACGTCCGCTCGGGCAATTGCGCGAGCACAGCCGATGGGGCTTCCCCGATTCCTGCTCCGTTCACGAGGTCGTGCCGTCATGACCAGGAATCGGGAAGCCATTTCGGCGCGCACGCGCCCATTGGACAGCGAAGCGGAAGAGGGCGTCGTGGGGGTTGCTGGCCATGCGAGGGGCTATCGGGGGGAGGCAGGGCCGTCGCGGAAATCCAAGACGGCCAGTCACGGCCCACACCGCCAGCACCGCCTCCCACGGCCCCTTGATCGTCGGATCCGGTCGTGCACCCCAGCGTCCACAGCCGCCGGGCGTGAGCCGCCGGCATCCAGCAGCGTCTCCGCCTCCGCGTGCCTCCCGCAGGCCGGCAGATCGGGCGCTCGCCCGGTTGGCTCTTCGCCGTCCTCGCCGTCCTCGCCGTCTGCGCAGGCCCGCGCCTCGACCAGCTCACACATCGACCAGCTGATCGCCGTCCGTCGAGCCGGGCAGCGCCCGGTGCGGCGGTCGCTGCGTCGTCCCGACGTTCCCTGG
>JAWKRQ010000059.1:0-54362 GCA_041389545.1 Myxococcota bacterium | reverse complement strand
GAGGCCTGCCGCGTGGTGGAGGCGTTCCGCGACCGCGGCCAGGTGCTCAACGGGGTGAACTCGCTCGTGAAGTCGGCGGCGACGCACCGGATCACCGTGCGCCACCTCGACCGGGTCGGCGTGCTCGCGTCGGTGCTGTCGGTGCTGCGGGAGGCCGGCATCAACGTGCAGGAGATGGAGAACCTCATCTTCCCCGGCGGCGCGGCGATCGCGCGCGTGCAGGTGTCCACGCCGCCCACCGACGACGCGGTGGCGCGGCTGATGGCGCTGGATCACGTCCTCGACGTGTCTTTGGTCGCCCTGGAGGCCTCGGGATAGGTGTCGCTCCGCCGAGGGGGTCGCGATGGGACGGATCCACAACTTCTCCGCGGGCCCGGGGGTGCTCCCCGAGTCCGTGATCCAGCGTGCGCAGGCCGACCTGTGGGACGTGTCCGACTCCGGCATCGGGGTCTGCGAGCACTCCCACCGGGGCGCGGTGTTCGACGCCATCCACCAGTCCGCCAAGGCCCGGGTGCACCGGCTGCTCGGGTGCGACGACGACCAGGCGGTGCTGCTGCTGCAGGGCGGCGCGCGGGCGCAGTTCTACATGTGGCCGATGAACGCGCTGCGGGGCGGGCGGGCGACCTACCTCGACACGGGGCACTGGGCGAACTTCGCGATCGAGGACGCGAAGCGCTACGGCACCGTCGACGTGGGCTTCTCGAGCCGCGAGTCGGGCTACGATCGCGTGCCCGAGGCCGGGGCGTGGGGGGCGCTGCCCGAGGGCACCGTCTACCTGCACTACACCTCGAACAACACCATCTACGGCACCGAGTTCGGCTACCTGCCCGATCCCGGCGCCGCGTGGCTCGTCTGCGACATGAGCTCGAACTTCCTGTCGCGGCCGATCGACGGGTCGAAGTTCGACTTCATCTACGCCGGCGCGCAGAAGAACGTCGGGCCGAGCGGGGTCACCGTGGTCGTGATCCGGCGGTCGCTGCTCGATCGGCTCGAGACGGACCTGCCGGCCATGTTGCGCTACGCGAAGCAGGTCGAGAAGGACTCGATGCTGAACACGCCCTGCACGTTCGGCATCTACATGGTCGACCAGGTCTGCGGCTGGCTCGAGGAGGAGGTCGGCGGGCTCGCCGCGATGGAGGCCCGCAACGTGGCCCAGGCCGACCGGCTGTACGCCGAGATCGACCGCACGGGCTTCTGGCGGTCGCCGGTGCAGCGCGAGAGCCGGTCGCGGATGAACGTGGTGTTCGGCACCGGCGACGCCGAGCGCGACACCGCCTTCCACAAGCGCGCGGCGTCCGAGGGCCTGTCCGGGCTCAAGGGCCACCGCGCGGTCGGCGGCCTGCGGGCCAGCCTGTACAACGCACAGACCGACGCCGCGGTGGACGCGCTGATCGGCTTCATGCGCGAGTTCGAGCGAGTGAACGGCTGAGCGGCCGTCACGGAGGCGACGTGGGAACGGACCCGGAAGACAACGGCGACGGGCACATCGACGAGTTCGACGAGTCGGAGGGCTTCGATCCGGCCGACCTCGTCACCATCACCGACGAAGACGGCGTGGAGATCGACTGCGCCATCCTCGCGGTCATCGAGCACGACGACGACGAGTTCGCGCTGCTCGGGCGGCTCGACCAGCTGCGCGAAGACGTGGACGAGCTCGAGATGTTCATCTTCCGCTACACCATCGAGGACGACGGCACGCAGACCTTCGCCGCCATCGAGGACGACGAGACCTACGATGCGGTGCGTGACGCGTTCTCGCTGCTGATCAGCCAGGAAGACGGCGACGAGGATGGCGAGGAGTAGCGCGAGACACATCGTCCAGCGCGGGCCCGACGAGCTGGAGGTGCACGTCCGCGGCTGGCCGGGTGGCAGGACGTCCTACGGCTGGATCGCGGTCGTGGTCGCGCTCCCGCTGCTCGCCACGGTGGTCATGGGCGTGGCGATGAGCGGCACGCCTGCCCTGCTTCCGGTGGCTGTGGCGCTCGTCGCCGGGCTGCTGCTGGTGCAATTCGGCGACCGGCCCGTGCAGCTGTCGCTCACCATCCGCGGGAGCCAGGTGTCGCTGCACGGGCTGCCCCTGCGCGGCGCTCGGCTCGAGGGCACCTGGTGGCTCCGCGACGACGACGACCACCTCTGGCGGCTCGACGCGCCGCCCGAGGTCCTGGTGCAGCTCGGCGCGGCGCTCGCCGCGTCGCGCGGCGTGGCGACGGCGCGCGATGGCGTGGTCGCGCCCGAGCTGGCGGCGCTGGTCAACCAGGTGCGCGAGCCCGAGTGAGGCGTCAGTGGTGGTAGGGGATGCCCTCGATCACGGTGAGCGCGCGGTAGAGCTGCTCGTAGAGCAGCACCCGCGCCACCTCGTGGTTGAGCACCAGGTCCGACAGCCGCACCGTGCGCCAGGCGCGGTCGCGCGCGGCGGCGCCGTGGCCGTAGGGGCCGCCGAGCGCGAAGGCGACCGGCCCCTGGTCGCGGCCCTCGCGCACCAGCGCAGCGAAGCCCTCGGTGTCGAGGCGCTCGCCCCGCTCGTCGAGCGCCACGAGGCGCCCCCGGTTCGGCACCGCGGCGAGCAGCCGCTCCGCCTCGGCGGCCTGCACCGCCGCCACGTCGCCCTTGAACGGCTCCTGGCGCACCGCCACCTCCGCCACGCCGCCCATCCGCCCGATGCGCTTCGTGTAGTCGGCGACCGCCGCGCCGGCCCAGTCGCAGCGGCTGCGCCCGACGCACAGGACGTGGAACCGCGCGCCCATCAGGGGTGCGGGTCGACCTCGACGTCGGTGGTGTCTTCGCTCGGCAGCTCGTCGGCCTCCTCGGCCTCGGGCACCGGGAACCGCGGGGCATCGCTCCACAGCCCGTCGAGGTTGTAGAACGGGCGCATCGGCTCGTCGAAGATGTGCACGACCACCGAGCCGAAGTCCACCAGGACCCACCGCGCGGTGAGCGGCCCTCAGGCCGAGGCAGGTCAGCCCCAGCTCCTTCTTGGCCGCGGCCCGCACGTCCTCCGCCAGGGCGGCGACGTGGCGCCGGTTCCGCCCGGTGCACAGCACGAAGACGTCGGTGTAGTCCACGAGGTTGGACATGTCGAAGAGGACGACGTCGCTGGCCTTCTTGTCCAGCACGATCTTCGCGAGGGCGGTGGCGATGGCTTGGGGCTCGATGGGGACCTCCAGGTCGGGACGGCGGACGCAGGGGGCGCTACCCCCATTCTGCGCCCGAAAGCGAGGCCCGGCAACCGCGGCGCGCTCCGACCGCGGGCAACCCGGACGTATCCAGCCGCTCGCCCCGACACCAGGCCCCGGCACCGTCAGGAGCGCGCCGGGGTGAGGCCGTCGCGACGAAGTACGTCACGTCGTCGACCTCGAGCAGGCGGCCGGCGAGCTGCAGCCGCGCGCCCTCGCCGCCGCGGGCGAGCAGGTCGTCGAGCACCTCGTTCGCGATGACGAAGATGGTGCCGTCGGGCCCGATGGTGTAGGGCGCGGCGACCTTGGAGGCCAGCACGCGGTCGGACGGGACCAGGTGCCCCACGTAGGTGTAGGGCTGGCCGTCGGAGAGCACCTGCTGCGCCATCATGGTGGTGGTCCACGCGCAGGCGTCGCGCCCGACGAGCTTCGGGGCGCCGAGCGACCTGCGCCGGATCGGCCTTGCCGCTCGCCGGCGCGCAGTCCGCCTCGCCGGGGGCACAAGCCCGGGCGTCGACCGAGCCGAGGGCTCCGAGCAGCGACAGGAGGAGGCCGAGGAGGGTCATGCGCGTGCTCCCGGGCGGCCGGGGCGAGGGGTGGTCCCCGGCGGTGCGCCACGCGGTATCGATAGCCGCGCCCGCCCGGGGCCTCAACCCGGTTGACCAACGGTGACGGGCCGGTACGTCAGTCCGACACGTCGGGGTCGGCGTCTCCGCCCTCGTCGGGGTCGGGGTCGGGGTCGTCGCGGTCGTCACGGTCGTCGCGGTGGAGCAGGGCCCACATGGCCTCGACCAGCCTGGGCAGGCCCTCACCCGTGGCCGAGGACACGGGGATCACGTCGCCCAGCGCGGGATCGACGGCGGCCTGCAGCGCCGCCACCCGCGCCGCCAGCTCGTCGGGGGGCAGCAGGTCGCGCTTCGACAGGACCACGATCTGGTCGCGCTCGACCAGCGCGGGGTCGAACGCCTCGAGCTCGTCGCGGATGGTGCGGAACGCCTCGTCGGGCGGCTCCTCGAGGTCGGCCGCGACGACGTGGACCAGCACGCGGCACCGGTCGAGGTGGCGCAGGAAGCGGTGGCCGAGGCCCGCCCCCTCGGCCGCGCCCGCGATGAGCCCCGGCAGGTCGGCGACCACGAACGAGCGGCCCTCGCCCACGGAGACGACGCCGAGGTTCGGCACCAGCGTGGTGAAGGGGTAGTCGGCGATCTTCGGCCGCGCCGCCGACAGGCGCGAGATGAGGGTGGACTTGCCGGCGTTCGGCAGGCCGCACAGGCCCACGTCGGCCAGCAGCCGCAGCTCGAGGTGGACCCGCATCTCGGTGCCGGGCCGCCCGGGCTCGGCCTCGGTGGGGGTGCGGTGGGTGGCCGTGGCGAAGGCGTGGTTGCCCCGGCCGCCGCGCCCGCCGCCGAGCGACCACTCGGCGCCCTCGCGGTCGAGGTCGGCGAGCAGCTCGCCCGTCTCGTCGTCGGACAGGACGGTGCCCACCGGCACGAGCAGCACGGTGTCTTCGCCCGAGCGCCCGGTCATGTCGCGCGCGCCGCCCGGCTGGCCGTTCCCGCCGCGGTAGACCTTGTTGAAGCGGAAGTCGACCAGCGTGTTCCGGGAGCGGCTGGCGCGGAAGATCACCGCGCCGCCGCGCCCGCCGTCGCCCCCATCGGGGCCGCCGCGCGGGACGTACTTCTCGCGCCGCCAGGAGACGATGCCGTTGCCACCGTTGCCCGAGGCGATGCCGAACGAGACCTCGTCGACGAACTTCACGACTGCCTCGCCGGCGCGCCAGCTGCCTAGGCTTCGGTCGTCGGCTCGATCGTGACGTACTTCCGGTTGTTGCGGACCGTGAACCGCACGCGGCCCTCGGTCTTCGCGAACAGCGTGTAGTCACGGCCCATGCCGACGTGCGGGCCCGGGTGGAACTTGGTGCCCACCTGCCGGATGATGATGGTGCCGCCGCGCACGAGCTCGCCGTCGTACGCCTTGACCCCGCGGTACTGCGGGTTGGAGTCCCGGCCGTTCCGGGTGCTGCCCTGTCCCTTCTTGTGTGCCATCGTTGCTCCCGCCTAGCCGGCGATGTCCAGGATCTCGAGCTCGGTGTGGCTGTGGCGGAAGCCCCGCTTCAGCCGGTAGCGCCGGGTGCGGCGGTACTTGAAGGTGATCTTCTTCTCGCCCTTGCTGTGCCCGACGACCTTGGCGACGACCTTGGCCCCGTCGACCAGCGGCGCGCCCACCTTCACCTCGTCCCCATGCAGCAGCAGGACCCGGCCGATCTCGATGGTGTCACCGATCTCGGCCTTCACGCGGTCGACCAGGATCTTGTCCCCGGTCGCGACGCGGTACTGCCTGCCGCCCGTCTCGACGATCGCGTACATCCTCTCTCCCCCCGGGCGCGCGTTCGTTCGCGACTTTCGGGCCCGGTCCGGCGCCGCGGCGCACGGTCATGCGTGGGTGTCCCCGCGGGGAGTCCCACGAGGTCGGAGCACGTAAGCCGGCCGCAGGCACCCAGCAAGCGGGGATCGCGGCGCGGCGGTCAGTTGGCCAGCGCCGCCCCGTACACCACGAACAGGCCCACGAGGCCGGCCTCGGAGCCGTTGTAGTCGAGCTCGACGTGGCGCTCGATCGCGCGGCCCACCTGGATGTGGATGAGGTCGCCCGACGACCAGTCCGGCCAGGTGTTGGCCGGCACCGTGAAGCTGCCCGTGTCGGGGACGGCGCAGGTCACGTAGCCGTCGTCGATCCAGTTCTGGCCGGAGGGCCGCTGGCGCAGCAGGTAGATGGTGACGTAGTCGCCGCCGCTGCCGCTCCAGGCGAGCGAGATGGCCCGGCTCGTGTTCGGCGGGTTCGCCCGGTCGAGGTTGGGCGTGGTCACGTTGAACGAGCGCGGGATCTCGACCAGGTTGTTCACGCTGTCGACGGGCCAGTCGGCGTCGCCGCCCACCGCCGTGAGGTCGTAGACCTGGTTGGCCACGATGCCGGCGTCGGGGCCCTTCTGGAACACGCCGTTGCCCTGCGGGTCGAGGCGGGCCGTGCTCCCGCCGCCCGACAGCTCGAGGTAGTTGGCGCCCGGGTCGTAGAACACCGGGACGTAGCCGCTCGAGTACTCGAACTGGCAGCTGCCGAGCGACGTGGCGTACTCCGCCATCGGGTCGTGGTCGGCCGGCCGCGTGAAGGCGATGCTCGCGTAGTTCCAGTCGGTGGGGTCGAGCCAGTAGTCGCCGACGATGTCGACGTAGGCCGCCTCGCCGACCATGCCCGACAGCCCGCGGCCGTCGGCCCAGTACTGGAAGCCGTCGCCCAGCGCGGCGTCGCGGCTGCCGGAGGTGGCGGTCACGTCGACCCAGCCCTCGGCATTGGAGGGCGGCACCTCGACCAGCGCCCGGTCGGACTCGAGCTCGAGGATGCGGGCTTCCTTGCCGTCGATCCACAGCTGCGTCTCGTCGTCGAACTGGCCCGTGATCTCGACCTCGACGCCGCCGCCGTTGGAGCCGAAGGTGGGCTGCACGTCGTCGATGCGCAGCGGCACGCCGGAGGTGGCATCGTCGTCGTCGTCGCCGGCCGGCGCGCCGCCCGGGGTGTTGCCGCCACCCGGCCCGACGACGCCGTCTTCACCGGGATCGTAGTACGACAACCCGCCGCACCCGCCGAGCGCGAGGGTGAGCGCCAGCACCTCGAGGGTCGGTCGCATGTGGCCTCCAGACAACCCAGATGCGTACCCCGACCCGGGACGATCCGCTACGGGGACCTTCACTGGCTCGGATCGGGCACGGGCGGATCCTACACCGCGCGGCGACCGAGCTGCATCCGCAGCGCGTCGAGCCGCTGCTGGACCTCGTCGGTCGTGAACGGCTGGAAGCGATCCGGGAGCATCCGCTTGGCCGAGCACTCGAAGACCGCGAGCAGCTCCATGTACTCGAGCATCCGCGTGTCGCGGCTCGGGATCACGTCGCGCGCGGCCTGGTCGAGCTGCGCCTGTCCGATCACGTCGGTGTCGTGGTCGCCCGCGAGGCTCGCCGCCGCGAGCAGCACCGCCTCGAGCTCGGCGCCGGAGTAGCCCTCGGTGAGCTCGGCCGGCTTGGTCCAGTCCACGTCGGGGGCCGTCCGCAGCTTGTTCTTGCGGGCCAGCGCCTCGAAGATCCCGACCCGCTCCTCGAGCGACTCCGGGAAGAAGAACGGGATCTTGAAGTCGAACCGGCCCGGCCGCTTCAGGTCGACGTCGAGCTTGTCGGGGCGGTTGGTCATCATCAGGATGACGACCCGCCCGCGGTGGGAGGTGTCGCTCATGAACTCCTTGAGCCGGGCGATGACCCGGGAGTTCACGCCGCCGTCGCTGCCCTCGCCGGTGGACAGGCCGCGGTCGGCCTCGTCGACGATGAGCAGCACGTAGCCCAGCGCCTCGACCAGCCCGAGCACCTTCTCGAGGTTCGCCTCGGTCGAGCCGACCCACTTGTCGCGGAAGTTCTTGAGCTTGAGGCAGGTCAGGCCGCTCTCGGTGGCGAACGCCTCGGCCACGAACGTCTTGCCCGTGCCCATCGGCCCGACGAAGATCATGCCCATCGGCACCCGGTTGCGGTTGCCGCGGCGCACGGCCTGCGCGACCTTCGCGAGGTCCTCCTTGATCCGCTGCATCCCACCGACGTGGGTGAAGTTGTAGCGGGGCGGGATGAACTCCACGAGCCCGTGGCACTCCTGCTCGATGATCTTCTTCTTGCGCAGCGAGATGTCGGTGAAGTCGACCGGATCCTGCGTGAGCGCCGCCGAGCGCAGGATGTTGCGGATCTGCACCAGGGTGAGGCCGGCGACCATCTTCGCGAGCACCGAGCCGTCCATGTCGCGCTCCATGCGCACCTTGGACAGATCCTGGGCCTGGATGAACGCCTCGCGCTCGTCGACCTCGGGGAACGGCAGCTGCAGGATCGCCAGCGCCGGCGACCCCGTGATCCGGCGCGAGATGTCGGACAGGTGCTCGGTCACGAGGATGACGAGGTTGTCGGTCTGGGCGAACGCGGGGTCGGAGGCCCAGCGCTGCAGCGACACGAGGTTCGCCTTGTCCTCGTGGACCATGAACGACACGTCGGCGTTGGGCGCGATCATCTCGAAGTAGTCGATGAGGACCGCGGAGCTGTGCGCGGGGTCGGTGACGAGGTCCTCGATGACCGGGATCGTGTCGGCCGCGGTGGACGGCAACGTGCCGAGCTTGTCGGCCCCGCGGGCCGCGCGCCGCCCGTCGACGATGCTCCGGAACAGCCGCTCGTGGCCCTCTGGGCGAACTCGAGCCCCTGCGAGACGTTGTAGTAGGCGACGACCTCGCGCGTGCGCTCGAGGAACTTCTCGAGGAAGCCCCGAGATCGAGCCACACGGGCTCCGATCCCTCCTCGCGCCAGCAGTGCAGGTCGCGCACGTTGCCGTGCAGCAGGAACATGCTCGCTTCGCCGGCGAGGTAGCGGTTGCGCAGCTCCTCGGCCCAGGGGGGCAGCTTGGCGCTCATTTCGGATGGCTCCCTTCGCGCCCGCTCGAACCGGACGACGTCCGTGCTATCTATCCCGGACCGTGGGGCGCCGGGACGACAACAAGCGGGCGAAGCGGGAGGCGTCGAGCGCGCCGGGCTCGAGGCCTTCGCCGCCCGGGGCTACGAGGGCGTCGATCGAGCAGATCGCCGCGGCCGCGGGCGTGGCCCGGGGCACCTTCTACCTGTACTTCCCCGACAAGCTCGCGCTGTTCGAGGTCCTGATGGACCGCTGGTACGCGATCGTCGACGCCGCGCTGGCGCAGGTGCACGGGGAGATCGAGCGGACGGAGCGGGCGGAGGACCTCGTCGGGATCTACCGGCGGATGGCGCTGTCGGTGGCGCTGCCGCTCATCGGGCACCTCGACGTGATCGAGATCGCGATGCGCGAGTCGCGCCAGCCGGGCGAGTCCGGGCAGAGCCTGCGCCGGCGGGAGCTCGCGATGTTCGACCGGATCACGGCGTTCACCGCGATCGCGATGGACCGGGGCTGGATCCGCGGCCGCGAGCCGCGGCTGGTCGGGCTGATGGTGTTCGGGGCGGTGGAGCGGCTGCTGTACGAGGTCCGGCAGGGCGTGTCGGTGGGCGACCCGCTGGTCGTGGCGGAGGAGGTGCTGGGGCTCTTCGCCGCGGGGCTCGGGCTCCGGGAGGGCTGATGCGGGGGCTCGTGCCGGGGGCTCGCGCCGACGACCCGGCTCCGGCGGCGAGCCCGCGAGCCCGCGGCGTGGTCGACCTCGGGGCGCTCCCGCACAGCCCCGCGCCGTGGGCATCGTCAGGGACGGTCGTGTGTGGGTTCCGAACACGCCGCCGAACCCATCCCCGCGCCGGCGCGCCGGGGCAGCTGGGGGGAGCCGCGGAGTGACGGAGCGAGCGGACGATGCATCGTCCCGCCCCCCGTTGCGCCACGAGCAACGTTCTCTTGCACCGTCTTGACGCGCCGCCGCCGCTCGGGCGCCACAGTGCCGGCACCCGAGGAGGTCCGGTGCTGCCGCTGTCGCTGTCGCTGTCGCTGCTGGGAGGAACCGCGCAGGCCCTCGTGCCTGCGGAGGGGGCCGGGATCGAGCCCGGGCGCATCCAGTACGTCCACCCCGACGTGCAGGCCCGCCTGCTCCACTCCGACGCCTGGGCGCGCTTCGCCGCGTCGGACGGCGCCGGCTGGCAGGCCCGCTTCGACGAGGCGACCGGCACCCCGCGCTGGCTGTGGGGCCGCGGCATCGCCGTCCCCGCCGACAGCCCCGACCGGGTCGCCACCGCGGTGCGCGGGATCCTGGAGCGCCACGCCGACCTGTTCGGCCTCGGCGACGGCGAGCTCGCCCTGCGCGGCGCGAACTACAACGCCGCCTTCGACACCTGGTACGTCGAGTGGGACCTGCTCCGCGACGGCCTCCCCACCTTCGCCCGCACCGTGTCGGCCCGGGTCAAGCACGGCCAGCTGGTCATGATCAGCGCCGCCACCTCGCCGGAGGCCGAGCTGCGCGGCGGCTACGCGCTGTCCGCCGACCGCGCCGTCGCGCTGGCCATCGCCGGCGGGGTCGCGCCCGGCGCCGTCCACACCGACCGCTCCGCGCAGCGCGTGCTGCTCGAGCAGCTCGACCCGACCGGCCTGCACCTGCAGCGCGTCTACGAGGTCCACACCCGCACCGCCGAGCCGCCCGGGCAGTGGGTCAGCTTCGTCGACGGCCGGACGGGCGACATCCTCGGCGCCTACAACGCGATCCGCTTCGTGACGGGCTCGGTCTCCGCCGAGGTCCACCCGCGCACCACCGACGGCAGCCCCGACGTCGTCGCGCCCATCGAGAACGCGCAGGTGGACGGCGAGTTCGACTCGGACGTCACCGCCGTCGACGGCAGCTACACCGTCACCGACGGCGCCACGTACGCCACGTCGTTCGCGGGCGACTACCTGACCGTGGTGAACGACGTCGGGGCCGACGGGCTGCTCGAGGCCAGCGACCCCGACCTGCTGTGGGACGCGGCCAGCGCCACCCCGGCCGAGCCCAACACCTGGGTCGCCGTGCACCAGGTGCGCGCCTGGGCCGCGGCCATCGACCCGACCATCGGGATCGTGGCGGATCCGCTCACCGCCACGGTGAACATCAACCAGGCCTGCAACGCGTTCTACGACGGCAACCTGAACTTCTTCCACGCCACGAGCCAGTGCAACAACACCGGGGAGATCCACGACGTGGTCTTCCACGAGTGGGGCCACGGCTTCCACGCGACCAGCCTGCAGGCCGGCTTCCTCGACGGGTCCATCGGCGAGGGCGTGGGCGACGTGGTGGCGTTCCTGCAGACCGACGACAACCTCGTCGGGCCGTACTTCTTCACCGACGGCGGGCCCGTCCGCGACGTCGCGCCCGACATGGTCTACCCCGACGACTACCGCAACCTGCCGCTGTTCTCGCACGAGAACGGCCTCATCTTCGGCGGGGCGATGTGGGATCTGCTGGACCTGATGCAGACCCGCTACGGAGACGCGCAGGGCCTCGACGTGACCTCGCGGCTGCTCGCCGGGCTCGTCAAGGGCGGCCCCGACATCCCCGGCAGCTACTACGAGATCCTCGTCGCCGACGACGACGACGGCGACCTCGCCGACGGCACCCCCAACCAGTGCGACATCATCGACGCCTTCGACCGGCACGGCCTGGTCGGCTACACGCTGGCCGCCACCCACGTGCCGCTGGACTTCGTCCCCGCCGACGAGCCCGCCGAGGTCGACGTCCAGGTGGTCTCCCAGCTCGGCGACTGCGGCTCGGCCGAGGCGGGCGAGGCCACCCTGCACTACCGCCTGGACGGCGGGCCGTGGCAGGACCTGCCGGCCACGCTGTCGGGGACGGACATCAGCGGGCTCGTCCCCGCGCAGCCGCTCGGCACCTTCGTCGAGTACTACGTGGACGGCGCGGACCTCGACGGGCACCCGTTCAGCACGCCGCCGACGGGGGACGTGGCGCCGTACTCCTACTTCTCGGGCGACGCCATCGAGGTCCACTGCGACGACTTCGAGGCCGACGACGGCGGCTGGACGCACCAGCTCCTCGACGGCGTGGCCGAGCCCGGCGCCGACGACTGGGAGTGGGGCACGCCCACCGGCCTGTCCGGCGACCCGACGTTCGCGGCGAGCGGCACCCACGTCTGGGGCAACGACCTCGGCACCGACGGCCACTACTCGCCCGACAAGACGAACTACCTGACGAGCCCGCCGATCCCGACCGGACACTTCACCGACGTGTTCCTGCAGTACCAGCGGTGGCTGCAGGTCGAGGACGCCACCTACGACAAGGCACTCATCCTCGCGAACGACGAGGTCGTGTGGAGCAACCTGAACGGTCGCGGCTCGGATCACCACATCGACGCGCAGTGGGTCAGCCACTCGGTGGACCTGCAGGGCAAGGGCGACCGCACCGACCTCGTCATCGGCTTCGGATCGACTCGATCCGGGGCTCGAGATGGGCGGGTGGACGATCGACGACGTGTGCGTCTACGCGCCCGCGACGGCCGACAACCGGCTCGGCATCGACGACTTCGTCGCGACCGACGCGGGCGGGCCGATCGCGCTGACGTGGACCAACCCGTCGTACGGGCCGGTGACCGAGGTGGTCGTGGTGCGGCGCACCGACCGGTACCCGGCGGGCCACGACGACGGGGAGGTGGTGGCCGACCTCGCCTCGCCGGCGCTCGGGAGCGCGGGGTCGGCGACCCACGCGAACGTCGACGGCTCCGCGGGGTACTACGCGGTGTACGCCAGCGACGGCGTGGAGTGGGCGGGCTACACGATCGAGGGGCTCAACGCCGACTTCGCCGCGCCGAACGAGGGCGGGCCCGGCACGACCTCGACGGGCACGACGGACACGACGACCCCGGGCACGGACCCGACGGGCGGCCCGAGCGGCGACGCCGGGGACGGCGAGGGCAAGGGCGGCTGCGGCTGCGACAGCGGGCTGCGGCCGGTCGGCTGGCTGGCGCCGCTGCTGGTGCTGGCCGTCGGGCGGCGCCGGCGCTTCCTGCAGCGGTAGCGCGCGGGCGCCAGCGCCGTGCGATCCGGTTCCCGAGCGGGGCTCGGGATCCGCGCCCGCATCCGCGCTAGAGTGGAGCCGTGCCCCCCATCGCCCTGCTCGCCCTGTTCGCCGCCAAGCCGGGGGTCGAGGCCCTCACGGCCGCGAAGTCCCTGCCCGTGCGGGTCGCGCCCGACCCCAAGGCCGAGGTGCGCGGCTGGACCGCCCCCGGCCAGGCCTTCTGGGTCGTCGGCCCGGCGTCGGGCCCCGGCTGCGCGCCCGGGTGGGTCGCCCTCGAGGCCGGCGGCTACCTCTGCCTCGACGGGACCGCGTCCACGAAGGACGATCCCGTCGTCCAGCCGCCGCTCATCCGCTTCGACCCGCCCGAGCCCGTCGAGTACGAGAAGTACATCGAGACCGGGCAGTACGACTACGACCACAAGGTCGAGATCGTGCCCCAGATCTACGGCCGGCGCTGGAAGCAGTTCCACGGGCGCCTGTGGGCCAGCCTCGAGGCCTACGAGCGCGGCGACGCCTCGATCGGCACCATGACCGGCAAGACGGGCGAGAAGCTCGGGTTCGTCGGCGTCGAGAAGACGAAGCGCGGCGAGGTGCTGATCCGCAACGACGGCCAGGTCGCCCCGCTCGACGAGGTCTACATCTACCCCGTGAGCCGCCTGCAGGGCCGCGACCTCGTCGACGCCCCGGGCCCGCAGGGGGCCCTGCCCGCCGTCACCGTGAACTACGAGGTCGCCTCCGTCCGCGAGGAGTGGCGCGACGACGCGCCCGTCGTGAAGGAGCTGCCCTACCACACCTGGATCTGGGTCGACGAGACGCCCGACCCCACGGGCCGCTGGTGGGGCGTGCGCGAGGGCAACAAGGTCATCGGCTGGATCGAGGACGGCCGCGACGTGCGCCACCCGATCCTCCCCGCCGCCCGCCCCGAGGGCGTGGGCGACGACGAGCTGTGGCTCGACGTGGAGCTGTCGCAGCAGGCCCTGTCGCTGTGGCGGGGTGACCGCATGGTCTACTTCACCGTCGTGAGCACGGGCGCCCCCGGCCACGGCACGCCCCAGGGCGAGTTCCGCGTCGAGGGCAAGTTCGCGACCTCCGACATGCAGTCCCGCGCCGACGCCGCGCCCGAGGACTGGTACAAGGTCGAGGACGTGCCCTGGACCATCCAGTTCAAGGGCCGCTACGCGCTGCACGGCGCCTACTGGCACTGGGGCTTCGGCCGCACCGCGAGCCACGGCTGCATCAACCTCGCCCCGCTCGACGCCGCGCGGCTGTTCTCCGACCTCGAGCCGCACATCCCCGCCGGCTGGCGCACCATCTCCGCCCGGCCCGACGAGGGCACGCTCATCCGCGTCCGGCGCGGTCCGATGCCGCCCACGCCCGCACCGGCCCCCGAGGCCGAGGGCGAGGGCGACCCGAAGGAGGCCCGGCGGTAGATGGGCGACGCCCCGGCCACCGACGACCTCGCCTACCGCGTCCTCACCTCCATCCGGCGCATCATCCGCCGGGTGACGACGCACTCGCACCGTCTGGCCCACGACACGGGCCTCACGGTGCCGCAGCTGCTGGTGCTGCGCGCCATCGACACCCTCGGCGCCGACGCCACCCTGTCGCGCCTGGTCGTGGCCGTGCAGCTGTCGCCGAGCACGGTGTCGGGCGTGGTGGAGCGCCTGGTGAAGGCGGGCCTCGTCACGCGCACCCAGAGCGAGCGCGACCGGCGCGTGTGGACGCTCGCGCCGAGCCCGGCGGGCCGCGAGCGCCTGGCGACGGTGCCGCTGCCGCTGCAGGACGCCTTCCTGGCCCGGCTGGCGGCGCTGCCCGACGCCGAGCGCGACGCCATCCTGTCGGCGCTGGAGCAGGTCGTCGAGCTGATGGACGCCGGCGACCTCGACGCCTCGCCCGTCCTCGTCGACGGCGCGGACGTGGGGCCCCCCAAGTAGCAGGCGGACGAGGTCCCCTTGCGCCGCCGGCCCGGCCGCCATACACGTACAACCAAATGGTTGTACATCGCCCCACCGACGACGAGCTGGACCGCCTGTTCCACGCCCTGGCCGACCGTACCCGGCGCGACATCCTGCGCCGTGCGCTCGGCGGCGGGGCGCTGTCGGTGTCCGAGCTCGCCGAGACCTACCCGATGAGCTTCGCCGCCGTGCAGAAGCACGTCGCCGTGCTGGAGCGGGCCGGCCTGGTCCACAAGCGCCGCGACGGGCGGGCGCAGCGGGTCGGCGGCGATCCGGAGGCCCTGCAGACCGTCCACCGGCTCCTCGACGAGCTGGAGGCGCACTGGCGGGGCCGGATCGAGCAGATCGGGGCGCTGTTGGCCGAGGAACCACAGGAGGACGAGCGATGAGCGTGACCGCCGTGCGAAAGGACCCCGAGACCCTGACGATGACGATGGAGGCCGAGTTCGACGCCCCGGTGGCGCGGGTCTGGCAGGTGTGGGCCGACCCGCGCAAGCTGGAGCGCTGGTGGGGCCCGCCCACCTGGCCCGCCACCTTCGATCGACACGCGCTCACCGTCGGCGCCGAGGTCCGCTACCACATGACGGGCCCCGAGGGCGAGGTGAGCCGCGGCTGGTGGCGGATCACCGAGGCCGAGCCGCCCCGGCACCTGGTCTTCGAGGACGGCTTCGCCGGGGAAGACGGCGAGCCGCAGGTCGACGGGCCGGTGATGGTGATGACGGTGGCCCTGTCGGAGCGCGCGTCCGGGGGCACGCGGATGGTGCTGCGCACCCGCTTCCCCTCGCTCGAGGCGCTGCAGGAGATGGTGCAGATGGGCATGGAGGAGGGCATGAAGGCCGCCATGGGCCAGATCGACGCCATCCTCGCCGAGTGAGCCTACAGCGTGGGCGCGTAGCCCGCGCCCTCCGAGCCGAGCAGCTCGAGGTAGTGGAACACGCTGCAGTACGGGTCGCCGGGGCCGAAGTACATCGTCGCCACGCGGACGATGCCCTCCGGCGTCCGCCGGTACGACGCCACGCCGGGCATCCAGCCGGGGCCGTCCTCGGTCTCGGCCGCGAAGCCCTGCGACGCCGCGAAGTCCGTCCCCGCGTGGCTCACCATCGGGAACGCCCAGCCCCGCGAGGCGGCGAACGCGGCCTGCACCTCGGGCGGATCGGGCGAGGTCACCGCGAAGGCCGCGGCCTGCCGCAGGTGGCGCAGCACGCCGTTGGCCTCGTCGGCCCACAGCGTGCAGTACGCGCAGTGCGCGCCCATGTTGAACACGAGCAGCAGCTCGTCGCGCTCGCCGAACAGCGCCGACAGCGGCACCGGGCCCGAGGGCCCCGCCAGCGCCATGTCGTCGACGGGGCCGGCGGTGTGCTCCTTGATCAGCGACACGAGTTCGTGACGCGCGGCCTCGATCTCGCGGTACAGCGCGCCGAGGCGCGCCTGGACGTCGGGGGTCACGGGCGCTCCGTCGCCGGGCGCCCGCAGGCCTCACCCGGCGTCTTCGAGGGTCATCAGCGGGTAGGAGCCGTCGGCGTCGTGGTTCTCGGGCCCGACGAGCGGCGGCGAGAACACGCATACCATGCGCAGCTCCGTCCTGGCGACCAGGACGTGCCGGTCGTGCTGGTCGAGCGCATAGACCGTGCCGGGCGCGATGGCGTGGGCCTCGCCGGTGGCGAGATCGCGGATCTCACCCTCGCCACCGATGCAGTAGACCGCCTCGAGGTGGTTCTTGTACCACATGGGCGTCTCGGTGCCGGCGCGCAGCACGGTGTCGTGCAGCGAGAAGTCCATCCGGTCGCCCGCGAGCAGCAGGCGGCGGCTGATCCAGGTCTCGTTCGAGACGGTGGCCTCGGGCGGCAGCTCGTCGAGTCGGCGCACGATCATGCGGAGGTCTCCACGGGGGTGGGGGCCGCGGCGCGGGCGCCGGCGCGGCGCTCCACGGCGCCGACGGCCGCGATGGACGCCTCGATGATGTCGAGGCCGGCGTCGAGCGTCTGCCGGTCGATGGTGAGCGGCGGGAGGAGCTTGAGCACCTCGCCGTCGGGGCCGGCGGTCTCGATGATCAGCCCGCGCTCGAAGGCGGCGTGGGACACGCGGCCGGCGGCGGCGGGATCGGGGAACACGAGGCCCTGGATGAGCCCGCGCCCGCGGTGCTCGGCGCCGGGCGCCATCGCGACGAGGCGCTCCGCGACGTGGTCGGCGTCGGCGGCGACCTTGTTCGACAGCGCGGGGGTGGTCCAGCGCTCGAGGGCCGCGGCGGCCGTGACGAACGCGGGGTTGTGGCCGCGGAAGGTGCCGTTGTGCTCGCCGGGGGCGAACTGATCGTGCTCGGGCTTCACGAGGACCATCGACAGCGGCAGCCCGTAACCCGACAGCGACTTCGACATCGTGATCATGTCGGGGACCACGCCCGTGCCCTCGAAGCTGAAGAACGGACCGGTGCGGCCGCAGCCGACCTGGATGTCGTCGACGACGAGCAGCGCGTCGAACCGCTTCGCCAGCGCCGCCAGCCGCTGCAGCCACTCGGCCGAGGCCACGTGGATGCCGCCCTCGGCCTGGATCGTCTCCACGACGAAGGCGGCGGGGAGGTCGAGCCCCGAGCTGCCGTCGTCGAGCATGCGCTCGATCACGTCGACGGTGTCGACCTCGTCGCCGAGGTACCCGTCGAAGGGCATCACGGAGACGCCCTCGAGCGAGACGCCCGCGCCGTCGCGCTTGGTGCGGTTGCCGGTCAGCGCCAGCGAGCCGAGCGTCATCCCGTGGAAGCCGTTGGTGAACGACACCACGCGCTGCCGGCCGGTGACCTTTCGCGCCAGCTTGAGCGCGGCCTCGACGGCGTTGGTGCCGGTCGGGCCGCCGAACAGCATCTTGTAGCGCAGGTCCCGCGGCTTCAGCACGACCTCGTCGAAGCGCTCGAGGAACCGCCGGCGCGCGACGGTGTGCATGTCGAGGCTGTGGGTCACGCCGCCGCTCGTGAGGTAGGACACGAGCGCCTGCTGCAGGTCGGGCGGGTTGTGCCCGTAGTTGAGCGAGCCCGCGCCGGCGAAGAAGTCGATCCAGGTGCGCCCGCCCTCGTCGGTGAGGTGGGGGCCGCTCGCCGTGGCGAACACGGTGGGGAAGGACCGGCAGTAGGAGCGGACCTCGCTCTCGAGGCGCGCGAAGGCGGAGGTGTCGTTGGGGGTGTCGGTCACGGCGAGGTCTCCGGGGCGATGGGTCCGATGCGGAACAGGTCCTCGGCGGGGTGGTCCGCCAGGACCTCGGCCGACAGGCAGGGCTCGACCTCGCAGGCCGTGCCCAGATCGCGGGCCAGGCCGCGGAACAGGGCGCGCGAGGCGGCGTTGTCGGCGGTGACGGTGGCCTCGACCCAGCGCACGGGCTGCTCGGCGTCGGCCTCGGAGGCGAGCCAGCGCAGCAGCCGCCCGCCGATGCCCTGGCCGCGGAAGTCGGCGTCGACGCCGATCTGCCAGACGAACTGGGTGTCGGGCCGGTCGGGGACGCGGTAGCCGAGGACGAAGCCCGCGACGTGGTCGTCGGCGACGGCGACGGCGCAGGCCCGGGCGTGGTGCAGGAAGAGGATCGCGTAGGCGTAGGCCGAGTTGTCGTCGAGCGTGGAGCGCCGGACGAGGTTCCAGACGGCCGGCGCGTCCTCGGGGGTCGGGTGGCGCAGGGTCACCGTCATGCGCGCTCCCGGGGCACGGTGGGGAGGTCCGACCAGGTCAGGCCGAGCCCCTCGTCGTCGCTCCGGCGGCCCTCGAACAGCGCGCGGTGGAGCCGGTCGACGAGCTGGCCCGCGCCGTCTTCGGCGACGACGAACGTGAGGTGGTGGTCGGAGGCGCCGGAGACCACCATCAGCGGCTCGGCCTCGCCGACCGCCATCATCACGGGGCCGATGCGCTCGATGGTGGAGCGCACGTCGGTCCCGACGAGGCTGACGCTCGCGACGGGCCGCTGCACCGACACCGAGCAGACCTCGGCGAGGTCGGCGATCAGCGCGTCGAGCACCGCACCGGCGGCGGCGGCGGGGTCGACCGTGGCCAGCAGCAGGTGCGACGAGGTCGACAGCAGGTCGATGGAGAGGCCGTGGCGCGCGAAGCAGCCCGACACGTCGGCCAGGAAGCCGACGGGCTGCCAGGAGCTCGGCCGCTCCATGCGGAACAGCACGAGGCCCTTGCGGGCGGAGACGGCCTTGACGCCGGGCTCGCCGGGATCGGGGTCGACCCGGGTGCCGGGCAGCTCGGGGTGGAAGGTGGAGCGCACCAGCAGGGGCACGCCGTCCTCCCGCAGCGGCTCGACCGACTTCGGGTGGAGCACGCGGGCGCCGAGCGCCGAGAGCGCCTCGGCCTCGTCGTACCCGAGGCGGGTGATGAGCCGCGCGTGGGGCGCCACCTGCGGGTTGGCGGTGAACATGCCGGGCACGTCGGTCCAGATCTCGACGCGGTCGGCCTGCAGCCCCGCGCCGAACAGCGCGGCCGAGGTGTCGGAGCCGCCGCGGCCGAGCAGGACGGTGTCGCCCTCGTCGTCGCTGGCCACGAAGCCCTGGGTCAGCACGCCGGGCACGCTGCCGAGGCCCGCGGCGGCCTCGGGGTCGACGGCGACCTCGCGGGCGGAGAGGAAGCGCGGGCCGGGCGCGGTGGCGGGCGGATCGGCCGAGCGGAGCAGCTTGCGCGCGTCGCGCCACTCCATCGCGAGGCCGCGCGCGACGAGCCAGACGTGGCCGAGGCGCGTCGACATCTGCTCGCCGAGCGCGAGCAGGCGCGCCCGCACGCGCGGGCTCGCGTCGCGCACCATGGCGACGCCCGCCAGGCCGTCGCGCAGCTCGCCGAGCATCTCGGTGACCGGCGCCGGCAGCGGCACCTGGAGCGCTTCGGCCAGGGCGTGGTGCGCCGCGGTGATCGCCTCGACCCCCTCGGCCACGTCCTCGCCGCGCGCGGCCTGGTCGACGAGCGCGTCGATGCGGCTGCTGACGCCGGCGAGCGCCGAGCAGACCACGAACGGTCGCTTGCCCTCGGCGATCACCGCGCTGCACGCGTTGGCGATCGTCTCCCAGCCCACCGGCGACGCGACCGAGGTGCCTCCGAACTTCAGGACCACCCAGGCGGCAGACGTGGGTTGCGAGGGGGGCTCCGGCGCAGGCGAGGGGTTCGACTGGGTCACGTGGGCATCCGGGCTGTGCGGGAGCGGGCGGGCGAGCCCCCTTCGTCGGGGCCGGCCGAGCGATCGCTCGCGCGGTTCGGCGAACGCTTCGAGCACGAATCGTTCGCTGCAGACCTGTAAGCCGTTGCCTCTGCGGCGCCAACCCGTTTCTGGCGGCACCGGGGGCCGGGCGGCGCGACAGCCACGAGACTTGTCCCGGGCGGGCGGGCTCGGTGGCGGCCACGGGGCCGTCGGGTGCTCACATTGCCCCGCGGGTCACAGTTCGGTTTCACGGGACCGGCGCCCCGTTGCCGTCGCACTCCTGGCACGCGCCGGTCGCCGTCGTCAGCGGACGTCGATGCGAGCGACCGTCCGGGAAGGGCCGGCGCTACTCGGTGTAGCCGAGGGCCTTCAGCGCCGCCTCGGTCCGCGGGGCCACCGGCGCGTCGCTGTGCGCCGGGGCGTGGGCGTCCCAGTCGGCCACGAGCTCCTGCAGCAGGTCGAGCACGTCGGCGTCGGGCAGGGGGCCCCACTCGTAGGGGGCGGTGGGCCAGTCGAGGAACGGGACGCGGAAGGCGCCGTAGCCCCCGGCGAACACGCCGCGGTGCATGAAGCGGTTGTTCCACCCGTCGTCGGCCTCGGCGAGGCGCGGGCGCGTGGCCTCGACGAAGACCGGGAGCGTGGGCCGCTCGGGCCAGCCGTCCTCGTCGCGCACGGGCCCGGCGCGCAGCAGCTCCTCGAAGCCCACGGCGGCGCCCAGCGAGGGCTCCAGCCCCACCAGCGCCTCGATGGTGGGCGCGAGGTGGCTCGCGCCGGCCTGCCGCTCGATCACGGCGCGCTGGGCGATCGGCAGCCCGTAGCCGCGCACGATCAGCGGCACGTGCATGACCTCGAGCGCGGTGTTGCTGCCGTGGGACCAGGCGTAGACGGGGTCGTCGGCCAGGGTCTCGCCGTGGTCGCCCACCACGACGACCAGCGTGTGGTCGAGCAGCCCGCGGCCGCGCAGGGCGTCGAGCAGCACCTGCACCTGCTCGTCGACGAACGCGACCTCGGCCAGGTACAGCGACGCCACCTGCTCGATGTCCTGCGGCGCGGCGCGCCCGTGGCGCACGGCCTGGGCGAAGGCCACGAAGTCGGCGCCGGTGGTGTCGATCGCGCGCGCCCACGCGGGGTCGCGGGTGCGCGCGGCGAACGCGGGCGGCGGGGTGTAGGGGCTGTGCGGGTCGTAGAAGTGGGCCCAGAGCAGCAGCGGGGCCGCGGGGTCGGGGCGGGCGTCGACGGCGGCGAGCGCGCGGGCGACCACGTCGTCGGCCGGGGCCTGGATCATGCGGCCGCGGTCGTCGGGCAGGTGGTCGTCGTAGACGCGGAAGCCGCGGTCGAGCCCCATGCTGGCCTCGAGGGCGGCCGAGCCGACGGCGGCGATCGTGTCGTAGCCGGCGTCGCGCAGGCGCTCGGGGAGCGTGTGGAGGTCGGCCGGCAGCGGGAAGCCGTTGCGCACGATGCCGTGGCCGTGGGGGTCGAGCCCGGTGAGCAGCGACGCGTGGGACGACAGGGTGGAGGGCGCCTGGGCGAAGAAGTGCGCGAAGCGGGCGCCCTCGGCGGCCAGCGCGTCGAGGTGGGGCGTGGTGACGGGATCGTGGCGGTAGGGCCCCGGCGGGATCCCGTAGCAGGACAGCGCGTCGGCCCGGGTGGTGTCGAGCGTGATCAGCACCACGTTCGGGGGCGCGGCGAGGGCTGCGGCGACGGCGACGAGCATCGGGCCCCCATAACCGCTACCGGCTACGACACCCTGGCGTGTGGTGGGCGCTGGCGATGGTGGGGTGCGGGTCGGGGCCGACCGTGGGCGCGACGCCCGCGGTGCGGGTGCCGCCGTGCGCGCCCTGGGCCGGCTACGGGCTGCCGCCCGACGGCGAGGAGGTGGTGGCGTGCGACGAGCGCCGGATCGCGGTGCGCGGCGAGGCGGGCGCGAGCGACCGGATGGCGGCCGCCTGGGCGGAGACCCTGTCGTCGCGCGGGTGGGTGCGGACCGTCGACAACGGCGAGCCGGGCCTGGCGGCGTCCCGGTGGGAGCGGGACGGTGCGGTGCTGCACGTCGCCGCGGTGGAGGTGGCCGGACACGCCGAGGTGGTCGGCGTCCGCACCGACGGGGGCTGACGGCGGGCCGGGGATCTCGGGCCCTCGGGGTGCGCGGAGCGGGAGACCGGGTGAAAGAGGGCGGGACAATCCACGGGAGAGTTCGATGCGGAACGTGAAGGCGGCGCGCGTGGGGATCGCAGCGGCGGTGGTGCTCGGGCTCGGGCTCGCCTGCTCCGGGATGGACCTCCCCTCGGGTGGCGGTTCGAGCGCCAACGTCGAGGCGTGCAAGCAGTACGTCGAGGCGTTCAACGGCGCGGCGTGCAACCAGGTCGACCTGAACGCCGCCGACCTGTGCCCCGACACGCTGAACATGTCGCCGTGCGACCTGTCGCCCTACTACAAGTGCATGGCCGACGCCGTGAAGTGCAACGGCGACTTCCTCGACATCTCGGGGCAGGCCAACTGCTCCATGCCCACCTGCAACTGACGGACCTGCAACCGATGCGGATCCTGACGCTGGTGGTGCTGGCGGCCTGCGGGTCGTCGGCGGAGCCGTCCGCCGCGCCGGCGGGCGAGGGCGAGGGTGTGGCCGCGGCCGAGGCGGAGGCGCCGTCCGCCGCCGCGCCGTCCGAGGGCGCCGCCGCGCCCGACCAGGCCGAGTGGAAGACCTTCGGCGAGCCGTTCACGCTGGCCTCGGCCGTCCCCGCGTCGGTCGTCCTCGAGGACCCCGCGGCCCACGCCGACGCGCCGGTGCGCGTGGCGGGCGAGCTGTCCGAGGTCTGCCAGAAGATGGGCTGCTGGGCCGTCGTGCGCGACGACCAGGGCCACTCCGTGCGCGTGACGATGAAGGACCACGCGTTCGGCATCGACAAGGACACCGCCGGGCGGCGGTGCGAGTCGGGCCAGCTGGTGAAGAAGGACGTCGACCCCGAGCGGCTCGAGCACCTGGCCTCCGAGGGGTCGACCAACGAGCCCGAGCAGGGCAAGACCGAGACCTGGGAGCTCGTCGCAGGCTCGGTGGCCGTCGCGCGGGTGAGCGACCTCGGCGCCGTCACCCTGCCGCGGCCGGACGACTGGCACGTCCACCTGCGCGACGGCGCCCTGCTGCGCGCCGTCGCCCCCAGAGCGCCAGGTTCGGCCGCTGCCTGGCGATGCCAGACCTGGTGCCCCCCACCGTCGTCACCGCCGCCGAGGGGCGAGGCCTACCTCGCCCGGCTGCGCGCGGCGCGCCCGAGGGGCTGCAGCCGCGGCTCGCCGCCTACCTCACCGACCGGACCGACCCCGACGACCTGGTGGCCGGCTTCCCGCGCGGGCACCTTCCTCGCCAAGTGGTACCCGGCCGGCGCCACCACCAACGCGCAGCACGGCGTGCGGCGGGTGGAGGCGCTGCTGCCGGTGGTCGAGCGGATGGCCGAGGCCGGGATGCCGCTGTGCGTCCACGCCGAGGCCACGGCGCCCGAGGTCGACGTGTTCGAGCGGGAGCGGGTGTTCCTCGACCGCGTGCTCGGGCCGCTCCTGCACCGTGTGCCCGTCCGCTGCGTGGTCGAGCACGTCACGAGCCGCGCCGCCGTCGCCTTCGTGCGCGCCCACCGCGGCGTGTGCGCCACGATCACGCCGCACCACCTGTGGTGGAACCGCAACGCGCTGTTCCAGGGCGGCCTGCGGCCCCACGCCTGGTGCCTGCCGATCCTCAAGCGCGAGGAGGACCGCCTGGCGCTGGTGCAGGCCGCCACGAGCGGCGACCCGCGCTTCTTCGCCGGCACCGACAGCGCGCCCCACCCCGTCCACCTCAAGGAGACGGACTGCGGCTGCGCCGGCGTCTTCAACGCGCCCACCGCGATCGCGGCCTACGCCGAGATCTTCGACCGGGCCGGCGCGCTCGAGCACCTGCCGGGCTTCCTCTCGGTCCACGGCGCCGCGTTCTACGGCTTGCCGCCGAGCGCCGAGGTGGTGCGGCTCGTCCGGGAGCCGTGGACGCCGCCCGAGGCGATCGAGGCGCCGGAGGTGGGCGCGGTGCGCGTGTTCCTCGGGGGCACCGCGCTCGGCTGGCGGCTCGCCGGGTAGGGCGCCGCTGCCGCGGATCGGGCGCCGCCGCCCGGCGAGACCGCCGCCCAGCGCGTTGGCGCGACCCGTGCATGAGGGCCCCGCAGGAGGATTCCCCATGCTGCTGCTCCTCGCGACCGTCGCGCACGCCGACCCCGCCTACGAGGCCCCGCCCTGCGGCCCCGCCTCGTGGGTCGGGCCCGCCGACGGCACCGTCGACGTGCCGATCGACGCCCGGATGCTGGTGCGCGCCGACGGCGGCTGCCCCGTGTCGCTCGTGCGCCTGACCCCCGCGGTGGGCGCGCCGGTGGAGCTCGAGCCCCAGGCGCTCGAGAGCGGGCTGTTCGCCGTCGTCCCGCCCGCGCTGCTCGACCCGTCCACCACCTACGACGCCGCGATCCTCGACGACGCCGGGGGCGCGCTGCAGCAGGTGCGCTTCCACACGGGCGAGGACCTGGCGCCCCTGCTCGAGGCGCCGCAGGTCGACGTGGTGGCGCTGTCGGTCTCGCACCGCGGCCGCTCCGGGCGGGGCCAGCTCGCCGACGCGAACTGGACCCTCGACGTGGACGCCGACCCGAGCGACCCGCTGTCGGTGCTGCGGGTGTACGACGACGACGGGCAGCGGTACCTCTCGGAGGCGGCGCCATTCGCGGAACCGGAGGCGCTGTCGGTGTGGACCGTGGGGCCGTCGCTGCCCGAGGGGGCGGAGCAGTGCCTGCTGGTGGCGCAGGAGAACGCCGCTGGCATCGCCGTCGACGCCGCCCGCGTCTGCGCCGCGCCGACCGACGAGTCCTGGGGCTGGCAGGACGGCCCCATCGACCACGTCGGCTGCGCCGTGGCGCCCGGCGCCGGCGGCGGCCTCGGGCTGCTGGTGGCGCTGGGCCTCGTCCGGCGGAAGCGCCGCGCGTAGGGAACCCGGGGGCGGGGTGCTGCGTGTACCCTCGGGAACGCCGCAGGAGTCCGCGTGCACGCCGCCCGCCGCCGCATCCCCCGCCCGCCCGACGACCGGGCCGCGCTGGTCGCGCAGCACGGCCCCCTGGTGTGGGGCCTGTGCCGGCGCCTGTGCCCCGACCCCGAGGACGCCTACCAGGAGGTCTGGGCGCGGGTCTTCGCCGCCCTGCCCCGCTTCGACGCCGACGGGCCGGCCTCCCTGCGCACCTGGATCGCCACCGTGACCCACCGCCACCTCGTCGACCGGCACCGGCGGCGCACGGTCCGCGGCGAGGTCGTGGCGCTGGGCGAGCTGTCGGCGCCGCTGCAGCCCGATCCGGTGGAGCGCCGGCGCGACCAGGAGCGCCTCGAGCAGGCGCTGCAGCGGCTGCCGGAGGCGCAGCGGCGCGTCGTCGTGATGCACCACCTCCACGACCAGCCAGTGGACGACATCGCCGCCGCGGAGGGGATCGCCGTGGGCACGGTCAAGTCGCGGCTCCACCGGGCGCGGGCGCGCCTGCTCGAGCTGCTGGGAGGGTCGCGGTGAGCGTGGACTACGAGGCCCTGTCGCGGCTGCTGACCGGCGACCTGCCCCCCGACGAGGCGCGCGCGCTGCGCCGCCGCATCGACACCGAGCCCGACACGGCCCTCGCCTGGGCCGAGCTGCTGCGGCTCGGCGAGGGCCTGGCGGCGCTGCCGGACCTGCCGCCGCCGCCGGCACTCGACCGCGCGGTGCTGGGCGAGGCGCCCCGCCGCTGGCCGTGGCGGCCGGGCTCGCGGCGGCGGCGGCGGCGCTGCTGGCGCTGGGGGCGGGGCTGTGGCGTCCGTCGCCGGCGGCGGCCGTCGGTGGTGCTGGTCGCGGGCGACCAGTGGGTGGACGGCCAGCTCGCCCTGGTCGCTGGCGACGTGCCGGTGCGGGTCGACGGGCGGGCCCGGATCTCGGTGGAACCTCGGGCGGCGGTGCTGCGTGAACCCGGGCCACAGGAGGTCGAGATGGACGGGAAGCAGCTGGTGGGCGCGGCGGTCGCCGGTGGCGCCCTGGGCGCGCTGCTCACGGTGGCGGTGTACGAGGGCACGGCGGAGGTCGGGCTCGCGGACGGGCCGGTGGTCGTGGCGGCCGGCCAGACGCAGCGCTTCGACGGCGCCGCGCCGGCCCCGCGGCCAGCGCCCACGGGCACGCTGTCGGAGCAGGTCCAGTCGCTGCAGCAGGAGAACGACGCGCTGCGCCAGCAGCTCGCCGAGGCGCAGTTCACCGGCGCCGTGGCGCGCGGGCAGGTCGCCGCCACGCAGGGGGACCCCGTCCCGTGGACCGACGACGTGCCGGCGGCGATGCGGCCGGAGGCGTTCGAGGCGCTGCTGAAGGCCGAGGTGGCGAAGCACCCGGGGTTCGTCGTGCAGAGCGTGGAGTGCTCGGAGTTCCCCTGCGTCACCACCATCCTCGGCCCGACGGGGGGGGACTGGAAGGACGGGATGCGCGGGCTCGCCGAGGACCTCTCGGCCGCGCTCGGCGACGACGTGGGCACCTGGATGGGCATGGCGCTCGCCGAGACGGACCAGGGCAGCACCGGCGGTGTGGGCCTGGCCTTCGCGCCGGCGGGGGAGCTGCAGGAGGAGCCGCTGCGCACCCGGCTGAACTTCCGGGGCCAGAGCGCGCTGCACGACCTGAGCGACCAGCTCGAGGGCGACGGCGGCGGCGGCGACGGGCCCACCGCGATGGACGTGCTCGAGGACGTCGACCGGATGCTCCCCGGCCAGTGACCCGGGCGCAGATGTCGCGATCCGGGCGCGGCATCGGGCGCGACCCCGTCCGGCTCGGCCTGGCCTGGGGCTTGCTCTCGGCTCGGGCAGGAGGTCGACATGCTGTTTCTTCTGCTCCCCGCCGTGGCCCACGCCGACGAGGCGGCCACCACGACCTGCGAGGTCTCGAGCTGGGCGGGGCCGGCGGACGGCGACGTCGACGTCCCCATCGACGCCCGGCTGCTCGTCTGGTCCGGCTTCCACTGCTACCCGTACCCGGTGGAGCTGCGCGACGCGGACGGCGAGACGGTCGGCGTGGCCTTCGAGGGGCTCGGCGAGGACCTGTACGGCGTGAGGCCCGCGGAGGTGCTCGCCGCGGACGCCGACTACGTCGCGCAGATCGTCGACGACTGGTCGGGCGAGCCCATCGAGGCCGTCGCCTTCCACACCGGCCTCACGACGGCGGCGCCGCTGTCGGGGCCGCCGGTCCCCACGGTGGTCTCGCTCGAGGTCGTGCACCAGGGGCTGTGGGGGGCGTCCTCGGGGGACATGGACAGCAGCTGGCGCCTCGACGTCGCCGTGGATGCGAGCGCGCCGCTGTCGGTGCTGCGCGTGCTCGCCGAGGACGGCACGCCGCTGCGCGCGATCCCCGGGCCGTTCTCGGAGGTCGAGACCGTGCACGTCGCCACCACCGGCCCGTCGCAGCCCCAGGGGACGGAGCAGTGCCTGACGATCGTGCAGGAGAACGCGGCGGGCGAGGCCCTGAACGCGGGCGAGACCTGCGCGGTGCCCACGGCCGAGTCCTGGCGGCCGAAGCCGACCTCGGGCTGCAACGTCGCGCCCGGGGGCGTCTCCGGGCTGGCGGCGATCGGGCTGCTGGCGCTCGTGCGCCGGCGGCGCGACGGCGCCTGCTAGAAGAGCCCGTGCTTCACCACGCCCCAGACCAGGCCGTCGATGAGCCAGGTCGCGGCGAGGTGCAGCGCGGCGATCTTCAGCGAGGCGCCCACCGGCAGGCGCAAGCGGAGCTTGTAGACGGTCGAGGTCACGAGGAAGCCGAGGCCGATCCCCGCGATCCAGGCGAAGGTGCGCCCGACGAACAGGTGCACCAGCAGCCCCACCGTCCACCCGAAGGCGAAGACGGTGATGCTGCCGAGGCTCGCGCCCATCAGGCCGGTGAACAGGGCGGTGACGAACCGGGGTGAGCGCTCGCCGGCGGCCACGCAGGCCGTCTGCAGGAGCAGGCCCTGGATGACGACCATGACGAGGGAGACGACCAGCCAGGCGACGAGCGACATCGGAACCTCCGCTCCCGATCCCGTATCCGGGTTTCCCGGACACGATCGCTACTCGGCGAACCCGAGGAAGCGCGCCTGCCGGTCGACCCGCACCCCGACGGTGGTGTCGGGCGCCCAGTCGTCCCAGGCCCCCACCTCGTAGCGCTGCTGGACGGTGCCGAGCGCCTCCCCGCGCGTCCACGCGAGGTCGACGAGCAGCCACTCCTGGCGGGTCTCGCGGCCGTCTCGCCCGAGCGCGCCGTCGGGCCAGGGGGGCGCGCCGTCGGGGTCGCGGGCGGTGCGCGGCGGCTCGGCGCGCCACGCCCAGCGCTCGAAGTCGCACCAGCGGCGCTCGGCGAGGCGGTCGGCGGGGACGGCATCGCCGCAGTCGAAGCGCGGCGCGGTGCCCTGCGGCACGAGCGCGGGCGGGACGGCCTCGGCGCGGCCGTCCCAGGCGTAGACGAGCGCGCCGGGCCGGTGGGCCTGCAGCGCCTCGGCGTCGTCGAGGTGGACCTCGCGGCGGCCCGGCCCGGCGAGCGGCGCCACGTCGAGGGTGTAGGTGGCGGTGCGGGAGACGGCCTCGTCGGGGCGCGGAGCCAGCGCGGGCCAGGCCGGGGGCTCGTCGGTGCCCTGGCGGACCTCGCGTCGGCCGTCCTGCCAGCGCAGCACCGTCCAGGTGCACCAGTCGTCGCGCACGGCGGGGGTGCAGACGCGCTCGGAGCGGGTGCAGTACTTCGTCTCGTCGCGGCAGACCTCCTCGGCGAAGCCGTTGCCGAGGTCGCGCCGGGTGCAGCGCTCGGTGGTGCCGCAGGCCTCGCGGTGCGTCTCGTCGTGGCAGCGCTCGGGCTCGCGCTCGCGGGCGCGGCAGCTCGGGCTGCCGGAGAGGCCCTCGCTGCCGCCTTCGCCGCGGGCGGGCAGCACGCCGTGGCCGCGGGGGACGGCGTCGTCCCAGCCCTCGCCCTGCGAGGCGACCAGCCGGCGCGTCTGCACGGTGCGCGACCAGCGGCGGCCGGTGACGCGGGCGGTCGTGGCGCCCTGCGGCGGGCGCGGCCAGCAGGCGCGGGCCTCGCAGCCGAGGACGGCGCCGCGGCCCGCGGACAGCGCCCCGCTGCCGGGGAGCCCGGCGGGGGCGGGCATGGCGTCCTCCCAGCCGGCGTCGGGGGCCATGACCAGCCGCTCCACGTCGACCTGGCGGACCCAGGTGCGGTGCGTGACGCGCCTGGACAGTGCGCGGGCCGTTCACGTGAGCGACGAGCAGCGGGGAGCCGCCGCAGAGCGCGACGCCGGCGAGGACGGCCAGCACGGGCGGGGGTGGACGCGGGGGCAGCCGAGGCGGCGGAGCCAGCGGCCGTCGCTCGGCGGCCGGGCGGCGCGGGGCGCGGGCCGTGGGGTGCGGGTGCGCTCGGGCGGCGGCATCGGCTTGCTCGCCGGGTGGCCGCCGCACTGGACGCACCGGTCCACGTCGCGGTTGGCGGACTGGCAGCGGGGGCGGTACCAGTCGGCGCCGGCGCCGGCGGGCTCGACGGCCGCGGCGTCGGTGCCGTGGCGGTGGACGCGCCCGAGCGGAGTGGCGCCGCCGGTGGTGCGCTCGGCGTGCCTCAGCGCGGGTTGCCGCACTGCGGGCACTCCTTGTGCCGCCCGGCGATGCCCTGCTGGTCGCAGCTCGTGCAGTCCCACGTCCCTCGATGATCCGGCGTCGGGCCATCCACCTCCCGGCTCGAGGGGATACGCCGGGCCGGAGGTGGGTGTTTCAACACGCTCGGCCTCGCGCTGCACCAGGCGCACGGCGGTTGCGCCACGCCGTCGCCTCGCCGACATTGAGCGGCGCCAGCGCCTCCTCCACGGCCGTCAGGGGTGGCGACCCGGTCGCGCCTGGCCTCGTTGACCACGACCCCCGACGGGATCACGCCGGCGACGGGCATCCAGACGAGCGCGACCGCGAGCCAGATCCGCCACGCCACGGGGGACAGCTCCGGCGACGACGTGAGCAGCACGCCCGCGTGCCGAAGGCGCAGGCACCATCGGCGGCAGCGCTGCGCGGCTGACCAGACGCCCAGCCGGGCAGGGCGCAGCGCACGTCGACAGCGAGCGTGCCGGCGCCGTCGCGAAGATTGCCCGTGGCGTAGGGCCACGGTTCGCTTGCCAGGGCGGCGCAGGATGAGCGAGAAGCCGCGGTCGGAGACGGTGCCCGAAGAAGGCGTTCTTCAGCCGAAGACCAGGTCACACACCAGCGCAGGCGGTCGCCTTCTTAGCCTCGGGCGCGGCGGCCGTCGAGCGGCGGTCTCGACATCGGTGAGGTCGGGCATGGCGGGGGATTATCCTCCCCTGCGGAAGCGGGTCGGCAGGCGGCCGGTGCGCGCCTTGAACACGCGGCTGAAGTGGTGGATGTCGGAGGAATCCGGCGAGGCTCCACCTCCGCCCCACCGGGTGGCTCGACGACAGCAGCGCAGGCGGCGCCAGGTCACGGTGGCGCAGGACTCCGCGGCGTCACCCGCGCCGGGCGACCGCCAGACAGGCGCGTGAAGTGGTCGAAGGCTCTGGCCAGGAAGCTGCGGTCGGCGGCGGTAGGCGGCGCCGGGCGCTCTGGCGATCCGACACACCTGCTCGATGCGCTGGGCGTGGTCGTCGAGGGGCCCGCGGCGCGCACGCCGTCCTGCCGGGCAGTACCGAGCAGGGCCGCGAGCCAGGCGTCGGCCTCGGCGGCGTCGCCCGCGAGGTGGGCGCCGATGGCGCGGGTGGTGACGCGGAAGAAGGTCACGTCGACGAGGGGCCGGTGGAGCGCGGGTGGCGCGCTGTCGTCGTCGTAGTCGTAGTGGACGACGTGGACGAGCAGCGGGTCCTCGGCTGCGGCACCGGTAGCGGACGCCGGGCCGCAGCACCAGGCAGTCGCCGGGCGCGAGCGCGACGCGGCCCTCGGGCCTCGACGTGGCCCCGGCCGGCAGCTGACCCTGGGTCGTGGTCGGGGGCGGGTGGTCGCGGTGTCCCAGCGCCAGTCCGGGCTCGCACGGGAACACGCCCAGTTGGTGGGCTGCGGGAGCGCATCGGAAGCTCAATACAAATACTGCGCGGGTGCCGCCATGGCGAGCCTGGCCAACAGGCCTACAACCTGGACCTGCTCCGGGGGCCAGGTGGGAAAATCACAACCCGAGGCTCACCCTGTGCGACATGCTGGACGCGCGGGCGGCCGGCGAGGCCCCGCCCGGCCGCTGGTCGCGACGCGTGACGGTCTGGTCACCGTCGGCGAGGTGCGCGAGCTGGCGGGCCGGCTCGCCGCCAGAACTCGACGCCCGGCGTGCGCCGGGGGACCGTGGCGGTGATGCTGCCGAACGGCGTCGACTTCCCGGTCGTGGCGTTCGCGCTGGCGCCGGATCGGCGCCGTGATGGTGCCCATCAGCAGCATCGCCTACCGCAAGGACCTGCTGCAGCACGTCCTGCGCTCCTCCGGCTGCCGGCGCACCTGGTCATCGACGAGCCGTGGGTGGGCCTGCTCGACGACATCGACGTGAGCGGGCTCCGCTCGCTGATCGTCCGCCTGGACGGGCCGGGGCCCCTCGGCGGCGCCTACGCGCCCCGCCGTGCCGCTGTCGCGCCTGCTCGCGCGGGCCGGGGACCCGCCGCGGCCCGCCGTCAGCCCGCGACGCAGGCGATCGTAGCGCACCTCGGGCACGACGGGGCCGAGCAAGGGCATCGTCGTCCCGCACGCGCTCGCGCTCACCTGCGCCGCCGACAGCCTCGACCACCTCGACAGGCACGGCCGCACCGTCTACTGCCCGCTGCCGCTGTTCCACGCCGCCGGGCTGTGGGACGGCCTGCCGCACTGTGGGGCGGGGCGCCTCGCCGTCGTCGACCGCTTCAGCGCCCTCGCGGTTCTGGGACGACGTGCGGCACTTCGGCGCCGAGGTCGCGATGGGGGTCTGTCGATCCCCACCTGGAATGACCGCCGCGCGCCGACGACCGCGACCACCGCTGAAGACGTTCTACGTAGAGTCGGCGCTCGACGCGGACTTCCACGCGCGGTTCGGCGTCCACACCGTCGAGACCTACACCTCGACGGAGATCGGCAGCGGCGAGCCCCTACGGGCAGTGGAAGACCGGCTCCTGCGGCCCGGGCGTGCACCGACCGCTACGACGTGCGCGTCGTCGACGCGAACGACCGGCCGTGCAGGCCGGGGCGGCCCGGAGCTGGTCGTCCGGCCGAAGCGGCTGGGAGATGTTCACCGGCTACGGCTTCCCGGAGGAGGCCCGGCGCGGGCGTTCCGCAACCTCTGGTTCCACGGGCAAGCCGCGGCGGTCGTCGAGCGAGGACGGCTGCTACTTCTTCACGTCAGCCACATCGGGACCGCCATCGGCGCCGCGGCGAGGAGACATCTCGGCCTTCGAACCGAGCGCGCGATCAACGCACCCGAAGGTGCGAGTGCGCCGCGTTGTCGGCGTGCCCTCGGCGCGCTGAGGAGGAGGGACGTCGCCATCTACCGTGGTGCCTGCGACGGTGAGGACGTGCAACCCGCCGAGATCGCCGCCTGGGTCGGAACGCGGCTGCCGAAGCTGGTGCCCGGTACGTCGAGCACTGGGCGAGCTGCCGCGCGCGTCGACGGGGAAGCTCGCTGGCGAGCTGCGCGCCCGCGGCGTCACCGCCACCACCTGGGACCGCGAGCGGTCTACCATGAGGGAGCCGATGGACTTCGCCGACACCCCCGAGCAGGCCGCCTTCCGCGCCGGGTGCGCGCGTTCCACGAGGGCGCTTCCCCGCCGCCTACCGGCCCGACCTCGCGCCGACGAGCACAGCCTCGAGCCCGAGGACGTGCTCGGCTACGCTGGGCCGCCGCGTCGACAGCGCCGATCCGGCGCGGCAGCGAACCGCGCGCGACCTGGGCGGCGGCGCTGGCGGAGCGCGGCAGGTCGCGCACTGGCCCGAGGCGTTCGGCGGCGCCGGGCTCGGCCCCATCGAGGCCTTCGTGCTGCACGAGGAGATGATGCGCCCGGAGTGCCCACGGTGAACGGCATCGGCGCTGTTCCTGCTGGCCCCACCCTGCTGGCAGCACGGCACCGACGCGCAGAAGGCGCGGTTCCTGCCGGGCATCGCGAAGGGCGAGACCCGCTGGGCGCAGGGCTTCTCGGAGCCGAACGCCGGGAGCGACCTCGCCGCGGTGCGCACCCGGGCCGAGCGCGACGGCGACGACTACGTCGTGAACGGGCAGAAGGTCTGGATGTCGCTCGGCGACCACGCCGACTGGCTGTTCGTGCTGGTGCGCACGAACCCGGATCCGGCGGCGCCGAAGCACCGCGGCATCACGTTCCTGATGGTCGACGTGGCGACGCCGGGCGTGACGGTGCGGCCCATCGAGGACCTGCGCGGGGCGGCGCCGTTCGCGGAGGTGTTCTTCGAGGACGCACGGGTGCCCGTGGCGAACCGGATCGGCGACGAGAACCGCGGGTTCTACGTCGCGATGGACACGCTGACCTTCGAGCGGTCCGGGATCGGCGCCGTCATCAAGTACGAGCAGGTGCTGCGCGACCTGGTGGCGTTCGTGCAGGCCGAGCCGCCCGCGCTGCGGCCCGACTGGCGGACGGCGGTGCGGGACGAGCTCGCGCAGCGGTACGTCGAGGTGCGCGTCCTCTACGATCTGGCGCGGGTCACGATCTCGCAGGAGCTGTCGGCCGAGGACGGGCGCGAGACCGCGGTGGGCTACGAGGCGTCCGCCAACCAGCTGTTCAGCGCCGAGCTCCACCAGCGGCTGGCGCGCACGGGCGCGAAGGTGCTCGGGCTGCAGGCCCAGCGCTGGGCGCGCGAGGGTGCGCCGATGGGCGCGCTGTTCACCCACCTCGGCCTCGACGCCGTCGCTGCGACGTTCCTCGCGGGGACCTCCGAGATCCAGCGCAACGTCGTCGCCACCCGCGGCCTCGGGCTGCCCCGCTCGTAAACCCTGGAGAATCCGATGGAAACCCTGGACCTGAAGATCGAGGACCGCGTCGCCTGGCTGACGCTGAACCGGCCCGACAAGCTCAACGCGCTGAACCCGCAGATGATGCGGGAGATCACGCGGACGTTCACCGAGCTCGACGCGGACGAGGACGTGTGCTGCGTGGTGCTGCAGGGCGCCGGGCGGGCGTTCTGCGCCGGGATGGACCTGCACTGGTCCGAGGAGCTGACGAAGAAGGACCGGGTCGAGCAGGGCCGGATGGGGCAGCGGATGATCGACACCATCGAGCGGACCTCGATCCCGGTGTTGGCGGCCATCCACGGCTACGCGCTCGGCGGCGGGCTCGAGATCGCGCTCGGGGCCGACTTCATCGTGTGCAGCGAGGCCGCGAAGGTCGGGCTGGTGGAGATCACGCTGTCGGCGCGGCCGCCGTACCGGCCGAAGATGACCGAGGACGGCGACCCCGACCAGCCGGAGTTCGGCGGCAACGCGCCGGGCTGGGGCGGGCTGCGGCGGCTGCCGGCGCGGATCGGGCGGGCGATGGCCAAGGAGCTGATGCTCACCGGGGTGCGGATCGACGGGCGGCGGGCCGAGCAGATCGGGCTCGTGAACCACTGCTGGACGCCCGAGGCGTACGAGGCGGAGCTGAAGGAGCTCGCGACGCGGCTCGGGGCGATGAACCGGTACAACCTGCGGCTCATCAAGGAGCTCGTGGACAAGGGCTACGACTGGATCGAGCCGCACCCGAGCTGACCCGGATGACGCAAAGGCGCCCGACGCCTTTGCGTCATCTCCACCTCGCCACCCCAGGACCTCGCCATGCTCGACCTCTACCGCATCGACCACCTCGCGCACGCCGTGCCCGACCTCCCCTCGCAGCTCGCCATGCTCGAGGGCCTGTTCGGCTTCCGGCGCCTCTCCAGCTACGAACACGCCGAGGCCGGCGTCCAGGGCGCCCGCCTCGCCGTGCCCGGCACCCACGGCCAGGTCTGGGAGCTCGTCGCGCCGCTGGGCGACGACTCCGTCCTCCAGGCGTTCCTCGAGTCGCCCCGCGGCCCGGGCCTGCACCACGTCGCGGCCGAGGTGCCCGACATGGAGGCCACCGTCGCCGAGCTCGGCCGGCGCGGCCTGCCGTTCACGGGCGACGTGAAGCGCTGGGTCGACGCGAGCCTCACCCCGCTCGACGCCGGCCCGGGCGTCACCTGGCGCCTGTTCGCGCCGGGCGGCCGCGGCTCCTGGGGCGACCTGCCCGGCGCGAAGCCGACGACGCTGCCCGCCGCCCCCACCGACGCCCCGGCGCTCGGCATCGTGGGCATCGACCACGTCTGCCAGGGCTACCGCAACCGCGACGCGCTGGCCGGCTTCCTCACCGACCTGTGCGGCTTCCGCCAGGTCTGGCGCACCCCCGAGGACGAGCACGAGGACATGGCCGACCTCGTCATGAACATCCCGGGCACCAGCATCTGCTGGGAGATCATCATGCCGCGCGGCGAGGGCTCGTTCATCGACAAGTTCCTCGACGGGCGCGGCGCCGCGGCGCACCACGTCACCTTCGAGGTGGCCGACTGGGACGCCGCCATGGCCGCCTGCCAGCACCACGACGTGAAGACCTTCGGCGCCAACGCCGGCGAGACCGACGGCGGCCGCTGGAACGACACCTTCATCCACCCGAAGCTCACGGGCGGGGTGCTGGTGCAGCTGTTCTGCGAGTCGCGTCCGGGCGTGTGGGTCCGCTCCGACAAGACGCCGCCGCGGCAGGGGTGAGCCATGGATCTGCGTCCCAGCGAGCTGCAGGCTGAGCTGCGGCAGGCGGCCCGGGCCTTCCTCGAGCAGGAGTGCCCCGTCGCCCACGTGCGCGCCATGGCCGACGATCCGCGCGGCTACGCGCCCGAGCTGTGGGCGCAGCTGGCCGAGCTCGGCTGGCTCGGCCTGGCCCTGCCCGAGGACCACGGCGGCGGCGGGTGCAGCTTCGCCGACCTGGCCGTCCTGATCGAGGCGCAGGGCCGGCACCTGCTGCCGAGCCCGTTCGTGCCGACGGTGGCGCTGGCGGCCGACGCGATCGCGCGCTTCGGCAGCGACGAGCAGCGCCAGCGGCTGCTGCCGGCGATCGTGGCCGGCGAGCACGTCGTGGCGGTGACGGCGCGCGGGTGGGGCCCGCCGGACGTGGCGGTGCGCGACGGCGCGCTGCACGGCACCGCACCGCTGGTCCCCTGGGCGCACGTCGCCGACACGGTGCTGGTCGTGGCGCGGGACGGGGAAGGCGTCACCGTGGCGCTCGTGCCCGCCGACCGCGTGCAGGCGCAGCCCGTGCAGACGGTGGGCCGCGACGCCCGCGCCGACGTCGCGCTCGACGGCGTGGCCCTGCCCGACGACGCCGTGCTCGGCCGCCGCGGCGAGGGGCAGCGCGTGGCCGACCTGCTGGCGCAGCGGGGCGCGGCGGCGGGCTGCGCGGCGATGGTGGGCGCCTGCGAGCGCGTGCTGGAGCTCACCGTCGGCTACGCGAAGGAGCGGGAGGCGTTCGGCAAGCCCATCGGCACGCTCCAGGCCATCCAGCACCACTGCGCCGAGATGGCGGTGGACCTGCTCGGCGCGCGCGGCGTGACCGGCGAGGCCTGCTGGGCGCTCGACGCCGCGCCCCACGCCGAGGAGACGGCGCGGACGGTGTCGGTGGCCAAGGCCTGGGTCAGCGACGCCGCGGCGCGGATCGTGGCGAAGGGCCACCAGGTGCACGGCGCCATCGGCTTCACCGCCGAGCACGACCTGCCACCTGTTCGCGCGCCGGGTCCGGGCCGAGGAGCTCGACCACGGCGACGCCGCGTGGCACCGCGGCCGGGTGGCGGCCTCGCTGGGGCTCTGAGCGGGTCGAAGCCGACGATCCAGGTCGGCTGCGTCGACGACAGCGGCCAGCCGTCGCGCAGGTCGGCGGCGCCGCTGATGGTGCCGCCGTCGCCGAAGGCGGGCAGTCGCGCAGGTCCCGGGCCCGGCCAGCAGGACCACTCCTCGGCCTCGAGGCTGCCGTTCAGCGCGAAGTAGCCGGCGTACAGGTAGTCGTCGTAGCCCGTGCCGAACCAGTCCTGGAGCACGCTCGCGGTGCCCGCCACGTCGCCGAGGCCGAAGCGCAGCGGGCCGTCGTCGAAGAGGTCCTGGACGCTGGTGGTGCCGTAGACGGCGGCGTCGAGCGCCGGGCAGTCGGACTCGCCGTCGCGCAGGTCGAGGCTCCAGGCGCGCCAGATCTCGCCGCCCGACAGGCTCGTGAGCGTGGCCGGGTCGATGGGCGCGGCGTCGTCGGCGTCGTAGGTCAGGGTGCACAGGGTGACGGCGTCGTACGTCGTAGAACGTGACGGTGACCGACGCGGGGACGGCCTCCACCACGCCGTTGCCGTCCCGGTCCCACCGGACGTCGCCGAGGTCGTCGGGATCGGTGGGGGACGGCGCGGCGGTGAGCGACCAGCCCATGTAGGTGGCGTCGAGCGTGCCGGTGGCGGGAGTCCAGCCGGGTTGCGAGACGACGGCGTCGGCGCGGCGGCAGGCCACGCCCGTCACGTCGGAGACGGGGTCGAACCAGCGCCCGAAGCCGAGCCGGACGCCGTCGGGGACGAGGCGGTGGGCTTCGGCAGCAGGCTCTGCCGGCGCCGTCGTCGAGCTGCTCGCAGGCGGCCTCGTAAGCCGAAGTCGTAGCCGGAGAGCGAGACGTGGACGCCGTCAGTGCCCCAGTACAGGCCCGAGACGGACGGGGCCCGGGCGATGCCCAGTCGGAGACCTCCGCCTGCAGCAGCTCGGGCGCGAGCGCGCCGATGTCGCCGACGGCGAAGGTCCGGCGCGGCGCGCAGCAGCGTGCGCACGTCGCTCGTGCCGTAGACGGCGGGGTCGAGCGCGGGGCAATCGGTCCAGCCGCCGGTGGCGACCAGGGTCCAGGCGTCGACCAGCGGCGCGTCGGCGACCAGCGCAGCCGAAGGTCGATGCGCACCGCGTCGTCGGCGTCGTACCACGCACCAGAGGTAGTCGCCGTCGGGGTCGGCCGTACAGGTCGAAGGCGAGGACGGAGTACTGCTCGGCGGGCGAGGATGGCGCCGTCGTCGGCGTCCCGGGTGAAGTCGAACAGGCCGCGCTCGCTCGTCGCGAACTGGGTCGACGCGCGGATCAAGTGGGGTCGAACGCCGGCGGCGGCGGGACGTAGGCCAGGTTGTCGACTCACCGAGGGGAACAGGCACCAGGCGAGGTCGTCGGCCAGGCCAGGGTCGAGCGGGTCGGTGCCGTCGGCGACCTCGACGCCGTCGGGGGTGCCGCCGCCGTCGGTGTCGGGGTCGAGCGGATCGCTGCCGAGGCGATCTCCTCGGCGTCGGACAGGCCGTCGCCGTCGCTGTCGGGATCGGCGGGGACGGTGTCGGTGTCGGTGTCGGCGTCCGCGTCGCTGTCGGCGTCGGCGTCGGCGTCGGCGTCCACGTCGGTGAGGACGTCCGCGGCCTTGTCGCCGTCGTCGGTGTCGAGGCCGTGGCCGCCGCCGCCGATGCAGCCGGCGAGGGCCAGGGTGAGGGTGACCGGCGCATCCGACCTCCGAGGGATGCATTGTAGCCGAGCTGTCTACCAGGCCGGGAGGCGTCAGAAGCCGTAGGCGCCGTCAGCCCGCCCGGCAGCGCCGCGACGGCGCCGCTGCCGAGGTGCGGCGCCGACAGAGGTCCGCCTCGCCGTCGCCGTCACCGTCGGCCAGCGCCAGGGCGGAGCCGGCCCAGGTGCGCTGGCCCGTGTAGCTGCCCAGCACGTAGAGGTCGGCGCTGACGCTGATCTCGGTGCCCGGATCGAGCGGGCCGTACCAGACGTGCACCGCGCCGGGCTTGTTGGGTCGCCGATCGCCGCCCACGACGCCGGGGGCGCCGACGAGCAGGTCGTCGTTGCCGTCGCCGTCGAGGTCGCGCAGGAGAGCACGGCGTAGCCGGCGGTGTCGTCGCCGAGGCCGACCGCTGCATGGGCGCGTCGTCGACGGCGAGGTCGAGAACCCGAGCGGCTCGGTCCAGATGGCGATTCTGCCCACGGAGCCGCTGGCGTACGGCGAGACGAGCGTGTCGGCGCGCCCGTCGCCGTCGAGGTCGCCGCTCGAGAGGCTCGGTGGTGCTCGGCCTAGCCGCGTGTCGACGACGCCGACGGCGCCGCTCCACCAGCTGGGCCGTGCCGGAGGGTGGGCGTCGGCGACGCGGTAGGAGCGTGGGACACGGTGGGGAACGGGCCGCCGGAGGCTCGACGAAGCAGCTCGGCGTCGCCGTCGCCGTCGGTGTCGGCGGCGAGCACGGCCATGCCGGCGCCTCGCCGGCGGGGCCGAGCAGCTTCGCGCCGTCCTGGCCGAGCGCGGGTGCCGGTCGTGTCGGCGGGCAGCAGCTGGACGGTGTCGGCGCCGGGGCCCCGACCACCAGCAGGTCGCCGAGGCGGGTGGCGCTGCGGCCACGCCCGGGCGCTGTCGGCGACGAGCACCAGCCGCGCCACGTCCTGGACCAGGCTGTCGCCCGGCGGCGGCGAGGCCACCAGCCAGACGCGGTTGTCGGCGGTCTGATCGGCGAAGAGCAGGTCACCCAGGCCGTCGCCGTCGACGTCGCCGACGGAGAGGAGGTGGCGTCGGTGGTGGGAGGTAAGGCATGGCCCCAGGCGCTGTTCTGGTCGGGACGGGGCGGGGACGGGGAGCGCGTGGATCAGAGCGCGGAGGTCGCCCTCGGGGCCGGCGTGGTGGTCGACGCCCGTGGTGCCCGTGGTGCCCGTGCTGTTGCCCGTGCCCGTGCCCGTGGTGCCCGTGCCCGTGCTTGTGGTCCCGTGGTGCCGGTGGTCCCGTCGAGCCGGTGCCACGCGTCCCGGACGTCCCGGACGATCGGCGCAGTCCGCCGCCATCGTCGTCGTCGTGTCCCACTCCGGCGCCGGCCCCAGCCTTGACACCACCAGGTCTCGAGCCCGTCGCCGTCGAGGTCGCCCGGCGCGACCAGCGCCGTGCCGAAGTCGTGGATCGCCGGCCCCGCCCCGATCCTGGCGAGAAGTCGTCGAGGCGACAGCACCCCGACGGGCGTGCGGTCCGAGGACCTCGTCGCAGTCGTCGTCGAAGCCACCGTTGCGCACACGGGCTCGGCGCCCTCGTGGCGCTGCGGGTCGCCCTCGTCGCAGTCGCCGCTGCACGGTGTACCGTCGCCCGTCAGGTCGACGGGCGTGATCCGCGAGGTCGATGCGTCGCAGTCCTCGCCGCCGTGGCCCGTGCTTCGAACCCGTCGTGGTCGAAGTCGTCGTCGTTCCACCCGTCGCAGTCGCCGTCCACCCCGTCGTAGGGATCTCCTCGGCGCCCGGGTGCTGCGTCGGGTCGAGGTCGTTGCGGTCGGCCCGCCGACCTGGACCGCCTCGACCCCGTCGTGGTCGGCGTCGGTCAGGTCGCTGCCGTTGCAGTCCTGGTCCTTGCCGTCGTACGGCACCTCCTCGGCGCCGGGGTAGGTGTACGGATCGCCGTCGTCGCAGTCGGCCGGCGCGAGGAAGCCGTCGCCGTCGTAGTCGCCGCGGTCACAGCCGGTCAGGAGGGCGGGCAGCAGCCAGGTGAGTGCCATGCCTCACCATAGCGGCCCCGGTCAGCGGTCGCCGGCCGCCGGCAGCACGATGTCGGGATCCTTCCGCCGCCGCTTGTACAGCACCGCGATCTTGCCGATGATCTGCGCCAACTCCGCGCCGGGGTGCGCTCCACCGGCGCGTGGGCGCCGTCGCGCACCTCGTCGCGGTCGCCGTCGATCCGCACCTTGATGAGCTCGTGGATCTCGAGCTCCTCCACCGTCTTCTCGACCACGGCGTCGCTCACGCCCGCCGCGCCCACGCGGACCACGGGGTCGAGGTGGTGGGCCAGCGCGCGCAGGTGGCGCGCTTGCTTCGCGGTGAGGGCACCCGGGACGCTCCAGGGCTCGAAGAGGTGCCGGGCCAGGATAACCGGGGGCATGCTCACCGACCGCCGCCGCGCGCATGCGGAGGAGGTGCTGGATCGCCGGCTGGGCCGCGTCCACTGCGCCGTCGAGGCCGTGCACCACCGCCACAACGTCGCTGCGATCCGCCCGCACCTGCGATGCCCGCAGGGCATCCACCACGTCCACCTCGTCGCCGGGCCGGCGGCACCGTCGCGGGCCCGCCCGCGGCGCGGAACACTGGCTGCAGCTGCACCTCCACGACTCGGCCGAGGCCGGCGTCGCGCACCGTGCGCGCCGCCGGCTGCCCATGTACGTCGCGCCGATCTGGTGGGCGACCCGGTCGCGCCCGAGGCCGTGCCCGTCGACGCGCCAGGTGTGCCTGTGGTTCGGCGCCGAGCTGCTCGGCGTCTCCGAGGAGGCCGCCCGGGCCGCGGCCGACGGCGTGGTCTGCGTCCCCGTGCTCGGCATGGCGCAGTCGCTCAACGTCAGCGTGGCGGCGGCGCTGGCGCTGCGCCCGGTCGCCGATCGCGCGCGGGCGACCGGCGAGGGCGCGCTGCTGCCCGCGGCGGAGCGGGCGGCCGTCCTCGAGGGGTGGCTCGCCCGCGAGATCCGCGCGGCTACTCCTCCGGCGTGACGGGCAGCGCGAGCGGCGCCTCGCCCGTCTCCTCCTCGTAGCGCTGGATCAGGCGGGCGGGCGGGGCGTCGCCGCGCTCGTCGATCGTCTCGTCCTGCCAGCCGTCCTGGACGCCCTCCGGCGGGACCCAGTCGTCGACGGCCTCGGCGGTGATCTGCGCGTCGGGGACCCAGTAGCCCTCGACCCACTCGTTGCCGTCGAACCAGCCGGGGATCCAGGTCTGCCCGCCCACGTCGTCCTGCGGCATCCAGTAGCCCGAGTGGTAGATGCCCTCGGCGTCGTAGTAGGAGTCGACCCAGACGTAGTCGTTGCGGTACTCCGGGCGCCAGAAGCCGTCGACGTACTGCTCGCCGTCCCAGAAGCCGGGCTCCCAGGTGTAGCCGTCGGGGCCGCCGCCCGTGGGCATCCAGTAGCCGCGGACGTAGGTGCCGTCGTCGAGGTAGTAGCCCTCGACCCACTCCCACTCGGGGCGGTCGTCGGAGCGGTAGTAGCCCTCGACGTAGACCTCGTTCTCCCACCAGCCGGGCACGTAGACGTAGCCGACGGGGGCGGTGCGGATGGGCGCCCAGTAGCCGGGGTTCCAGTAGCCGTAGGCCCAGTAGCCGGGCACCCAGGTCCAGCCGGCGCGGGAGGGCGGGACCCACCAGCCGTACCAGGGGTAGGTGGTGAAGCCGAAGCCCACGACGGCGTAGGTGCTGTAGCGGTACCGGTACCAGGGATGGCAGTACCAGCGCGTGTAGTACGGGCGGTACGTGTAGACGCGCGGCGGGCGGTAGTGCGCGTGCGGCGCGGGGCGGACGGCCCAGGAGGCGGGCCGCGCGTAGCGCACGTCGCGCGGGTTGCGCGCGGGCGGGCGGCCGCTCGGGCGCGAGGCGTTGCCGGGCGCGGACGCGTTGCCGGGGCCGCCGGGCCGCGAGTAGGGCCGGGTGTAGCCCGTGGAGCGGCCGACGTTGACCTCGTGGACGGAGCGGCCCGACACCGGCGTGGGCCGGGTCGCGCTCGGGGCGCGCAGCGAGGTGGCGCCGGGCACGCGGGAGGCGGCGCCCGGGTTCGGGCGGTTCGCGCCGCCGGCGGCCGGGGCGCGGGGGCGCCGCCCGCGGACGGGGTGGGCCGCGGCGCGCTGCCGGGGCGCGCCGAGCTGGACGGCGCGGGCCGCGAGGTCGACGGCGACGGCCGCGCGCTCGGCGACGGCGACGGCGCCGGCGTGGGCCGGGCGCCGGTCGGCCGGGCGCCGGCGCTCGGCCGGCTCGAGGAGCTGGGCGCGGGCCGGCTCGACGAGCTGCTCGGCGTGGGCCGGCTCGAGGAGCTCGGCCGGCTCGAGGACGTCGGGCGGCTCGAGGACGTCGGCCGGCTCGACGAGCTCGGCCGGCTGGTGCTCGGCAGCGACGGCCGCGCGCCCGACGGGCGCGACGACGCCGACGGCCGCGAGCCCGACTTGCTCGAGCTGCTGGAGCTCGAGCTGCGGCTCGGCCGCGACGCCGGCTTCGACGCCGAGATCTCCTCCCGGCGCGGCTTCGCGTCGGCCGCGTCTGCGACGTCGGCGCCGAGCAGGGCGAGCATGAGGATCTGTGGGAGCATCGTTCGCCTCGCGAGTGGTCTCGGTGGGACAGACGCACAGATCGACCACTTATTCGAACCGGGGCCCGGGATCGGGGTCGATGTAGAAAACTTACGGGATGACCCGCCGAGGATCGCGCTCCTGCGGATACGGTCCCGCGAACGGAGGACGCTTGCCCGCTCCGCTGGCCGCCTGGCTGCTCGCCTGCAGCGCGCCCGGCACGCTGTGGGGTCCGGAGGGCCGCACCGAGCTGCTGACGGCCCGCTACGTCCTCGGCGCCGAAGACGGGCAGCCCGCCCTCACCATCCTGCTGTCCAACGGCCTGTTCGCCTGCAGCGCCCCCACCTGGGGCGCCGACGGCGTGGGCGGCGACCTCGAGGCCGCCGAGGCCGCCGGGTGCCGCGAGGGCGCGCAGCACCTCGTCCTGCGCGTCTCCGACCCCGACCGCCGCTGGGAGGGCACCTTCGGCGGCGGGCGGGTCACGGGCGCCTACTACGCCGTGCGCGAGGCCGTCCTCGCCGACCTGCACGGCCTCGACCGCACCTACCTCGCCATCGACGACCTGCTCGTCCCCGAGCTCGGCCCCGGCACCGTCACCCTCGACCCGGCGCTCGGCCCCGCCGACCTCAGCTGCGACGAGGGCGTCGGGCGGCTGCGCGGCGAGCTGGCCTTCCCCGAAGACGGGCTGTCCGGCCGCTTCGTCGCCGAGCCCTGCCCGTGCGACGACGCCACCACGCTGACCCTGCGCTCCTCCTGCGTCGCCCACGGCTGCCAGCGCGCGGGCCACGACGAGGGTACCGGGTGCCGATGAGGCGCGTCCCGTTCCTCGATCTCGCCGCCCGCCACGCCGAGGCCGCCGCCGCGGTCGAGGCCCGCGTGCTCGACGTGCTCCGCAGCGGCCGCTGGATCGGCGGCCCGGTGGTGGCTGAGGCCGAGGCGCTGGCCGCCGCCCAGCTCGGCCGCGCCGCCGCCGTCGGCGTGGCCAGCGGCACCGACGCGCTGATGCTGGCGCTGCAGGCCCTCGACGTGGGGCCGGGCGACGAGGTCGTCGTGCCCGCGCTCACCTTCTTCGCCACCGCCGGGGCCGTGCGCGCCGTCGGGGCCGAGGTGGTGGTCGCCGACGTGGGCGAGGACGCCCTGCTCGACGAGGCGAGCGCCGCCGCGGTCTGCGGGCCGCGCACCCGCGCCGTGATCCCGGTGCACCTGTTCGGCAGCGTCGCCGCGCGGCCCGCGCTCGACGTCCCCGTCCTCGACGACGCCGCCCAGGCCGTCGGCGCCGAGCCGGCCCCCGGCGTCGGCGCGCTCACGGCGCTGTCCGCGTACCCGACCAAGACGTGGGGCGCGGCCGGCGACGGCGGCTTCGTCGCCGGCGACGACCCCGCGCTGCTCGAGCGGGTGCGCGCCCTCGCCAACCACGGCGCCGTCGAGGCCCACCTGCACCACCCGGTGGGCCGCCACGTCGGCCGCGCCAGCCGCCTCGACGCCGTCGGCGCGGCCGTGCTCGTCGGCCACCACGCCGTGCTGGCCGAGCGCGTGGCCCGCCGCCGGGCGCTGGCCGCCCGCTACGACGCCGGGCTGCCCGCCCCGCTGCGCCCCCTCGCCCGCACCGCCGGCAGCGCGGTGCAGCAGTACTGCGTCCGCGTGCCCGCGCCGGCCCGCGACGCCGTGCGCGCCGGCCTCGCCGAGCGCGGCGTCGAGACGGCCGTGTACTACCCGCGCCCGCTGCAGCGCCAGCCCGCGCTCGCCGGCTGCCGCGCGGCGCCCACGCCCGTCGCCGACGCGCTGTGCGCCGAGCTGCTGGCCCTGCCCATCCACGACTGCGGCGCCGACGCCGTCGACGTCGTCCTCGACGCCCTCCACGCCGCGGTGACCGCATGCTGACGCCCCTCGACGTGCTCCTCCCCGTGGGTCAGGCCTTCTCCGTCGTCTACGGCCTCGTCATCGGCAGCTTCCTCGCCGTGTGCATCGTGCGCCTCCCGGAGGACCGCTCCCTGTGGGTCCCGAGCGCCTGCCCCCACTGCGACGCCCGCGTCCGCTGGTTCGACAACGTCCCCGTGCTCGGCTGGGTGCGCCTGCGCGGCCGCTGCCGCAGCTGCGGCGAGCCGATCTCCCCGCTCTACCCGCTGGTCGAGCTGCTCGGCGGCCTGCTCGCCTGGCTCGCGTTCCGCCAGGTGTTCGTCGACCCGGCCGACCTCGACCTCGCCCACGTCGCCGCCTGGGTCCTGCGGTTCGGCTTCCTCTCGCTGCTCGTCGTCGCCGCGCTCGTCGACGTCCGCCACCGCATCATCCCGGACCAGACGAGCATCTACGCCGTCCCGTTCGGCATCGCCGGCGCCGCGCTGCTCGGCTGGCTCGGCTACGCCGCCCCCGGCTTCCCGTCGTGGCAGCAGGCCGTGCTCGGCGCGGCGTTCTGGGGCGGCCTGTTCTCGCTGATCTCGCTGTCGGGCCGCCTCGTGATGGGGGTCGACGCGCTCGGCTGGGGCGACGTGAAGCTCGTCGCCATGTTCGGCGCGTTCCTCGGCCTCGTCCCGGGCACCCTGGCCGCCCTGCTGCTCGGCAGCCTGGTGGGCTCGGTCGTCGGGGTGGTGGCGCTCGCGGTGCAGCGCCGGCGCCTGGCCCTGCCGTTCGGGCCGCCGCTGGCGCTGGGCGCCGCCGTGATCGCGCTGTGGGGCCCGGCGCTGCTGCCCGTCTGGCGCCTCAGTGGGTCTTGACCCCGGCGCCCGACAGCGTCACTTCCTTGTCGAAGGTCCCGACGGCCGTCCCGTGCAGGTCCGTCACCGTCACCGGGCCGCTCGCGCAGGTGAAGTGCACGTTGCTGCCGGGCGCGAGCGCCCACTTGTCGGCGCCGACCTGGAGCATGACCTGCTCCACGAGGTCGTCCTGCGGCGCCTTGCCCTCCTTTCCGCAGATCACGCCGAGCGCGTCGGACTCCGTGTTCGTCCACTTCGCCGTCGTCGCGCCGTCGGCGCCACCCGCGAAGGTCAGCGTGACCTCGGCGCCGTGAGGCACCGTCACCGTCCCGAGCTTGTCCTTCAGCGCCATCTCCAGGGTCGCGGCCTGCGCCCCGCTCACCAACGCCATCATCGCGATCATCGAGCCCTCCAGAGGTCCGCGGTCACCGGCAGCTCCCGGCCCAGTGCCAGAACAGCACGCCCTCCACAGCAGCCCGCCCGTGGCCACGCCCTGCACGCCGCCCACGGACAGGTCCGGGTCGAGCCGGGCGTCCGCCTCCACGGCCTGTAGCGTCAGCGCGCCGTTCCGCCACTCCCCGCCGGCCCCGGGTCGTTGCGGCGCACGCAGGTGGTCTCGGTGCCGACGAGCCCGCCGCTCGGGATGGCGTCGGGCGGGAAGTACACGGCCAGCGCGGGCAGCGTGCGCAGGGTGTGGACGGGCAGCGAGTCCACCGGGGTCTGCGCGTAGTCCGCCGCGCGCACCCAGCTGCTCGGGTCGCCCGGATCGTACGGCCCGTCGAGCGCGAGCCGCGCCTCCGGCGACAGATCGGCGTTGGCCACCACGAGGACGAAGGGCCGGTCGAGGTCGTCGCCCACCCCTCCGCCAGGGGCTGCAGCTCGCCCGTCTCGTCGACGGGGCCGGGAAGTCGACGCCCGCGAGATCGTGCAGGTCGTCGTACTGGTGGACGTGGCCCTCGGTGTTGCCGCCGAGGGTGGTCGACGTGTCGACGTCGAAGTGCCCGCCGCGCAGGCCGGGATCGGTCCCCGGCCCGGTCGGGTCCGGCGGCGTCGTCGCCCCGGTCGTCGCCTCGCCGGTGTCGGCGGCGAGCAGCCCGTCGCCGTCGAGCTTGTCGCCGAAGCCGTAGTCCGAGCACGCGGCGGCGAGCAGCATCGGCCCCAGCGTGCGGGCAGCGGACATCGGCGCACCTCCGGACGGGGCGTCCATCCTACCGCAACGCGGGGCGCCGGCGCGACCGGCGGCGCCTCCACCAGATCGCCGAGCCCGCGAGCCCCGCCGCGATGAGGACGGTGCCCGCGATCCCAGCCCGAACGCCGTCCACACCGCTGCCGCGAGCGAGTGCGCCACCGCCGCCTCCTGGTCGCTGACGGGCAGGTTAACGGCACGCTCGGCTCCGCCCCCCGGAGGGTTCGTGCAAATCCGGCTGATCTCGCAGTACCCCATCCTCGCCGACTCCGTCGCCGCGGCCCTCCGCGCCGCCGGCCACGAGGTGGAGGCCCGCCCCGACACGGCCTACGAGTGCGAGCTCAAGTACCGGCCGACGACCTCCCTCGCCGACGTGAGCGCGCTCGTGGAGGGGCTCAAGCCGCTGCTCCCCGCCGTCCACGCCGTGGACGACCTCGCGGTCGACGTGGAGCTGCGCCTCGGCGAGGCCAAGACGCTCGCATCCTGGGAGATCAAGCTGCTCGTCGACAGCGACGCCCTCGCCGAGCGGCTGCGCTCCCGGCTGTCGGCGATCGGCTTCCGCGACGACGGCACCGTCGTCGAGGACCAGGACCGCTCCTACGTGAAGTACGGCGGGGCCACGCCGTTCGCGCGGCAGGTCGTCCGCTGGATTGCCGCGCAGGAGGGCCTCAAGCTCCCCGAGGCCAAGGAGTGGGGCGACGACGACGACGACATCTGGATCTACGCCCGCGACCCCGCGCTCGAGGGCAAGACCCTCAAGCAGCGCGTCCCCATCGAGCTCCACGGCGACGACTACGAGCGCATGTTCCTCCTCAAGGAGCGGCTCGAGGGCGTGGGCTTCGAGACCGTGCAGGTGCGCTCGCTCGACGAGGGGCGCGGCCGCTTCCTGCTCGACCCCGGCCCGCTGTCGCGCGACCCGAGTCTGGCGCTGGAGGTCGAGGAGCTGGTGAAGGGCTTCCTCGACGAGATGGCGGTCGACCCGGAGCGGTACCCGCTCGCCGAGGCGTCCGACGAGCGCGGCCACGCGCGCATCGACCTGCCGCTCGGGGCGGTCGCCGGCGGGTCGCTGCGGCCCTACACCGGGGCCTGGCCCGAGCGCTTCGACGTGGTGCTGCGCACCGACGACCCCGCGGGCGTGCGCGGGCTGATGGAGCAGCTGCGGGAGGCCGGCTACGCCTCGGTGCGCACCGAGGTGCTCCCCAGCTCGGCGCTCGGGTTCGCGATCAGCTGGGGTGCGGCGGCCGACGAGGAGGAGGTCGCGGATCTCGTCGCCGGGCTCGTCGAGAACGTGGTCGACGAGGCCGAGCTCGCTGCGGGCTACACCTCGTGGTGCCTGCACCTCGAGGACGAGGACGCGCGGATCCTCGTCGACCTGCCGCTGAAGGCCGCGCGGGCCACGCCGCTCGCCGCGCGGATCGCCGAGGTCGCCGCCAGCTACGACTGCTCGCTGAAGACGCCCGCGCCCGACGAGGTCGGCGCGCTGTCGGAGGCGCTGCAGGCGCTGTCGTGGAAGGCGTGGGCGCTCGAGGCGGAGAGCGGGGCCGAGCCCGAGATCCAGTACGGCGGGGCGCCGCGGCCGCTCGTCGAGCACGTGCAGCGGCTGGTGGCGGAGATCACCGGGATCACGCTGCCGATCTCGCAGGACTGGAGCGAGTCCGACGACGACATCTGGATCCATCTGCCGCGCACCGCGACCGAGTCGGTCGACGACGAGACCGCGCCGATGGACCTCGCGGAGTGGCTGTCGGCCGGGGCGCTCGTCGCGGAGGCCCAGCCGCTGATCACGCTGGAGGCGAGCCACGTCCGCATCGGCCCGATCCGGCTGTCGCGGCGCACGGGCGACGTGGAGCAGGCGCTCGTGCCGCGCCCCGAGCTCTTCGCGCACTACTGCCTCGACGCGCGCACCGCCGAGACGCTCATCCACCTCGCCGAGAGCGCCCTGCTGCGGGAGCCCGCGCTGCTCGAGGGCGAGACCAGCGTGTCGAAGACCTCGATCGTGCTGTACCTCGCGATGCTGCTGAACCAGCCCGTCGTGCGGCTCAACCTCAACGGGCAGACCGACACGGGCGAGCTTCGTCGGGCGGTACGTCCCGCAGGACGTCGCCCGCGGCGCTGCCCGTCGCGCCGGAGGAGCTGTTCGCGGCGAGCGAGCTGCTCGAGTCCGAGAGCCGGATGATCCTGCAGCGCGCGGCGCACGAGGGCCGCACCCTCAACCGGGTCGAGGTGCAGCAGATCATGAAGCAGACGAGCGGATGACCGTGCATCCGTGGCGCTGGCAGGACGGCCTCGTGGTCACCGCGATGAAGCGGGGCTGGTGGCTCGTGCTCGACGAGCTCAACCTCGCCGAGCCGCAGATCCTCGAGCGGCTGAACCCGGTGCTCGAGCCGTACCCGTCGCTCGTGCTCACGGAGCACGACAACTCGGTGATCGGCTCGGGCGGCGTGCCCGTGCACCCGAACTTCCGGGCTTCGCGACGATGAACCCGGCGGAGTACGCCGGCCGCTCCGCGCTCTCGCCCGCCTACCGCGACCGGTGGCGCGCCTACCGCTACGTGATCCCGCCGACCGAGAGCGAGTACCACCAGATGCTGCGGTTCCTGGTGCACGGGGAGCAGCCGGACGTGGCGGTGTCCGGGGAGCGCTACCTCGGGCAGGCCGTCGAGCCGCCGATGGGCGCGCTCGCCGAGGTGGAGGGGATCGACCCGTTCCTGCGGGCGCTCGCGCGGTTCCACGCGGCGCTGGAGGAGGCGGTCGGCCGGCGCGGCGGCTCCCGCGCGGGGCAGCTCGGCGCGCGGCGGCGCGACCGGTACGTGTTCACGCGGCGCGGCCTGCTCGCCGTCGTGGAGTACCTCGCCGCCAACGCCGCGAGGACGACGCGTCGCTGCGCACCATGCGGCGGGCCATCGCGCGGTACTACCTCGGCCGCGTGCAGCCGGGCGGCGACCAGCGGGTCGTGGCGCGGCTGCTCGACGCCGCGGGCATCGGGCCCGGCACCTGGGCGCCCGACCGGCTCGACGCCGCGCACCACCTCCCCGACGAGGGCGACCTCGACGACGGCGACGACGACGCGTCGGACGGCGAGGACATCGACATCGACGCACTCGCAGCGTTGCTCGCCGAGGAGTGAGCGGGCGTGCTAACTTGGCGGTCCCGTGGAGGCCCCATGACCGCCGTGCTCTCCGTCCTCGTGCAGGGCCGCGCGGGGCGCCGCTCGATCCGATGGCCTACGCGCCGCTGCAGCCTGCGCTCGCGCCGAACGGGCCGGTCTCCGTCGACACCGACGGGCCCACGCTCACCGTGGGTGGGGTGGAGCTCGAGGGCGTCGTCACCGATGGGGTGGCCGTGTTCACCTTCGGCGCGGTGGACCTCGACGAGCCGCTGCAGGCCGAGGGCAGCCGCTCCCTGGCGCTGCTGTCGCAGGGCGACCTGCGGATCGCCGCGGAGGTGCGGCTGTATGCGCGCGGCTCCGCCGGCGGCCCGGGCGGGCACGACGGCGGCACCGGCGGCGGCGGCGAAGACGGGCACGGCCCCGGCGGCGGCGCCTCCACCCCGGGGCCGGCGGGGGCGGGTTCGGCGGCGAGGGCGGCGACTCCCAGCGCGGGGGCGACGGCGGCGCGGCCTACGGCGACCTCGCCGCGGTGCTCGAGGGCGGCTCCGGGGGCCCGCTGTGCGTCGATCCTCACCAACAACGGGGTGGGCGGCGGCGGCGGCGGCGCTATCGAGCTCGGCGCCGCGGGGCGGTGACGGCGAACGCCGTGATCGTGGTCGACGGGGCCGACGGCAGCAACGACAGCCAGCACGGCGGCGGCGGCGGCGCGGGTGGCGGCATCCTGCTCCACGGCGACGGCGGGCTGTGCGAGGGCGTGCTCACCGCCCGCGGCGGGCGCGGCGGCGACGACGGCAGCGGCTACGTCCAGGGCGGCGGCGGCGGCGGCGGGCGCATCGCCATGCTCGACCTGCAGAGCGAGTGCCTGACCGACGTGAGCGGCGGCGAGCGCGGCGGCAGCGCGTCGGGCGCCCCGGGCGAGGTCCTCTTCCGCGCGTGGGAGCCGCCCGACCTCGACGGCGACGGGTACGTCGACGAGGTGGCCGGCGGCGACGACTGCGACGACGGCGATCCGAGCGTGCACCCCGGCGCTCCCGACGCGCCGGGCGACGGCATCGACAGCGACTGCGACGGCGTGGACCCGTCCACCACCGGGACCGGCCCGACCGGCACCACGGGCGGCACCCCCACCGGCACCGACACCACGCCCGGCGGCACCGACGTGGTGCCCGGCGGCGAGGATCCGTTCGCCGGCGAGGGCGTCATCGTGGCCAGCAACTGCGGGTGCGCGGGCGCGCCGGGGCCGTGGGCGGGCGTGTGGGCGCTGGGGCTGCTCGGGGCGCTGGTCCGCCGCCGGCGCTGACCCGCTCGCTAGCCCGCCGCCTCGCGGGCCATCGTGATCAGGCGCTGGACGGTGCGCCAGTTGCGGGTCGTGCCGCTGTGCCGCTTCGGGAGCTTGCCGAGGTTGCTGCGCCCGAGCCCGTTCGGGGCGTACAGCCAGGCCACGCCGTCGCCGAGGGCGATCTCGTCGGGGGCGAGGCGCTCGGCGAGCCCCTCGAGGGCGGCGAGGGCCTCGGCGTCGCCCTCGAACAGGAACGAGGCGTGGAGCTGCTTCTCGTCGTCGGTGCGGGCGGCGAACGGGTTGTCGGCGAAGATGCGCTCGAGCTCGGCCAGCGTGCGGGCGGCGACGCGGGTGCTCACCTCGGTGCGCGCGGCGATCGCCTCCTCGAGGGCGCGGGCGGCGTCGGCGGCGGCGAGATCGGTGCGCGCGACCAGGTTGCCGCTCTGGATGTAGGTGGCGGGGTCGCGCAGGCCGAGGTCGCGGGCGATGTCGCGGAGATCGGCCATGGGCAGCTTGCCGTGCCCGCCGACGTTGATGCCGCGGAGCAGGAAGACGAGGGCGCGTTCGGTGGGCATGGCCGAGTCTATGGCGCGATCGCCCCGCCCGCACCGGGGGTCCCGCGTTACGGGCGTGCGTGTCCGCCACTCCGCGCCCGACCTCCGCCGCCGAGCTCGCGTCCCTGGCCGCCGGCCTGTGCCAGGACGCCGCCATCGGCCTCGAGGTCGCCCCCGGCGGCTGGTTCTACGACCCCGTCCGCCGCGTCATCTCCGTCTCGGCGGAGGGCCTGGCCACGCGCGGCCCCGAGTACTGCGCCGGCATCGTCGCCCACGAGGTCAGCCACTACTACATCAGCCGGTACACCGTGTTCCCCGTCGACTTCCCCTCGCGGCGCGCCGCGATGTCGATGCTGAACGCCATCGAGGATCCGCGCGTCGACCGCTGGATCGTCCGCCGGTTCCCGGGCACCGCGCCCTGGCAGCAGCTCGCCAAGGTCGACGAGTACCCGCACCGCCCGGGCGCGCCGCACTTCCTCGTGTTCTCGCTGGAGTGCGCCGTCGAGGGGGATCGTGAGTGGGTCCCCTCCGCCCACGCGCTGCCGCAGCCCGTGGCCGCCGCGCTCGATGCGACCCGCGCCGCCCGCCGCCGCTACGCCGAGCACGCCCCGCCCACCGACCCCGACGCGCCGGTCGCGCCCGAGGTGCCCCCGCGCTACCGCGAGGAGGTCCAGCCGCTGCTGGAGGGCCAGCGCTGGCTGCCGCAGCGCAAGGAGATGCGCGTCCGCCTGTCGGCGCTGGAGGCGCTCCGGCTCGCGGAGGCCGAGATCCTGCCCGCCGCCCGCGCGCTGTACGACGAGGACCGCCGCAAGGTCGCCGCCTGGCTCCTGCAGCACCCGTCCCACGCCGGCCGCGGGCGCCGGCTCTGCGGCACCGCCGAGGGCGAGGACGTCGTCGCCGAGGCGATGCAGGCCGACCTGCCCGACCGGGTCGTCCCGCCCTGGGCCGACCGCCTCGCCGAGGATCTGCTCGACGGCGCGATCGACCGGCGGGTCCGCGCGCCGCTGGTGGTGCGCTCCGGCCCGCCCCGCCGCAGCAAGCCGATCGACGAGCTCGTGCCCGTGCTGCCGCCCATCCCGCCGGTCTGGCGCCCCGCCAGCGACTACGATCGCGCGCTCGTCGAGGTCGCCGGCCAGGTGGAGGACCTCGTCCGGCACCTGGAGGAGATCCTCACGCCGCGCAAGCGCCTGCGCGAGCGCGGCGGCTACCCGACGGGCCGGCGGGTCGATCTGCGGCGCCTGATGTCGTTCGAGGCCGACCCGCGGCGCTACGACGAGCTGTGGGTGCGCGCCACGATCCCCGACCGCCGCGAGGCCGTGGTGGGGCTGCTCGTCGACCTGTCCGGGTCGATGCGCGGCGAGAAGGCCCACGCCGCGCTCCACGGCACCGTGCTCCTCGCCGAGACGCTGCACCGCCTCCGCGTCCCGTTCCGGATCGACGGCTTCCAGGACGTCCTCATCCCGCTCCACGCCTTCCACGAGTCGCTCGGGCCGGCCACGCGCCAGCGCATCGGCGAGATGGTGCAGGAGGTCGAGGGCTGCCGCGAGGGCGGGAACAACGCGCCGCGCTACAACGACGACGCCCCCTGCCTCCTCGAGCACGCCGAGGCGCTGAAGGCGCAGCCGGCCGACGACCACATCCTGATCGTCGTCAGCGACGGGCTCCCCGAGGGCCGCCGCTCCACGGCGACCGACCTGCGCGCCGCCGTCGCGCAGCTCACCGCGCCCGGCGGCGGGGTGCGGCTGGTGGCGCTCGGCCTCGGCCCCGACACCGAGCACGTCCGCACGTTCTACCCGCAGGCCACCGCGAACGTGCCGCTGCCGAAGTTCGCCGAGGCCATCGGCACCCTCGTGGAGCAGCTGCTGCTCGCCTGACCGTCAGTACACGGTGACGAGCTCGCCCGACGGGTGGGCCCCGCCCACGTCGAGCTGGCCGGTGACGGCGTCGTAGGTGACGTCGGCGGCCGGCACGGGCTCGGGCTCGAGCCCGGCCGGCGCCCACCACACCTCGATCGTGGCCGGATCGAGCCCGGCGGGCAGCAGCGCGGAGCGGCTGGCGCCGAGGTCGGCGATCACGTCGTCGAACAGGGCGAGCCAGGTGGCCGGCGCGCCGATGTCGGCCTGGAAGCCGCCGGTGCCCGCCACGACGCCGCTGTACCGGGCGTTGGCGCCGGGCGCCGCGATCGCGGACGCCGCGGTGAGCGCCGGGTCGCGGAGGGCGTCGAGCCAGGCGGTGAACGCCGCGGGCGTGGTGACGGCGGGGGCGGTCTGGTCGTCCTCGTCGCTCAGGACGACGATGCCGAGGGAGCCGCTGCTGCGGAAGAAGCCGGCGTTGTAGGCGGTCCCTTCGACGGCCTCCGCGAGGTACGCCGCGCCGAGCCCGGCCTCCAGCGGCGAGCCCGCCGTGCCGACGGTGGCCATCGCCGACAGGACGGTGGCGCCGTCGACGGTGTCGGGCGCGACCCAGCGGTCGCCGCTCACCTCGCGGAGGCGGCCGCTGTCCGTCGGGTCCGCGAGGTCGGTGGTGACGACGCCGACGTGGTAGTCGAGCCCCGCGTCGTCGAGGGTGGCGACGATCTCGGGGAACAGCGCGGCCAGCGCGGCCTGCTCGTCGGCCATCGAGCCCGTGTCGTCGACGACCAGCAGCAGGTCGGCCAGCGCGGCGAACGGGGCGACGGTGCGCGGATCCTCGGTCACCCAGAG
>JAWKRQ010000058.1:0-54543 GCA_041389545.1 Myxococcota bacterium | reverse complement strand
AGAGCGCAGCGAGCAGCAGGATCGCGAACGTGCCGACGATCGCGACGCTGACGAGGCGCGGCATCGCGGCCGGGGCCAGCCTGACGTCTGTGTCGGTGAGTGCCGGCTCGGTGGCCATGCCTTGTCCTTCGGACGTCGACGACCGCTATTTCCGGGAGAGCTGACGGGCGAACAGATAGGCGAGCATGGCGACCATGCCCATCGCGCCGATCGTCGACCCTGCCGCGGCATCCGCCGCCTCGGCGGCGGCGAACTCCTCCTTCACCGCGGAGACGATCGGCGGGGGCGGCGGCTTGCGGTTCTGGCGTTTGTCCGCGATGGCCCCGATCCCGACCACCAGCAGCGCAATGACGAGGAAGCCGAGGCCGATGAAGCCGAGGGCCGGAACCACGCCGATCAGATGGGCCAGCCAGACGGCGAAAGCGGCGAGCCCGAAGGAGAAGGCGAGAAGGAGGAAGAGCAGCGTCGCTGCCCCCACGGCGAGCTGGCGGGCGACCTTGCGCGCCTCGGCCTTCGCCTTGCCCTTGGCAAGGTCGACGCCGAGGCTGCCGGCGCGAAGGAGGGCAGCGAGCATCGACTATTTGCGGTTGATTAGGCCGAAGGCAAAGCCGATGCCCGCGGCGATGAGAACGGCGGCAAACGGGTTCTGGCGGATCTGGCCTTCGACCGTGTCGACGGCCTGGCTGGCCTGGCGGTGGGCCGCCTGAAGCGCCTCGCTGCCCATCTCCTCGGCCTGGTGCAGAACCTGCTCACCTTTGTTCATGGCCTGACGTGCGGTTGCCGTCACCTTCTCCTTGAGAGCCGACTGGATGCCGGCGCTCTCGGCGGCGAGCGCCTTGACGCTTGCGGTCAGCGACGCGAGGTCGGCGCGGATCTTCTCGAGATTGTCGCTCAGTTCCTTCTCGGTGGGGGTGGCCATGTCGCGTCTCCCTTTGGATCTCTCATTCGCCCGGCGGTGGCGACACGCGCCCCGGTCTCGGAACGCTGCTCAACGATCCCTACCGGACAATTGTTCCGGATTTCTTGATATTATTTGTGCAATGCCGTGTGAGCAATCGCCGCCTCGGCCGCCGGGTCGGGGCCGTACTCCGCCTCGCCATCGACGCCCAGGACCTCCGCCAGCCGCTTGCGCGCGATTGACGCGGCTCTTGATGGTGCCCACCGCAACCTCGCAGATGTCGGCAGCCTCCTCGTAGGAGAAACCCGAGGCGGCGACGAGGATCAGTGCCTCGCGCTGGTCGGCCGGCAAAAGGTTGAGGGCGCGGTTCATGTCCCCCATGTCGGCATGCCCGTGCTGCTCGGGATGAACCGCCAGATTGCGGGAGTAGGCACCTTCGACGTCCTCGACCTCGCGACCCTTCTTGCGCATCTGCGAATAGAACTCGTTGCGGAGGATGGTGTAGAGCCACGCCCGGAGCTTGGTGCCGGGGGTAAAGCTGTGATGGTTGGCCCAGGCCTTGGTCAGCGTCTCCTGCACCAGATCGTCGGCGCGATCGGACCGGCCAATCAACGAGAACGCGAATGCCCTGAGACTCGGAATGGCCTCGATGAGACCGTCGCGGAATTCATCCGAAACCTGCATGGCGTTGCGGTTGCTTCGGGCAGCGACAGGGCCTAGTCACGCCCTTCGCCGCCGGAATCCTTCTGCTCGAGCTGCTTGAGAAGTTCGACGAAGCGGTCCGGAACGGCTTCCCGCGCCACTTCGTCATAGTAGGCGCGAAGCCGCGCCCCGATCGCCGACTGGACGGACTTGTCCAAGCTGCGGGGACGGCCGGCGCTCTGGTCTGCGTCCGACGCCACATTCATCTTTCCGGTCGAGTCCCTGGTCTCCTTGGGCATGTCCTGCTCACGCTCTGGTTCCTAAATGCCGGCCACGACAGTTGCGCCGGCGAGCGCAACCTAACAAATGCCGGGAACCAGAAAAGGTTCCATCGCCTTGCAAATTTTCCGGAACCTTTCGCCTGCGCCCGCGTTCACGCTTGTCCGCGATCCGGAGCGGGCTATCCTGGGGATTCTACGAGGAGACTATCGATCATGCCGGTTGCCGAAATCGTCGGACCGCATTTACCCTATCTACGCCGCTTCGCGCGGGCCCTTTCGGGCAGCCAGAAGAGCGGCGACGCCTATGTCGAAGCCATGCTCGAGGCCATCGTGGTGGATCCGTCCGTGATTGCGGACGCGGACGACCCGCGCGTGGCGCTCTATGGCCTGCTGTGTGGCTTGTGGGAGTCGATCTCGATCAACCTGGCCAAGGGCGAGCCCGCCGATCACTGGGAAAGGGCGGCCCAGGCGAAGCTTGCCAACATCGAGCCGCGCCCGCGCCAGGCTTTCCTGCTGACGGCGGTGGAGGGATTCCCGATCGCCGACGCGGCACGAATCCTGCGTACGGATGACGCCGGCGTGGTCACCCTGCTTGACGAGGCCACCCGCGAGATCGGCGCGATGATGGCCACGGACGTGCTGATCATCGAGGACGAGCCGCTGATCGCGATGGACATCGAGGACATCGTCACCCGGCTCGGCCATCGCGTCACCGGTGTGGCGCGGACGCGAACCGAGGCCGTCCGCCTCGCCGAACGGGAGCGGCCTGGGATCATTCTTGCCGACATCCAGCTCACCGACGGAAGCCCGGCATCGACGCCGTGAACGACCTCCTCGCCGGTTTCGAAATCCCGGTGATCTTCATCACCGCCTTCCCGGAGCGGCTGCTCACCGGCAGCCGGCCGGAACCGACCTTCTGATCACCAAGCCGTTGCGCCGGAGATGGTGAAGGCGATGATCAGTCAGGCCCTGTTCTTCGACAGCGCGTCCCGGCGGACCGTCACGACCGACACATGATGTCGCCGGGGGCGCATACGCCAACGCTACCGCTTTGTTGCGCGGGTGGAGGGACCCGAACCAGCCTTTGCAGCGTTGTCGATTTGAGGATCGCCATCCGGGCGCGGTAACGTGAACGGCGCATGCGGCGATGCGCCGGAGGCAAGAGAAGATGGCTGAAGACGACGAGCCAAAGGTGTGGAGTCTGGCGAGCGAACCGGAGATCGACGCGGTCTTCCGCGGCTCGGATATCGCCCTGACGACCCAGGACGCCGAATTCGTCTACACCGCCGCCCTCAACTTTTCGTCAGCCTGCCACAGGGAACCGGGCTGGTCGGTCTCACCGACGAAGCGGTGTTCGACGGCGCCGCGCTCAGGCTCTCCACGACCAGCGCCGCGTCGCCGAGACCGAGGGCGAGTCGCTCGACCTCAGCTACTCGTCGAGCGGCAAGAGGTGGTATCGCATCCGGCTGGAGCCGCTGTCCGGCGACGGGAGCGGCGCGGGATCATCGCGGCCTCCATCGACATCACCCGGCAGAAGGCGGCGGAAGAGCATCTTCGCCTGGCGCTCCTCGAACTCGCCCACCGCTCGAAGAACCTGCTCGCGGTGGTGCTCAGCCTCGCCCGGCAGACGGCGGATGACAGCCACGACCTCGAGGACTTTCGCGGCCGTTTCCTCGGCCGGATCCGCGCGCTGGCGCTCGCGCACGATGTCCTGACCGAAGAGGCCTGGCGCGGCGCAACCGTCTTCAGCCTGGTGCGAAGCCAGCTCGGCGTCTTCAGCGATCATGCGCTCGACCAGCTGCGGATCGAGGGCCACAACGCCTTCCTCGAGCCCAACGCCGTGCAGTATGTCGGGCTCGCGCTGCACGAGCTCAGCGCGCATTCGATCCTGCATGGAGCGTTGTCTCGGCCGGAAGGGCAGGTCGAGGTGACGAGCGCGGTCGAGGACGGCGGCAAGGAGCGGGACCGCTGCTTCGCATCCGATGGTGCGAAAGCCGTACGGGGGCGGGCCCACGGAAAGCACCACCGCTTTCGCCCGGGCGCTTCTCGAGCAGATCGTGCCGACGTCGCTGGACGGCACCGCGCGGCTCGACCAGGACTTGGACGAGCTCGTCTACGAGCTGAGCATTCCGTCGTCGCAGTTCCTGTGAGGGGCGGGTTCCGGCCGAAACGCGAAAACGGCCGGCGGGGGCCGGCTGTTCCTCGAAGCGTGCGACGCGGAGGCGCGCTACTGGCGCGACAGCCAGGAGTCGATCTCCTTTTCGGCCTGGTCCTTGGCATAGCCGTAGCGCTCCTGGAGGCGGCCCTCGAGCTGCTGGCGCTTGCCCTCGACGACGTCGAGATCGTCGTCGGTCAGCTTGCCCCACTGTTCCTTGGCCTTGCCCTTGAACTGCTTCCAGTTGCCTTCGATACGATCCCAATTCATGACGGTCTCCTTCGATGTCGGCGCCGGCTCCGTCCGGCGATCGGGTGAATAACGCCGACGCAGAAGGGGCGGTTCCCCGGGGGCGCTCCCGGATCTTGGGAAACGGCGATGTCGCCCGGGATGACAGTGCGCACCGGCTGACGTATGGAAGGCGCCCTGAGCAGCGGGCACAGAAGACGATGACCGACACGCCAACCGGCATGCGGAAGGGGCTCGCCAACTACGGCGACGCCGGCTTTTCGCTTTTCCTTCGCAAGGCCTTCATCAAAGGCCATGGGCTATTCCGACGATGCGCTCGACCGGCCGATCGTCGGCATCACCGATACCTTCTCCGGCTACAACGCCCGCCACCGCAACGTCCCCGACCTGATCGAGGCGATCAAGCGCGGGTGATGCTGGCGGGGATTGCCGATTCCGTTTCCGATCGTGTCGATCCACGAATCCTTCTCGCACCCGACCTCGATGTTCCTCCGCAACCTGATGGCGATGGACGCGGAGGAGATGATCCGCGCCCAGCCGATGGATTCGGTGGTGCTGATCGGCGGCTGCGACAAGACCGTGCCGGCGCTGCTGATGGCGGCGGCGAGCGTCGATCTCCCGGCCATTCTCGAGGTCACCGGGCCGATGATCACCGGCAGCTGGCGCGGCGAGCGGCTGGGCGCCTGCACCGACTGCCGGCGGTTCTGGGCCATGCACCGCGCCGGCAAGGTCGACGCGGCGGAGATCGCCGAGATCGGCGACCGGCTGGCGCCCGGGCCGGGCACCTGCATGGTGATGGGGACTGCCTCGACCATGGCGCTGGTCTCGGAAGCGCTCGGCATGATGCTTCCCGGCGGCGGCGCCATTCGGCGGTCGACGCCGACCGGCTCCGTCACGCCGAGGCGACCGGCGCCGAGGCGGTCGGCTCGCCCGGAGAGGCGGCCGCGGCCGAGCGAGATCATGCAGGCTGCGCTCCTCAACGCGATCCGAGCTCCAGGCGGTCGGCGGCTCGACCAACGGCGTCGTCCACCTGGCCGCCGTCGCCGGCCGGCTGGCTCGCCATCGACTCTCGACGAGGTCGACCGGCTGGCACCGAGACGCCGGTGCTGGTCGACCTCAAGCCGGCCGGACAGCACTACATGGAGGACCTGCAGAAGGCGGGCGGGCTGGCGACGGTGCTGCGTGAGATCGCGCCTGCGCTCGAGCTGGAAGCTCGCAACCGTCGACGGCCGGACGCTGGGCGAGGCGATCGCCGCTGCGCCTGCGCCTTTTCCGCAGGAAGTGGTGCGGCCGGCCTCGAACCCGATCCACAGCGGCGGCGGCATCCGGGTGCTCCACGGCAACCTCGCGCCCAACGGCGCGCTGATCAAGCAGGCGGCGGCGTCTTCGACGCTGCTCGTCCACACCGGCCGGGCGGTGGTGTTCGATCTGCTCCGCGATCTCGCCGAACAGATCGACGATCCCGATCTCGAGGTCGCCGCCGAGGACGTCCTGGTGCTGCGCAATGCCGGCCCGAAGGGGGCGCCCGGAATGCCCGAGGCGGGATACATTCCGATCCCGAAGAAGCTCGCTGCGCAGGGCGTCAAGGACATGGTGCGCATCTCGGACGCGCGGATGAGCGGCACCGCCTTCGGCACCATCGTCCTCCATATCAGCCCGGAGGCGGCGGTGGGCGGGCCGCTGGCGCTGGTCGAGACGGGCGACGCGATCGCCCTCGACGTCGCCGCGGGGCGGATCGACCTTCTGGTCGATGCCCCGACCCTTGAGGCCCGCCGCGCCGCCTGGCGGGCGCCCCCGCCGCATCCCGGCAGCGATCGCGGCTATCTCAAGCTCTATCTCGACGAGGTGCTCCAGGCCGAGGACGGCTGCGACTTCGATTTCCTCAGGCGGCGTCCGCGCGCCACGTCGGAAGGCTGAACCCGGCGGCCGGCGGCGGAAACCCGGGTCTTCCGGCCCGGCACCCGAGCCCCTATCTACGGTCTTGTCCGGTGCGGTCGTCCTCTGTATGGTCCGCGCCGGCCACGGAGAGGTGCCGGAGTGGTCGATCGGGGCGGTCTCGAAAACCGTTGAGCGCGCAAGCGTTCCGAGGGTTCGAATCCCTCCCTCTCCGCCAGCGGCACCCAGTTCAATGTTCTCCGCTCGGTGAAGCGGCGGTGAAACGCCCGGGAACCGCGGGCTTGTTGTGCAGACCTGTGGACTGCCTCGCTTGGAAATCCGGTCCCAAGCCTTCTCTCTCCGCCATATTCTCTGAACCTGTGGACTGCGGCCAGATTGGTACGACGGTCTAAGTGTCTGTTGTCCAAGTTAAATCAGACATGCTCGATTGAGCTCTTTTGGCATCCTCTTCGCCGACCGATTGTCTATGCACGTTGATTTTGCGTGAGGCTAACGTCGGCAGTCTGAGTGGCTGCGTCTGGACCCGAAGCCGACGTCATGGAGAACCCCGCGATTGACAGGGCCGCGCCTCGATTGATACCGTCCAAGTCATGGTACGGACGTTCCATATATGGAACACGGAGGTGGTCCGTTGCACCCAACCGCAAGCCTGTCGCCGGTGACAGCGTCTCCGGTTGCCGCCGCGGGCGATGCCCCGGTGCTCGAGGCGCAGCACGTCGAGCGCCGCTTCGGCGCGGTGGTAGCAATCGCGGATGCCTCGGTCGCGCTTCGCCGGCATGAGGTGCTCGGCCTCGTCGGCGACAACGGCGCGGGAAAGTCGACTCTCCTCAAGATTCTGTCCGGTGTGCTGCAGGCTGATGCGGGCCGCATCCTGCTCGAGGGCAGCGAGATCCATATCCGGCGGGCGCAGGACGCAATGGAGGCGGGGATCGAGACCGTCTACCAGGACCTTGCGCTGGTCGACACCATGAGCGCCTACCAAAACGTCTATTTGGGGCGGGAGCCGCTTGCGAAGTCCCCGCTGCTTCGCCTTTTCAATCTCGTAGACGACCGCGCGATGCGAAAGCGCTCGCGCGAGGTACTTGACGCGTTGTCGGTCAAGATTCCGTCGATCAATGTCAGCGTTGGCGGGAATGTCGGGGGGCAGCGCGAAGGCTCATCGCGGCGTGCGATCCTTTGGGGGCGAAAGATCGTCATCCTGGACGAGCCGACCGCGGCGCTTGGCGTCCGTGAGACGGCGCAGGTGCTCGACGTGATCCGAGACCTAAGGAAGCACGACGTGAGCGTCATCGTCGTCAGCCACAACATGGCGCAGCTCATGGAGATCGCCGACCGCATCACCGTGATGCGGCTGGGCCGCACCGCTCACCGCGTCGCCAAGGACACCCAGGTCTCCGAGATCGTCGGCTCCGATCACGGGCGCCGATCGGCGCTGACCTGAAGAGGAGACCCGTCGCTACCACTCCGGCGCGAGCCGCCGCATCAACTACAAACCAAGTCCAACCGGGAGGAAAACATGGAAGGACAGACACGCCTGTTCCGTTCCGCCCGCTGGCCGTCGCGGCGGCGGCAACCACGTCCCCGGCGCCACCGACGTTGGGCGGCAGCAGGACAAGTTCAAGCTCGGCATGGCGGTGGAGGCAACCCCGCTGGCGGCGGATGAAGGCAAGGCGACGTTGCCCGCGCCATCGCCGAGCAGCGCATGGGACTATATCGAGCTCAGCAACAACGACGACGCCGCGACCGCGCTTAAGAACGCCGCCGGCATCTTCTATCCAGGAAGGCGCCGACGCCGTGATCCAGTTCCACGCGCCAACCTCGGCTAATCCTGCGCCTCGCCCAGCGCTTCGCACCGGCCAATATCCTGGTCGTGACCCATGACATCGCCCAGCCCGGCTTCTATTTCGTCGGCATCGACAATCTCGCGGGCCGGTCTCGCTGGCGGCGAGGCGCTCGGCAACATCACTGGCGAGAACGAACTGCGAGCCCGATCTAGTCATCTCCGCCGAGGCGCCGCGGCCGGCATCGTCAACGAGCGGCGGACCGGCGGTATGCGGGACGGACTCAAGAAGGTCTGCCCCGACATCCCGGCCGAAAAAGTGGGTGTCGTTCGTCCTGCGGTCAGGCGATTTCGTATTGCCCGCAGCGCGTGACCTCTCGCCGCGCACCCCGACGCCAAGAAGATGGCGGTGGTCGGTCTCAGTCGACGGCGGCGTGCTCGCCGACTAACGCCGCCGAGCAGCTCGGCCGAGCCGACGATCATCGGCTGGGGCCAGGATGGCGCCTTCACTACCGGCGACAACGTAAACCCGCACCTCGCGGGCAGCGTGTTCTACTTCGAAGGCTACGCCGTTTACGCGACCCGCGACGTGATCGATGCGACCGCCGCTGGCAACCCACCACCGATGAAGGACGCGGGCGACCCTGCCTCGCGTGTCGAGCCCCGCCCGGTCTCGTCGAGGAGGCGAAGGTGCGACATGCCGAGCGCGTGAAGTTTGCTTGAGGCACCTCCTGGCACCACAGGTCACAGGCGCTGTTCCGCCCGGGAAATATGCAAGTGTCGCAGGATGGCCGAACACGCCATCGGTCACGCTGCCCTGGCCGCCGTCCGGGGCATGGAGGCCCGTCGCGACGGCTGGGAGCTGGCCGCGGTGGTCGCGCTGGCGCAGGCGCTGGTCAGCAGCTTCCTGGCGATCAATCGCCTCACTCGTCTGCACCAGACGGCGTCGCGATCACCTGCCGCTGATGTGCCGATCGTCGGCGTGCTCGGTCGGCCAGGCGCTGGTCGGAGTCAGTGGCGGGTCTCTTCGATCCCAGCCGACGTCGCTGATCTCGACTGCGCTGGTCGCCTCGCGCCTGCTTGCGCTCGGCCTCGACCTGGTGCTCGCGATCCTCGGCTACGCCGTCGGTCGGCGCGGCGGCTGCTCGGGCATGGCAGCTGATCATCAGAAAGGCAAGCCTGGAATCCAGTGATCGTCACGCTTGGCACTGACCCTGGTCAGTCTGGCGGCGCCTTTCTCCTGCTTTTCGCCATCGCCGAAGTGCCGATCGGACTCAGCTCGCGCCTCGGCCGAGTTCGTTCCTCGGCCTCCCAACATTCAGTGGCTGATGGTGCAGGCGAGCTGGTCGTCGGATTCCGCTGCCCTGCACCGCGGCCGCCACGCCATTGCCGTCGGCGGCACCGCTTCGGCGCAGGCGCGCGGCATTTCGCCCGGGCGACAGGTTTCACCAACGCCGGTTAGTTATGTCGGCGGCGATCGCCGGACTGCTCTTCGCTCGCCTCGAGCGGGCCGCTTCACTGCAAGCGGCACGTCCACCCGCCTGGGTGATCGCGGCATCGATCCTCGCTGGAGTGTCATCGGCGGCGGGGCGGTAACATCTGGCTGATCCTCCTCGGTGGGCTTCCTGCTCGACGGTGCCGACGGCGCTGGTCTCTTCGGACTGACCTCGACCGGCAGGCGATCTTCCAGGGCGCGATCCTCGACGTCGCCGGCCATCGACGGCCATCGCGGAGAAGCCAGAATGATGGACGGATACCTCTCGCTACGGGCCGCCAGGATCGCCGCTCCCCATCGCGCACCACCCGGTTCGCGAAGTCTCACCGGCCTGCCGGTATCGATCACCGCCATCGTGGACTGGCGGCGGGCCTGATCGTCACCGGCCTGCGATCCTTCGGCGAGCACATCACCATCGCCGCCAAGTTCGTGGCTATCCTGGATACTGATCGGGGCCTTCGCCGCTCTCTGCCCTGCTCGCCGGCGTGAAGCGATCTCGATCGGCTCAATGGCGTGCACGGCGGTGATCGATTGTGCCTTCTCGTCAATGGCTGGGAGATCTTACCGGCTATGGCGATCACCCTTGCGGCGTGCCTCGCTGGCTGGATCAACGCTCGCCATCGTCGGCTCATAATGCCGATCCACCAGCGCGACCTCGGCATGCTCACCGGGCTTCGTGGCGCCACCTACGTGATTGTCGAGGCCTTCGGCCAGTCGGGATCGCTGTTCGCTTTCCATGAGGGTCTCTTTTCGCTTCACCAACATGATGGCCTGGTCGTTGCCGCTGATCTTCCTGATCGCGCCTGCGTGTCCGCTGCTGCTGCGCTTATTGTTGCGCGATGGCGGCTGGGCTGCCATGTGCGCGCTGTCGGCGGGGATCTCGCTGCGGCGCGCGCCGGCATTTCGGTCGCGCGGGTCCGCACCGGCGCGCTGCTGCCCTCGCCTTCGGCGCGGGGATTGGCGGGATCCTCTATGTCGGACAGCTCGGCGCGGTGTCGCGGCTTCCTCGGCCTGGTCCGAGTTCCGCCTGCGCGCGGCGCTCATGATCGGGGGCTACCTGATCCTCCGCGCAGGGTCGGCGCGCTCGTCGGCGGCGCGCTCGGATTCCGCCGCTGCCGGTGCTGCAAACATCTCGATCGATCTGGCATCAGCCCCCACACAGGAACGTCATCGTAGCGCCATTGCTCGCCGCCGTGCTCCTCGACCGACTGCGCGCGGGGGCGACGGTGAGTAGGTTGGCCAGAACCCTCAGGTCGTTTCCGCAGCCTGGAGTGCATCGTGAAGATCACTCGACATCCGCGTTATTTCGTTCCGTACACATGCCGACCGCTGGGACATGGCCGCCGGCGTTCCGGAAACCCAGGACCGAGCGACGTGACGGTGGCGACCGTCGACACCGACGCAATCCGCTGGCTACTTCGGCGGCGGCTCGCACGGCGACCCAGGAGGGCCTGGAACGTCGTCGACCAGGCGCTGTTTCTCGGCCGGCATCCGCTCGCTGCTGATCGGCCAGGACCCGTTCGACCGCGAGCTGATCTGGAAGTGGATGTGGGTCGCCAACCTTTCCGAAAATGTAGCCTCGGTCGTTGACCTGATGCTGTGATCCGCCGGCCGCGCCGCCAACCTCCCTGTCTATAACCGATGGGCGGCGCTCGGGACCGCGTAGTTCGCGCCAGCACTCCACCCCAATATCGGCCAGCCGCGCGTCTATGCCGAGCACGCGCTCGCCTGCAAGGCCGAGGGATATCTCGGCCTACAAGATCCACCCGCACTACTTCCGGAATCCCAAGACGACGCCATCGCCGGGGCGGCCGTCGAATATCGCCGAGGACATCGAGACCTGTCATCTCGTCCGGCGAGGCGGTCGGCGATGACATGGTGTTGATGTACGACCTGTGGGGCACCTATCACACGCCCGAAGAGGCGATAAAGGTCGGTCATGAACCCGAGAAGCTTAGCTTCACTGGTACGAGCACCCGATGCCCGAGCATCGGGTCGAGAGGCCATGTCCGCCTCTGCCGGGAGCTGTCGACCCTGATCCTGTCGCCGGAGATCACGGTCATGGCGTCTTCACCCGCGCTGAATGGATCCTTCGCGGCGCCTCCGACACATGAGCCGGATCGACGTGGTGCGTGGCGGCATCACCGGCGTGCAAGACGGCGATCGTCCGCAGGCCTACGGGCTGCGCTGCGAGATAGGCTACCTGTACTGGACGGTGCCTGGCCGCGGCAGCGACGAGGTGGTGCGGGTCGACCCCGACACGGGCGACACGCGGGTGCTGGGCGAGGTCGAAGGCGCGCGACCTGTACGGCCCCGGCTACGAGGGCGACCACCTGTACGGTTTCGGCGAGCGGCGCCATCCTCGAGATCGAGCTCGCGACGGGCGTGGGCGCCGAGGTGCTGGGCCACCGACACGTCGCAGGGCGCCACGACCAACCCGGTGGTCTGGTGGCCGTCAGGGCTAGCGGAATGTGGCACGGCGATGCGCTCGCGGTCGCCTGGTCGCCTGCGGCCCACCGCTGAGTGCCGTACCGCGCGATGCTGCGCGATGGCCGCCATCGGGTCGCGGCAGACGGCCGCCTCGGTGCCGAGGACGGTCCCGTCCGCGCCGATGCGCACGTCGAGGGAGCAGTCATGCGAGCGCCTCGGGTCGGAGCGGGAAGCGGTAGTCGACGAGCGCTCGCTCGGGATCCCGTGGGCGCTGGCTCGATCCGGCGCGCGTCGCCGTCGATCGGGAAGCGGCGCGCATGGCCGCGTCCGGCTGGTCCGCCGTCACGTACGCGGCGCACGCGCGTCTCGTCGGCGCTGGCAGCGGAGCAGCGTGTCGTACACGCCGACGGGGACGGGCAAGTGCTGCAGCTTACCGTCGACGATGGGCGCTCGATGCCGCCGTTCCGGTGGCGCGCGACGGGCGACGCAGCCTGACGCGTCGCCCGAGGCGGCGCTGGCGATGCGCCCGCCAGCTGGATTCGCATGTCGAACCAGGCGCGCCCGCCCTCCAAGATGGGGGTCACGCCGAGGGTGTCGTATGCAGGTGTCGCGTCGGGGGCGCACTGGCAGGCGAGCGGGACTCGCCGGTGAAGCGGGCAGATCCCGCGACTTCGCCGCCGCTCGTGCACACGGGCGGCTGGAAGAAGGAGCAGCTCGCAGCGGGCGTCGTCGGTGCCGGCGCAGCCGACGTGGACGAGCCGCGCCGGCGCCAGGACGACCTGGACGGGCCTCTCGACCAGCCGGAAGCGCCGCGCCACGTAGCCGGGGGCCTGCGCGACGACTCCAGTCGAGCGGCTCGTTGCTGGCGCAGAAGGCGGTGCTGTCGGGTCCCGAGCGGGCGAGGACCTGGCTCCGGGCTGCCGAAGCAGACGACGCGTCGGCGTCGGGGACGCCCTGGAGGTCGGCGTCGATGACCTGCAGCTCCTGCATGGTTGGCGGCGACGGCCGCGATGGCTGCCGGTCCACGAACCTGGTGCCGTCCAGGCTCGTGCTCGTGCTGTAGTTCGACCAGTCCTCGACCCATTGGGCGGAACACGCCGTCCGCGTCGCGCAGGGCGTCGGTGCGCGACAGGCCGCCGTCGAGGGGCACGTCCACGGGCGGGAGCCACGGCCGGCGGTCGATGCGCAGCGGGTGATCGAGCGCAGGGTTGCCGTCCCGGTCGCGGCCCCAGTCGTCGTCGAGGGCGACGACGGCTCGGCCGTCGACGGGGCGCTCGAGCGCTGCGCGCCGGCGCCGCAGCCCTGCAGGTGGACGGTGGGGACGCCCCGACGGTGACCGGCTCGTCGTCGCTGCCGAACGGCAGCCAGACGGTGCTGCCCGCGGGCAGGGAGAACGGCCCGTGCTCACCGGGGCCGAACGTGCCGAGCGGCGTGGTGACGCCGTCGCAGTCGGCGGCGTAGACGGGGTAGGGGCCGGGGAAGAAGCCGGGCGCGATGTCGAGGGTCACGTCGACGGCGGGGCCGCAGCCCGGCGCGGGCCGCTCTGCCAGCGCCGCGGGGACGGTGACGGTGGGCAGCGCCGCCGGGCCGTCCGCGCTGTGGGACGGGGCCCGGGTGGCCGACCGGGGCGCGGAGGAGGTGGACGGCGTCGACAAGAGCGCCGCGATCAGCACCAGCAGTGCCAAGCCCACCGCGGTCAGGGCACCGAGCACCACGCCGGCGAGCGCCACCAGGACCGCGCGGCTCGCCTCGACCGGCGCGGCCGGCGCGGCGCGCAGGGCCGCCGCCACCGCCGCCGCCGCCGGGCGCTGCTCGGGATCGGGGTCCAGCGTGCGGCGGAGCAGGTCGCGCGTCGCGGCCGGGATCGGGACGCTCGCCAGCGCGGTCTGCGGGTCGTCGGCGCGTCGGGTCAGCAGGCGCACCGCGAGCGCGCCGAGCCCGTGCACGTCGGAGGCCGGGGTGGCCTCGCCGACCCACTGCTCGGGCGCGGCGCCGGGGAGGTCCTGCAGCGAGGCGTCGCCCAGGGCGTCGCGCGCGCGGGCGAAGTCGACCAGCAGCAGCCGACCGTCGTCGGTGCGGAGCACGTTGTCGGCGCTGACGGCGCCGTGGACCACCGGGGGCTGGCGCGTCGCGAGCCACGCGAGGGTCTGCGCGAGGGCGGCGACCACGCGCCGCACCTCGGCCTCGTCGAGGCGGCGGCCCTGGGCCCAGGCGGCGACCGACTGCCCGGCGACGTGGTCGCGGATCTCCCACCACCGCCCGTGCTCCTCGAAGGCGGGGCCCCGGGTGCGGACGATGCCGGGGTGCTCGAGCGTGGCGGCGAGGTCGGCGCCCCGGCGGAACCGCCCGACGGCCACCGGGTCGCGGTCGAGGAGGGCCCGCGCGACGACGGTGCTGCCGTCGCGCAGGTCGACGGCGCGCCACACCGCCGTCGCCGCGCTGCGCGACAGCGACTCCACGAGCTGCCAGCGCCCACCGAGCGTGGTCTCCGCGCCGCACGCCGCGCAGGTCTGCGCCTCCGCGGGGGCGCCGCAGCAGGGCAGAGGACGAGCCTGCCCGTGTCGACGGTCTCGTCCGCCGGTGGGGTCCAGCCGCCGCCGTCCAGCACGTCGAGGAGGACCTCGCAGGACGGGATCTCGCCGCCCGCCCCCTGCAGCGCCCCGGCGATGGCGGCGAGGACGCCCGCGGGCAGCCCGGGCACGACGCGCGCCGGGTCGGCGTAGTGGCCGCCGAGCTTGGCGGTGTAGAGGTGGACGAGGTCGTCGCCCGTGAACGGCGCGCGCCCGGTGGCGAGCTCGTACAGCAGGCAGCCGAGCGCGAAGACGTCGGCGCGGGCGTCCACCCGCGCCGCGGCGCGCATCTGCTCGGGCGCCATGGAGCGCGGGGTGCCGACCATCGCGTGGGTGGCGGTGAGATCGTGGTCGAGCGACTTGACGAGCCCGAAGTCGCCGACGTGCGCGGACCAGGCGTCGCCGCGGCGCGCCAGCAGCACGTTCGAGGGCTTCAGGTCGCGGTGGACCAGCCCCGCGGCGTGCGCCGCGCTCACGGCCGCGACGATCTCGCGGAACAGCGCCAGCGCCTGGTCGAGCGGCAGCGGGCCGCGGTCGAGGAGCGCGCGCAGGTCGCCGCCGTCGACGTACTCGAGGACGAGGGCGGCGTGCTCGTCGATGCGCAGGTGGTCGACGACGTCCACGATGCCCGGGTGGTCGACGGCGCTCTGCGCGCGGCCCTCGGCCACCAGGCGCGCCTCGGTGGTCGGATCGGTGCGGTCGAGCACCTTGATCGCCGCGAGCGTGCCCAGGACCCGGTGGCGCGCGCGGTAGACCGTCGCCATCGCGCCGCGACCGATCTCCGCCTCGATCTCCCAGGACTGGACGAGCTGGCCTTCCCGCAGTCGCATCCGCGTGCCATGGTACCCCGTCACTCGCACCTCCGCCGGGGCTGGGTGCACGCGCCGGGCCAGGCGGGGGCGGCGGATCCGCGGCGTCGGTCCGTGGCGGCGGGTGTGCGCGCACGGTCGGGTGTGCGGGGGGCACGGCATGGGCGGCGACAGCACGCAGGGGGACCTCTCCCACGCCGATCGGTGGGTCGACGACCTCGACGGCGACGTCGAGGAGGAGGTCCTCGGGCTGAGCGTGGCGTGGTGCCTGTCGGAGCCCGACCGGGTGGGGGAGGTGCTGCTCGTGCTGCGCGGGCGCACGGTGGTGCTCGGGCGCGACGCGGCGGCGGATCGGCTGGTCCGCATCCGCCCGCGGCGCCGCGTGCGCACCGAGGCGCTGCAGGGCCGGCTGCTGTCGCGCCGGCAGCTGGAGGTGCGCTCCGACGGCGAGCGCCTGTCGCTGCGCAACGTCGGCTCGTGCGCGCTGCTCCTCGACGGCGTTCGTCGACGCCGCCACGCTGGCGCCGGGCGACGTGGTGGAGCTCGACCGGCAGCGCTCGTGCTGGTCGCCGTGCGCAGGCCGCCGCTGCCCGACCTCGACCTGGAGGTCCCGTTCGGCCGCGCCGACGCCGACGGCATCGTGGGCGAGAGCGCGGCGGCCTGGCAGCTGCGGGCGCGGCTGCGGGCGGCCGGGCGCACGGGCGCGCCGGTGCTGGTGCTCGGGCCGAGCGGCAGCGGCAAGGAGCTGGCGGCGCGGGCGCTGCACGCGGCGTCGGCGCGGGCCGGCGGGCCGTTCGTGGCGCGCAACGCGGCGACCCTGCCCGAGGGCCTCGTCGACGCCGAGCTGTTCGGCCACGCCCGCGGCTACCCGAACGCGGGGATGCCCGAGCGGCCGGGCCTCGTCGGCGCCGCCGACGGCGGGACGCTGTTCCTCGACGAGATCGGGGAGATGCCGCAGGCGGTGCAGGCGCACCTGCTGCGGGTGCTCGACCGCGACGGCGCCTACCAGCGGCTCGGGGAGGCGCGCGAGCGGCGGTCGCGGTTCGGCTTCGTGGCGGCGACCAACCGGGATCCGGCGTCGCTCAAGCACGATCTGGCGGCGCGGCTGACGGTGCGGGTCGAGGTGCCCGGCCTCGACGCGCGGCCCGAGGACGTGCCGCTGCTGGTGCGCCACCTGCTGCGCGACGCCCGGCGGGACCCCGAGGTGGCCGCGCGCCTGTTCGACGGCGACGAGGCGCGCGTGGCGCCCGCGCTGATCGCGGCGCTGGTGCGGCAGCCGTGGCCGCTGGCGGTGCGGGAGCTCGCCTCGGCGCTGTGGCTGGCGGTGCAGACGAGCCCGGGGCGGGCGCTGCAGCTGACGCCCGAGGTGCGGGAGCGGCTCGGGGGCGGCGCGCCGGTGCCGGTGGAGCCCGAAGACGTCGACGCCGACGCGATCCGAGCGGCGCTGGCGGCGGCGGACGGCAACGTGACGCAGGCGGCGCGCGCGCTCGGGTTGTCGAGCCGGTACGTGCTCTACCGCCTCATGCGCCGCCACGGCGTGTGAATCACTTCGCGTCCGGGTTGATCGCGTACAGGCCGAGGATCTTGCCGCTCGCCAGCACGTGCCCCTCCATCGCCTTCCACACGTCCTGCCCCGTGAACCGCCCCGACAGCCCGAGCGTGGAGACGTCGAGGGCGTACACGGCGAACCGGTACCCGTGCACCCGCTCGTCGTTCCACGGCGGGCACGGCCCGTCGTAGCCCGCGTAGTCGCCCTTCATGTCCTCGTCGGACGCGAACCAGCCGGTGTAGTCGTTGAGCCCCTGCAGCCCGCCCGACGGCGACGCGCCCGGCGCCTTGCCCCGCGGCGTGACGCCGTCGCTGTGGGTGCCCTCGGCGATCTCGCGGAGCTCCGGCGGCAGGTCGCACAGCACCCAGTGGAAGAAGTCGGCCCGCGGCAGATCGAGCGGGACCGTCACGCCGTCGCGGTTGACCTTCGAGCCCTCGCTCGGCACGTCGGGGTCCCAGCACAGCACGGCCAGCGACTTCGTGCCCGCCGGCGGCTCGGTCCACGCGAGGTGCGGGTTCCGGTTCCCCGCGAGGTGGACGTGCTCCGCCGGGTCCGCCTCGGCGAACGCGAGGCGCGGGTCGAGGTGGGCGTAGGGGCGGAACGAGCGGCTCGACAGGTGCATGGGCGATCCCTCCGACCCCGCGTGTATCACGTGCGCTCCGGGCGACCCGCGTTACGGGGCGGGGCATGCCGGAACTGCCCGAGGTCGAGGTCTGCCGCCGCCAGCTCGCTGCCTGGGGGCCGGGCAGCGGCTCGATGCGATCCGCCTCGTCGACCGCGCCACCGTGCGCGGCGATCTCGTCAGCAAGCCGTCCATGGCCCTGCCCGACGGCGAGGCGCAGCTAGAGGCGCTGGTGGGCCTCACCGCCGCCGAGCCCGTCCGCCACGGCAAGCGCCTCGGCTGGGCGTTCGGCGAGCGCGGCCTGCTCGCCCACCTCGGCATGACCGGCCACTGGGTCCGCCGGCGCACCGGCGACGAGCCGCCCCCCATGAACCGGCTCGGGCTCGTCTTCGGCGACCACGTGCTGTGGTACCTCGACACCCGGCGGTTCGGCTGCGTCACGCCGCTGGCGGCGAGCGAGATCGCCGGCCGCCTGCGCGGCGACACCGGCCCCGACGCGCTGAACGAGCCGCTCGACGGCCCCGGCCTGGCGGAGCGGGTGCGCTGCCGCAAGGCGGTGAAGGTGGCGCTGATGGAGCAGCAGCGCCTGGCGGGGCTCGGCAACATCCACGCCTCCGAGGCCTGCCACCGCGCGAAGATCGCGCCCGGGCGCCGGGCCGACGCCCTGTCCGACGCCGAGTGGGATCGCCTGGCGCGCGCGATCCTCGACCAGCTGCGCTTCGCCATCGCCGCCGAAGACGGCGTGGGCGACGACGGCATCGCCTACGTCAACCTCGGCGGCCCGAACCCGTTCACCGTCTACCGGCGCACGGGCGAGGTCTGCGGCACCTGCCACCGCGGGGAGATCCTCGAGGAGGAGATGGGGGGCCGCGCCACCTACTGGTGCCCCGTCTGCCAGCCCGCGTGACGCCTCGCGTGACGCCCGGCGCCCGGGCGGTTAGTCCACCGGGCCGCCCGCCGTGGCTCGCGCCGCGCTGGGACAGACCTCCGAGGATCGCACATGTCGAGGAAGAAGAGCTCGCCGCTCCAGCCGGGTGAGCAGGTCGACTACAAGGACATCCGCAAGCTGCAGCGCTTCCTGACCGAGCGCGGCAAGATCCTGCCCCGCCGGGCCACCGGGCTCAACGCCAAGCAGCAGCGCCAGATCGCCCGCGCCATCAAGCGCGCGCGCCAGGTCTCGCTGCTGCCCTACGTCAAGCGCGACTGACGCTCGGTCACCCCGAGAAGTACCCGATCGGCCGCTGCTCGCTGCCGGTGACGCCCCGGATGGCGTCGCCGAGGCGGGCGCGGAAGCCGTCGGCCACGGTGTCGATGCGCGCGAGCTCGTCGGGCTGCGCGGCGCTGAGGTCCGTGGTCTCGCCCGGATCCGCCTCGAGGTCGAACAGGCCGGGCGGGGTCGGCGGCGTGCGCACGGGATCGGCGAAGACCCGCTTGTAGCGGCCGACGCGCAGCGCCTCCAGGCGGCCGCGCGCGTAGTAGGCGAACGCCTCGGTGGGGGAGGGGGCGCCGGCGGTGAGGACGGGCCACACGTCGTGCCCGTCGATGGGCGCCGCCGGCAGCGGGGCGCCGGCCAGCCGGGCGAAGGTGGGCAGCAGGTCGAGCGCGGTCACGACCTCGTCGTTGACCTGGCCGGCCGCCAGCGTGCCGGGCCAGCGCCACAGGCAGGGGCTCCGCCAGCCGCCCTCCCAGGGGTCGCCCTTGCCGCCGCGGAACGGCCAGGCGCTGCCGTGGTCGCCCGGGATGTCGAGCCACGGGCCGTTGTCGGAGGCGAAGACCACCAGGGTGTCCTCGTCGAGGCCGTGGTCGGCGAGGGCGTCGAGCAGCAGGCCGACGAAGTGGTCGATCTCGACGATCTCGTCGCCGTACTTGCCGCGCGGCGAGCGGCCGCGGAACTGCGGGAGCACGGCCAGCGGCTCGTGGGGCGCCGAGTACGCCAGGTACACGAAGAAGGGGTGGTGCCGGTGGGCCGAGACGAACGACAGCGCCTCGCGGGTGAACAGCTCGGTGAGCGGCTCCCGCGGATCGGCGCGGCGGACGACCTCCTCGCCGCGGATCAGCACCAGCGGCACCTGGTTGTTGCTCCAGGGGATGCCGAAGTAGGTGTCGAAGCCCTGCTGCGTGGGCCGGAACGGCGGCCGGTGCCCGAGGTGCCACTTGCCGAAGCAGCCGGTGGCGTAGCCTGCGCTGCGCAGCACCTCGGCGAGGGTGACCTCCTCGGCGGCGAGGCCGCCGCGTGACTCCGGGGTGAGCACGCCCACGCCGCGGTCCTTCGCGCCGAAGCCGACCCGCGGCGGGTAGCAGCCCGTCAGCAGCGCGGCGCGCGAGGGCGTGCACAGCGCTGCGCCGTCGTAGAACTGGGTGAGGCGCACCCCCTCGGCCGCCATGCGGTCGAGCCGCGGCGTGTCGATGGGGCCGGGGCCCTGGCCCGGCGGCGGGCGGTAGTAGCAGCCGAGGTCGTTGAAGCCCTGGTCGTCGGTGAGCAGGACCACGAGGTTCGGCGGGCGCGGGCGGAGGCGCCAGGCGGCGGCCAGCGCCGCACCCCCCGCGGCGGCCGCGCCGCCGGCGAGGAGCGCGCGGCGGGTCCAGGGGCTCGGTCGTGCGGGGTCCGTCACTTCACCCCGTTCATCCACTTCACGAGGAGCGGCGACAGGGCGAACACCACGAGCGACGACGCCGACGCCACGATGCCGATGATGCCGAACACCGAGCCGTAGGCGTGGACGGTCTCGATGGGGGCGGGGATGGCGCCCTCGCCGCCACCCTCGCCGATCCCGGTGAACACCGCGATGACGGAGGACAGGTAGCTCGAGAAGGCGGTCGCGAGGAACCAGGCGCCCATCACCGTGCTCACCAGGCGGGCCGGCGAGAGCTTCGTCACCATCGACAGGCCCACGGGCGACAGGCACAGCTCGCCGGTCGTGTGGAGCAGGTAGCCGAGGAGGAGCCAGCCCACGCCGACCATGCCGCGCGGGTCGCAGCTCGTCGCGCCCCACCACAGGGCGACGAAGCCGAGGCCGAGCTGCAGCAGGCCGAGGCCGAACTTGATGGGCGTGTTCGGCTCGAGCCCCCGCTTGCCGAGGTTCTGCCACAGCGCCGAGAAGACCATCCCGAACAGCAGGATGAACACCGGGTTCGCGGCCTGGAACGTCGAGGTCGGGACCTCGTCGGCGGCGATGACCATGCCCACGTCCTCGGCGTCGAAGGTCCACGGGACGGTGGTGGCCTTGGCGGTGCGCGCGGCGTCGAGGTCGTCGAGGGTGAACAGGTCGTCGCCGTTGTGGTAGCCGAGCTGGGCCTGCGACAGCGGGATCTGCTCGGTCGTCCCGACCATCTGCTCGGTCACCACCCGATCGGTGAACGTGCGGTCGACGTTGCGGTCGGTGAACAGGTTGATCGACGAGCCGGCCTGCTCGAAGAAGGCCCAGAACAGCAGCGAGAAGAACATCAGCACGACGACGACGCCGAGCCGCTGGGCCTCGACCCGGGTCGACCGCGAGGCCGACCAGCCGATGTAGCTGAGCGCGATCACGCCCGTGGTGAACAGGGTGAGCCCCGTGGGGGTGCCGATCTCGCCGAGCAGGGTGCCCGCGAGGTGGGACGCGGCGCCGCCCGCCTTCAGCCCGTCGAGCAGCGACTCGGGGAACAGCGTGACGACGCGGTTGCTCCACACGAGCGCCGCGCCCACGGGCACCACGGCGAGCGCGCCGGCGTAGACCAGCCACTCGGCGGGGACGCCGGCGAACGGGCGGCGGAGCAGCGACGGATCGGGCGGCGCACCGGCACCGGCCGGCAGGCCGGCGCGGCCGAGCGCGACGAAGGAGACCGTGCCCGCCGCGGCGAGGCAGACGGCGCCGAACACGTTGACCGCGACGAGCGTGTAGTGGTCTTCCAGGTGCAGGGCGACCATCGCGATGGCGGTGCACAGCGCCGTCATCAGGATCAGGATCCGGGCGACCAGGGCCGGGACGATGAACACGGCGAGGCCGGTGAGCATCCCGATGGTGGCGAGGCCGAAGCCGTAGTGCCAGCCGTAGGTCTCGCCGACGTAGCCGCAGACGAGCGGGGCGAGCATCGCGCCGAGGTTGATGCCCATGTAGAAGATGGTGAAGCCGCCGTCGCGCTGGGTGCTCCCCGGCGGGTAGAGCGAGCCCACGATGGTCGAGATGTTCGGCTTGAAGAAGCCGTTGCCGACGACCAGCAGGGCGAGCGCCATGAAGAAGGGCAGCTCGGCTTCCCAGGTCATGAGCAGGTGGCCCGCGGCCATGAACAGGCCGCCGAGGACCACGGCGCGGCGGGCACCGAGCAGGCGGTCGGCGATCATGCCGCCGATGAAGGGCGTCATGTAGACGAGGGCGGTGTAGGCGCCGTAGACCCGGTACGCGTCGCTGTCGCCGTAGCCGGCGAAGCCCTTGACCATGTAGAGCACGAGCAGGGCGCGCATGCCGTAGTAGGAGAAGCGCTCCCACATCTCGGCGAAGAACAGCGCGTACAGGCCCGTGGGGTGGCCGAAGAGGGTCCCGCCGGACGGGATGTAGTTCGACGGGGACGCGTTCGACGGTGCGGACATCGGTACCTCGCCGCGGCGTCCAGGCACCGCGAACAGGCCCCATAATCGAATTGCGCGAGCGGAGCCGGCGGGAGCGCCGTGGTGGCGGAAATTGCAGTTCGCCCGTGCGAAGCCGGGCGGACGGGAATTCGGTCCGCGCCGGAGCGGCCGTGCCGAGCCTCTCGCCCGTGGGGCTGGAGTGCGCGCAGGGCCGGGCGGCGGGCGGGCGAACGTCACTCCGGCTCGACGCCATCGCTCCGGTCCGCACGTTCGGGTGCCCGGCGCCCGGCCCGAGCACACTCCCATGAAGAGAGCGTGACGCTTCGTGACCTGGCTAGAAGGTCCCTGCGACCGACAGGCCGTGCGGCGACACGGCGAAGGTGGTGTTCCGGCGCGGGGCGCGCGGGCCCGTGGCCGCGGCGACGCCGGCGGCGACGGGCGCGGCGACGAGGGCGGTGGCGAGCCCCGCGACGGCGAGGGGGTCGCTCTCCATCGTGGCGCCGGCGGCCACGAGGAGGGCGCCGGCGGCGCTCGGCACCAGGGTGGCGACGGCGACCCGGCCGGTGGGCACGTGGACGGGCAGGGCGCCGAGGGTGGCCCCGCCGACGGCGCCGCCGATGAGCCCCGTCGCGACGAACGAGGCCGCCACGCCGTCGCACCCGGGCCGCTCGTCCTCCCACGGGGCGATGGTGGGCGGACACACGCTCCACGCGGCGACGCCGGCGCCGAACACGCCGACGAGCTGGCCGGCGGTGGTGCTGGCGCCGCCGACGACGGCGTCGACCCCGGGCGAGGCGGCGCGGGCCGGGGCGAGGAGCAGGGCGAAGAGCAGCATGGGGACCTCCGGGTCCCAGTGTAATCGTCGATTACATAGGGCGCCAGGGCCGCAGCTGGCCGCCCCGGCCGGATCCGCGTCCGGCTGGATCCGCTCCCGGTTACGCTGCCGGTGGAGGCCAGCTCCCGTGCTCCCCACCGCCGCGCGCCGACCGCTGCGACCGTCCCGCCCGGGGTGGAGGGGCTCGACCGTCTCCTGACCGCGCTCGCGCGGCCGCGACCGAACCCACCGACCCCGCCTGCGCCGTGGCGCCGAGGGGTCGGCGTCACCGCCTCGTGCGGGCCACGGCGTCCCTCGCCCTCCGGAGCGACCGATGAACGCCGCGACCCTGCTCGGCACCACCCTGCGCACGGCCCCCGCCGACGCTGAGGTGCCCTCCCACCAGCTCCTCCTCCGCGCCGGCTACGTCCGGCCGCTCGGCAGCGGCATGTTCTGCCTGCTCCCCCTGGCCTGGCGCGCCGTCCGGCGCATCGAGGCCATCCTGCGCGACGAGATGGACGCGCTGGGCGCCCAGGAGGTCTCCTGCCCCGTGGTCCACCCCGCCGAGGTCTGGCGGGCCTCAGGGCGCTGGGACAGCGTCGGCGCCGAGGCTGCTCCGCTTCCGCGACCGCCGCGGCGCCGAGCACTGCCTCGCCATGACCCACGAGGAGGTCGTGGCCCGGCTGGTCCGCTCGGAGCTCTCGTCGTGGCGCCAGCTGCCCCTGCTCGTCTACCAGATCCAGACGAAGTTCCGCGACGAGCCCCGCGCACGCGGCGGCCTCGGTGCGCGTCCGCGAGTTCCTCATGAAGGACGCCTACTCCGTCGACCGCGACCAGGCGGGCCTCGAGCGCGCAGTACGACGCCCAGCGCGCCGCCTACCGCCGCATCTTCGCCCGCTGCGGCCTGCCCGTGGTCGAGGTGGCGAGCGACACCGGCGTCATGGGCGGCCGCGTGGCGCACGAGTTCCACTACGTCACCCCCATCGGCGAGGACCGCCTCGCCCGCTGCGACGCCAGCGGCTACGCCGCGAACCTCGAGGTGGCGCGCTTCCGCCGGGTCCCCGCCGAGCAGGGCCCCGCCCGGCCCCTCCGCCGCGTGGCCACCCCGGCGCGACGAGCATCGACGCCGTGGCGGCGGCCCTGGCGCTGCCCGCCGAGCGCCTCCTGAAGCACGTGCTGCTGGTCGGCGTCGACGGCGCCGGGCAGGAGCGGGTCGTGGTTGCTGGTGCGCGGCGACACCGACGCCAACCTGGTCGCCGTCGCGCGCCTGGCCGAGGTGACCGCCCTGCGGCCCGCCGAGGCCCGCCGAGCTCCGGGCCGTGGGCATCGAGCCCGGCTACGCCTCGGTCGTCGGCCTGGCCGCCGCGCACCGGGCGCGGCTCGTCGTCGTCGCCGACGAGGTCGTGCCCGCGTCCACCCGCTGGGTCGTCGGCGCCAACGCCGTGGACGCGCACCTCGTGGACGCCGAGTACGGCCGCGACTTCGTGGCGGACCGGGTCGGCCCCGTCGCCCTCGCCTACGACGGCGCGCCCGACGAGGCCAGCGGCGAGCCGCTGCGGGTGGTGCGCGGCGTGGAGGTGGGCAACGTCTTCCAGCTCGGCACGCGCTACACCGACGCCCTCGGCGCCACCTGGCTCGACGAGGCCGGCGCAGCGCAGCCCTTCGTCCTCGGCAGCTACGGCATCGGCGTCGGGCGGCTGCTGGCGTGCATCGCCGAGCACCACCGGGACGAGCACGGCCTGGCCCTGCCCGCCTCCGTCGCGCCGTTCGACGTGGCCGTGGTGTCGCTCGGCCGCGACCCCGCCACCGCCGAGCGCGCGCGGGCGCTGGCAGCGGCGCTTCGCGGCGCCGGGGTCACCGCCCTGCTCGACGACCGGGACCTCGGCGCGGGCGCCAAGCTCGCCGACGCCGACCTGCGCGGCAGCCCCCTGCGCCTCGTCGTCGGCGAGCGCGGGCTGCGCCGCGGCGTCGCCGAGCTGCGCCGCCGCCTGGCCACCTGGCGCCACGACGGCCCCGGCACGACGCGCCCCGGCGAGGTCCGCGAGGTCCCGCTCGAGGACGTCGTCGCCGCGGTCCGCACCGAGCGCGACGCGCTGCGCAGCGAGCTGCACTCGGCCTGAGCGCCCATCCCGTACCGGATCCGGCGCCGGGGTTACGGGATCGATATGGCTGCGTCCATCGCCCTGACGCTGGCGGCGATCGCGGTGACGGTGTTCGGCCTCGCGCTGACCACCTACACCGCGCTGTTCGCCTGGTCCGCGGTCTCCCTGACCGCGGCGAGCGAGCGGACCCGGGCGCTGCTCCGCGAGCAGGGCTTCGCGCGCGGCGCGAGCTCGCGGTGGGCCGTCGCCCGCATCGCCGGGATCGAGGTGGAGGCCCGGCCTGTCGGCTTCGGCGTCGTGCTGTCGGCGGCGGTCGACGGCGGCGGGCTCGAGGTGCGCGAGCGCGGCGCCCGCCCCGGCGGGATCCCGGTCGGCGACCCGGCCTTCGACGCCCGGTTCCTCGTGCGTGGCAGCCCGCAGGACCTCGCGCAGCTCACCTGGCCCGTCCGGCAGGCCCTGCTCGCGTTCCGGGGCACCCGCGTGAGCTGGCGGCGCGGGGCGCTGCGGGCGACGGGGGCGGTGTCCGACCAGCTCGCCGCCGCCGTCCACGCCATCCGCACCCTGCCCGAGGGCGAAGACGCGCGCCTGGCGCTCCTGTGCGCCGATCCCTGCCCCGAGGTGCGCGCGGGGGCGTTGCTCCGGCTCACCGACCGCGCGCAGGCCGAGGCCCTGGCGCTGCCCTGCCTCGACGACCCCGAGGAGATCGTCCGCGCCTCGGCGGCGCTGGCCCTGCACGACGGCGGGATCGGGCTGCGCACCGTGTCGCAGGCGCTGCTCGCCGCCGTCTGCGCCCCCACGCTCCAGCTGCGGCTCCGGGGGCGCGCGGCCGAGGCGCTGCTGGCCAGCGGCTCCGAGCCCGAGCGCCTCGTCGCGGGCGAGGCGCTGCTCCGTGTCCCCCGGCTGCGTCGGCAGGCCGTGGCCCTGCTGTCGGCCTCGGGCGCCACGGGGGAGCGCATCATGCTCCGCTGGCTGCGGGACGCCTCGGTGCCCCTCACGCGCACGCTGCTGCTGGCGCTGGCGCGCGTCGGCACCCCGGCGTCCGTCCCGACCCTGCGCGCCCACCAGGCGGCGGCGCCGTCGGATCTGGCGCGCGCCATCGACCACGCCATCCGCGCCATCCACGGGCGGGTGGGCGACCTGACCGGCCAGCTCGCGCTCGCCGAGGACAAGCCGCTCTCGGGCAGCCTGTCGCTCGCCGACCGCGACGCCGGCGCGCTGTGGTCGGTCTGAGCTAGCTGCAGCCGCTGGTGGAGCCGCAGCTCACGCACTTGAGGCACGAGCCGTTGCGCACCATCGTCATCGCGCCGCACTCCTCGCAGGCGTCGCCCTCGTAGCCGCGGGCGCGGGCGTCGAGCACGGCCTGGATGCGCACGTCGCGCACGATGGACACCACCGCGGCAGCGCCCGCGCCGCGCTCGTCGGCGGGCGCCGGGTACGCGTCGACCTCGATGGGGCGGTCGACGAGCACCGAGCGGTGGGACACCTCCTCCTCCGAGACGTACTCGGGGTCGTCGTGGACGTGCAGCGCGTCGTGCCGCAGGTCCTCCTCCGACACGTGCGCGAGCTCGTCGCGGCCGAGGTAGGTGATGGCGAGCTCGCGGAAGATGTAGTCGATGATCGACGTGGCCATCTTGATGCGGTCGTTGCCCATCACGATCCCGTTCGGCTCGAAGCGCGAGAACAGGAACTGGTCGACGAACCGCTCGAGCGGCACGCCGTGCTGCAGGCCGATCGAGATCGCGATGGCGAAGCTGTTCATCAGCGAGCGGAAGGCGGCGCCCTCCTTGTGCATGTCGATGAAGATCTCGCCGAGCGTGCCGTCGTCGTACTCCCCGGTGCGCAGGAAGACCTTGTGCCCGCCCACCACGGCCTTCTGGGTGTAGCCGCTGCGCCGGTCGGGCAGCCGCCGCCGCTTGGCGAGGTACCGCACGACCACCCGCTCGGCGATGCGCACCGCCTGCTCGGTCGGCGCCGGCGGCTGCGCGGGCGCGACGGCGGGCCGATCGTCGAGCGAGGCGAACAGGTCGGCCGCCACCACGCTCGACAGCGGCTGCGACAGCTTGCTCCCGTCGCGGTACAGCGCGTTGGCCTTCAGCCCGAGGCGCCACGACAGCAGGTACGCGCCCTTCACGTCCTCGATCGAGGCCTCGTTGGGCATGTTGATGGTCTTGCTGATGGCGCCCGAGACGAACGGCTGCGCCGCCGCCATCATCCGGATGTGGCCCTCGACCGGGATGTAGCGCGTGCCGCGCTTCCCGCAGCGGTTGGCGCAGTCGAAGACCGGCAGGTGCGCCGGATCGAGGCCCGGCGCGCCCTCGAGCGTCATCGTGCCCGTGGCGTAGGCGTTGGCGGCCTCGATCTCGTCGCGCGAGAAGCCGAGCTCGGCCAGCAGGTCGAGCGTGGGGTCGGCGATCTGCGCGTCGGTCAGGTTCAGGGTCTGCCGGCAGAAGTCCTTGCCGAGCGTCCACGGGTTGAAGACGAACTTCAGGTCGAACGCCGTGCGCAGCTGGCTCTCGACCTTGTCGATCGCGTCGGCCGTGAAGCCGTGGGCCTGCAGCGCCTGGTGATCGATGCCCGGGGCGTTGGCGAGCGTGCCGTGGCCCGTGGCGTAGCGGATGATCTCGTCGATCTGCGCATCGGCGTAGCCCAGGCGGCGCAGCGCCGGCGGCACCGACTGGTTGATGATCTTGAAGTAGCCGCCGCCAGCGAGCTTCTTGAACTTCACCAGGGCGAAGTCGGGCTCGATGCCGGTGGTGTCGCAGTCCATGACCAGGCCGATGGTGCCCGTGGGCGCGACGACCGAGACCTGCGCGTTGCGGAAGCCGTGGCGCGTGCCGAGCTCCAGCGCTTCGTCCCAGGCCTGGCGCGCCGCCTCGAGCAGCGGCCGGGGCGTGGCCACCGGGTCGAGCGGCACCGGGCGCACCGACAGCCCCTCGTAGTCGCGAGCGGCGTGGGCTGCGCGCCGGTGGTTGCGGATGACGCGCAGCATGGCGTCGCGGTTGGCCTCGTAGCGGGCGAAGGGCCCGAGCTGCTCGGCCAGGCGCGCGCTCGTCGCGTAGGCGCCGCCGCACAGGATCGCGGAGATGGCGCCGCAGACGGCGCGGCCGCGCTCGCTGTCGTAGGGGATGCCCATGACCATGAGCAGCGCGCCGAGGTTGGCGTAGCCGAGGCCGAGGGTGCGGTAGTCGTAGGAGCGCCGGGCGATGGCCTCCGACGGGAACTGCGCCATCGCGACCGACACCTCGAGGACCACCGTCCACAGCGCCACGGCGTGCTGGAAGTCGTCGATGCGGAAGCCGCCGGCCGCGCCGGGGTCCCAGAACCGCATCAGGTTCAGCGACGCCAGGTTGCAGGCCGTGTCGTCGAGGAACATGTACTCGGAGCAGTTGTGGACGACGATGCCGTTCGCGACGAAGTGGTGCGTCTGCGGCTCGGTCAGGTCGAAGACCTCCTCCTCGCCGAGGAACTCGAGCTCGACGACGCGGTCCTCCATCCGGTCGGCGTACGTCCCGCGCTCCCGGTTGAGGCGCTCGAGGGCCTCGACCTTCGGGCTGCCCGCGACGAAGCCGATCGACTGCTGGAAGGCGACGCGCGAGCTGCGCGAGATCCGCAGGCTGTGGATCTGCTCGACGGGGTACTCCTTGCGGCCCCCCTTGCCGTCGGGCAGCAGCGCCATCGTCTGGCCGGCGACGCGGCGGTTGCGGTACAGCTTGCCCTTGATGCCGAAGCTCAGCAGGAGCAGCTGCACCTGCTGGAGGAGCTCGAGGGAGGTGCTGTCGAGGCCGACGTACTGCGACTTGAAGCCGTAGTGCGCGACCGTGCCGTCGGCCGTGAACAGCCCGCGGAGGAGGGCCGCCTGGGACGGGCGATCCAGGGAGTGGACCGCGGCGGTGAAGGCCTTGCCCCCGCTGCCCTGGTCGAGGACGGCGTACCGCTCGAGCAGCTCCACCACGCAGCGCGCGCTGGTGCCGAGCCGCAGGACGCCCTGCGGACGCGTGACCTCGATGTCGCGCGCGGCGCGACCGTCCGCGGCGTTCTCCTTCCGGAAGCGGTCGAGCGCGGCGTGCATCCGGTCCGCGATGCGCTCCTCCTCGGGCGCCAGCGTCAGCATGGCCGTCTGCTGCTCGCCCATCAGGCAGCCGTCGCCGACCATCAGCCCGATGTACTCGGCGATGTCCTCGTCGAGGCGGACCTCCCCGGCGCCGGCGCCCTTCAGCAGGAGCACGTCGTCGTGCGTGAGCTCGCACGCCGGCACGTCACCGCGGTTGGCGGTGAGGACGCGGTGGTCGCCCGTGAGCTTGAGCTCGAGGCCCGCGCGGGTGCGCAGCCGGTAGACGGGCTTGGTGCCGGTGCGGAAGGCCGGCTCGATCTCGTGGAGCGCGCCGTCGCTGCCCACGACGCGGCAGCCGCGCTCCAGCAGGCTGTCGATGCGCGCCCAGCCGTCGCCGGTCGCGACGAGCGTGTCGCCGGTCACGCACGGGTTGCTGGCGTTGATCCGGCCATCTGCGGGGCAGGTGTGCCACTCGTTGATGGTCGAGTCGAACTGCACGCCCGGGTCGGCGCAGGCCCACGCGGCGTAGCTGATCTGGTCCCACAGGTCGTTCGCGCGCAGCACCTTCGCGACCTTGCGGTCGGTGCGGCGCAGCAGCGGCCAGCTCTCGTCGCGCAGCACGGCGTCCATGAACGCGTTCGGGATGCGGACGCTGTTGTTCGAGTTCTGGCCCGACACCGTCTGGTAGGCCTCGCCCTGCCAGTCGGCGTCGTAGACCGGGATCTCGAGCGTCTCGTAGCCCTGGCGGGCGAACTGGAGCGTGCGGAACAGCAGGTTGTCGGGGATGCCCTCGCCGCGGGCGGCGCGCATGGCGTCGGCCAGGCCGGGGTTGTGGCGCGGGTCGGCGCGGGTCGCGAGCGGCTCGGACCGGTCGCCCGCGTGGACGGCGGCCAGCACCCGGTTCAGCGCCGCCTCGAGCAGCCGCGAGCCGGTCACCAGCGCGGCGACCTTCTGCTCCTCGGCGACCTTCCAGCCGACGAACGCCTCGATGTCGGGGTGGTCGAGGTCGAGGCACACCATCTTCGCGGCGCGCCGCGTGGTGCCGCCGCTCTTGATGGCGCCCGCGGCGCGGTCGCCGATCTTGAGGAAGCTCATCAGGCCCGAGGACCGCCCGCCGCCCGACAGGGGCTCACCCTCGCCGCGCAGCGACGAGAAGTTGGTGCCCGTGCCCGAGCCGTACTTGAACAGGCGGGCCTCGCGGGTCCACAGGTCCATGATCCCGCCGTCGTTGACGAGGTCGTCGCCGATCGACTGGATGAAGCAGGCATGCGGCTGAGGGCGCTCGTACGCGGTCCGCGACGGCACGACCTCGCCCGTGGCCGGGTCGACGTAGCTGTGGCCCTGGGCGGGGCCGTCGATGCCGTAGGCCCAGTGCAGGCCCGTGTTGAACCACTGCGGCGAGTTCGGCGCGCACATCTGGCGCGCCATCATGTAGCGGAGCTCGTCGTAGAACGCGACGGCGTCGGCCGGGCCGTCGAACACGCCCTCGCGCAGGCCCCAGTACGCCCAGCAGCCGGCCAGGCGGTCGAAGACCTGGCGGGCGTCGGTCTCGCGGCCGTAGCGCTCGTCGGCGGGCAGCCCCTCGAGTGCGGCGGGGTCGGCCTCGCGGCGCTGCAGGGGCTCGGGGACGCCCGGCTCGGCCACCCGGCGGGAGCGCGCGGGCACGCCGGCGCGCCGGAAGTACTTCTGGGCCAGGATGTCGGTGGCGACCTGGCTCCAGCCCTCGGGGACCACCACGTCGTCGGCCTCGAAGACGGTGGAGCCGTCGGGGTTGCGGATCTCCGAGCGGCGGGCGCGGAACTGCAGCCCGTCGTAGGGAGTCTGGCGGCCCTGGGTGAAACGGCGGGAGACGCGCATGCGAGCACCTCGTGGGGGCGCCCGGTCGGCAGGGGACCGGACGTCGAGGGTTCCGACGGAACGGACGACCCCGCCCCGCGGCTGGAGACGCGCGGGACGTGGCGGGTGGTGGGCTTCGGCCCGTGGGATGCGGCGGCGCGGGGCTGCAGCGGTCCGGGGCCGGTGGACGACGGCGCCAACGCGCCGCGGCACCCCGGGGCTGCCGGGGTCCCTTGAGGGTATCCAGCGCCCCGAGCCAGCTCCAAGCGGTGGTTTTCCCCAGCCTCGGCGGAGCGGTCTTCCACAGGCTGTGGAACGTATCCAGGCCAGGACGGACCGCAAACATCGCCGGATCGACCGACCCGCGTCCCCCAGGGCTCCCCGGATCTTCCACAGGCGCCGCGGGGCGAACGGGGCGCCCGCGGACCGCCAAGGACGCCGTGTTGCCGTGGGTGATCGGCGGATCGGCCCGCAGACGTCCTGTGGACGAACGAGGTGACCGGAGTGTGATCGGGACCACAAAACCTGGATGACGTCGTTCTGCCCTTGGTTGTCGGCGGCCGCGACCCAGCGCGGCGGACGGGCGGTTACCGGGCAGCCATGTCGATCGACCGCGCCCTCCGCGAGGCTCGAGCAGGTCGCCCGCGACCTGGATCTCGCCGTGTTCGACCTCGAGCGCCCCCGCGCCCCGGGCTCGATCCCGAGGCCGAGCGCGCCGCCCTGCGCCGCGTGCTCGAGCAGCTGCGCGACCGCATCGAGGACCTCACGCGGACGATCGGGTAGCGACCGGGATACCCCGGGGTGAGGCGCTGGCCGTGCTATCCTGCGGCCCGCGGACCGGAGGGCCCCATCGGACGCAGGCCGTCAGACACCGACCCGCGCGCGGCGGACCCGGAGGGCACCACCGGCGACCGCACCCGCTGGGAGCGCGGCGCGAAGGCGCCCGACGACCCGACCCTGATGCTGGACGGGCCGCCCACCGTCGTCGAGCCCGACGACGACGACGCCCCGACCACCCGCCGCCGCGACGGCCCCACCCGGCCGCTCGGCCCCGCCGACGGCCCCACCGTCGAGGTGCCCGAGCTCGACCTCGACGTCGACGTGACCGAGAACCCGCGGGCGCGCCACGATCGCTTCCAGGACCGCTTCGCCGGCTTCGACGAGGTGCTCCCCTCGGCGCTGCGCGAGCGCGAGGCGCTGGAGCGGGCGGCGCAGCAGCGCCAGATCGAGGCCGAGCACACCCAGGACCTGCTCGACTCCGGCACCACGCGCACCCTGCCGGGCAACGGCGACGCCACGCGCCCCGGCGGCCCGCCGCCCGCGCCGCCGCCCCGCGTCCGCGCGCTCACGGCCCCCAACGCCGCGCGCGCCACCCCCACGATGCCGCGCTACGGCGAGGTCGACTCGGTCCATGAGGCCGAGACCGTGCTGGCCTCGTTCGCCGAGACCGTCCGCCGGCCGATCGCCACCACGCCGCCGCCCGCGCGTAGCCGCGCCGTCGCCAGGCCGCCGCCGCGGCGGGCCTGTCGGTCGAGACCAAGTCGTCACTGGCCGGCCTCGGCGTGGGCGTGGCGCTCTTCGCGGTGATCGTGGTCGCCGTCGCGCTGTGGAACCTGCTGTAGGCCGTTACGCTGTCCGAGAGAGCGCCCGCTCTCTCCCTTCCGCGCTCGCTCTCTCCTTCCGCGCCCGTCCTCGCCCCGCCGTCCTCCCCGCCGCCCCCGAAATCCCCGCCCATGGCCGCCTTCCAGAACGTCGCGCCCCGCACCGGGGGCTCCCTGCTCACGCAGGCCCGCATCGGCCGGTACCGCCTGGTCCGCCCCCTCTCGAAGGGCGGGATGGCCCTGGTCTACGAGGGCCGGCGCGAGAGCCTCGCCGGCGTCTCGCCGCGCGTCGCGATCAAGCTCATCCTGCCCGAGCACGCGAGCTCCGAGACCTACAAGGAGCTGTTCATCAACGAGGCCCGGCTCGGCGCCTCGATGCAGCACCAGAACCTCGTCCAGATCCAGGACTTCGACTGCGAGGGCGACACCTGGTTCCTCGTGATGGAGTACGTCGAGGGCCTCACCCTGCGGCGGCTCATCACGCTGTCGGAGCACACCCGCAGCCCCATCCCGATGGGCGTCATCGCCGAGATCGGCCGCCAGGCGTGCGACGGGCTGCACTTCGCCCACACCGCGCGCGACGAGCGCGGGCGGCCGCTGCACCTCGTCCACCGCGACGTGAAGCCGAGCAACCTGATCCTGAACCCCCATGGGGTCGTGAAGGTGCTCGACTTCGGCATCAGCAAGGGGCGGCTGCGCGAGGAGCGCAAGGGCTCGGTCAAGGGCACCTGGGGCTACATGGCGCCCGAGCAGGCCGTCGGCGCCGACGTGGGGCCCACGGCCGACGTCTTCGGCCTGGCGGTGGTGCTCTACGAGATGGCGTCGCTGCGGCCGATGTTCGTCGACCAGGGCAAGGACGAGATCCGCCGCCTGCTCAAGGACGATCACGCCGCGCGGATGGCCGCGACGCTCGACGGCCTCGCCTACGGGCCGCTCATCGGCATCCTGGTGCGCGCGCTGCAGCGCGACCCGGCGGCGCGCTTCGAGGACGCCGCCAGCTTCGGCCGCGCGCTCGCCGACCTGCTGCCCGACCCGGTGACCACGCGCGACGAGGTCATGCGGCTGCACGACCGCCTCGACGCCCTCGACCGCGGCTCGCGCATCCCGCGGGTGGCGGGCGGCGGGCCCGCCGGCGAGGTCGTGGTGCCGCGCCCCGACGACCTCACGCCGCTCGCGCCCGCCAGCCTGGCGGCGGTGGGCGCCGGGGTGATGCTGTCGCTCGGCGCCCTGGCGGCGCTCGGGCTCGTCACCGTCGGCGCGGTGGGGGAGCCCGGCGAGCTGCGCCCGGGCCCGGCGGCGGCGGCGCAGATCACGGTGCCCCTCGACGAGGGGCCCGGCCCGCTCGGCCTCGGCGCGCCCGGCGAGCGCAGCGGGCCCGTCGCGGGGCGGGTCATCGACCGGGAGGAGGCGCTGCGGCTGGTCCACGACGTGCAGCCGGGCGAGGAGGCCGTGGTCGACGACCCCGACGCCGCCGTCGGCACGGTGGAGCTGCGGTCGCGGCAGCCCGCGGAGGTCTACGTCGACGGCCAGTTCGTCGCGAAGACCCCCACCCGCCGCCTGCTGCCGCCGGGCCTGCACACCGTCAGCCTGATCGCCATCGACGGCCGATCCAAGGTATTCGACGTGCAGGTGGTGGCGAACCAGGTCATCCGGAAGCAGTGGGACTTCGATCGGATGGAGTCGAGGTGACGAAGCACGACGCGCCGGGGATCCTGTTCGTCGACGACGAGATCGACAACGTCGAGGTGACGGCCGGGATCCTGGCGGATGCGCTCGACGTGGACATCCAGGTCGTGCCGTCGGTCGAGGAGGCCGTGGCGCTGCTGCACGAGCAGAAGTTCCGGGTCGTGGTGATGGACCTGTTCATCCCGCTCGGCGACCACCCGCACCGGGTGCTCGGGCCGCGCGCCCGGCGCTACCAGGAGGCCGTGGAGCACCTCGGCGGGCTCGTGCTGCTCGAGGAGATCGAGCGCCTCGAGGATCCGCCCGTCGTCGTGGCCCACACCGCGTGCACCGACTCGGTGCTGCACGAACTGTTCGGCGATCAGGTCAGCCGGCGGATCCCGAAGCCGGCGCCGGTCGACACGCTGCTCGGCGCGCTGGTCGAGATCCTGCGCGAGTCGCCGTAGTCACCGGCGCAGGGCGGGCAGCGCCACCTGCAATGCGGCGAGCAGGTCCTCGCGGGCCGCGCGGTAGGGCGCGCGCAGCCAGCTCCCGATGGGGTCCTCGATGCGCGGCTTGCCGATGAGCGGCCCGAGGGGGACCAGGCGCTCGGCCAGGTCGGGCGCCAGCTCGTGGACGGCGGTGGTGTGCGTCTCGTCCATGACGTAGACGGCGTCGGCCCAGCGCAGGAGCGCCTCGGTGAGGGGGACGCTGCGGTGGGCGGTCAGGTCGACCCCCACCTCCCGCGCGACCGCGACGATGTGCGGGTGGGCGGGGACCCCCTCGATGCCGAGCGTGCCCGCCGAGCGGACCTCGAGCTCGAGGCCGAGGGTCAGCGCCAGCTCCTCGGCGAGGCCCGCGGCCAGCGGGGAGCGGCACTGGTTGCCGCTGCAGACGACGAGGAGGTGCACGGGGCGGGGGTCGGACACGGCGATCCTCGTGGTGGGTGCGAGCACGCGCGTTATCATGCCGCCGACACGGGAGAGGAAATCATGGCGATGGACACACCGGCACCGCCGGTCGACGTGCCGGGCTCGGGGAAGCTCATGGCCCGCTTCAAGACCTCGATGGGCGACATCGAGGCCGAGCTGTTCGAGAACGACGCCCCGCGCACGGTGGCGAACTTCGTGGCGCTCGCCACCGGCAAGGTGGAGTGGCGTCGGCCCGACGGTCAGGTCACGAGCGCGCCGCTGTACAGCGGCACCGTGTTCCACCGGGTGATCCCCGAGTTCATGATCCAGGGCGGCTGCCCCGAGGGCTCGGGGCGCGGCGGTCCGGGCTGGAAGTTCGGCGACGAGATCAGCAGCCACCGGCACGACACGCCGGGCGTGCTGTCGATGGCGAACGCCGGGCCGAACACCAACGGCTCGCAGTTCTTCATCACCGAGGTCCCCACGCCGCACCTCGACGGCAAGCACGCCGTGTTCGGCAAGGTGACCAAGGGCTTCGACCTGGTGCCGAAGATCGCCCGGGCCGGCAACGCCCGCACCCGCCTCGAGCAGATCGAGATCTACCGGGCCTGAGCGCGGCGGAGCGCCGGGCCGCTCGGGCCCGGCGGCCAGCTCAGCACCAGCGCGTCGCCCTGCCGCGCCTTGCGCCACGCCCCGTCGAGGCGGCGCAGGTGGGCGAGGGCCGGCGCCAGCGCGCCCGGCAGGTCGCCGCCGCGCCGGAACGCCGTCTGGACCCGCACCACGGCGCCCTCGACGGCCATCAGCGCCTCCCAGGTGCCGGGCGGCAGCGCGTCGGGGTCCCGCAGCGCGGCCAGGTCGGCGCCGGCCGCCAGCAGCCCCCAGAAGCCCGCCTCGGTGGGGGCCTCCGCCTCGACGGCGTAGTGCGCGAGGTCGTGCACCAGGAAGGAGCGCGTCTCGAGGGCCACGTCGATGGGCTCGCCCTGCGCGCGGTCGACGCGGAGGCGGTGGGTCCGGGGATCGAGGCGGGCGAGCGAGATCTGCACGTCAGGCCCAGATCGCGCGCCAGGTGGCGGTGGGGACCCGGAACGCCGCGGTGACGAGCCCGTCGTCGCCGCCGTCGAGGACGTGGGTCCAGTCGCCCTCCTGGAACACGAGCTGCTGCCAGCCCTGGTCGACGTCGCACCAGGGGCACTCCCGCGTGCCGGTGGGCGCGCCGTCCGGCGGGCCCCACGGGTAGCTGGCGAGGGGGCCGTAGCGGTCGCTCGAGAGCAGGGTCGTCCCGTGGCGGACGACGCGCTGCAGGTCGAGGACGGCCGGCACCGCGTCGGCGCCGAGGGCGGCGACCTCGGCAGCGGGCGGCGGACGGGTCGCGGAGCAGCGCCTTCCGGGCGCGGCGGATCTGGCGGCGATCGTCGGCCATGCCCCAGCGTAAGCCGCTGGCGCTACGGCTGCGGCGCGGGCGCCGGCATCGGCGTGAAGGAGCCCTTCCGGCGCTTGCCGTAGGCGTCCGACCGCGTCCCCTTCGACCACAGGTTCCGCTGCGACGCGCCCTGGACGAACGTGTCGTTCACCTCCTGCACGAGCGCGGGCAGCTGCTGCAGGTTGTCCGTCACGATCGGGTTGTTCGCGTAGCCGTTCGCCAGCGCGTTGGTCTGCTGGTACTCCTCGATGCGGGCCAGGGCGCGCTGCTGGTCGCCGGCCTGCACCGCCGCGGCCACGTCGGTCCGCATGCGCTGGTAGCCGTCGTCGACGACCGAAGCGGCCCAGGCGTCGCCCAGCGTGGCGAAGGCCACGGACGGATCGTCGGTGACCCGGACGGGCGCGAGGTCGGCCACCAGGCGCATCGGCTTCACGGACGGCGACGTGAGCGTCACCGCGAGCAGGCCCGGATCGACCATCGCCGCGCCGACGGGGATCTGCAGCGTGGCCCACACCTCCCGGTGCTGCCCCGCGTACAGCGAGCCCAGCTCGACGCTGCCGCTCCCGTCGGGAACGAGGCCCGCCACCTCGACGATGCGCGCGCCGCCGGTCGCCTGCAGCCGCATCGACCGCGCGACGCTGTGCTGCGCCGCGTTGAGCTCGTGGGCGAGCACCTGCTCAACTCCGGCCGCGCCGCGTCAGTAGAAGTTGCCGCCGCCCGTGTCGGCGAGCTGCTGCATCAGCGCTTCGTCGTAGTCGTCGCCGATGCCGATGGCGGTCAGCGTGGACTCGTGCCGCAGCACGTCGAGCGCCGCCGGGAGGAGGCCATCGCGGGTGTTCGGCAGCCCGTCCGAGACGGGATCATGCGCTCCACGGCGCCGGGCGTCGGGCCCGTCGGCCCCGCCTGCAGGCCCGCGGTCATCTCCGTGCCGCCGCCGGCGTTCAGCGCGTTCACGGCCGCGAAGCGCGGCGCGGCGGTCCAGCGACCCGCGGGAGGAGGTCGACCGGGCGTCGTCGGAGAAGACGAGCGTGAAGTGGTCGTCGGGGCCGAGCTGCCCGATGAGGACGCGCGCTGCGGCCTTGGCGTCTTCGAGCTTGCCGCCCTCCATGGAGCCCGAGCGGTCCATCACGACGACCAGATCGGTCGGTCGGCGCGCGGCAGCGTCCTCGGGTGCCTCGTCGGCCCACAGCGACAGCTTGACGCGCAGCTGGCGGTCGCCGGCGTACACGATCTCGCGGTCGGCCTCGGCCGACAGGTGGACGCGCCCCTGGCTGACGACGGCGGGGGGCGTGGGCGTCGCGTCGGGCACGGCCGCGGGGGGCACGGCGACCGGCACCGCCTCGGGCGCCACGGCGGCGTGGGGGACCAGCGCGGGGGCGACCAGGGCGGCCGCCGCCGACAGCGGGATCAGCGAGGCGGTGACGAACAAGCGCGAGCTCATGGGACCTCCCGGTGGGACCCCGACGTCGTAGGCTCGCGGCGGCACCTCCGCGGTACGCCCTCCGTAAACGCGCACCTCGCCTCGGTTACCGGAGATTTACTCGCGCCCCGGTCCCGGTCGCGCCAAGAGAGAGCATGGACAGCACGCCCCCGCAGATCCTGGTCATCGAGGACGAAGCGCCCATCCGGGTCGGCCTGTGCGACGTGCTCGCGTACCACGGGCTGCACCCCGTCCCGGCGCCCGACGGCGACGTGGGCCTGCGCGAGGCGCTGACCGGCCGCTTCGCGCTGCTGCTGGTCGACGTGATGCTGCCCGGCGTCGACGGCTTCACGATCTGCCGCCGCGTCCGCGAGGCGCTGCCGTCGCAGGCGATGATCCTGCTCACCGCCAAGGGCGCCGAGGCCGACGTGCTCGAGGGCTTCGCGTCGGGCGCCGACGACTACGTCTGCAAGCCGTTCTCCGTCGCGCAGCTGATGGCGCGGGTCCAGGCGCTGCTGCGGCGGGCGGGGGTCCACGGGCACCGGCGCTTCAGCGTGGGCGCCGCCACCGTCGACGCCGACGCCCTGCGGCTCGAGGTCGACGGCCGCACCGTCGAGGTCACCCCGCGCGACGTGGAGATCCTGGCCTACCTGGCGGAGCGCAAGGACCGCGTGGTCGCGCGCGACGAGCTGCTGCACGACATCTGGGGCTTCCGCCGGACCGACCGGGTCGAGACGCGCTGCGTCGACATGCACCTGTCCAAGCTGCGCCGCAAGATCGCGCAAGTCACCGCGGAGGAGCTGATCGAGACGGTGCGCGGCGCGGGCTACCGGGTCGGCGCGTAGGTGCGGCGCGGCAGCGAGCGGCGCATCCTCCTCGGGGGGCTCGTGCTGGGCCTCGCCGTGCAGTGCGGGATGGGCTGGCTCGTCGTGCGCGCGCTCGACGGCGCGTCGGCCGCGGAGGCCGAGCGGCACCGCGCCGTCGCGGAGCGGCTGTTCGACGAGATCGAGGAGGAGCTGTCGGCCATCGTGGCGCGCGAAGAGGCGAGGTCCTTCCTCGAGTACCGCTTCTACTACGTCCCCGAGAACACCGCGAACGGCTACACGCTCGTGCAGTCCGAGCTGTCGGAGGTGCCCCAGGACCCCGCGATCGTCGGGTGGTTCCAGGTCGACCCCGGCAACGTCGTCAGCACGCCGCTGCTGCCGCGCGACGCCGACCGGGCGCTGGCCGCGCGCAACGCCTGGAACCCGGACAGCGACGCCGTCGCGCTCGACGAGGAGCTGCGCCGGGTGCTGGCGGAGGTGCCCGGCTGGTCGGAGCGGGCGCTGCCGGCCCCGAAGGCGCTGCCGCGCAAGCCCGTGAAGGTCGCGATGTCGATGCCCGCGCCGGTGCCGTTCCTGTCGAACCGCGGCGTGTCGAAGCGGGCGGACCGCAAGGGCCAGGTGGTGCAGGCGAACCCGATGAACCTGGCGTCGTTCTCGGGCACGGAGGCCGCGCCGGAGGTGCAGGACGCGCAGCAGCAGGCCGTCGCGCCGCAGATCGACACGCCGGTGGAGATCAGCCCGCTGTCGGGGCTGCGGCGCGGCGACTACCTCGTGCTGCACCGGGTGGTGAAGGCCGAGGGCGAGGAGCACCGCCAGGGGCTGGTGCTGCGGCTGCCGGCGCTCGAGGAGCGGCTCGAGCGCAGCGTCCTGCAGGACAACGACCTGCAGCCCTACGTCTCGCTCGCGTGGGGTGGCGCGGACGCCCACGGCGCGGGCGCCTACACCTACGCGCACCGGTTCGCCGAGCCGTTCACCGCGATGGCGGTGCGGGTGACGATGGACCGCGTCCCCGGGCTGGTCGGGAGCGAGGCGATGACCGTGCGGGGGCTCGCGCTCGCGCTCGTGGTGCTGATGTTCGGCGGGGGCTTCGCGCTGTACCGCGCCGTGGGGGCGCAGCTCGAGTACGCGCGGCGGCGCAGCGACTTCGTGGCCGCCGTGTCGCACGAGCTGAAGACGCCGCTCACCACCATCCGGATGTACGGGGAGATGCTGCGGGACGGCATGGTCCCCTCGGCGGAGCGCCAGCGCACCTACCACCACACGATCACGATGGAGGCGGACCGGCTCGGGCGGCTCATCGCGAACGTGCTGGAGCTGGCGCGGCTCGAGCGGGGGCAGGGGCCCGGAGAGCTCGTCGTCGGGGAGCTGGCGCCCGTGGTGCGCGAGGCGGTGGAGATCGTGGCGCCGCACGCCGAGCAGGCCGGGTTCGCGGTGGTGGTGCGGGCGCCGGACGGGCTGCCGGCCGTGCGGATCGACCGGGACGCCGTGATCCAGATCCTCGTGAACCTCGTCGACAACGCCGTGAAGTTCGGGGCGACCGGCGAGCGGCGGGTGGAGATCGACCTCGAGGAGGTCGACGGGGCGGTGCAGCTGACGGTGCGCGACCACGGGCCGGGGGTGCCGCGCACGCAGCTGCGGCGGGTGTTCGAGCCGTTCTGGCGGGGGGAGCGGGAGCTCACGCGGCGGACGCGGGGGACGGGCATCGGGCTCGCGCTGGTGCGCGGGCTGGCGGAGCGGATGCGGGCGACGGTGCGGGCGCGGAACCACCCGGAGGGCGGCTTCGAGGTGGCGGTGCGCCTGCCGTGCTGACTCCCGGCGCGCACCCACGGCGCGCAGCCAGAAACTTGAAGAAATCTCTGGGGGCCGTGTGTCCGGAGCTCACCACTCTCGACCCGATGGCGGCCCATGACCGACCCGAAGGCCCCGGTTCGCAGCGCTCCTCGAGTTCCCTCGCCAGGGGCTGTACTGCCGCGCTGCAGTTGACCCGGGATCCGGTCCGCGCCGACGACCTCTATCACCAGGCCGTCGTCGTGGGGCTCCAGCGGATCGACCAGCTGAGCGCGGAGGCAGCGTTCCGCGCGTGGATGAGCCGCATCGTGTACCGAACCCACCTGAACGACCGCCGCCGCGACGTGCCGGTCGAGGCGCGCACCGAGCCGCTCGGTGACAACGTCGTCTCGCTGGCCGGCCCCGGCCCCCACGACGCCCTCGAAGCCGCGAGCTCGCCGAGCGCACGCCGCCGCGCTCCGCGCCCTCCCCGAAGACCAGGCCCGCGCCGTCTGGCTGGTCGACGGGCAGGGCTTCAGTTCCGCGAGGCCGCCGAGATCCTCGACGTGCCGCGCGGCACCGCCGCCACCCTGGCCTTCCCGCGCAAGCGCCTGCAGGCCTTCCGTGACCTCGCCCCCGAGCCGCAGGTGCAGCGATGAGCCGCGTCGACGAAGCCCGCCAGCTGCTGGCCTCCTGGGACCCCGACGGCGAGGAGTCGCTGCCTGACTGGGTCGCCGACGTGCTCGACGAGCACCCGTCCCTCGCCGAGGAGATCGACGCCGCCTACACGCCGTGGGACGCCGGCGATCTCGCCGAGCCGCCGCCGGCGCCGGCCGCGCGCCACCGGATGCGCTGGACCGCGATCGGCGGCCTGCTCGCCGCCGCGATGGCGCTGGCCTGGGCCTGAGCGCGCTGGAGCGCGCGCCGGCGCCGGCGCCACCGGCTCCGAGCCCGCCGCGGGCCACGAGCACCACCGACACGCCGCGGGTCGCCGAGCCGGACGCGAACGAGGTGCCGCACGGCGGGGAGAAGCGCCAGACAGCGATCCCCGTGGCCGAACCGCCGATCGAGGGCGTCCCCGTGGCGGTCGACGCGAAGCAGAAGACGGTGGCGGGCCACGCGGCCGCCAACCCGGACTCGATCGTCGGCCGGTTCGACGACCCTGGCGCGGGCGGCATCGCGGGCGGGGTCGAGGGCGGCGTGGTCGGCGGGGTGCTCGGTGGCGTCGCGGGCGGCGTCGGGGTCACCGTGAACCAGAAGACGTCCATCGGCAGTGCGGCTGTCCCCGTCGATCCGGGACCGGTGCAGTCCGTGTCCCGGTTGGACGCCGGCGAGGTCCACGAGAGCGTCTCTCGGCGGAGCAACCCGCTGCGCGCCGTGGGCCGCCTCGCGAACAAGGTCGGCGACGCGCTGCGCTCCGACGGTCGGCCCGAGCGGTCCGAGGACGCGCACAACATCGACGTCCACGTCTCCGTGGAGGTGAAGCCCGACCCGAACGTCGCCACCGACGGCGCGCCGCCCGCCACCGCCGAGGGGCCGGGCACCGAGGACTACACCGACTACGGCGTCAACGGCTTCGTCCGCACGTCCGCCGACCCGCTCTCCACGTTCTCCATCGACGTCGACACGGCCAGCTACAGCCTCTCCCGCCGCAAGCTGCGGGAGGGCTACCTGCCGCCGGCGTCGGCGGTGCGGGTCGAGGAGTTCGTGAACTACCTGCCCTACGAGTACCGGCCGGCCCCCGACGGCGCGCCGTTCGGCGTCGACTTCGAGGGCGCGCCGAGCCCGTTCGGGCGCGACACGCAGCTCGTGCGGGTGGGCGTGCAGGGGCGCCGGGTCGCCGCGGATCAGCGGGTGCCCGTGCACCTGACGTTCCTCGTCGACACGTCGGGGTCGATGCAGAGCGACGACAAGATCGGCCTCGTCAAGTACGCGCTCACCGAGCTCACCGAGCAGCTCGAGGACGGCGACACCGTCGCCATCGTGGCCTACGCCGGGAGCGCCGGGCTCGTGCTGCCGCCGACGCCGATGAGCCAGCGGCCGAAGGTGCTGTCGGCGCTGGCGAAGCTCGAGGCCGGCGGCTCGACGGCCATGGGCGCGGGCATCGACCTCGCGTACCGGCAGGCCGAGCGCACCTACCACGACGGCGCCGTCAACCGCGTCGTCATCCTGTCCGACGGCGACGCCAACGTCGGCCAGACCGACCCCACGGCGCTGTCGGAGGAGATCCGGCAGTACGCGAAGCGCGGCATCACGCTGACCACCGCGGGCTTCGGGCAGGGCAACTACAAAGACACGATGATGGAGCGCCTCGCCGACGACGGCGACGGCAACTACTTCTACATCGACGACCGCGACCAGGCGCGGCGGGTGTTCGTGGACCAGCTCACGTCGACGCTCGTGGTCATCGCGCGGGACGTGAAGATCCAGGTCGAGTGGCACGCCGACGCGGTCCGGGCGTACCGGCTCGTCGGCTACGAGAACCGCGACATCGCCGACCGCGACTTCCGCAACGACGCTGTCGACGCGGGCGAGATCGGCGCCGGCCACCGCGTGACGGCGCTGTACGAGGTCGCGCTGCAGGAGGGCGGCACGGGGCCGCTCGCGACGGTGCGGATCCGGAGCAAGGCGCCCGGGCCCGACGCGCCGGCGAGCGAGCGGTCCTACGAGCTCGATCGGAGCCGACTCCGCGGGCGGTTCGACGACGCGGGGCGCGATCTGCGCATGGCCGTGGCGGCGGCGGAGTTCGCGGAGCTGCTGCGCGGCTCACCGCACGCGGCGGAGGTCACCTGGGCGCAGGTGGCGGCCATCGCGCGGGGGGCGAAGCGGGTGGAGTACCCGGAGGACAGCGAGCTGGTCGAGCTCATCGAGAAGGCGGCGGCGCTGTCCGGGCGGCCCTGACCGACCGGTCAGTCACGACGCAAACGCGCCCGACGCGTTTGCGTCACCGCGTTCGCGCCGTGGCGAGGCGCTCGTAGGCGGCTGCAGCGCCGCCACGAGCCACTGCAGCCGCGCCGGCACCTCCGCCGGCGGCTCCGGGGCCGCGAACCCCGTCGACGCCTCGACCCGCGCGTACCAGTGCGGCGCCCACACGCCGTCCGTCGCGCGGCGGCCCGCGGGCCAGCGCAGCATCCGCTCCGTGAACCCGATGCCCAGCGCCTCGCACAGCGCGCGCAGCTCGCCCGGCGGGTCCGCGAGCAGGGCGTCGCCGTCGACGACCACGGCGTCCCCGCCGAGGTGCGCGAGCAGCGCCACCTGCTGGTCGAGGCCGAGGTCCTCGGGCAGCGGGTCCTCCCGCACCCGCGCGTAGCTCGCGACCACCCGCGCCGGCGAGCGGATCAGCAGCACGTGCCGCGCCGGCCCGACCGCCGCCCAGTCCCAGCCGGGCTGCCAGTGGTGCGCCATGTGCTTCTCGTACTGCAGCGGCGTGCCCGGGCGCGCCTCCCGCAGCACCCGCAGCGCGTCGCCTGGATCCTGCGGCTGCACCGCCAGGATCTCCTCCCGGCCGGGGTGCAGCTTGCCCGTCGCCGCCAGGAACGCCGCGTACAGCGGCTCGTCCACCACCGCGCAGTCGCCGCGGGCCTCGAAGCTGCGCATCAGCGCCGTGGACACGTTGCGCGGCCCCGACCACGTGCAGATGCGCAGCGGGGCGCTCACCGCGCCGTGTCCCGCGCCACCAGCGCGTCGTACAGGCCCTGGAGCCGCTCGGTGAGCGGCCCGCGCTCGCCGCGGCCGATGCGGCGGCCGTCGACTTCGGCCACCGGCAGCAGCCCGCCGAAGGTGCCGGTGCAGAAGGCCTCGTCGGCGGCGTAGACCTTGCGGAGCGCGAAGCGCTGCTCGTGGACGGCGATGCCGTCGGCGCGCGCGACCTCCAGCACCGTCGCGCGCGTGATCCCCTCGATGCAGTACAGCGGCGGGGCCGTCCACAGCGCGCCCGCCCGCACCACGAAGAAGTTCGTGCTGTTGCAGGTGGCCACGAAGCCGTCGGGGTCGAGCATCAGCGCCTCGTCGACGCCGAGCTTCTCGGCCTGCAGCGCCGCCGAGATGCAGTTCAGCTTGCTGTGCGTGTTCCAGCCCGGGTCCTGCACGTCGGGCGCGCCGCGGCGGACGTGCACGGTCGCGAGGCGCAGCCCGTGCGTGCGGACGTCGGGCGCAGCCCGCTTGTGCTCGGCCAGGATCACGACCGTCGGCCGCCCGACGTCCACGCTGCGCCCCTGGAACGGCGTCCGCTTCGGCCCCCGGGTGATCATGAGCCGCACGTGCACGCCGTCGCGCATCTCGTTCGCCCGCAGCGTGGCGTACAGGGCGTCGACGAGCTCCGCGCGGCTCAGCCCGGGATCGAGGTCGATCGCGCGCAGCCCCTCGAACAGGCGGTCGAGGTGGGCGTCCACGAAGGCGGGGTGCCCGCCGTGGACCCGGAAGCTCTCCCAGATGCCGTCGCCCAGCAGGAAGCCGGCGTCGAGCACCGAGACCTTCGCGTCGGGCCGGCGCACGAGCGCGCCGTTCATCCAGACGAGCACGTCGTCGTTGCGCGGATCCTCGAGGGTGTCGTGGGTGCCCATGGGCGGCAGCCTACCCGATCGTGACGAACCCCACGACCCAGGCGATCAGCAGCACGACGGTGAGGACCAGCCGGTAGTACCCGAAGGGGGCGAGCCCGTGGCGCGTCAGGAAGGACACGAGCCAGCGCACGGCGAGCACCGCCGACACCGTCGCCACGGCGATGCCGATGAGCACCGGGGTGACGCCGAGCTCCTGGAACAGGTTGAGCCCGCCGGTGTCGTGGGCCCCCTTGAGGTTCTTGAGCAGCGAGTACACGCACGCCGCGCCGAGGGTGGGCAGGCCGAGCAGGAACGAGAACTCCGCGGCCTGCGCGGCGGGGAGCCCGAGCATGCGCCCGCCGGCGATCGTCATCATCGAGCGCGAGGTGCCCGGCCACATCGCCACGCACTGGAAGAAGCCGATGCCCACGGCCTGCAGCGGGGTGAGCTGGTCGATCTGCAGCGGCTCGGCGGGCTCGGCGCGGCGGTCGAGCCAGATCATCCACAGCCCGCCCACCGACAGCGCGAAGAGCACGGGCCACACCGAGAACAGCCAGGCCTCGATGAGGTCGTTGAGCAGCAGCCCGAGCACCGCGGCGGGCAGGAAGGCGACCACCAGGTTGATGGCGAGCCGCAGCCCCACGGGGTCGCGCCCGACCAGGCCCATCAGCATCTGCCGCACCCGCGGGCCGTACAGCCCGAGGACGGCGAGGATCGCGCCGCCCTGCACCACGATGTTGAAGGTGTCGATCGAGCTGCCGTCGAGCCCGAGCACCGACGACGCGAGGATCAGGTGCCCCGTCGACGACACGGGCAGGTACTCGGTGATCCCCTCGACCAGCCCGAGCACGACCGCTTGCCACCACGCCATCGGACCTCCGCCCGCCAGGCTACTCCGTCGCGCGGGTGCGAGATACAGGGCCCGGGCACGGGGGTGCGATGGAGCGAGCGCTCGAGGCCGTCACCGACGGCGTGTGGACCGCGCGCGACGAGGTGCGGTTACCGGGCGGTGTCCGGTTCCCGCTCCGGATGACGATCGTGTCGCTGCCGGGCGGGGACCTGTGGCTGTACAGCCCGGTCGCCATCCACGACCCGCTGGGCCGCGAGATCGACGCGCTGGGCCCGGTGCGGCACGTCGTGGTGCCCTCCACGCAGCACACCCTCCACGCGAAGTCGACCAAGGCGCGCTGGCCCGCGGCCACGCTGTGGGGGCCGGAGAAGCTCAAGGACGAGCGGCCCGACCTCGGCATCGAGCGCGTGCTGCCCCACGGCACCTCCGACGCCTGGGGCAACCAGATCGAGCCCCTCGCCATCGAGGGCGCGCCGCGGCTGTCGGAGTTCGAGATGCTCCACAAGCCGTCACGCTCGCTGATGATCTGCGACCTCGCGTTCCACTTCGCGCCGAGCAACCTGTCGACCTCGCTGCTGCTGCGCGCAGTGGGCTGCCACGGGAAGATGGCGGCGAGCCGCTCCTGGAGCTGGGTGTTCGCCAAGGACAAGCCCGCGGTGGGCGCCTCGGTGCGGCGGGTGCTCGACCGCGACTTCGACCGGCTCATCCCGTGCCACGGCGAGATCGTGGCGCCGGGCGGGCGGGCGGCGCTGCGCAAGGCGGTGGCCACGCTCGCCGCCTGGTAGCGCTACCCCGCGACGAGGATCTGGCCGCCGTAGAGGAAGATCCAGCGGTGGTGCGGCTCGCCGGCGAACTCGTCGCACTTCCAGGGCGCGGTCGCCGGGCAGCAGCAGGTTCGCGCCGCTGCGCTCAGCACCACGAGCACGGCGCCGTCCGGGTGGGCGGCCACGTCGGCCACGACCATGCGCACTTCGCTCGAGGGTAGCTGCCGGGCCAGCTCCCCGAGGTCACCTCGGCGCCGCGCCGGATCGCCACGCCGCCGCCGCGCACCGCGAACGCGCTCACGTCGCCCGCGGCGTCGACGAGCGGCGGGGCGGCGGAGCGGTCGTCGAGCCAGCGCACGGCGCCGTCGCGGAGGCCGACGGCGTACGCGGCGCGGGCGGTGAGCGCCACCACGTGGCCCTCGCCGGCGGCGGCCGCCTCGATAGGCTCGCCGAGCTCGGCCAGCGGCGCTCCGTCGAGGACGGCGGTCCCGTCGACGCGCACGAGGCCTTCGGGGACGAGCAGCGGCGCCGTCGGGCGATCCGCGGATCCGGAGGCGGCGCCACCCCGGCGGAGCCAGCTCCGTCGTCGTGGAGGACGGCGAGATCGTCGCCCAGCGCCGACAGCGCCCGCACCGGCGCGGGCACCGCCGCGGCCTCCGTGGGCTCGCCCTCGCCGTCCCAGCGCAGGACGCGGCCGTCTTCGCAGCCGACGAGCGCCGCGGCGCCGGCGGACGCGAGCGCCGTCACGGGGGAGGGGAGGGCGTGCTGGCGCACGGGGTCGCCGTCGTCGTGGCGGGACAGGCGGCGCCAGCGGGCGGTGACGGTGCGCTGGCCGTCGAGCAGGGCGCCGCGGGCGCTGCGCGTGGGCGCGGGCGGCCAGCGGTGGCCCTGCTGGCCGAAGACGTCGTCGAGGGGGTCGCCAGGGGCCAGGGAGGAGCGCTCGTGGCGGACGTGGCCGGCGAAGCCCCGCAGGGCCTCGAGCTGCGCGTCGTCGAGCACGGTGCCGACGAGATCGAGCTCCACCAGGTGCGGCAGCGCCAGGGCGGCGTCGAGCCAGCCGTCGGGGTCGACCCGGCGGACGCGCAACCGGCGCAGCTCGGGCGCCGCCGCCAGCGCGGCCCGCACCGTCAGCAGGTCGGCGGCGAGGTCGAGCGCGCGCAGCGCGTCCCAGCGCACGCCGCGCAGCGCCTCCGGCGCGCACGCGCAGGTCGAGCCCGAGGAACGCGGGCTGGACCTCGGCGGCGAGCTGCAGCACGGGCTCGAGCGGCTCGGGGCCGAGGCGCCGCTGGTCGACGAAGCCGCGCAGCCCGCGCAGCCCCGGCGCCGCCTGGCGCGGATCCTCCTCCTTGCCGGGCAGCAGGCGCGCCACCAGCAGCGGCTCGTCGACGCCGAGCGGCGCGCAGCGCCTCGAGCGGCAGCTCCGCCCGCACGGCCAGCCCGCCGCGGAACCCGGCCGCCGTCGCGCCGCGCAGCGGGGGCGCACCGGGCCAGCGCGTCGTCGAGCGCCGCGGCGTCCCGGACCGCTCGGCGAGCGCCAGCGCCGCGCCCGGATCCCCGCCTCGATCCAGGCGTCGAGCAGCACCTGGCGCAGGGCGGCGTCGCCGGGCTCCCGGCGGACCTGCGCCAGCAGCGCGTCGACGGCGCTCACGCGCCGCGCGCCCGCGCCGCCTCGGCGCCGCCGACGATGGCGTCCACCACGGACGGATCCGCGAGCGTCGACGTGTCGCCCAGGCTCTCCGGCATCCCCTCCGCGACCTTGCGCAGGATCCGCCGCATCACCTTGCCCGACCGCGTCTTCGGCAGCCCGGGGACGAACTGGAACACGTCGATCCGCGCGTGGGCGCCGATCACGTGGCGGCACACCTGGTTGAGCCGCGCCGGCAGGTCGTCGCTCGGCGCGACGCCGCTCTGCAGCACCACGTACGCCCAGACGCCCTGCCCCTTGATGTCGTGGGGGTAGCCGACGACGCCGGCCTCGGCGACCTCGTCGGCCGACACCAGCGCCGACTCGAACTCGGCGGTGCCCATGCGGTGGCCCGACACGTTGATCACGTCGTCGACCCGGCCGGTGATCCAGTAGCAGCCGTCGGGATCGCGGCGGACGCCGTCGCCCGTGAAGTAGTAGCCGGGGTAGTGCGCGAAGTAGGTGCCCACGAAGCGGTCGTGGTCGCCCCACACGGTGCGCGCCATGCCGGGCCAGGGTGCGTCAGCACGAGCTTGCCCTCGCCCGGGCCCACGAGCGGCCGGTCCTGCGCGTCGAAGATCAGCGGGAGCACGCCGGGCAGCGGGTGGGTCGCCGAGCCGGGCTTAGTGGCGGTCGCCGGCGCGATCGGCGTGATCATGTGGCCGCCGGTCTCGGTCTGCCACCAGGTGTCGACCACCGCGCAGCGGCCTCGCCGACCACGTCGTGGTACCAGCGCCAGGCGTCGGGGTTGATGGGCTCGCCGACGGTGCCGAGCACGCGCAGCGAGCTGCGGTCGTACTTCCGGACCGGCTCGGCGCCGTGGGCCGCGAGCGCGCGCAGGGCGGTGGGGGCCGTGTAGAACACCGTGATGCGGTGCCGCTGGACGAGGTCCCAGTAGCGGCCGGCGTCCGGGTACGTCGGGATCGACTCGAACATGAGCGAGGTCGCGCCGTTCGACAGCGGCCCGTACACGATGTAGCTGTGGCCCGTGATCCAGCCCACGTCGGCGACGCAGGCGAACACGTCGTCTTCGCGGAGGTCGAAGGTGGTCTGGCAGGTCCAGGTGGTCCACAGCAGGTAGCCGCCGGTCGTGTGGAGCAGGCCCTTCGGCTTGCCCGTGGAGCCCGACGTGTAGAGGACGAACAGCGGGTGCTCGGCGTCCACGATCGCGGCCTCGTGCGCGTCGCTGGCGGTCGGCACCACGTCCTGCCAGGCCACGTCGCGGCCCTGCACCCAGCCCACGTCGGCGCCGGTGTGGCGGTAGCACAGGACCTTCTGGACCTCGTCGAGCCCCACCAGGGCCTCGTCGCACACCTTCTTCAGCGGGATCGGGCGCCCGCCGCGCCGGCCCTCGTCCTGGGTGATCACGACCTTGGCGCCGCAGTCGACGATGCGGTCGCGCAGCGAGTCGGCCGAGAAGCCGCCGAACACGACGGAGTGCACGGCGCCGAGCCGGGCGCAGGCCAGCATGGCGACGGCGGCCTCGGGGACCATGCCCATGTAGATCACGACGCGGTCGCCCTTGCGGACGCCGAGGCCCTCCAGCGCGTTGGCGGTGCGGCAGACCTCGCGGTGCAGCTCGCGGTAGGTGAGGGTGCGGTTGATGCCGGGCTCGTCGCCCTCCCACAGGATGGCGACCTTGTCGCCGCGCCGCTCGAGGTGCCGGTCGACGCAGTTGACGGCGGCGTTGAGCTGGCCGTCGCCGAACCAGCGGATGGGCTCCTCGCTGACGGTGTGGAAGCTGCCCTCGAGGCCCAGGGTGGGCTCGCGGTGCCACTGCAGGCGGGTGCGGGCCTCGCCGAGCCAGAAGCCGTCGGGGTCGTTCGCCGCGCGCGCCACGGCGTCGAGGTAGGCCGCGCGGGTGGCGATGGCGCTCGGCGAGCCGGCGCGGACGCGCTCGGGGACGGGGTAGGTGTCTGCGTCGTGGTCCACGGGGTCCTCCCTTGCCGGAGCCGCCGACATAACGCACGGCCGCCCGGAGCTGCGGCCGCATGCGCGGGTCGTGCGGCGGGCGCGCGATCCGCGCAGCCACCGCACCCCGGGCGCTCGCGCGCGCGCGCCGCGGGCTGGCACGCGGCGTGCTCTCCAGGGTCGCCCGGGCCGCTGGGGCCCACCGGGAGGACGGATGCGACGGAGGGCATGGGCGGTCGCGATCGCGGCGGCCGCGCTGGGGTGCAACGAGGGGGAGCCGACCGGCGGAGCGGGGATGCCGAGCGGGACGCAGGCGGAGGTGACCTGCTACCCCGAGAACAGCGTCACCTACGAGTGGTGCACCCAGTTCGAGGGGAGCTGTGACGACGTCGACGTCCAGCTGATCGACGGCAACTGTGCGGTCCACGAGGGCCAGCTCGGGGGCACCTACAAGCTGTGCATCGACTACGACGAGCGCGAGCCGCACGGCGCCGCGTTCGACGAGCAGATCCGGCAGCTCTGCCAGGCGGACTGCGGGGACTTCGTCCGCGATCAGGCGGAGGCCCTCGGCCGCTGCGCCGGGACGTACCAGTGCGAGGTGCTGGCCACGTACGCCGTCAAGGACTGCCGCGAGCCCGAGGCCACCGAGCGCGCCCTGGGCCTCACCTACACCCCGATCGCCGGCCCGCCCGTCGCCGTCACCGGCACGCTCCGCTACCACCTCGACCCCGTCGGCCGCCTCGGCCGCACCGGCCAGCTGGTGGGCCTGTCGCTCGACGCGCCCCTGACCGTCACCGTCGGCGAGCGCGACGCCACGGCGCTCCTCGGCTACCCCGTCGGCACCACGATCTCCGTCGGCTCCGTCGCGCTCGCGGCGCCCGTGCCGCTGTCGCTCGACGCGCGCGGGGTGGGCACCGTCCGCGCCGAGGAGCTGACGCTGACCGCGGTGGTCACGATCGACGAGCCGGGCGGGCTGTCGCGCACGCTGCCCGTCTACGCCGCCGTCCCCTGGGACGTCTCCGTCTACGCCGACGACCAGGCCTTCCGGATCACGCCGTTCACCGGCCCGTTCGGCGGCACCTTCGCGCCGTCCGCGGGAGGCCGCTGATGGGCCCCCTCCTGCTCTCGCTCGCCGCGGCCCACGCCGCACCGCCGCGCGGACCGGACTTCGACAACGACGGCTACGAGGACCTCGCCATCGGCATGCCCGACGAGAACGTCAGCGCCGCGACCGACGCCGGCATGCTCATCGTCGTGTACGGCTCGGCCGCTGGCCCCGTCCGCGGCGGCGAGCGCACCGAGTACGTCTACGAGGACCTCTCGACGGCGTCGGTGAGCGTGGCGCACGAGCACTTCGCCGCGAGCGTCGCCTGGGGCGACTTCGACCACGACTGCTACGACGACCTCGCCGTCGGCATCCCGGGCGAGGAGGTCGCGGGGGTGTCCGCCGCGGGCGCCGTCCACGTCTACAGCGGCGGGCCGAGCGGGCTCGACCTCGCCCACGTGCGCGTCATCCACCGCGCCAGCCCCGGCATGGCGGGCGACCCCGAGCACGACGCCCACTTCGGCAGCGCGCTGGCGGCCGGCGACTTCGACGGCGACGGCGTGGACGACCTGGCGAGCGGCGCCCCCCACGACCCGGGCGGCGCCGCGGGGCAGGCGGGCAGCGTCCACCTGGTCTACGGCGGCCCGGCGGGGCTCGACGGCACCGACAGCCGTCGGTTCGATCGCGGCGACATCGACGGTGACCTCACGCACTCCGACCGCTTCGGCACCTCGCTCGCCGCGGGCGACTTCGACGACGACGGGCGCGACGACCTGGCCATCGGCGCGCCGGACGCCACGGGCGGCGGCGGGATCGCCGTGCTGTACGGCAGCGCCAGCGGGCTGTCCACCACGATCCGCACGCCGGGCTGGTGGCTGCAGACGTCGAGCAGCCTCGACGCGGGCGGCGCCGTGGGCGACCGCCTGGGCATGGCCGGATCCGGCAGCGTGACGATGCTCACCGCCGACTTCGACGGCAACGGCTGCGCCGACCTGGCCGTGGGGGTCCAGGGGATGGACCTCGCCGGCACGGACACCGGCGGGGTGCGGGTCCTCTACGGAACCCCCACGGCCGGCCTGCAGGTCACGAGCCCCGACGACCAGCTGTGGCGGATCTCCGACACGGCGATCGGCGCTGCGACCGACGACGACCGCTTCGGCTTCACCCTCGCCGTCGGGCGGTTCGACACCGACGGCTACGACGACCTGGCCGTGGGGTCGCTCGTCGACGGCGAGGCGGGCGCCGTGCACGTGCTCCGCGGGTGGGCGTCGGGGATCACGGGCGTCTCGGATCGCAGCTGGCACCTCGGCGTCGGCCCCGTCGGCGGCTTCCACAGCGCCGGCGACCGCTTCGGGGGCGGCCTCGGCTCCGCGGACCTCGACGGCAACGGCGTCGCCGACCTCGTCGTCGGCGTGCCGGGCATGGACCTCAACGCGGCGACGAGCGGCGGCGCGCTGTTCACGCTGATGATGGCGCCCGCGTCGGTGCCGACCGTCACCGAGGTGTGGACGGCCATCCAGGAGGAGGTCGGCGACGGGCAGAGCAGCGAGCCCTACGACCTGTTCGGCAAGGTCCTGGCGCCCGCGCGCCGCGTCCCGATGGTGTGCAGCCCGACCGGCCCCGGAGGCCTCGAGGGCGGCTGACGCGGACCGGGGGGCGCCGGATCGGGTACGATACCGACATGGGGCGCCTCCCGTCGCCGGCCCGCGAGTTGATGCTGCTCGGCACCGTCCCCACGCTGCTGCTCGGCGCCGGGCTCGTCTGGGCGCTGGAGCGCGGGCCGGGGGGGCCGCCCGAGATCCGCGCCGGCGCCACGCTGACGGTCGATCGCGAAGCGCTGGCCGAGGTCGACCTGGCCGCCGTCCACGAGGAGCTCGTCACCGACTGGGTCCTGTCGAGCGGCGGCATGAAGTCCATGCAGTTCCGCCGGATCCGGCGGGAGGCCGGCAAGGACCCCAACCTCGGCGCGCTCCTCGACCGGATGGAGCTGCTGATGGACGTGGACCCGGTGCTCAACGCGCCCGAGCTGCTGGGGCTCGTGTCCACCTGGAACGCCTACCTCACGACCGCGGGCGAGCCCTGGCGCCTCGCCGGCGAGGTGCAGGTCGGCGACGGCGGCGGGCAGCTGCTGATGAAGGCGTACCGCGTGATCTGGCGGGAGGGGACGGTGCGCGTGGGCGATCACCGCTTCCCGGCCGAGATCCGCCGCCGCGCCGACCGCACCTCGCTGCCCGACGCCTGGCTCGGCCACATGCACGACCACCGCGACGGCGTCGTCATCCTGCTCGACGGCGTCACGGGCTTCGCGCTCGACCACGTCTGGCCGCTGCTCGACCCGCTGCTCGAGGACGAGCTCGACCCGCTGCAGCGGGCGTTCGCGCCGTCGGTGCGCGCCGAGGTCGCCGCCTGGCTCACCCCGGAGGAGCTCGCCGCGCTCGAGGCCACCGCCGAGGACCGCTACTGGATGAACCGGGCCGCCGAGGCCATCCACGGGCGGCACCAGTGCGGCGCGGCGTTCTACGTGGCGCGCGTGCCCTGGGACGGGATGAGCGGCCGCGACCTCGCCACGCTGCAGCAGGCCGCCACGCTCGACGCCGACGCGCCCTGCCCCGACGTGACCGAGACCGAGGCGCTGGTGTTCGCCGTCCGCTCGAGCCACGTCCGGCACACGCCCGGGGTGCGGCAGGCGCTCGAGCACCTCGCCGGGCTCGTGGGGCGGGCGGTGGCGGTGCACGAGGCGCGCCACGCGGCCGACGACCTCGCGCTCGACGGCCAGCCGATCCCGTGCCTCGGCTGCCCGCCGCAGACGACGCACCTCGGCGCGCTGGAGGGCTCGGCCTACGCCGCGAGCTTCGCGCACCCCGAGACGGGGGCGCTGGCGATGTACCAGGCGTGCGCGCTCGATCCGGACCGCGCGCCCGAGCGCACCGCGATGGTCTCGTTCCTCGCCGAGCGCCTCGATCCGCACGGCTGCGCGGCGGGCGCCCCCGACGACCGGGTGCGGCGCGCGGAGGCGCTGCAGCGCGAGATCTTCGGGCGGGCGGAGCCCGTGTCCGTGCCGGAGCTGCCGAGCAGCCTGCCGGTCGGCGACGCGTTCGAGGCGCCGTGATGCTGATCCTCGCCGCGTTGGCGTGCCACCCGCGCACCGATCCCTACGGCGGCTGGCCGCTGTGGGTGCCGAAGGACCTCTCCGGCGCCGAGGACCTCGGCCACGTGCCCGCCTTCGCCGAGCCCGGGCCCGCGGGGCCGCTCACCTTCCGCGAGATCGGCGCCGAGGCAGGCCTGCAGGGGGTCGTCGGGAGCGGGAACACGCACGGCGTCGGCCTCGGGCTCGTCGACCTCGATGGCGACGGCTGGCTCGACCTCGTCGTCGCGAACGGCGTCTCCAACGTGACCGGCGCGCGGGCGGCGACGCGGC
>JAWKRQ010000057.1:0-55248 GCA_041389545.1 Myxococcota bacterium | reverse complement strand
CCGCGTCTTCGAGACGCTGGTGGCGAGCGTCCGGATCCCCGCACTGCACATCGCCGACCCGACGGCGGAGGCGGTCCGGGCGGCGGGGATCGAGCGGATCGGGCTGCTGGGGACGCGGTTCACGATGGAGCAGGCGTTCTACCGCGATCGCCTCGCGCAGCACGGACTCGAGGTGCTGGTGCCGCCGCCCGCGGCGCGCGAGGACGTGCACCGCGTCATCTACGACGAGCTCTGCCTCGGCGTCGTCGCGCCCGCCTCGCGCCAGCGGTACCAGGCGATCGCCCGGGAGCTGATCGCGCGCGGCGCCCAGGGCGTGATCCTCGGCTGCACCGAGATCGGCCTGCTGCTCGGCGCGGACGACCTGGCGGTGCCCGCCTTCGACACCACCGCGCTGCACGCCGACGCGGCGGTGCGCGCCGCGCTGGCGCCGGCCGGCTAGCCGCCGAAGCTGCGGGCGAACAGCTCGTCGATGGCCGTCTTGCCCGCGGGCGACAGGTAGCGGGTGCCCGTGCCGCACAGGTGCATGGCGGTGACGTTGGGCACGCCGCTCGTCCAGCCCACGCCGTCCCACCGGAACCAGCCGGTGCGCGCCTGGTCGAAGACCCACAGGTCGCGGCTCCACATCCGCGCGAGCTCCACCGACCAGCCGGTGCCGCCCACCACCGTGCCGTCCTCCTGGATGAGGCCGACGACGAAGACCTGCTGGCTGCGGCTCACCATGTGCCACAACGTCTGCAGGACGCCGCGGATGAGCCCGCCCTTGTCGTTGTAGTTCCGGTTGAGCCGCTTCGAGACGTAGGCCAGGCTCACGTCGCCGACGGCGAGCTCCTTCGGCGACAGCTCGTAGCGCCCGCGGGTGCGCGCCTGGATGTGCCCCTCGAAGGTGAAGTTCACCTCGTGGGCGCCCCAGCGCTCGGCCGCGGCGCCGAACGCCGCCTCGGCGCCGGCCGCACCGCCCGAGTACAGCGTGCACTCCCGGGCGGGCACGCGCGCGGCGGGCTTCTCGTCGCCGATCTCGGTGCGCACCACGTCCTGGTCGACCACCAGCAGGCTCGTGGGGTCGAGCGCGAGCGTGGGCGTGGACGAGGCAGGCAGGGTCGCCCCGGAGCCCGCGCTCACCGGCGCCGGTGCGGGCGGGCCGCCCTTGACCACCATCAGCCGCACGGCCTGGCCCTGCGGGCCCGCGACCAGCCGGATCGCCACCTGCGCGGGCTCGAGCAGCCGCTCGAGCTCGCCCTCGCGGCCCTCCTCGAGCCGAAGCGCCGCCCACAGGGTGATGCCGCGGCTCTGCGCGAGCTTGGCCAGCACCGGGAGCACCGCCGGCGCGTCGGCCACCGGCAGCCCGTCGACCAGCACCACCGAGGGCGTGAACTGCGCCACCTCGGCGAGCATCGTCAGGTTGCGGTTCAGCGCCGCCGGGTCGAACGGGCGCCCGGCGAAGCTGTGGATCATGCGGCCCCGCTCCACCCGCAGGGCGGCGTCGGGGATGCGGTTGCGCTCGATGACCGCCCGCAGCACCTCGTCGCAGTGGGCGCGGGCGTGGTCGACGGAGTCGCGCAGCGCGACGTGGAGCACCTGGCGGGACACGCCCGCGGGCGACGGCCCGTCGGCGAGGAGCGTCTCCAGCCCGAGGTGGACCAGCACGGCGGTCTTGCCGATGCCGGGCCGGCCGAGCACCAGGCCCAGGCCGGCCCCGCCGTCGAGGCCGGCCAGCAGCGCCGTCAGCGCGCTGCCGGCGTATCCCGAGGCAGGAGGCATCTCGTCGCTACTTCCGCTTCTGCGCCTGCTCGTCCTGGTACTTCGCGATCAGCTCCTTGGCGATGCCGTCGGGCACCCGGGCGTACTTCGCGAACTCCATCGTGAACTCGGCCTTGCCCTGGGTCGCCGACCGCAGGGCGGTGCTGTAGCCGAACATCTCGGACAGCGGCACCTCGGCGTCGATCTGCGTGAAGCCGTCTTCCTCGGTCGAGCCGATGATGACGCCGCGGCGGCCCATCAGCGTGCCGACGATCGGGCCGTGGAACTCGGCCGGACCCTCGCACTGGACCTTCATGATCGGCTCCATGATGATGGGGCCGGCCTGCGGGTAGGCCTCGCGGAACGCGCCGCGCGCGGCGAGCTGGAACGCGATGTCGGACGAGTCGACCGCGTGGGCCGCGCCGTCGTTGATCCCGCAGCGGACGCCGGTGACCGGGGCGCCGATGAGCGAGCCCTTGTCGAGCATCTGCTGGAAGCCCTTGTCGCAGCTCGGGATGAACTCGCGGGGGATCACGCCGCCGACGATGTCGTCGACGAACTCGTAGTGCTTGCCCTCTTCGGTCGGCTCCATCCACCCGCCGACGCGGCCGTACTGGCCGGAGCCGCCGGTCTGCTTCTTGTGGGTGTAGTTGAAGTCGGCGCGCTTGGTGACGGTCTCGCGGTAGGCCACGCGCGGCGGGCTGCTCTCGACCGGCACCTTGTACTCGCGGCGCATGCGCTCGAGGTACACGTCGAGGTGCAGCTCGCCCATGCCGCTGATGATCGTCTCGCCCGTCTCGGGGTCGGACGACACGCGGAAGGTCGGGTCTTCCTTGCTGAAGCGCTGCAGCGCCTTCGACAGGTTCTGCGTCGCCGCGCGATCCTTCGCGTTGATCGTGTAGTGGATGACCGGATCGGGCACGTGCATGCTGGTCATCGACAGCTCGGTGGTGCCGTCGGTGAACGTGTCGCCCGAGTTGCAGTCCACGCCGAACAGCGCCACGATGTCGCCCGAGCCGGACTCCTCGATGTCCTCCATCTCGTTGGCGTGCATCCGGACGAGGCGGCCGACCTTCACCTTGTTCTTCGACCGGGCGTTGTGGATGAACATACCCTTCGTGATCTTGCCCTGGTAGACCCGGATGTAGGTGAGCTGCCCGTAGCGGCCCTCCTCCAGCTTGAAGGCCAGCCCGACGAACGGCTGGTCCGGATCGGGCTTGATCGCGATGGGCTCGGCGTCTTCGCCCTGGGACAGGTCGTAGGCCTTGTTCTCGACCTCGTTCGGCGCCGGCAGGTAGGCCCGCACGCCGTCGAGGAGGAGCTGGACGCCCTTGTTCTTGTAGGCCGAGCCGCAGAACACCGGCACGAGCTGGTTGGCGATGGTCGCCTTGCGGATCGCGTCCTGCAGGAGCTCGGTGGTGAGGTTCTCCTCGAGCATCGCCTCCATCACGCGGTCGTCGCACATCGACACGCCGTCGAGGAGCGCCTCGCGGTACTGCTGCGCGTCGTCCTTCAGGTTGTCGGGGATCGGCACCTCGGTGATGATCTCGCCGTTGGCCCCGGAGAAGACGAACGCCTTCATCTGGACCAGGTCGACGAGGCCCTCGAGGCGGTCCTCGATCCCGATCGGGATCTGCACGAGGTACGCGTTGAGCCGCAGCTTGTCGCGCAGCTGCGTGGCGACGCGGAACGGGTTCGCGCCCTGGCGGTCGAGCTTGTTGACGAACGCCAGCCGCGGGACGTTGTAGCGGCGCATCTGCCGGTCGACCGTGATCGACTGCGACTGCACGCCGGCGACGCCGCACAGGACGAGCACCGCACCGTCGAGCACGCGCAGGGCCCGCTCCACCTCGATGGTGAAGTCGACGTGGCCTGGCGTGTCGATGATGTTGATGTGGATGTCCTTCCACGTGACGTGCGTGGCGGCGGACTGGATGGTGATCCCGCGCTCGCGCTCGAGCTCCATGGAGTCCATCTTCGCGCCGACGCCATCCTTGCCCCGCACCTCGTGGATGGCGTGGATCCGGTCGGTGTAAGAAGAGGATGCGCTCGGTCAAAGTGGTCTTCCCAGAGTCGATGTGGGCGCTGATCCCGATGTTCCGGACTTTGGAGAGGTCTTCGAGCACGGGTTGTCCCAGGCCGAGTGGACCGGCGGATCGCCGGCGCCGGGTTGGAAGGGCAGGGCTTAGTGCGGCGGCCGCCGCCGGGCAAGCGACGTCGCCACACCGATGCGGCCGCCCCGAGGAGGCGTCCGCTCCGTCGGCGGCTGTGGCGCTGGAGGGCGCCGCTCAGGGCCGCCGGCTCGCCCCGCGCGAGCTGGTGGATCCAGTCTTCGAGCACGGTCCAGTCGCCGTTGGCGCGATCGGAAGACCGGGCGAGGGTGTAACCCCCCGCGTCGACGACGATCCTGACCACCGTCGCGCCGAGCGTCAAGCCCTCGATGCCCGACTCGCGGGCCGAGTCGCCGTAGGAGACGAGGAGAGCGGGTCGCCCCAGTGGAGGTGCGGCCGGGCCGTCGGCGGGGCGACGATGCGGACGCCGCCGTTGCTCACGTCGGCGATGAGGCCGGCCGTGGGGGTGTCGGCGTCGGGGTGGGCGAAGAGCACGGCCACGAGGGGGTCCGGACGGTAGCGCGGGGCGGCGCGGCGCTCGTCGCCGTCGGGGAGGTCGTCGTATTCGGGGGTGGGGTGGTCGAGCTTCGGCGAGCGGTGCTCCGGTGGCAAGGGTATCCCGCCGGCGCACGAAAGTCGGGACTCCGGGCGGTTGCATCCCTACCCGTGCCCCTGCCCATTGCCGATGCGAGGCGAGGACGACATCGAGGTCGACGTCGAGGTCGAGGTCGAGGTCGAGGTCGAGGTCGAGGTCGAGGTCGAGGTCGAGGTCGAGGTCGAGGTTCTCGAGGTCGAGGTCGAGGTCGATCTCGAGGTCGACGTCGAGGTGAGGTCGAGGTCGAGGTCGAGGTCGGAGGCGAGGTCGAGGTCGAGGTCGAGGTCGAGGTCGAGGTCGAGGTCGATCTCGAGGTCGAGGTCGATCTCGGGTCGAGGTCGAGGTCGAGGTCGAGGTCGAGGTCGATCTCGAGGTCGATCTCGAGGTCGATCTCGAGGTCGTCGAGGTCGACGGCAGGAAGGGCAGGGCAGGCAGGGGCAGGCAGGGCAGGGGCAGGGTCAGCCCCCCAACTCCCGCAGCAACATCCCGCTCAGCCACTCCACCAGCTCCTCCTCCAGCGCCTCCACCCCAATCCCCGTCATCTGCCCGAGCTGCCCCCGGTCCTCCAGGCTCAGCCGCACCACCAGGTGCATCATCGACAAGATCAGCGGCCGCCGCCGCGTCGACGGCCAGTCCGGCCGGAACAGCGCCACGATCGCCTCCGCCCGCCCGAGCAGCGCCTCGGTCCAGTTCTCCAGCACCACCTCGGGCATCCGCCCGTGGTCCAGCAGGTGCCGCACCAGCAGCCCGCACCTGGTCGCGGTGCGCGCACACGAAGGTCCACCCGGTGCGCACGACCCACCGCACCTGCTCCCGCGGCGTCCCCACCGGCACCTGGACGGGGATGTCGGCGGCGAGGTCCTGGTGCAGCCCGCTGCACCACGGTGTCGTACAGCCCCTCCTTGCCGGAGAAGTGGTACGCCAGCGTCGCCACGTTGCACCCGGCCGCGGCGGCGACGGTGCGGACCGACGTGCCGGCGAAGCCGTGGGCGGCGAACAGGGGAGGGCGACCTCCAGGATGCGCTCCCGGGTGCGGTCGCCATCGGCGCGGTCCGGGGCATGGGGCGGTGTAACGTGGGGCCCGGGACGGGGCCGGGAGGGCGGATGCGGACGGTGAGGCTGGTGCTGCCGGCATGGCTGGCGGATCACACGGTGGCGGGGCGCCGGGCGGCCGCGCACTGGGCGGCGCGGCTGCACGACCTGGGCCTCGCCGACGGCGACGGCCCCGCGCTCGACGGCGCCTGGCTCCTCGCGTCGGACGCCGAGCTGGCGGCCCTCGCCGCGGGCGAGCCGGTGACCCCGCAGCCGGTCGGCCCCGAGGACCTGCCGGACGCCGAGCGCGCGCTGGTCGGGCGCCGCGTCCGCGCCCTCGCCGCCGCCGGCGTCCGGATCGTCGACCCGGACCGGGTGTGGGTCGAGGCCACGGTCACGGTCGCGCCCGGGGCGACGCTGTGGGGCGGCTGCGTGCTGCGCGGCGCGACCCGGGTGGCGGCGGGCGCGGTGGTGCACCCGGGCGCGATCCTCGACGACACCGAGGTGGGCGAGCGCGCGCAGATCAAGGCGTACTCGGTGTGCGAGGGCGCGCGCATCGGCCCGGACTGCGCGGTCGGGCCGATGGCGCACCTGCGGGCGGGCGCCGTCCTGCACGACGACGTGAAGGTCGGCAACTTCGTCGAGGTCAAGCAGGCCGAGCTGCACCCGGGCGTGCGCGCGAGCCACCTGACCTACCTCGGGGACGCCGAGGTCGGTGCGGGCGCGAACATCGGCGCGGGCACGATCACCTGCAACTACGACGGCTTCGGCAAGCACCGCACCGAGATCGGCGCCGGCGCGTTCGTGGGGAGCAACAGCTCGCTCGTGGCACCGGTCCGCATCGGCGCGGGCGCCATCGTCGGCGCGGGCTCGACCGTGACCCGGCCGGTGCCCGACGAGTCGCTGATGGTCGAGCGCGCCGAGGAGCGCGTGCTGCCGGGCCGCGCTCCGCGGGTCCGCGAGCGGAACAAGGCGCGCGCCACGCGTTAGGGAGACCCCCCGCAGGAGTGCCCCATGAAGTTCTCCCTGGTCGACGAGATCCCGCACCCCCGCGACCTCGTCTTCGCGACCCACCGCGACAAGCTCGCCGAGCTCGTCGACTACCTCCCGAACGTGCAGTCGGTCGTCGTCGAGGAGCGGATCGAGGACGGCGACATCGTCAAGCTCGTCAACGTGTGGACGGGCACCAGCGACGAGGTCCCCGCGCCCATCCGCCCGCTGGTCAAGGCCGAGCACCTCTCCTGGGTCGACCGCGCCACCTGGGACCACGCGAAGTGGCGCTGCGACTGGGAGATCACCATCAACGCCTTCCCCGAGGCCGTCAGCGCGCGCGGCTTCAACACCTTCCTCGACGAGGGCGGCGAGACCGTCATCCAGATGAACGGCGAGTTCCTGGTGCACCCCGACAAGGTCCCGGGGCTGCCCACCTTCGTCGCCCGGCGCGCCGCGCCCACCATCGAGAAGTTCGTCGTCGGGCTGCTCCAGCCGAACCTGCGGCGGAGCAACCAGGCCGTCCAGCAGTACATCGACGACCACGCCTGAGCCCCGACGTCGCGGCGGGGGCCCGGGCATTGCCCGACGGCGATCCGCGGCGAATCCGCGGGTGCCCCGGCGAGCGGCGTGCTACGGTGGTGCGCCGACCGGATGGCCACGGGGCCTGGAGGAGCGATGAGGAGCGTGCTGTGGGTGATGGCGATCACCCTCGTGGCGTGCAACCGCGGGGATCCCGCGCCCGCGGGCGACGTGGGGATCCTGCCCACGCTCGACTCCGACGGCGACGGGCTGTCCGACGTGGACGAGCTCAACATCCACCAGACCGACCGGTTCGACGCCGACTCCGACGACGATGGATTGACCGACGGCCAGGAGGTCAAGCAGGACAACTGCAGCCCGACCAACGCCGACACCGACAGCGACGGGCTCACGGACTACGACGAGGTCGTCGTCTACCACACGAACTGCGCCCTGACCGACACCGACGGCGACGGGTGGTTCGACCTCGACGAGCTGCAGCTGTTCGGCACCGACCCGACCAAGGCCGACACCGACGGCGACGGCCTCGAAGACGCCGAAGAGGTCAACGACTACGACACCGACCCGCTGGTGCGCGACACCGACGGCGACGGTCTGTTCGACGGGCAGGAGGTCGACCGCGGCACCGACCCGCTGGTGACCGACTCCGACGGCGACCTGCTCTCGGACTACGACGAGGTCCGGCTCTACGACACCGACCCCAGCGCGGTCGACACCGACGGCGACGGCCTGACCGACGGCGAGGAGGTCCTCCTCACCGGCACCCACCGCGCCGCGCCGACTTCGACTTCGACGGCCTGTCGGACTACGACGAGCGCGAGGCTCGGCACCGACCCGTTCGACCCCGACACCGACGGCGAGGCCTGTCCGACGGCACCGAGAGTCAACACCCCCGGCTGGAGCAGCGACCCGCTGGTCGTCGACACCGACGAGGACGGCGTCGGCGCCAGGAGTTCAGCTCGGCACGAACCCCCGCGTCGAAGACAGCGACGGCGACAGCCTCTCCGACTACACAGGTCACCGTCACCTTCTCCGACCCGAGCGACCCCGACTCCGACGACGACGGGCTGCAGGACGGCGACGAGGTCACCGCGGGCACGGGCATCAACGACCCCGACTCCGACGACGACGGCCTGCTCGACGGGCGCGAGATCACCCAGGACTTCACCGACCCGCTGAACCCCGACTCCGACGGCGACGGGCTCCTCGACGGGCAGGAGGTCCTGGTCTACGGCTGCGACCCGCTCGCCCTCGACTCCGACGGCGACCTGCTGGAAGACGGTGACGAGGTCTTCGTCCACCTGACGCAGCCGGGGATCGCCGACACCGACGGTGACGGCCTCGACGACGGCGAGGAGATCCTCACCTACGGCACCGACGCGCTCGACCCCGACATGGACGGCGACACGCTGCTCGACGGCGAGGATCACCTGGGGCACCGACCCGCTCACGACCGCGACTCCGACGACGACGCGCTGTCCGACGGCGCCGAGGTCTTCGTCCACGCCACCGATCCGACCCACGCCGACTCCGACGGCGGCACCACGACAGCGCCGAGGTCAGCCGCCCGAGCGACCCGAACCTCGCCATCGACGACGCCGCCTGCACCTACCCGACCACCAACGTCACCGCGTCAGCGCGCCTGCTGCCGACCATCACCCCGCCTTCGTGCGCGTGTCGTGGTGGGTCGCGGCCGACGGCGGCAAGCTGCGCGACTCACCTGTTCGGGAACCCGAAGTCCGCGCGGATCGAGTTCGCCGTGCTCGACGCCGGGCACACCCAGATGTGCTCGGTGACCTACGACCTGTCGAACAGCACGAGCGCGGCCGCCACCTGGAGCGCCCAGGGCGGCGGCGACCTGTACGACACGTTCGACCTCGACCTGCGCAACGGCCAGAGCCTGTGCCACCAGCTCGACCCGGCGGCGTTCGGCGGGTACACCGACATCCGCGACCTGCTCGAGGCGGTGCCCTGGGGCCTCGGCTACGGCGAGCTCTCGGCCCTGACGGCCGACGTGCAGGACGTGGCGGCCGGCCTCGGCGAGGACTGGGCCACCGAGTGGGAGCCCAACACCATGGGCGCCTTCCTCACCCTCGATCGCGGCACCCTGCATCGAGGTCAGCGCCCGCGGCTACGAGGCGAGCTGCGGCGCGGCGACCACCGACACGCTGCGCGCCAAGCCCGTCGCCGCGCTGGCCGACGACTACTACGAGGCGATCGGCCTCCGGAACCCTGACGATGGTGGAGCTGCTGGCGAGCATCCCCTGACCGCGCCAGCATGGGGGTGGCGGGGTGCGCCCCGCCCGCGAGGGACCTGACCGGGATGGAGGCCGGACGGCAGCGACAGTTCCGCATCCACCACTGCCTCGGGCGCGGTGGATACGGCGAGGTCTACCGGGCCACGATGGTGGCGCCGGGCGGCCTGTCCTCCGACGTGGCGGTGAAGCTGCTGCGGGTCGACGTCGATCCCACCGGCGAGGCCGTCCGGCGGCTGCGCGACGAGGGGCGCCTGCTGTCGGTCGTCCGCCGCGGCGATCCTGCGGGTCTACGACCTGGCGCTGCTCGACGGCCGCATCGGCCTGGTCACCGAGCACGTCGAGGAGCAGGACCTCGGCGCTGAGTGGGCTCGCTGCCCATGCGGTGCTGCACGTCGAGGTCGCCGGCGCGGTAGCCGAGGCGCTCGACGCCGCCTGGAGCGACGCCGGCCCCGACAGCCAGCCGCTGCGGCTCGTCCACCGCGACATCAAGCCCAGCAACGTCCGGATCGGGCGGCGCGGCGAGGTCAAGGTCCTCGACTGGCATCGCCCGCTCCTGGCCGACGCGAGCGACCGCGAGGCGCGCACCGGCACGGGCTCGGCGGTGGGCTCGCTCGCCTACATGGCGCCGGAGCGGTTCGGGCGCGGCCCCGTGGCGCCGTCGGGCGACGTGTTCGGGCTCGGCTGCACCCTGTTCGAGATGGTCTGCGGGCAGCGCGTGTTCGAAGACGCCGTGCCGGTGGAGATGTTCCGCCTGGCCGCCGACGGCGAGGCCTTCCGCGTCCACCTCGAGGCCCGGCTGCTGGCCCTGCAGGCCGCACCGGCCGAGGTCGTCGCGCTCACGGCCTCGATGCTGGCCTACGACCCCGACGCGCGGCCGACCGCCGCCGAGGTGCGCGCCACCTGCGAGGGCCTGGCCGAGCGCCTCCCCGACGCCGGCCTCAAGAAGTGGGCCCGGGAGCGCACCTGGCCCGACAACGCGCCCGTGGCCGGCTTCCTCGAGGGCCGGGTGATCACCGAGGGCACCCTGTCGAGCGGCGCGCTGGAGCTCGAAGACCGCTCCTCCGAGACCTACAACATCGACCTCGGCCCGACCTGGACCGCCCCGGGCCCGACGGCGCCGGCCCTCGCCCCGCCCGGCCGCGGGCGGTGGCTGGCCGCGGGCAGGCTCGGCGTGGTGGCGCTCAGGGGCTGCTCGCCTACGGGATGCAGCGCCCCGCCGATCCCGCCGATCGCCGCCGCCAGGCCCTCGTCGTGGCGCCGGTCGCGCTGCCGGCCGAACCCACTGCCCCGCCCCTGCCCGGTACCCTGCCGTGCCCGTGCCCGTGCCCCTGCCCCTGCCGGCGCCCGCCCCGGCACCGCTCCTGCAGCCCCACCCGGTCCCCGTCGCCGTCCCCGACCCGGCCCCGAGCCCGCCCCCGAGGCCGTGCCCACCCCGAGCCCCGCCCGGCCTCGTGGCCGTCAGCCGCGCACCGTCACATCGAGCTGCGCGACGGCACCCACACCCAGGCGCGCAGGCCTACGGCCCCGGCGCCGTCCCGCCCGGCCGCTACGAGCTCTACGCCGACTTCGGCTACGGCCTGTCCAACGTCGGCAAGCTCGTCGACGTGGTCTCGGACTACGAGACGGTGGTGCGCTGCAACACCCTGCGCCACACCTGCGATGTGGCCAACTAGCGCGCTGCTGGCGTCGGTGGCCTTCGCGGCGCCCGAGCTCCCCCCGGAGTCGGCCGCCGGCTGCGCGCCGCTCGACGAGCCGGCGTTCCGCTCCTACGTCCTCGACGCCCAGGCCTCCATCGACCGCGGCGACGTCGAGCTGCCCGCCGCCATCCTCGCCGAGGTCCAGGAGCAGCTGCCCTGCCTCACCTTCGCCCCCGCCCCGCGGATGTGGGCCGACCTGCTCGTGGCGTGGGCGATCGTCGAGTTCTCCCGCGGCGGCGACTGGGAGGGCCCGCTCGCCGGCGCCCTCCGCATCCGCCCCATGATCGACCGCGGCGTGGGCCCCGGCCACCCGCTGGCCCGCTGGGAGCCGCCGTCGCCCCCGCCGAGCGGCCCACCGGTCCCCGACGGCGTCCGGCTGTACGTCGACGGCTTCGCGTCCCCCACGCTGCCGCCCGCCAAGGGCTGGTACCTCGTCCAGAAGACCGACGGGCGCTTCTGGAACACGCTGCTCATCCGCGACACCGACCTGCCGCTGCAGTGGGCCACCGACCCGGTCGAGCAGCCGGCCCGCGTGCGCTGGTGGACGCGCCTCGGCGGCTTCGGCGCGCTGGGCTCGGCGTCGCAGCGCCCGTCGTGGGGCTCCGACTTCTACCCCGAGCTGGCCGACCAGCAGGGCCGCCTCGGCGCCGTGCTCGACCTGCAGGCCACCTTCATGTCGCCGTTCGGCCTGCGCGCCCACGGGACGGCCTCCTACAGCAGCTCGCTGTGGCTCGACGGCTGGGCGTCCGTCGCGTTCGCGCCCGGCCAGTCCACGCTCGGCCTGGGCGTCGGCTCGGCGACCGTCGAGACCGTGGAGTGGATCTACCCGCCGGACACGCCGAACGCCGCGCCCTCGGACGCCCTGGGCCGCGCCCGCCAGCTGCGGTTCGGCCTGCTGACCGCCGGCTACCGCGCCAGCGGCCGCTCGCGGTGGGACGTGGAGGCGACGGTGGGCGCCTCCCCGGCGATCGTCCGCTACGAGGCCCAGGCCGGCCTGTTGCTGCCCCCGCTGTCGGGCGCGCGGATGCGCGTGGGGCTGATGCTCGACGGCCGGCGCGCCGTCTTCGAGCAGCGATCCTCCCAGAATCGCGACGTGGTCGTGGGGAACGTGCTCCTCGCGCTGCGCCTCGACTGGGTCGCGGGAGAGTACTGATGCCCTGGCCCTGGCTCGCCTGGCTCGGCGCGGCGCGCGCCGCCACCGTCTGCGCCTCCGGCTGCGACTTCGCGACGCTGCGCGCGGCCGTGGACTCGGTGGGGGTCGGCGAGGCCGAGACGTTCACCGTGTCGCCGGGCACCTACACCGAGCCCGGCACCGTCACCATCTCGCGGGGGACGGTCACGCTCACGGGCGCCGGCGGCGTCACCGTGACGAGCGGCGGCGGCGGGCCCGTCTTCGTCGTCACCGGCGCCGACACGCGCGCGACCCTGTCGGGGATGTCGGTCACCGCGTTCAACGGGCGCGCGCTCGAGGTCTCCGGCGGCGCCCACGTCGACCTCGACGACGACGTGCTGTACACCATCGGGCTGCAGAACCAGGGCGGCGCCGTGCTGGTGAGCAGCGCCTCGCTCGACGCCACCGACACGCTGTTCCTCGACAACGTCGCCACCAGCGGCGGCGGCCACCTCGCCGCCCTCGACGCGACGGTGACGCTCACCGGCTGCAGCTTCACCGGCGGCTTCGCCCGGCGCGGCGGCGCGCTGCTCCTGAGCGACACCACCGCGACGGTCACCGGCGGGCGGTTCGACGACAACCTCGCCTCCGAGGTCGGCGGCGCCATCGGGCTGACCGGCCGCGTGACGCTCGTGGTCGACGGCGCGACGTTCGCCGGCAACGCCGCGAGCGTGGGCGGCGCGCTCGGCGACGACGGCGACCCGGCCACCACCGTCGAGGTGCGCGACGCCGTGTTCACCGGCAACCGCGCCGACAGCTGGGGCGGCGCGATCGCGTCCGAGGCGGCGTCCTGGACCGTCACCGACAGCCGCTTCGAGGAGAACACGGCGCTCGAGGGCGGCGCGCTGTGGATCTCCGGCGGCGGGGTCACGCTCGACCGCGACCTGCTCTGCGCCAACACCGCGACCTACGGCGGCGCCGTGTGGACCCGCACCTCCACCGCCCAGGTGTGGCACAACGACCGCCTCGTCGAGAACGTCGGGACGGTGGGCGGCGCGGTGGACCACGGCGGCGGCGGCCTGACGCTGCTGCACGCGAGCCTGCTCGGCAACCGCGCCGGCACCGGCGGCGCCGTCCGCACCGAGGCCGCCATCACGCTCCACAGCTCCCTCGTCGCCCACACCGAGGGCGCCGCCGCCATCGACGGCGCCGTGGACGCCGCCTACGACGCCTGGTGGGCCAACGTGGCGGGCGACCTCGCGAGCGGCGAGCTCCCCGCGCGCGACATCGTCTCCGACCCGCGGCTCGAGCGCTACGTCCCGGGCCAGGGCTGCGACGCCGACGACGCCTTCTACTCCTGGTACGGCCCGCTGCACGACGGCGCCGACCCCACCGCCGTCGACCTCGACGACAGCCGCGGCGACATCGGCGCCTGGGGCGGCCTGCTCTCCGCCACCGACGCCTGGGCCGACACCGACGGCGACGGCTACCCCGCCCTGTACGACTGCGCCGAGGGCGACGAGACCATCCACCCCGAGGCCGTCGACACCCCCTACGACGGCATCGACCAGGACTGCGACCGCGGCGACGACTTCGACCGCGACGGCGACGGCTGGCCGCAGGACGTCGACTGCGACGACAGCGACCCGCGCATCAACCCCGGCGCGCGCGACATCGTGGGGCAGCCGGATCAGGACTGCGACGGCCGGGTCGACGTGGACGGCGACGGCTACAGCCCGCCGCAGGACTGCGACGACCAGAACCCGCAGATCCACCCCGGCGCGGTCGAGGACCTCGACCCGACGGTCGACGTCGACTGCTCGCTGCCCGCCGACGTGTCGCGCCCGCTCGAGCCGCGGACCTGCGGGACGGTGCCGGCCGGCGGGCTGCTGGCCGCGCTCGGTGCGCTCCTCAGCCTTCGTCGTCGTCGGGCGGGGCGAGCAGCGACAGGCGCGGGACGGCCACCTCCTCGCCGTCGTCGTGGACCACGGTGACGGTGGGGGTGGGCGGGCTGCCCCCGAGGAGGGTGACCGCCTCGGAGCCGGTGACGGCGACCCGCTCGAGCGCGCGCTCGTACTGCTGCTCGAGCGTGCTCGGCATGTCCTGGGTGAACTGGAAGTAGAGCCGCAGCTCGTCGAGGTCGCGGTAGAAGGCCTCGCAGGCGGCGATGGCCTCGCTGTCGAGCAGCGCGAGGTCGGTCATCGCCAGGGTGCGCCAGCGGCTGAAGATGGTGTCGAGCAGCGGGCCGCGGTCGCGGTGGCGGCCCCAGGTCTCGATCAGGAAGATCTGGCGCTCGGCGAGGTCCTCGACGATGCGCGAGATCTCGGCCGCGAGCAGGCGGCGCAGGCGCTCGGGGATCTCGCTCTCGTCGTAGACCGGGGGGATCATGGCTCGTCCTCGTCCTCGTCGTCCCGGGCGGCGCGGCGCTTCAGTGCGCGCTGGTACACGTCGCGGCGGGACCGAGCATAGACCGAGCCCACCACGTCGCGCACCACCTGGACCGAGACGCCGGCGTCGACGAGCTGGTCGATGAGCGCGTCGACCTGGGCGTCGGCCGCGGCGCTGGGCGGGCCGTCGTAGCCCGCGACGACGAGCGTGATCTCCCCGCGCACCTCCTCCTCGGCGGCGAGCGCGGCCCGCACGCTGCCCACCGTGCCCCGCAGCCAGGCCTCGTGGGGCTTGGTCAGGTTCCGCACGAGCGCGGCCGGGCGGTCGCCCCAGGCCTCGGCCAGCGCGCCGAGCGTCTCGAGGACGCGGTGCGGCGCCTCGTAGAGCACGGCGGTGGCGGGCTCGAAGCGGCGCGCCTGGAGCAGCGCGGCGCGGGGGCCCGGATCGCGGGGGAGGAAGCCCAGGAACAGGAAGGGCTGCGCCGGCAGCCCCGCGCCGCTCAGCGCGGCCACGGCGGCGCACGGACCCGGCACCACCACCACGGGCACGTCGGCCTCGAGGGCGGCCTGCACCAGGCGGTAGCCCGGGTCGGCCACGATGGGGGTGCCCGCCTCGCTCACGAGCGCGACCGACTCGCCCGCGAGCAGCCGCGCGACCAGGGCGGGGGCGCGCTTGCGCTCGTTGTGGTCGTGGTAGCTCTCGAGCGCGCGGGCGGTCACGCCGATCTCGCGCAGCAGGCGGGCGGCGGTGCGCGTGTCCTCAGCCGCCACGCGGTCGACCGTACCGAGGATCTGCCGCGCGCGAGGCGACAAATCCTCCGTCTCACCGATCGGTGTCGCCACCACGTACAAGGTCCCGTTCACCGGGCTTGCGTACCCTCGACCGGACACCAGGTCTAGGGCGCGGGCTCGATCCAGGTACAACCTACGCTACGGGCGCGATCGGCTGCACGCGTCGGTCGACCGCGCCGCCCGCGGTCAGGATCCGCCTGCCGCCACCCAGATCCGGTCCATTAAATCTCGCCGGCCCCTATTTTGTGAAAACCTAGTTTCAAACGCCAACCCGACCCCGGATCCCGGCCATAGCGGGCCGAGCACTGGCCAAAATTCGCATGCGCGCTCTTGCAGCGGATCGTTTCCGTCTTATGCTTCGAACGCTTCCACCCCAAGCACATGCCATCCAACCGGCAGACGAGAGGTTCACGATGAACAAGGGTGAAATGGCGGCGAAGCTCGCCAGCAAGACCAACCTGTCCAAGTCGAAGTCCCTGGAGGTCATCAACGCGATCTTCAGCGCCGAGAAGGGTGAGGGCATCATCGCCGTCGAGCTCGACGCGAACCGCAAGGTCGTGATCCCGGGCTTCGGGACCTTCGGCACCCGGAAGCGGGCCGCGCGCAAGGGCACCAACCCCGCCACCGGCAAGAAGATCGACATCCCGTCGAAGAACTACGCCTACTTCAAGCCCGGCAAGACGCTCCGCGAGCGCGTCGAGAAGTAGCACACGACGGGCTGGACAGGTCCGTCTGTCGGCTCCGGCCGACGGCGGCCGAACTGCCCTGTCGTCACATTACGACCGCGGCCGGCGCGTGCACCTCGCAGTGCACCGCGCCGGCCCGGCCCGCCTCGCCGCGCTCCGCACGCGTCATGTGAACGCAACTCGCAGGAGCGACCTGAGGTGGACGCGTGTCCATCCGTCCGATGCCCGAAACGGGTCGGGTGTCCATGCAGAATCCGTACCGTGCACTCAGCGCCAGCAACTGAGCCGACACGAGTCGACAGGCGAGCCGGGACTCAGGCCCGCGGGCGACGGTCCCGCAGCTCGGCGCGCAGGCGCTTGAGCCACGTCTGCGCCGGCTCCGCCGGCTCCTTCCGCCCGATGGCCGCGATGGCGGTGAGCCGCTCGATGGGCGGCTCCCAGGGGTGGCCCTGCAGGACCTCCAGCAGGCGCGCGGCCTCCTGCTGCACCTCGTCCATCTCGCCGCCGACCCGCGGCAGCAGCAGCTCGCCGTACCCCACCCGGGCCCAGTGCCCCGGGCTGTCGACCTCGTACTGCAGCACGCGCGCCACGTCGCGGAAGACGCGGTCGGCGACCCGCTCGCCGTGCTGCGCGTGGATGGCGGGCAGCCGGTCGACGTAGACCAGGATGCCCCACAGCGGCGGCGCGTGGCGCGCGGTGCCGCCGTCGCGGAAGCTCGGGCGCAGCGAGCGCGGCAGCGTGTCGGCCACCGCGGCGGGGTGCAGCAGCTGGGTGTGCGGGTCGCGCGAGTCGACGTCCTTCGCGAGGTCGAGGACCTGGTCGAGCCGCGCCCGCAGCTCGGGCGTGAGCCACTCGAGCCGCAGCTGCACGGGGCCCACGCCGATGCGGGTGCCGGGCCCGACGACCTGCGGCTGGCCCCGCCGCAGCGCCCGCCCGTAGACGTGGGTGCCGTTGGTCGAGCCGAGGTCGGACACGGTGACGGTGCCGTCGTCGCCGAGCACGACCTCGGTGTGCATGCGGCTGATCTGGTGGTGGTGCAGCACGAAGGTGGCCGTGCCGGCGTTGCGCCCGAGCACGACCCGCACCCCGGGCTCCAGCACGATGTATCGCATCAGGTCGACGCCGGTGAGCACCCGCAGCGCGAGCGCGCCGTCGCGCGGGCGGGCGACCGGCGGGCCGTCGCTGGCGACGGGCGACCGGAACGGGCTCGTGGACACCTGCGTGTCGAGCACGGGCGCCCGCGGGATGGGCCCCGAGTCGACGCGCGCGGTGGTCTCGGGGCTGCGCGACGGGCGCTCGGCGCGGATGAGCCCCGTCTGCGCGTCGTCGTCGAGGAAGGGGTCGGACGGCGAGGCGCCCGACAGCAGGAAGGGCGGCGGGACGCAGGCGCCGTCGGCCACGGTGACGGTGGCGCGCGCCGCAGCCGGCTCGCCGTGGCCGACCCAGGCCTCGAAGCGCCAGCTGCCGGTGACCTGGCGGCCGGCGAAGGCCCACAGCGTCATGCGGCGGTCGTCCCAGCGGACGAGCCAGTCGGGGACGGCCACGGCACTCGACTCGCCGTCCCAGAACGCGACGGTGCCGGCGCGGATGGCGGGCAGGCTCCCGCCGACCGCGACCCCGAGCGCCGCCGCGGCGTGGCGCGACCGCCGCACCGTGGGCCAGCCCGTGCCCACGAGCTTGCGGTGCTCGACGATGGCGCCGTCGGGCTCGTCGGTGACCCGGCGGACGTAGTGCAGGGGCAGCTCGTACAGGCCGCGCGCCGCGCGGGTCAGCGCGTTGATCGCCGGCGCGACGGTGCCGGGGGCGCGCCGCGGGGCCACGTCGAACCAGTCGACGAGCTCGGCCACCCCGAGGCCGTCCATCCCGTCGCGCAGGACCGGCGGCAGGTCGGTGGGCAGCCCGAGCAGCTCCGACAGCCCCGACGACTCGAGCGCGGCGAACAGGTCGAGCCAGCGCCGCGGGTCCATCTCGTCGAGCATGGCGAGGCGCATGGCGCTCTCGACGGTGAACGGCAGCGCGCGCGAGGCGGCCAGCGCCTCCGCGAGCACCCGCACCACGGCGAGCTCCACGAACGCCCGCACGGCGAGCCCCGCCGACACCGCGTCGGGCGCCTCGAGCGGCGCGCAGCGGGCCGTGGCCCACGCGACGGGGCTCGGCAGGTCTTCGATCGGGTCGTCGTTCACCAGCTTCCCACGACGGGAACGCGAGGGGGGGCCCCGCGGTGCCCCGCCACGGCTCCCCCCTCATACCGCGTCCGCCGGGCTCGCGCTCGCGTCGACTCGTCCGGCACCCCGTCGTCCGGCGAACTATGTTCGAGGGGGACGGATGGAGGACGGATGGACGAGCGCGGAGCGCGGTGGCTGGCGATCCTCGCCGCAGGCGCGGCAGTCGCCTGTACCGGCGACAAGGACACGACCTCGACCGACGAGTGCAACTCGGTCCTGCTCGGGTCGTTCCCCGACGACGGCGCGCAGGACGTGTACTACCACACCGTGGTCGACGCCATCCTCGGCCAGCCCGAGGAGAGCTCGTCGATCGCCGTGACCGACGGCAGCGGCGCCGCGGTCGCGGGCACGGTGCAGCACGACGACCGCCGCGTGTGGTTCACCCCCGACGCCGCGCTCACCGCCGGCGAGACCTACACCGCCGTGCTCGACTGGACCTGCGGCCCCGACCAGTGGTCGTTCACCGTCGGCGCCGACGCGGGCGACCCCGTCGACCCCGCGGCGCTCGCCGACCACACCTACCTGATGGACCTCACCAGCGCGCGCTACGCCTGGCCCGTGGGGCTCAAGGCGGCGATGCAGGTCTTCCTGCAGGCCCACCTGCTGCTCGCGGTCGACGAGGCCTCGGCGAGCGGCATCCGGTTCTCGGCCGGCTCGGCGCTCATCCCGCGCGGCGGCGACCCGCTCGAGCAGGACGTCTGCTCGGTCACCGACCAGTGGGACACGCTGGCCGACTTCCCGAACCCCGACTTCTCGGTGCACCTCGACCGGATGAGCCTCGAGGTGGCGGGCGACGACTTCGTCATGCTCGACCTCACCGTCTCGGGCAGCTTCACGCCCGACGGCGAGCGCATCGTCGGCGGCGCCATCGACGGCGTGCTCGACGCCGCCTCGCTCGTCACCGAGCTGCAGGCCGACGACGTGGAGGACGCCTGCCGCCAGTTCGCGAGCCAGGGCGTCGACTGCCTCACCTGCCCCGACGGCGTCACCGTCTCCTGCATCCCGATGGTGCTCGACGACATGACGCTCGAGCGGCTGCCCGCCGACCTCGTGCCGCGCACGGCCGACGACGTGGCGAACGACCCCACCTGCGGGGCCGCCGCCACGCGCTGAGTCAGCGCAGGCGCTCGAGCGAGGCCCACTCGGTGTGCACGGCCTCGTCGGGGGCGGTGCGGCGCCGGTAGGTGTGGGCGCCGAACCAGTCGCGCTGGGCCTGGATCAGCGCCGCTGCGCCGTGCTCCACCCGGATCTGCTCCACCCAGGCGAGCGACGCCGACAGCGCCGGCACGGGGATCCGCGCCAGCACCGCCGCCGCCACGACCTTGCGCCAGGCCGGCAGCGCGGCGCGCAGGTCGTCGGCGACGGCCGGGTCGAGGACCAGCAGCGGCAGGTCGGGGTTGCGGGCGAAGGCCGCGCGCACGTCGCCCAGGAAGGCGGCGCGGATGATGCAGCCGGCGGTCCAGATGCGGGCGACCTCGCCGAGGTCGATACCGTAGCCCCGGTCGAGCGAGGCGGTGCGCAGCAGGTCGAAGCCCTGGGCGTAGCTCGCGAGCTTCGCGGCGTAGAGCGCCTGCTCGAGGTCGGCCACCGTGACCCCCTCGAGCCGCGCCGGCTCGCTCGCGAAGGCGCTGCGCGCGGCCTGGCGCTGGTCGCGCCGGGCGGAGATCGCCCGCGCGTCGACCGCGCTCGTGACGGTGGGCAGCGGCACGCCCTGCTCGATGGCCTGCACCGAGGTCCACCGGCCGGTGCCCTTCTGCCCGGCCTCGTCGAGGATGGCGCTCACCAGCGGACCGTCGCCCTCGGGGTCCTTCGCCGCGACGATGCCCGCGGTGATCTCGATGAGGAACGACGACAGCCGCCCGGCGTTCCACTCGGCGAACACGTCGGCCTGGGCGGCGGGCGCGAGGCCGAGGCCGTCGCGCAGGAGCGTCCAGGCCTCGCCGACGAGCTGCATGTCGCCGTACTCGATGCCGTTGTGCACCATCTTCGTGTAGTGGCCGGCGCCGCCGCAGCCGCACCAGGTCACGGTGGGCCGGTCGTCGAGGCCCGTGGCCGCGATCTTGTCGAGGATCGGCTGCAGGATGGCCCAGCCGCGCTGATCGCCGCCCGGCATCAGCGACGGGCCGTGCAGCGCGCCCTCCGCCGCCCGACACGCCCATCCCCACGTACACCAGATCGTGCGCCGCCGCGGCGACCGCGCGCCGCTCGGTGTCGGCGAAGTGGCTGTTGCCGCCGTCGACCAGGACGTCGCCCGGGTCGAGGTGCGCGCCGAGCTCCGCGATCACGGCGTCGACCGGCTTGCCGGCCGTCACCATCAGGATCGCGATCCGCGGCCGCTTCAGCGCCGCCGCGAACGCCGCGAGATCGTCGCACCGGACGAAGCCCTCGGCGCCGTGGTCGTGCAGCAGCGCGTCGAGCGGCCCGGGCGACCGGTTGTGGACGGCGACCACCAGGCCCCGCGACCGGAGGTTCCGGGCGAGGTTCGCGCCCATGACCCCCATGCCGACCACGCCCACGTCCGCGCTGGCCTCCATCCGACCTCCTCTGGCCGGCCCCTTAACGCGCGGCGCCACCCTGCCGCGCCGCGACCGCGCGGTCGGGGAAGTCGGAGAACACGCCGTCCACACCGGCATCGTAGTACCGGTGGAGCTCGCTCGCGAAGTCGCCGGCCGCCCAGTCGGGCAGGTACTGCGGGTCGGCGCGGAAGGTGTAGACGTGGACGAGCAGCCCGGCCCGGTGTGCGTCGTGGACCAGCGCGGTGGGCACGCCCGCGGGGTCGAGCACGGCGGACTTCGGCACCCCCACGGCGTCGGCGTACGTCGCGATCTCGGCCAGCGCCGCGGGCGACAGGTCGGCGCCGTCGTCGACGAGCTGGACGAGCCGCAGCTCGGTCTCGGCGCGGAGCGCGCGGAGGTTGCCGGCCTCGAAGCTCTGCACGAACACCGGGGCGTCGCGCCGGTCGAGGCCGTGGGCCCGCAGCGACGCCAGCATCGGCGGCTCGAGCGGCAGCCCGCGCTCGCGGAAGTAGGTGGGGTGCTTGGTCTCGGGGTACACGCCGATGGGGCGCCCGAGCTCGGCGCTCTTCGCGACGGCGAGGTCGAGCACCTCGTCGAAGGTGGGCACCAGGTACTGGCCGTCGTGGTCGTGGGGCCGCTGGGGCATCGGCTGGCGCGCGCGCAGCGTGCGCAGCTCCGCCAGCGTGAGGTCCTCGACGAACCAGCCCTCGATGTGCTGCCCGTCGACCTCGCGCTCGGCGCGGCGGTCGGGGAAGCGCTCGGCCACGTCGGTCGTCTGCGACAGCTCGTTCTCGTGGCGCGCCACCAGCACGCCGTCGGCCGTGCTCACCAGGTCGGGCTCGATGTAGTCGGCGCCCTGAGCGATCGCCAGCGTGTAGCCCTCGAGGGTGTGGTCGGGCAGGTAGCCCGGCGCCCCCCGGTGGCCGAGGACCAGCGGCTGGTGGTGCATGGCGCAGGCTCCGAGCAGGGCGAGGATCATCGTGCGCAGCGTAGCCCGCGCGTTAGAGCGCGGCTCGGGCGGAGGGGCCATGGGGCAGCCGGTCACCGGGCGCGAGCTGTTCGGCTGGGCGATGTACGACTTCGCCAACAGCAGCTACACCACCGTCATCGTCACCGTGTACTACGCGGTGGTGTTCCCCAAGGTGATCGTCGGCGACGCCCCCGACTTCCGCCTCGGGAACCTGCTGTGGAGCGTGGCGCTGTCGTCGAGCTACCTGCTCACGGCGCTGACCCTGCCGCTGCTCGGCGCCTGGATGGACCGCACCGGGCAGCGCAAGCGCTTCCTCCTCGCGAGCACCGTCCTCACCGTGCTCGCCACCGCCGCCCTCGGGCTGACCGGGCCGGGCACCGTCGCCCTCGCGATGATCGCCGTGGTCGTGTCGAACTACGGCTTCTCGGTCGGCGAGTCGTTCGTGGCGGCGTTCCTGCCCGATCTCGGCCCGCCCGAGCGCCTCGGCCGGATCAGCGGCATGGCCTGGGGCCTCGGCTACCTCGGCGGCCTCGGCTCCACGCTGCTCGTGCTCGGCGGCCTCGGCGTGGTCACCCCCGACAACCCGCTGGTGCGCTGGGCCGGCCCCATCACCGCGCTGTGGTTCGCGGTCGCCGCGATCCCCACCTTCCTGTGGGTGCGCGACCGCGCCGCGCCGAAGCCCCTGCCGCCGGGGAGCAACGCCTGGACGGCCGGGCTCGTCACGCTGCTCGACACGGCCCGCCACCTGCCGCGCTACCGCGACCTGATGGTGTTCCTCGGCTCGCACCTGTTCGCGATGGCCGGCCTGTCCATCGTCGTGAGCTTCGCCTTCGTCTACGGCGACCAGGTCATCCACTGGTCGGTGCCGCTGCAGGGCGGCATGTTCGTGCTCACGCAGCTGTCGGCCGCGCTCGGCGCGCTCGGCTTCGGCTGGTTCCAGGGCCGGATCGGCGACCTGCGCACCTACGCCGTCACGCTGGTGCTGTGGTGCCTGGCGGTGGCGCTGCTGCGGCTCACCGGCCCGGTCGCCGCCGCGATCCCCGGGGTCGAGGAGGCGCACGTGCTGCTGCTGGTCGGCGCGCTCGCCGGCGCGTGCATGGGTGCGACGCAGAGCGCCGCCCGCACGATCGTGGCGCTGCTGTCGCCGCCCGAGCGGGTCGGCGAGTTCTTCGGACTGTGGGGCACCTTCGGCAAGCTGGCGGCGGTGTTCGGGCTGCTGTCGCTCGGCGGGTTGCAGGCAGCGCTGGGGCTGAAGGACGCGATCCTGCTCTGCGGCGTGTTCTTCGCGATCGGCCTGGCGATCCTCCTCGGGGTCGACGTGGATCGCGGACGGAAGGCGGCGACGACCGAGGCGGGATCGGCCTCCGTCCTGCAGTGACGGAAAACCCGATCCATCGTGGCGTTGCCCCAGCGTTCCCGTGATACGCTCGATCCCACGCGTTTCGACGGGGTGAGTGATGGCAGAGTATCTGGCGGTGATGGCAGCGCATGTCCGGAACGTCCAGGCGCGCGTCGGTTCGGAGGCAACGGCCGGCGCCACCCTGATGCAGGCGCGGGCGCACCTCGAAGAGCAGGTCTGGACCAAGTGGGTCGAGCGCGAGGTGAAGATCGACCTCGGCCGGGCCCGGGAGCTGATGGCGGCCGCGGAGCAGGCCGGGGCCTCGCTCGAGTCGCTGCGCCCGCGCGAGATCTGAGCGGCGCTCGCGCGGCGGGCTACAGCTCGTCGGCGCCGATGTCGGGCAGCCCGTCGCTGCGGGGCTCGTCGTCCACGTCCACCGGCACGCGGTCGAGCAGGGCCGGGTCGCCCTGGTCGATCGCCCAGGTGGCGCCGGGCGCCGTGTGGAAGTCGTTGCCCGCCGGGAACAGCCAGCTGCCCGGATCGGCGAGCTCCACGTTGGCGGTCTCGTCGGCCGGCGCGTCGTCGAGCCGCAGCAGGCGGTGGCTCATCAGGTTGTTGCCGACCGTCCCGGTGGTGCTCGCGTAGCGCAGCTCGATCGACGCCACCGGCACGTCTGCAGCGTAGACCGAGTTGTGGGCCACGAGCACGTCGCAGCTCGATTCGGCCATGATCCCGTACATCACGCCGGCGCTGGCGTCGACGAGGTCGTCCTCGTAGGCCGACACGAGGTTGTTCGTGACCACCGCGCCGATGGCCTGGGGGAAGCCGCTGCACTGTGCGGCGTCGGGCCAGGGGCGGCCGAGCTGGTCCTGCGTCTGGCCGGCGACGATGCCGAAGGCGCTGTCGGTGACGACGTTGCGGGTGATGGTCACGTCGCGGCTGCCGCGGGTGAAGCGGATCGCCGGGCCGGGGGTCGCGAGCGTGCACCACAGGCCGTGCACGCTGTTGTCGCGGACGGTCCAGCCGCGCGCGCCCTCGGCGTCGAGGCCGGCGATCTGGCAGGCGCCGACGAAGGGGCGCCCGGCGTTCGTCAGCTCGATCCGCGAGCACGACAGCTCGCCGTCGTCGGCCCAGTGGTCGTCGCCGTCGCCGCCGACCCGGACGGCCGTGCGGCCGGCGTCGAGCAGGTGCAGGTCGTGGAGCACGATCCCCGTCAGGTCGGCGCCCTCGGGCTGGACCCGCACCAGGTCGCCGGCCGAGGCGGTGAGCGTGAGGTGGGCGAGCGTCACGTCGGAGGCGCCGATCTGGAACAGGTCGCCGCCGGCGTGGCCGCCGTCGACCACCACGGCGTCGCGGTCGCCGCTCGCGCCGACCAGGGTGATGGCCGAGCGCAGCGCGATCGGCGCCGACACGGCGTAGGTGCCGTCGGCCAGCGCCAGGACGGCGCCCGGGGCCGCCTGCCCGATCACCGTGGCCAGGTCGTCGCCCGGGGTCACGTCGACCGCGGCGCCGCCGGGCTCGATGCGCCCGCACAGCGCGGGCTGCGTGTCGGTGTCGGTGTCCGCGTCGGCGTCCGCGTCGCTGTCGGCGTCCGCATCGGCGTCGGCGTCGGCGTCCTTCGGGATGATCCCGTCGTCACCGTCCTTGTCTCCGTTGCAGGCCAGCAGCAGGGCCAGGGCCAGCGGGCGCAGCGTCACGGGGCCTCCTCGGTGCGCACTCTACCCTCCGACCGGGTAGTGCGGCTCCCACTTCCCCTCGATGCCCACGTCGACCTCGAACAGCCCCTCCTGCAGGCTCATCACGTACAGGTGGTCGCGCTCCCAGCCGCCGACCCCGCTGCCGAAGTTCACCGCGCAGATGAAGCCGCCCGCGGGGTGCGACGACAGCGTCACGAGCGTCTCCTGCGTGCCGTCGGGGAGCACGCGCACCACCGTGCCGTTCATCTTCACGACGTAGAGGTTGCCGCAGGCGTCCGCCGTCATCCCGTCGAGGATGCCAGCGCCGGTGGCGATCGTCGTGAGCACCTCCGGGCCCGAGGTGACGGTGCCCTCGGCGTCGACGACGGCGGTGATCACCTCGCCCGACTCGGAGTCCCAGTACAGCCGCTCGTAATCGGGCGCCAGCGTGACCCCGTCGGTCGACAGCGGCGTGGCGTAGACGAGCTGCTCGGTGCCGGCGTCGGGGTCGATGCGGACCACGCGGCCCGACGCCTGGGTCAGGAAGACCATGCCGTCGTCGTCGATGGCGACGCCGTTCGGCGAGCTCAGCCCGCTGCGCACGGTCGTGACGCCCATCGTCGCGCGGTCCACCCGGATGAGCGCGCCGCGGTCGGGCTCCGCCACGACGAGGTCGCCGCCGGGCAGGAACCGGGTGCCGCGGCCCCAGGACGACACGTTCGGGAGCATGAGCTCCGGCGCGCCGTCGAGCGGGATCCGGATCAGGCCCGACGTCGCGGTCGACACCCCCCACAGATAGCCTTCGTCGTCGAAGGTGAAGTCCTCGGCGGTGGGGACGTAGTCGTGGTGGCGCACCACCGTGGCCTGCGGCCGGACGCTGCAGTCGAGCGGCGCCGCGGTGTCGCCCGTCGCCGTGGCGGTCGCGGTGTCGCCCGTCGCCGTGGACGTGGACGTGGGGGTGGACGTCTCCGGCGGGGTCGTGCCCGGCGTGGGCTCGGGGTCGGTCTCGGTCGGCCGCGCACAGCCGCTCCACAGGATGCACCACAGCAGCATGCGCCCTCCGTCCAGGATGGCCGGAGATCGCCGGGACCGTCAGCTGGATCGATCCGACCGTCTGTGATATGATTCATAGCGGGCGGCGTCAAGTCGACGACGACCCGCGCGCAGGGCGCGAGCGCAGCGATGGATGCTGCGCGCGCCGCGCAATCAATCGCATCAACGTCGCGGCGGGCCGGTCCCGTCGGGCGGAGAGGTCCAGCAACCAGGAAGGGAGGCGTGTCCGTGGAGTTCGAGATCGGTGACGAGGTGGTGGTGTCCGGCTGTGGGGTCGGCGAGGTCGAGGCGATCGAGGCGGTGACCCTCGCCGGGGACGAGACGGAGATGTACCGGATCGCCCTGCGGGACGGCGGGATGCGCACCTGGATCCCGGTCGAGCGGCTGGTCGCGCCCGACGTGGTGGCCGACGTGCGGCCGGTGATGAGCGCCGACGCGGCCGACGAGGCGCTGGCGTGCATCCAGGGCCAGGAGGCGCCCGAGAAGCGCGGCAACTGGCGGCGCCGGCAGCTGCGCTACCAGCAGACGCTGAAGGACAACGACCCGCAGGAGCTGGCCACGCTGCTCGGGGAGCTGGCGGCGGTGCGCAAGAACCACACGCTGTCGTTCCAGGAGCGCCGGCTGTTCGACCGGCTGAAGGATCTGGTGCTGGCCGAGATCTGTCTGGCGCAGGGGCTGGCGCGCGACGAGCTCGAGGCGACGCTCGCGCCGACGCTCAACGCGGCCTGAGGGAGATCGTCGGAGACGGCGCCGCCCCGAGCCCTCTCGAAGGGCTCGAGGTCCTCACGACCACGACCACCACCACCACCACCACCACGCCGAGCGAGCCCGGCGGGGCGGCTGCGGCGGGTCGGTGGCGGTGGAACAGGCCGGTGAGCATCGCACGAGCGGCCGGGCGTCGCTCGTCGCGCCGAGGGCGTGGTCGTGGTGGTGGTCGTGGTGGTGGTCGTGCGGGCACGCCGATCGGCGCGGGCGACGCGGCAGCCAGGTCGACACGCGCTGCCCTCACGCGGCCCCTGCCAGCCGCGCCCGGGCGTGACCGCGACCGCGACCGCGACCGCGACCTCGACCGCGAGATCGACCTCGATTTCGACCTCGACCTCGACCTCGATTTCGACCTCGACCGCGACCGCGACCGCGAGATCGACCTCGACCTCGACCGCGACCGCGACCGCGACCGCGACCTCGATTTCGACCTCGAGATCGACCTCGACCTCGATCGACTCGACCTCGACCTCGATCTCGACCGCGACCTCGAGATCGACCTCGACCTCGATTTCGACCTCGATTTCGACCTCGACCTCGAGATCGACCTCGATTTCGACCTCGAGATCGACCTCGACCTCGACCTCGATTTCGACCTCGACCTCGACCTCGACCTCGATTTCGACCTCGACCTCGACCTCGACCTCCCCGGGGATGCCAGGATCGATCGCCATCTCCGCCCCGGTGGTCTACGCTGCCACAGGGGCAGCAGGGGGGAGGCACGGTGATGTGGTGGCTCGGGCTGGCCGTGGCGGCGCAAGCCGGCCAGGTCATCGGCGTGGAGCGCACGGCCGACGGCGGGAAGTTCCGCGTCGAAGGCACCACCGAAGATCCCGTCGACCAGATCGTGACCTGGGCGGGCCGCCCCTCGATCTGCTCGTGGTGGCCGACCTGTCGGTGTCGATCGTGGTCGACCCCACCGGCCCGGCGCTCGAGATGCGCGACGCCATGCTCGCCGCCTACGACGAGATGACCGAGCACCCCCAGCAGGGCGACCGCTACGGCGTCACCGTCTTCGGCGACGACGCCCGGCGGTGGATCCGCTCGGCGGCCTCGGCCGCGAGGGCCTGCGCGGCTGGCTGCAGACGTTCGGCCCACAAGACAACGCGCCGCTCCCTACGCGACCGCCGAGGCGCTCGAGCCGGGCCAGTGGCACGCCGAGCCGGTCCTGGCGACCGACCTCGGCGTCGACGCCTTCCGCACCGACCCGTCCACCGCGGTGCGCGCGGCGGTGGACGACCTGCGGCACAGCAGCGCCCTCTCAAGGCCGTCATCGTGCTGTGGGACGGCGAGCAGACCACGGAGTCGCCGTTCCGCCACCTGCTCGACCGCGCCTGGCGCAACCACGAGATCCGTCTTCACGATCGCGGTGGGCGACGTCGACGAGGAGGGCTCGCCTGCCGCGGCGGCGGCGACGTCACGTCGCCCGCGGGGGCGCCGACCTCGCCGTGCGGCGGATCCTGCAGCAGCTGCGGATGCCGGAGGAGTAGGTCGCGCCGCGGCCGGGTACCCTGGCTCGGGGCAAGGACGCAATGAGCTTGCTGTTCGCCTGGGCGACCGTCGCGGTCGCCGGATCGAAGTCCGTCACCGCGCTCTCGCTCGCACAGGAGGCCGGCAAGTGGCCCATCCCCGGGCTGTGCCCCGGAGAGACGGCGCAGCTGCAGCTCACGACCACCGACAGCGCCGGCCGCACCCGCGACCTGCGGCTCGGGCGGCGCGCCGGCGTCACCCTGTCGTGGGGCTTCGGCGAGGTGTCGCCCCGCGGCGAGGTCCGGATGCCCGACGACCCGCGGGTGGCCTGGGGCAAGCCCGGGACGGTGACGGCGACGCTCGACGCCGACCCCACGGTGCAGGCGACGCTCGACGTGCCGCTGCGCTTCGACTGCTCCGTCACCGTGGACCTGTCCGGGCGCGAGGGCCTCGACGGCCACGACGGCACCGACGGCGCCAGCAACGAGCAGGGCCGCGGCGGCGACGGCCTGCGCGGCGAGCCCGGCGACCCGGGCCGCGACGGCCCCGCCGTGCAGGTGCACGCCACGCTGGTCACCGAGCCCCGCACCGGCGCCGAGGTGCTGCAGGTGGAGCTCGGCGTGGTCGGCGAGGTGTCGCGCTACGTGGCGATCGACCCCGAGGACGGCGAGCTCGTGGTGATGGCCAACGGCGGGCGCGGCGGGCGCGGCGGCGCGGGCGGCGACGCCGGCTCGAAGGAACGGGGGCGGCGGCAGCGGCGGCTGCCCGGGGCCGGCGGCGACGGCGGCACCGGCGGCGACGGCGGGTCGGTCGAGGTGCTGGTCGACCCGAGCGCGCAGGGCCACGTCCGCGCCATCGTGGTCGAGAACGGCGGCGGACCGGGCGGACCGCCGGGCAACGGCGGCCAGCGCGCGGCGGACTCGGCCAACGACGCCGCCAGCAAGGGCCTCGCCGAGGCCGGTCGCCCGGGGACCGCCGGCCCGCCGCCCGTCGTGCGGACCGCGCCCCTCGGCGCGATCTGGTGAGCCGCGCGCCCGCCGGCGCCGCAGCGCGACGGGTGTATCCTGGGGACGGTCTCCTCGAGACCGGGAGGGTCGGGTGCGCGCGGTGCTGTGCGGGATGTCGATCGGCCTGCTGATGGGCGCGGCCTGCGGCGGCGTGATGTCGCAGCTCCCGGTGCCGCTCGCCTACCAGGTGGGCGTGCCCCTCGCGACGGCGGCCGGCATTACCGGCCTGCTGTGGCTGCGGGCGCTGGTCCGCGGCCTGGTGCGGCGCCTGCGCGAGCGCCTCGCCCTGCGGCGCGCCCGCAAGCAGCGGCGCAGCGAGGTGGCGCGCGCCCGGGGCATCGCGCGCCAGGAGCCGGGGGCCCGCCCCGTCTACCGGCAGGGCCTGGTCCACGACGAGGTGACCGTCCCGCTCGACGGGCCGGCCCGCGGGGTGCCCAACGTCGACGCCGCCGGGCTGCTGCGCGACGGCGCGCGCGCCGCCGAGGCCGGCGCCTTCCAGGACGCCATCGACGCCTACACCGCCCTGCTCGACGCCGATCCCGACCACTACGACGCCCGCCTGGCCCGCGGCCGCCTGCTCGTCGACATGGGCGACCACGGCGCCGCGATGAGCGACCTCGTCACCGCGGAGGAGCTCGCGCCCGACCGCGCCGACCCGCTCGTCGCCATCGGCGACCTGCACTTCGCGCGCAAGGACTACGTCCGCGCCATCGAGTGCTACGACATCGCCCTGTCCCTCGCGCCGGACCACGCCATGGCCTGGTGCCGCCGCGGCCTGTCGCACCTGTACCGCACGAGCCTCGAGCTCGCGCTGGCCGACCTCGAGCACGCCCTGGCCCTCGACCCGGACATCCCGAACCTCGCGACCCACGTGGCGCTCACCCGGCGCAAGGTCGCCGCGCTCAAGACGCCCGGCCGGTCGGCGCGGGGCCGGCGCCGGTAGTCAGGGCACGTAGACGTAGAGCGTCTCGAAGCCGCCGCCCGCGATGTCCCAGACCTCGATGGGGCCCGTCGTCTCGGCGGTGTTCGGGTCGTAGTCGAGCTCGCCGGAGGCACCCACCACGTCCTGGTCGCGCCCGTCGAGCACGTAGGCGAGCCCGTCGGTCCAGTCCGACGGCCGCAGCTCGCGCTCCGGGCCGCTCGACAGGTGGCGCAGGCCGCGGGCGATGCCCTCGCCGTAGATGCGGCCCTCCTGCGACAGCGACCAGCCCGCGCCGTACATCACGAGCCAGGAGGCGTCGTAGGAGTGCGCGGCGTAGGAGAAGTCGTCGACCGGGGTGCCGTAGGTGCCGGCGTAGCTCGCCGCGAACGAGGCGTAGACGGGGCCGTCGGGGCTCGCCGGGGCGGTGCCGCGGAGCTGCGGGAACAGCGCGCTCGCGCTCGCCGCCTGGTCGAGGACGTCGGCGTTGCGGGCCGAGTCGGTGAGGAAGATGGGCTCGTCGATGCCGATCGCGTAGGAGGCGACGAGGAAGCCGACCACGTCGTTCGCCTCGGACGAGGCGAACAGGATCTCGTCGAAGTTCCCGGCCACGACCTCGGGCAGCACGTCGCCCGAGCCGACGGCCGGGTCGAACGGGAACGGCGTGGTGCGGCCGCCGCGGGCGATCATGGCGGAGGTGAAGGCGTCTTCCAGGCCCTCGCCGTAGGCGCCGGTCTGGTAGACGACGGCGACGTTGGTGCTCGGCACCTCGCGCGACATCATGTCGTCGGCGATGGCCAGCGCCTGCACCGTGTCGGGGGGGGCCGTGCGCCACAGCAGGCCCGGATCGGCGTCGGTGGAGGTGACGCCGTCGAGCGCCGTGAGCGACGGGCTCGTGGCGGACGGCGAGACCACCAGCGTGCCGTAGGGCGCCACGGTGTTGTAGGTCGACTCCACGTCGGACGAGGCCGCCGGGCCGATGATGGCGACCACGCCGAGGTCGTCGGCCAGCCAGCGGGCCATCTCGGTGACCGCGTCGTCCTTCGACAGGCCGTCGCCGCGGAAGTCCTCCTCGATGCTGCAGTGGAGCATCGAGAAGGTGCGCCCGCCCACGCCCTCCTTGCTGTTCACCTGCAGCGGCGGCAGGCCGGCCGAGCGGTAGCGGGCGACGTGGGTGTCGAGCGAGTGGTCGAACATGGTGCCGATCATCACCGTCAGGTCGGGATCGACCGGCAGCTCGAGCGGCGCGCCCTCGGTCTTGCACCGCGGCGGGACGGTGGCGATCTCGCACAGCCCCTCGGCGCCGCAGACCGACCCCAGGCCGAAGGCCTCGCGGCAGCCGGCGTTGTCGCTGCAGGGGGCGGCGTGGACCGTGAGCAGGGAGCAGCCCGCGACGAGCGGGAGGGGGAGCAACCAGACGCGCAACGGTCCTCCTTCGCGCCGAGATCCTACAGGAATCGGCTGGACTTGTCCGCGTCCCGTCCAGATCGAGTACGATGATCCCCGAGTGCCCCACACGCGGGCCGCGTCGCGACCAGGAACCGATGACCGACGATCAGCCCACCTTCGCCATGGCCGCGGACCCCCTGGTCGGCCGCGTCCTCGACGGCCGCTACCGCATCGTCCAGCGGCTGGCGAAGGGGGGGATGGGCCGCGTCTACCTCGCGGAGCAGATCGGGCTCGAGCGCACCGTCGCGATCAAGGTGCTGTGGTCGGAGGACAGCCCGCACTCCGAGGAGTTCCGGGAGCGGTTCTTCCGCGAGGCGCGCCTGTGCAGCCGCCTCACGCACCCGAACACGGTGCGGATCTACGACTACGGGCGCACCGACGACGAGGTCTACTACATCGCGATGGAGTACCTCCACGGCGCCACCCTGGGGGAGATCCTGCGCGAGGGGCGCCTCGAGCCGCTCCGCGCCGTCACGCTGGCCGCTCAGGTGTGCGCGTCGCTGGCCGAGGCCCACAGCCTGGGGCTCATCCACCGCGACCTCAAGCCCGACAACCTGATCGTGACCCAACACGGCGACGGGCGCGACTTCGTCCGCGTCCTCGACTTCGGCATCGCCAAGGACACCCACGGCGCCGACGCGCCGACGCAGCAGGGCGTGGTGTTCGGCTCCCCGGGCTACATGTCGCCCGAGCAGCTGCTCGAGCAGCCGATCACGCCGCGGTCCGACCTCTACAGCCTCGGCGCCATCCTCTACCGCATGCTCACCGGCGCCAAGCCCTTCGGCGACGACGCGATGGCGGCGCTGACCCGCCAGGTCACGGCCCCCCCGAAGCCGTTCGCCGAGACGGCCCCCGATCTCGCGCCCCAGCCGCTGCTCGAGTGGGTCACGCTGCGGTGCCTGTCGCGCGACCCGGCCGGGCGCTTCGCCACGGTCGCCGAGCTCGCGCGCGCGCTCACCGTCTGCGAGCTGTCGCTGCGCGGGTTCCTGGCGCTGCCCCGGCTGCCGGAGCTGCGCGCCGGCGAGCTCGTGCTGCCGCCCGCCGTGCTCGAGGTGCTGGCCCGCTTCGAGGCCGGCACGGGGCCCACCCCCGCGCCGAGCGTGCGGGTGGAGCGCCCGGCCGAGCCCACGCTCCCGCCCGACACGCGCTCGCAGCCGCTGCTCGAGCTGTCGCAGCGGCTGCGGCACCCGGCGGTGCTGGTGGTGGGCGGGCTCGGCTCCATGGTGATCGTGCCGGTGGGCCTGGTGCTGCTGCTCCTGCTGCTGGTGGGGCTGCAGTGGATCGGCGCCGAGCCGCGCTCGGCCGCGCCGGCGGGGATCGAGGGGCCGGCGCCTGCGCCCGTCCGCCCGGCCCCCGCGCCGTCGAGGTCGCGGCGCCCGCGCGACGAGGCCGACGAGGACGCCGACCCCGGCGACGAGGTCGCGCCGAGCGAGCCGCCGGCGCCGGCGCCGCGCCGGCGGGTGCGCCCGGCCCCCACCGTGCGGCCCGCGCCCGCGGCCGACCCGGCGCCGGTCGACGGGCCCGACACGCCCGCCCCCGATCCGGCCGTCCCGCGCTCCGATCTGCGCGACCCGTTCGCCGACCCGAGGTGATGCGCATGGTGCGTCCCGCGAGCCTCGCGCTCTGCCTGCTCCTGCTCGCCGCCGCCCCGGCGGCGTGGGCCCAGAGCCTGCCGCCGCTGCCGCCCGACGTGGCCGCGCGCGGCAAGGAGCTCTACGACAACGGCGCGAGCCTGTACGAGGAGGGCCGCTACGAAGACGCCATCGTGGCCTGGCAGGAGGGCTACCGGCTGACCGAGCGCCCGGGCTTCCTGTTCAACATCGCCAACGCCGAGGAGCGCCTCGGCCAGTACCGCGAGGCCCTCGACACGCTCGGCCGCTACCGCGCCTTCGCGCGCGCCGAGGAGCGCGAGGTGCTCGACCGGCGGATCCGCAACCTCGAGGAGCGGCTCGCGGAGCAGGAGGCCGCGAAGCCCGAGCCCGTGGTGGAGGTGCCGGTGCCGGTGCCCGTGCCCGTGCCGGTGCCGGTCCAGGAGCCGCGCCGCGGGGCCGGGCGGGGCGTGGTCGGCGGCGGGCTGCTGGCCGTGGGGGCCGCGGGGCTCGTGGTCGGCGTGGCGGAGGGGCTGCGGTCGCGGGCCGCGGCGCGTCAGGTCGACGCCGCGTGCGCCCCCGGCGCCGACGGCCCGCTGTGCCCGCAGAGCGCGCAGGGGGCGCTCGACACGAACCACCGGGCGGCGCTGATCGCCGACGTGGGCTTCGGCGTGGGGCTGCTCTCGGCGGCCGGCGGCGTGGCGGTGCTGGCGCTCGGCGGGTCGGACGCGAGCGACGCGTGGACGCCGACCCTCGCGGTGCGCGGGACCTGGTGAGCGCTACCGCGGCGGCTTGATCGTCGGGATGCGGCTCTTGCCGGTGACCTCGCCGGCGTCGCCCGGATCGCCCGCGCGCACCGAGACCCGCAGCGCCCCCGGCGTGACCGAGGCGGCGACGCGGTCGGGCGACAGCGGCGGCAGCTCGACGTACTGCAGCGCCCGGGCGAGCTCCCGCGCCGGTGCGGCCTGCCCCGGCCCGTCGAGCGGCGAGACCGCGCCGAGCACGCTGTCGGACACCGAGCGGCGCCAGTCGGCGAGGCGGTTGAACACCAGATCGGTCGCCATCGCGCCGAAGGTGGTGCCGACGATGCCCATCAGCAGGCCGCCCATGACCGGCGGGGCGGCGGCGCCGCGGAGCATGACCGCGCCGACGGCGGCACCCGCGAAGCCGATGCCGGTCCCCATGCCCATCACGCCGATCACGAAGACCACCAGCACTGCGAAGACGAGCCCGAGGCGGCCGAGCCAGACCCGCAGGGCGCTCTGGCGGTCGCGCCGGCCCTCGGAGGCCGCGCGGACGGCCTGCTCGACCCGCTGGTCGGCGATGTCCATCAGGCGCTTGCGCACGGGGCCGGGCACCGAGGCGAGCTCCTCCACCAGGCGCTCGATCTCGGCGCGGGCGCGGCGGTGCGTGCCGTCGACCTTGTCCTTCGCCGAGGTGCGCACCTGGCGGACGGCGTCGATCATCTGGCGGCGCCAGGCCTCGATCTCCTCCTCGGGGGGGTGGATGCGGCGGGCGAGCGAGCGGCGCTGCTCGCCGGCGGTGCGGTGGGCCGCCTCCTCGACGATCCGCTTCAGGTTCGGCAGGGCGTCGTTCGTGGCCTCGCGGCGCGCGCGGATCAGCGGCGCGGCGAGGTTCGGCTCGAGCCCCTTGACCTGCTCCGCCAGCGCGTCGGCCGCGGCGCGGATCTGGTCGTGGACCCCCATGGCGACCCACTCCGCCCGGGTGGCGCGCGCGGGGTCGCGCCCGCGGTAGCCGTCGGCCACCTCGAGGGCCTTGTGGGTCGCGCGCGCCGCGGCGAGCTCCCCGCCGACCGCGATCTCCCGCGCCGTCTCCTCGAGGACCGAGTGCAGATAGCTCTGCTCGGTCTCGATGGCCGTGCGCAGGCGGCTCGACTCCGTCTGGACGAGCTGATCGACCTCCGCCACCGTGTCGCGCTCGATCTGGCTGATCCGCTCGAGCACCGCACTCTGCCACGACATCCGCTCTGCCTCGCCGTCAGGTCGTGCCGCGACCCCCGCCGGATGCTCAGCCTTACCACGGCGGCGGGGCGCTCGACCAGAGGCGACCGCCAGCGGGTGCAGCGCTTCAGATCCTCCAGGAACGCCCGGGTGAGCCGGACGACGTGGCGCGCCACGCCCGTGTCGCCGGAGGTGGCGAGGGTGAACTCCACGTCGCTGCCCACGGCGCCCGTCAGCTGGTCGACGAACCAGGCGCTGTCCCGCCTCGCGACCCTCGCCGCCGACGGCCACCACCACGTCGCCGACCTGCAGCCCGGCGTCCCAGGTAGTTGGGCCGACCTCGACTGGACAGCCACCCTCGTCGGCGGGGACGAAGCGGATGCCGATGCCGCCGGTGCGCGCGCGGGGAGCCCAGCTGGACGTAGACGGGATCGCTGGCGCGACCTCGACGGAGGTGGCGGGGCCGCGGCAGCGAACAGCGCCCCGTCGCGGCGGACGGCGCGCACCAGGCAGACGCCGGCGCCACGGTACGCACCCGGCGGCCGCTGGAGAAGCCCGCAGTCGATGCTCGACCTGGGCGCTGCTCGCGCGGCTTGTCCTCGTCGACCACGTCGACGACGATGTGGCGGCGGACGGCTGACGGCGGCGGCGGCGGCGGGTTGCGGTGCGCGCCACCGCCGGGGCCGGGATCGGGGCCGGGGCGATCGGGGCGCGGGCGCGCGCTGCGGGCGGGCGCGGGTGCGGCGGCCGGCGAAGGGCCGCGTGGTGCGGGCGCGGTGCGGCGCGACGTTCGACAGCAGCGCCAGGCCGTCGGCGATGCCCGCCACCGCTGCGAGCCGGCGCGCGGAGGGCCAGGGGGACGTAGAGCCATGGGGGGATTGTACCCCCGCGGCGCCCGGCGCGCGGCGAGGCGCCCCGTTAGAGCCTCGGGATGTCCATGCCCGGATCGACCGACCTCTCCGTGCTCGCGCTGTTCACCGATGCGAGCAACCTCCACGGCCGCGCGCGCCGAGGCGCTCGTGCGGCCGCGCTGACACGGCCGAGGTCGCCGCCGTCGTCGCGCACTGCCAGGCGCGCAGGGCATCCCGCTCACCCCCACCGCCGGGCGCACCTCCACCACGGGCGGCGCGGTTCCGCAGGGCGGTTGGCTGCTGTCGACCGAGCACCTGGCCGCGGTGCTGGAGATCGGCCACGACACCGCGACGGCCGAGGCCGGGGTGATGCTCGGCGCCCTGCAGGACCAGATCGAGGCCCGCGGCCGGTTCTACCCGCCCGACCCGGACGTCGCGCCACGAGTGCACGCCTCGGGGGCCTCGATCGTCACCAACGCAGCGGGGCGCGCTCGTTCCGCTACGGGCCCACGCGGCGGTGGGTCGAGGCGCTCGAGGTCGTGCTGCCCACGGGCGAGGTGGCGCAGGTGCGGCGCGGCGACCCCGTCCCCGCGGACTGGCCGGCCGTGCGCTGGCCCGAGCCGCACCTCAAGACCGCCGCCGGCTACAGCCCCGCCGGCACCTGGCTCGACCTGCTGGTGGGCAGCGAGGGCACGCTCGGCGTCGTCACCCGGGCCACCGTCCGCCTCACCGACCTGCCGCCCGACGTGATCGGGCTGGTCGCGTTCTTCGCCGACCGCGCCGGGGCCGTCCGCTTCGCCGCCGTCGGGGACGCCGCGCGCCGCGACCCGAGCGGGCCCCTGTCGCCGCGGTGCCTCGAGTACTACGACCGCGCCTGCCTCGAGGTGGCGCGCGACCGGCTCGGCTGGGTGCCCGACGGCGCCGGCGCCGCGCTGTTCTGCGAGCAGGAGGTCGCGGGCGACCCCGACGCCTCGCTCGGGGCGTGGCTCTCAGGCGCTGAGCGAGCCGGGCCCTGGCCGACGACACCGTGCTCGCCCCCGCCGCGCCCGGGCGCGCCCGCCTGCTCGCCCTGCGGCACGCCATCCCGGCCGGGGTCAACGAGCGGGTCGTGGCCAACGGCATGCGCAAGGTGGGCACCGATCTGGCCGTCCCCGACGCCGCGCTCGACCGGATGATGGACGCCTACGAGGCGGCCCCCGTCCCCTCCGTGCTGTTCGGCCACCTGGGCGACAACCACCTGCACCTCAACCTGCTGCCGCGCGACCCGGGCGAGCTCGAGGCCGCCCTCGCCTACTACGACGAGCTGGCGCGGCTCGCGCTGTCGCTCGGGGGCACGGTCTCGGCCGAGCACGGCATCGGCAAGCTGAAGCGGACCCACCTGCGCTGGATGGTGGGCGAGGCGGGGCTCTCCGCGTTCCGGGCGCTGAAGAGCCACGTCGATCCGGCCGGAATCCTCGGCCGCGGCAACGTGTTCGAGCCGGCTGTGTAAGATGGGTCCTCTGCGCGCGTTGGAGCAGCAGTGAGCGATCGTGCTCCGAAGACACGGCCTACCGGGGACCTGGTCCCCGTCGAGGAGGAGCGCGCCGTGATCGTCCGGCTCCAACAGGGGGACCGCACCGCCTTCGCCGTGCTCTACGGCTGGTACGGCGATCTCCTCTACCGACAGGCCATCCTGCCGCGGCTGCCCATCCCGGAGCTCGCGGAGGACTGCCTGCGCGAGACCTTCCGCACGGCCCTCGAGAAGATCGCCAGCTTCCGGCTGGAGAACCGATCGATCTTCTTCTGGCTGCGGCGGATCGCGGTGAACAAGGCCATCGACATCCACCGGCGGCACCGGCGGGACGAGCGGCTGGCGGAGGCCATCCAGGCCGAGCCGACGGTGGGGCAGGAGCCCGCGCCGCGGCCCGATCGGGGCCTCGAGGTGGAGGAGCTGCGGCGGCTCGTCGAGACGTCGCTGTCGAACCTGAACGCGCGGTACGCAAAGGCGCTGCAGATGCGGCTCATCGAGGAGCGGACGCGGGAAGAGTGCGCCGAGGCGCTCGGCGTGACGGTAGGGAACTTCGACGTCATCCTCCACCGGGCGGCCAAGGCCTTCCGGAAGGTGTACCCGCCATGACACAGCGACGAACGGGAAGGTGGGGCCGCGCGACCGCCGAGGGACCGCGGAGCAGCAGAGCGAGGCGCTCGGCCGCTGGCTCGATTCGCCGGGGCCGGCGAGGCGCCCGACGAGCTCGACGACGACGTGGTCGAGGCCGTGTTCGCGCTGCGGCCGGAGCTGAGGCCGCCGCCGCGGGTCACGGCGACGACATCCTCGCCTCGCTGACGGCCGGTCCGCTGGCGGGCGAGGGGGCGGTGGCCGAGGCGGATCCGTCGTCGGAGGGCGAGGTCGTGCCGTTCCCGTCGCGGGCGGGGCGCCGGAGGCCGAGGAGCTGGCGGACGGCCGCGGGCGGGCCGCGCAGCCCGCTGTGGCGCTGGGTCGGCGGCACGGGCGGGCTGGGCTGGCCCGTCGCGGCGGCGGCGCTGGTGCTCGTGGTCGCGCCGTCGCTCGAAGTCGGGGCGGCCGCCAGGAGCCGGCGCGCAGCAACGCCGGAGGCGCCGATGTCGCCGGGGGCCGCGGCGCCGGCGGAGCGGGTGGCGAGCGGAGGGGTCGGCGGAGCTGGCGCCGGTGCGCGCGAGCGCGAGGCCGACCAGGCCGGCGGCACGACGACGCGGGCGCCGGCGGGTCCGCCGCCCGTGGCGGCGCCGGTGCGGGGCCGTCGCCGCGGCCGATGGCCGACGGCACGGCCATGGCGCCGTCCGGACCTCATCCCGGAGCTGTCGGAGCCCGCGCAGCAGGCTGCCGTCGACGAGACGGAGGCGGCGGCGGACAAGGGCGGGAGGGCCGCGACCGAGGGCGGCGAGGACGAGGAGATCGCCTGGCGCGCGGGCTGTCGAGGAAGGCGGCGGCCCGGGTGGACGCCGTGCTGGCGCGGGCCGAGGAGGCGCGGGCCGGCGGCGAGCCGCGGCGGGCGGCCGGAGCTGCTCGAGGAGGCGGCGTCGGGCCTGCCGACGCCGGCGGTGCAGCACCTGCGCTGCTGGCGGCGCGGGACTGGCTGGCGGCCGGACCCGGCGGCGGCGCAGGCGGCGGCGCGCAGCGGGGGCCGCGCTCGGCGCCGGCCAGGAGCGGGCGGCGCTGGGAGCGGCTGGCGCGGTAGCGCCGGAACCGGGACCGCCGCCGGTCTCTCCGACAGCGCTGCTACCGCACGATCTGGCCCACCGGCACCACCGTCGCCCCGTCCGCCAGCCGCCCGCCGACCTCCGCCACGGCGTGCACCGCCGGCAGCGGCCCCCGAGGAACCGCTCCCCGTGCCGCCGGAACGCGTCGGGGTCCCCCGTGCACAGCACCCGCAGGCCCCGGCCCGGCCACGTCCCAGCCCGGGTGCCGCCCGAGCCAGTCCACCAGCCGCTCCGCCAGGTACGGCGCCGGGTCGACCACCCGCACCCCCGCCGCCACCCGCTCCCGGAACACCGGCAGCAGCAGCGGATAGTGCGTGCACCCGAGCAGCAGGGTGTCGATGTCGGGCAGGTCCGCGAGGTAGCGCTGCACGGCGAGCCGCGCCACGTCGGTGTCGGCCCACCCGTCCTCGACGATCGGCACCAGCACTGGCGCCGCCCGCTGGCTGACCCGCACCGTGGGGTCGAGCTTGTGGATCTCCGTCACGTACGTCTGGCTCGCCACCGTGCGCGCCGTCGCCAGGATCCCCACGCGCCCGCCGCCCCCCGAGGCCGCGACCGCCGCCTCGGCCCCGGGGATCGTGACCCCGGAGCACGCGGGACCGCGCTGTCGCCCGCGTACCGCTGCGTGCAGGTGCCGCAGCGCCACGCAGCTCACCGTGTTGCACGCCACCACGACGAGCCGGCAGCCGTCGGCGACGAGTCGCTCCACGGCCTGCTCGGCGAAGTCGAGGATCGTGTGCACGTCGCGGCCGCCGTACGGCCCGGCGCCCGGAGTCCCCGAGGTAGAGGAAGTCCCGCTCGGGCAGACCCGTCGCAGGTCACGAGGACGGACAGCCCGCCGAACCCGGAGTCGTAGACGCCGATCATGGCGGGACGATACCACCGCGGGCGCGTGGTATAGCCCCCGGTGCGTGGGGTGGAGGAGCGGCCGCGTGGTCCTCGCCGAGGTTCGAATTCCGTTGACGATCGTGGGTGTGGGCGGCGGGCTGCTGCTGTGGCTCGGGGCCTGTGCGCCCTACGAGCCGGAGGTCGGCGGCGCCAACGCCTTCCCCCTGCCCGGGCCCCACGCCCAGGCGAGCTGCGAGGACTGCCACGGTCCGCCGCCGTTCGAGGCCTTCATCTGGGACACCACCTGCGTGTCGTGCCACGACGCCGACCGCAAGCCGAACGACCCGGCCCACGCGGCGTACCAGACGTGCTCGGGCGCGGGCTGCCACGCCGACACCGACCCCGACTGGGGCGTGGCGGTGTCGAACGTCGACCACAGCTTCCTGCCGCTGCAGGACGCCCACGCCCTCGCCGACCCGTGCACCCCGTGCCACTCGAGCGGCACCCCGTCGGCGGCCGACGTCGACCCCCCGGGCGGCAACGCCACCTACTGCTGGAGCTGCCACGAGGAGAAGCGGGTGCTCGCCAACGCCGGCACCCCCGACGATCCCATCCTGCACTTCGTCGACGATCCCGAGGTCGACACGCAGATCGTGGGCGACAGCGAGCTGCGGTGGGACTGCAAGTCCTGCCACGACGGGCTGTCGCGCGGGCAGGGCACCCTGTCGAAGCTCTGGATCCAGGGCGCGAACCACGGCCCCGCGGCCGGCCGCGAGATCAAGGTCCCCCACGGCACGCAGGGGCAGGGCGTCGCCATCGACGAGAGCGCGTGGATCGTCGAGTGCGCCGACTGCCACCCGTCGCTGCCGCCCGAGCCCGTGTCCGCCGACTTCCAGGACTTCACCTGCAGCGACGCGTGCCACGCCGAGATCTTCGTGGATCCGCGGCTGGCCTACCACAACGGGCTGTCCCCCGGCGTGACCGACGCCGCGTGCAGCGCCCCCGGGTGCCACCCCCACGCCGACATCCGCCAGCAGTAGGTCCGGGGGAGAGTTTACAGCGGCCTCACCTGCAGCGGGCTACACGTTGCAGGACCGGGGGAAACGGATGCGGAACTCGGATCTGCTCGCGCGGCTCGGCGGCCTGCTGATGCTCGTCTCGGCGGCCTGGAACGTGGTCGCCGCCGTCGCCTGGATCCTGTCGTTCTTCCTGTTCCTGGTCGGCTTCCTCTGGGTGATCCCGCTGGTGCTGGCGTTCGTCCAGATCGGGATCGCCCTCGTGAGCCTCGCCTTCGGCAACCACCGCGCCGTGGTCGCCGGGCCGCTCATCGGGCTGTTCGTGAGCCTGTGCAACCTCAACGTCCCGGCGATGATGCTCGAGCTGCTGAACCTCGGGCTCATGGTCGGCTCGTCGGTCGCGCGCGCCGCCGAGGATCGCGGCGCGTGACTCCGCCGGTCGAAGCGTAGTAGGGTGCGCCCGACCCGGGCTGGGCCGCGCTGCTCGCGTCCCGCCGGGAGAGGAGGCGAGGATGCGATTCGTCACGGGCGCGATCATCGCGGTGGCCCTGTCCACCGGCTGCGTCTCGAAGAGCAAGTACGCAGCGCTCGAAGAGCAGTATGCCGAGGCCACCCAGGCCCGCGACCAGGCCCAGGCCGACGCCGACACGGCGAAGAACGACCTGCAGGAGTTCAAGGAGCGCAACCGCAAGCGGCTCGAGCGCTTCACCTCGGTCTACGAGGAGCTGCTCAAGGTGCAGGCCGACAAGCTCGCCAAGGTCAAGATCGAGGACGGCCGGGCCGTGCTGCAGCTCGACAGCGACGTGTTGTTCTCGTCGGGCTCGGCGCAGCTGACCGCCGACGGCAAGGCGAACGTCGAGAAGATCGCCAAGGTGCTCGCCGACAGCACCGACGCGCGCTTCCAGGTCGAGGGCCACACCGACAGCGACCCGGTCAAGAACACCAAGGAGTTCCCGACCAACTGGCACCTCGGCGCCGACCGGGCGATCAACGTCGTCGACACGATGATCAAGGCCGGCATGCCCGCCGAGCGCATCTCGGCCGCCACCTTCGGCGACACCCAGCCCGTGGCCGCCAACGACAACGCCGACAACAAGAAGATGAACCGGCGCATCGAGCTCGTGTGGATGCCCGACCTCTCCGAGACGCTGCCCTACAAGAAGATGATGAAGCAGCTCGACGAGAAGCGCATGGCCGAGAAGCCGGCCGACGAGGGCACCGAGGCGACCGAGGCCCCGGCGGAGGGCGCGGTCGCCCCGAAGGAGTGAGCCTCAGCCGAGGCTGAGCGCGCGGTCGCGGTCGAAGGCCTCGGGGTCGTCGACCGGCGGCCGCGCCGCCGCGGCGAGCAGCGCGCGCACCGTCGCCTCGTGGACCGGATCGGTCTGGCGCTCGGCGACGAGGCAGGCCGCCTGCGCCAGCGGCGCCAGCGCCTCGCACAGCGGGCGGATCCAGCCCTGGGCGTCGGCGGCGTCGGGCCGCAGGTGCGTGGCCCAGCGCGCCCGCACCGGCGCGAGCAGCGCTGCCGGCGCGCCCTGCGCCTCGAGCCAGGCGAACATGGGCTCGTGCAGCGTGGCTGCGCTGGCAGTCGCGCAGGACCTGGTTGCAGAGCACGTTGTGGCCGCCCTCCCAGGCCTCGAGCACGATGGCGTCGCGCAGCAGCCGGGGCAGCACGCTGAACTCCTCGATGGCGCCGTTGCCGCCGAGCACCTCGATGGCGGTGCGCACGCCGGCGGTGCAGGCGAGGCTCGTCCAGAACTTGTTGAGGTTCACGAGCATGCGGTGGGCGCCGCGCTCGCCGTCGGTGGCCTGGCCGAGCGCGATGCGGTCGCCGAGCGCCGCCAGCGCGAAGGTCACGCTGCGGGCGCCCGCCGCGGCGACGCGCAGGTCGGCGAGCTGGCGGGCGATCGGCGGGAACGCCGACAGGGGCTGGCCGAACGCGGTGCGGTGCGCGGCGTACGTCGCGGCCTCGCGCCAGGCGCGCTGCAGCATGGCCGCGCAGCACACGGCGTTGAGGATGCGGCTCGTGTCGATGACCTGCTCGAGCACGGTGCGGAAGTCGGCCACGGGCAGCGCCCAGGCGCCCTCGAAGTCCACCTCGGCCGAGGCCATGGAGCGCGTGCCGAGCTTGTACTTGAGGCGGCGGATGCGGAAGGCGTTGGTGCTGCCGTCGTCGAGGCGGCGGGGCACGACGTAGCCCTGCAGGCCGCGCGTGCCGGCCGGCGCACCCTCGGGGCGGGCGGTGACGAGGAACAGGTCGGCGTCGATGACCGAGCAGAACCACTTCTCCCCGACGATGCGGGCGGTGCCGTCGCCGGCGTCCTTCGCGACGACCGCGTTGGCGCCCACGTCGCTGCCGCCCTGGATCTCGGTCAGGAACTGCGCGCCGATGAAGTGCGTGTCGTAGTCGGGGTCGAGCAGGCGCGCCATCCAGTCCGGACGCGGGTCGCCCGCGTGGCGGAGCGCCTTGATGAGGCCCGCGGTGCAGGCCATGGGGCAGGCGTGGCCGGCCTCGCCGTTCTGCGCGAAGAAGTACATCGGCGCGATGGCCAGGCGCTCCTGGCCGGGCTCGCCGAACCGGGTCATCGAGCGCGCGGCGTAGGCCAGGCGGCCGATCTCGCGGTAGGTCGGGTGGTGGACGATGCCCTCGGTGCGGACGCCGAAGCCGTCGTAGCGGCGCAGCTGCGGCAGGTTCTCGTCGCGGTTGTTCTCGCGCACCAGCGGGTCGATGCGCGCGGCGCAGACGTCGGCGAACGCCTTCAGCGCGTCGGGCTCCCCGAGCCCGTGGACGGCGACGAGTGCCTGGAAGTGCGGATCGGTGCCCCACCAGTCGGCGGCGTCCTGCCGCCAGGCGGCGAAGTGGTCGCGAGCGACGGACGGAGTGGGCGGTGCGGACATGGGCCCTCCACGGCAGCCTGATTTCTGGATTTCACCGCGTGACGGCGTACCCCGTAACGGTCTGCCACGGACTATGCTGCGGGCATGGCGATCCTGAAGGACCTGACGACGGGGGCGACGATTCCGCTGGCAGCGCGGATCGTCGTGGGCCGCGCGACCACTGCGTCGCTGCGGCTGGTGGACAAACGGGTGAGCGGCGAGCACGCCACCGTGCGCTGGACGGGCAGCGGCTGGGAGGTGCGCGACCTCGGCAGCCGCAACGGCACGTTCGTGGGCGGGGTGCGGGTCGGGCCGGGCGAGGCGGCGGGCGTGAAGGTCGGCACGCAGCTGTCGTTCGGCGACCAGGAGGCCCGCTACGAGCTGGTCGACGCCGCGGCGCCGGGCCCGGTGGCGCGCGACCTGCGCACCAACGCCTGGGTGGCCGCGGAGGACGGCATGCTGGCGCTGCCCTCGAGCGCGCAGCCCGAGTGCGTCGTCTACGGCGACCCCGCCGGCGGGTGGTTCGCCGAGGGCGACGACCGGCGGCCGGTGACCGACGGCGACGTGCTCGAGATCGGCGGGGTGCCGTTCGCGCTGGCGCTGCCCGAGATGGTCGACGGGACGGCCACCGTCGAGCGGGCGATGCGGCTCGACACCATCGGGCTGCGGTTCGGCGTGAGCCGCGACGAGGAGCACGTCGTGCTCACCGTCGTCCACCGCGGCGAGGACGTGCCGCTCGAGCCCCGGGAGCACGGCTACGTGCTGCTCACGCTCGCGCGCCAGCGCCTCGACGACGCCGGCGAGCCGTCGGCGGAGCAGGGCTGGATCGACCGCGACCGGCTGCTGAAGATGCTCCAGCTCGACGCCAACGGGCTCAACGTGGCGATCTACCGGGCGCGGGGCCAGCTGGCCTCGATCGGCGTCGACGATGCCGCGGGCATCGTCGAGGTGCGCCGGGGGCAGCGGCGCATCGGCATCCCGCCCGAGCGGCTCGAGGTCAAGCCGCTCGAGTAGCGCTACCGGAACGACTCGCCGACGTAGCCCACGACGTCGGCGATCTGCTGGTTGGTCAGCGAGTCGTAGGCGTCCATGTTGCCCTTGCCGTTGAGCACGATGCCGATGACCTGCTCGTCGTCGAGGTGCTGCAGCTCGCGGGTGAGGTCGGGGCCCGAGACCGTGCCGGTGCCGTCGAGGCCGTGGCAGGCGGCGCAGATCTGGGCGTAGGTCTCGCCCCCCGCGGTGGGGTCGGCGGTGAGGCCCAGGATGGTGGGGATGCGGGCGTCGCCGGTGGACGTCGTGGACGACGTGGACGTGGTGTCCGTCTGGGTGTCGGTCGTCATCGTGTCGGTGCCGGTCTCCATGGCGCCGGTGTGGCCGGTCTCGCCGGACTTGTCGCCGTTGCAGGCGGCGAAGGCGAAGGCGAGGACGAGGGGCAGCAGGGTTCGCGCGGTCATGGGCGTCTCCTCCGGGGAGGCACCCTGACCGGCCCCGCGGCCACCGTCAACCGGGTTCGACCTCCTCGGCGTCCTCGATGGGGGCGGGCAGCGCGGCGGGGCCCTCGGGCGCGGCGTCGGCGGCCTCGGCAGGGAGGAGCTCGGCGTCGATGGGGCCCGGCAGGCGGGGCTCGAGGCGCGGGGCCTCGCCCATCTCGGCGCGGAACCAGGCGACGAGCTCGGGGACCAGCGCGCTCGTCTGCAGCGAGGCCGCCATGGCGCGGCTCGTGTGGGCGAAGCCCGGGCCGATGGCGGCGTCGGCCTCGGCGGCGTCGGCCAGGGCCTCGGCCGGCCGGGACGACAGGCGCGCCCGCGCGACGCGCACGGTCTCCCAGATGGCGAGGGTGAGGTCGCTGCGCAGGTCGCGCAGGGAGCCCATCAGCGAGCGCTGACGGGCGGGTGTCGACGGCGGCGAGCGCCTTGTCCATGGCCTCGCGGACGGCGCCGGCGTCGCCCGGGAGCCAGCCCGACTCGAAGGCCTCCTCGAGCATCAGCCCGCGGTGCATGACCTCGGAGGTGGTGTCGGCGATGCCCTTGACCTGGAAGACGACGGAGATCGTCTTGAGCACCTTCTTCACGGGCCACCACAGGATGGCGCCGACGAGGCCGAGGCAGCCGCCCGCCGGCAGGTCGCCGAGCGTGGCGGCGGCGGCGGGCTCGAAGCGGTGGCCGTGGCGCAGGCCCACGGCCTTCACCAGGCGGCGGCGCAGGCGGTTCTCGACCCAGGTGTCGACGAAAGGGACGGGGATCAGCGCGCACAGGGCGACCAGCAGCGCGTAGCGGCCGAGGAGGAGCCAGTCGATGGGGCGGTGGCTCGCGTCGAGCTGGCTCGCGGGGACCGGCAGGGCGTCGTCGGGCACGGGGGCGCCTCCCCTTGCGACGTAGCTCGGTTCTGCGGCGGGGCGCATGGATCAGGCGATCCACGAGGTGGAGCCGACGGCGCCGAGGCGGATGGCGTCGTAGCCGAAGCGGTCGCGCACGGCGTCGATGGCGCGGCTGACCCCCGGCCGCGCCGGCGCCTCGCCCCTCGGGACGCCGAACGGCAGGGTCAGCTGCGGCGCCGCGGGCTGCAGGTTCGACAGCGCGACGCCGACCAGGCGCACCGGCAGCGCGCGGGTCCACGCCGCCTCGAGCAGGGCGCGGGCGCGCGGCAGCAGCGCGGCGTCGGCCGCGGTGGGCGGCGCCGAGTGGCCGCGGCTCACGGTGTGGAAGTCGCTGGTGCGCAGCTTGACCGTGACGGTGCGGGCCTCGACCCCGCGGCGGCGCGCGCGCCAGCACACCCGCTCCACGAGCGAGCGCAGCTGGTCGTCGACGGCGCCGCGGTCGCCCACGTCGGCGTGGAACGTGCGCTCGTTGCTGATGGAGCCGATGGTGTGGCCCGCCGGATCGTGCTCGTGGAACGCCGGGCGGTCGCGGCCCAGCGCGGCGACCCGCTCCGGATCGGCCGCGCGGCGGACGGTGGCGGCCAGGCCGGCGAAGCGCTGGCGGAGGCGGCCCGGGGTGAGCGGCAGGTCGAGCAGGGCGCCCAGGGTGTGGATGCCGGCGTCGGTCAGGGCGGCCTCGGTGACGGGGCCGATGCCGGGGAAGGCGCGCACGGGCTGGTCGGCGACGAAGGCGCGCTCGCCGCCGGCGGGGACCAGGAACACGCCGGCGGGCTTGGCCTCGCGGCTCGCCATCTTCGCGAGCGGCCGGGTGGAGGCGATGCCGGCGCTGGCGGGCAGGCCCACCTCGCGCTGGATGGTGTCGCGCAGCTCCCAGACCCGGCGGAGCACGGTGTGGTCGTCGTCGGGGTCGTCGGGGCGGGACCAGACCCGCTCGCAGCCGCGGAAGTCGAGGAAGAACTCGTCGATGCTGGCGGTCTGCACCATGTCGGTGCCCGTGAAGAGCACCTCCTTGACCCGCGCGGCGTACTCCCCGTAGACCCCGTGGCGGGTGGGGAGGTAGACGGCGTCGGGCGCGAGCCGGCGCGCCTCGACGATCGACATGCCCGAGCGGACGCCGAGCGCGCGCACCTCGTAGCTCGCGGAGGTGACGACGCCGCGCCAGCCGCTGGCGCCGACGACCACGGGGACGCCGAGGAGGGTGGGATCGAGGAGGCGCTCGACGGAGACGAAGAAGGTGTCGAGGTCGAGGCAGACGATCCGGGGCGGCGGGCGGTCGCTCATACTGAACGTATGTACACGGGGCGATCGCGGGCGTCAACGCCTGGAAGCACGACGGCCCCCGGACCGTGTCCGGGGGCCGTGCTCTCACCCCTCACCCTCACGCCTGAGCCGTAACCGGGGTGAAATTGAATGTCGATTTCAATGTTCGCGGGAGCGGCGATGGCGCCTGCCGCGAACAGGCTTTCGCCGGTGCTCCTTGCCCGAACACGACCACCACACGGCCCGGTGCCCGGCGAGGCCGCGTGCCCAGCCAGTGGCTGTCGGCGTGGTCGTGGGGGTGGGGGTGGTCGTGGCCCGCAGGAGCTTGCTGGTCGGCACGGATGTCGATCTCGAGGTCGAGGTCGAGGTCGATCTCGAGGTCGATCTCGAGGTCGAGGTCGATCCTCGATCTCGAGGTCGAGGTCGATCTCGAGGTCGAGGTCGATCCTCGGGTCGATCTCGAGGTCGAGGTCGATCTCGAGGTCGAGGTCGATCTCGAGGTCGATCCTCGAGGTCGAGGTCGATCTCGAGGGTCGAGGTCGATCCTCGAGGTCGCAGTCGCAGTCGCGGTCGAGGTCGATCTCGCGGTCGAGGTCGACGCGGCCCGGGCGCGGCTGGCAGGGGCCGCGTGAGGCCAGCGCGTGTCGACCTGGCTGCCGCGTCGCCGGCGCCGTCGGCGTGCCCGCACGACCACCACCACGACCACCACCACGACCACGCCCTCGGCGCGACGAGGACCGGTCGCGGCCCGGCCGCCTCGCTGCCCCCGGCTTCGCCGACGAGGCCCACCAGATCAACAAGGCTTCTGCCTCGGTCGTGCGCAACCTCTGCGAGGGCGCGGGGCGGTGGCGCCCCGCCGATCGCTTCGGGCGAGGCCGGCGAGGCTGCGGGTGCGGTCCAGTTGCTGCTCGATGCCGAGCGAGGCGACGACGAACTCGGCCAGCAGTTCCTCGCGGTCATGGGCACCGCGGCGATGCTCACCGGCCTGATCCACCGCCACGGGCTCGCGGCGCTGTCTCCGACCGGCTGCCTAGAGCCACCGCCGGAGGCGGAAGAACACCAGCATGCCGATCGCCGTCAGCAGCATCAGCCCCACCGCCACCGGGAACCCCCACCAGGCCTGCGACCCCGGCATCATCACGAAGTTCATCCCGTAGACCCCGGCGATCCACGAGATGGGGATGAAGATCGTCGCCACGATGGTGAGCACCTTCATCACGTCGTTCATCCGGTGCGCCGACAGCGCCAGGTGCAGGTCGAGCACCCCCGTGAGCCGCTCCCGCCCCGACTCCGTCATCTCGAGCACCGACATCACGTGGTCGTACAGGTCCCGGAAGAACGGCTCGATCGGCCGCCCCACGAGCCGCACCTCGCCCTTGATGAGCCGCCCCACGACCTCCCGCAGCCCGAACACCACCCGGCGCACCGTCGCGAGGTCCTGCTTGAGGGCGTAGACCCGCGCCGCCACGTCGGGCTGGTCGCCCGACAGCGTGTTCGCCTCGACCTCCTCGACCCGGTCGTCGATGCGGTCGAGCACCACGAAGTAGCCGTCGACGATGGCGTCGAGCAGGGCGTGCGCCAGGTAGTCGGCCCCCTGGGTGCGGATGCGGCCCGTCCCGGCGCGGATGCGCGTGCGCACGGGCTCGAACAGGTCGCCCGCGTGCCCCTCCTGGAACGACAGCACGAACCCCGCCCCGAGCACGACGCTGACGTGCTCCGAGCACACCTCCCACGGCACGTCGTGCTCGCCGTCGCCGTTGCTGTCGTGCGGCAGCTGCGCGGTGAGCATCTCGAGCGCGACCAGCGCCGTGCCGTTGTCGAGGACGTCGAGCTTGGTGCGCGTGGCGGTGTTGAGCACGTCCTCGACGGCGAGCGGCGACAGGCCGAAGCGCTCGCACAGGTCGGTGACGAGCTCCACGTCGTGCACGCCGTCGACGTTGATCCACACCACCCGGTTCGACGCGACGAGCCCCCGCAGCACCTCGGGGCTCGAGTGCTGGTGCTCCTCGAGGCCCTGCGCGTCGTAGACGAGCGCGGTGAGGTCGGCGCCGCCCTCCCGCGGGTGCCCGACGTAGACCGCGCTGCCCGGCGGCAGCCCGACCTTGGTCTGGCCGCGATCCCGCCGCTGCTTGCGGCGCTTCACGGGGCCTCGCCGACGGCGAGCAGCGGCGCCACGCGGTCGCGCAGCTCGAGGATCGAGCGCGGCATGTGCGTGGGCAGCGGCGGCGGCCCGTCGATCTCCACCAGCTCCGAGCGCACGGCGCGGCCCTTCGCGAGGAAGACCTCCACGTACACCTTGGGCAGCAGCCCGGTGATGGTGCCCTGCCGGTCCATGACGTACTCGTCGCGCAGGCAGCCGGCCTGCAGCACCTTGCGGTCGGCCCAGCTCCACCACGACGGCGAGTGGTGGTGCCCGATGACCACGACCCGGTACCGCTCCTGGTCGCGCACCAGCCGCTGGTAGTGCGCCGACACGCTGGTGTCGGGGTCGAAGGTGGTGAACCGGTACAGCACCTCCTTGAGCATCGACCAGCTGGCCTTGCGCGTCGGGTCGCTGCGGTTGAACAGGTCGACGAGGTACTCGCGGGTGTAGTACCGCCAGAAGGCCGAGCCGAGCAGGTCCTTGACCTCGGGGATGAGCTCCATCACCCGCGGGCGCGGCTTGACCCGGTCGAGCGCGTAGAGCTGCTGCTGCATCGGCAGCATCACGTCGAGGATGGCGACGGCGCCCCAGGGCAGGTCGAGGAGCGTGTCGCCGTTCCACTCGGTGAGCGGCTGGTGCTCGTCGACCTGGAACATCGGGTCGTCCTGCGAGCCGTGCTCGATGTGGACGTCGCCGATGTCGACGGAGAAGCCCGGGAACCACACGCCCGGCGCGTCGATCGCGCCCGACAGCGCGCGCTGGACCGCGGGGAAGGCGAGCTCGGCGTCGTGGTTGCCGATGACGAAGTGGGCGCGGCGCGGCGCCACGTCGGGGGCGGTCAGGAACGCGCGCAGGCCCGTGACGAAGGCCGGGTGCGCGTCGAGGACCCGGCGGAGCTTGGCGAGCGCGACCCCCTCGGTGACGTGGCGGGGGTAGGCGTCGTCGAGGCTGGTCTTGAGCAGGTCGAACGTGTCGCCGTTGAAGACGAGGTCGACGGGCAGGTCGCGGTAGGGCGGCGCGTCGTAGCTGGCGAGGAGCTCGGCGAGCCATGGGCTGTGGGGGAAGTCGTCGAGCACGCCGCCGGCGCCCATCTCGATGTCGGAGAGGACGACGACCAGCCGATCGGCACCTTGGGGGACACTGGCGCATCGCCCCTCCGTAACCGGGGCGGTGATCTCTGCGGCGCCGGGGGTGCGGATGGTGCGGTACGCGGGCGGGATGCTGCTGGTGTTCTCGGGCTGCCACCGGGCCGGCCCTGCCCACCGACATCGACGACCTTGCGCCGCTCGAGGACAACCGCGCCGCCTGGCCCGCGGGCGACCACCCCGAGGCGTTCGAGATCGTGTCGGGCGGCGAGGAGGGGCTGTGGTGGGCCCACCTGCGCGGCTTCGTCCGCGCCGCGCCCGAGGACGTCTGGGCGGCGGCGGTGGACCCCGACGTGGGGGTCGACCGGCGCGAGGTCGACGAGTGGACGGTCGAGGACGAGCCGCGGGCCACGCTCGATGCGAGCTATCGGGTCGAGAACACCGTGCACGACGTGCTGACGGGTGAGCTACGAGCTGTGGTGGCGCCACGAGCTGCAGGACGCCGACCTGGCCGAGCCGCGGTTGGGTGACGCGGTGGGACAAGACCGACGGCACCACGTTCATCACCACGCTGTCGGGGTCGATGGAGCTGGGGACGGTGCCGGACGCGCCGGGGGTGACGTCGGTGTCGCTGATCGAGCACCTCGACGCCGCGCTGCGGGACGACGAGACGGTGGCGTCGTACCTGGCGGACCTGTTCGCGAGCCTGGCGGCGGAGGCGCACGGGGATCCGTTGCCGGTGTATCCGTAGGATTCCCTTGCCCTTGCCCTTGCCCTTGCCCCTGCCCCTGCCGGGCCGAACGACGGAAACGCGTCGGGCGCGTTTGCGTCAGAACTGACCGGGCGGTCCGCCGAGCCGAACGACGGAAACGCGTCGGGCGCGTTTGCGTCAGAACTGACTGGGGCGGTCAGCCGAGCCGAGCAGCAGGCAGGGGCAGGGGCAGGGGCGGGGCAGGACAGGGTGCAGAGCACCACGTCCCGAGGGCGGCCGCGCAGGTTGTACTCGCTCGACATCGCCGCCCCGTACGCCCCCCGCCACCCCCGATCAGCAGCACGTCCCCCTCCTCCGGCGCCGCCAGCGCCCGGTCCCGCGCCAGCACGTCCCCCGTCTCGCAGATCGGCCCCACCACCGTCGCCGTGGTGGTGGCGGGCGACGACAGCCGCGTCAGGTTCACCACCGGGTGGTACGCCCCGTACAGCGCCGGCCGCAGCAGCGTGTGCATCCCGGCGTCGACCCCGACGTAGAGCAGGTCGCCCTTCCGCTTGAGCTGCGTCACGGTCGCGAGCAGCACCCCGGCCTCGGCCACCAGGAACCGCCCGGGCTCGAGCCACAGGTCCCAGCCCGGGTGCGCCTGCCGCACCCGCCCGAGCGCGTGGTCCACGGCCCCCAGATCGAGCGACGGACGCCCCGGCCGGTCGGGCACCCCGAGCCCGCCGCCCAGATCGAGCACGCGCACGTCCCGCAGCCGCTCGGCCACGGCCCCCAGCGCCTGCGCCGTCTCCTGCCAGGCCCCCGGATCGAGCACCCCGGAGCCGACGTGCGCGTGCAGCCCGACGAGCCGCGCCCCGGCGTCCCGCGCGAGCGACACCAGCAGGTCGAGCTGGTCGGGCGCGACGCCGAACTTGCTGCGCGAGCCCGCCGTCCGCACCTTGGCGTGGTGCCCCTTCCCCTTGCCGGGGTCGATCCGCACGAACAGGTCGCGCCCGGCGAACCGCTCGGGCCAGTGCCGCAGCGGGTGCAGGTCGTCGAGCGTCACCTGCACGCCGGGCGCCTCGAGCGCGCCCTCGAGCTCGGCCCGCGGCGCGAAGTTCGGCGTGAACAGCACGAACGGGTCGGGCCCCGCGGCCTCCCGCACCCGCGCGATCTCGCCCGGGCTCACCGTCTCGAACCCGAGCCCCCTCGCCGCCAGCCGCGCCACGATGCCGGGGTGCGGGTTGGCCTTCACCGCGTAGAGCACCCGCGAGACGTGCTGCAGCCCGAGCAGCGCGTCGGCCCGCGCGTCGACGGTGGCGCCGTGCGTCACGTAGCAGGGGGTCCCCTCGGCGGCGACGGCCAGCAGCGCCTCGCGCTCGCCGACCCACCACGGGACCTCGCTGCGCACGGGCGCCGCCACCACGGGCGCGAACTGCTCCTGCCAGGTGGGCCCGAGCAGCGCGTCGGCGCCGCGGTGCGCGAACAGCAGCGCGTGCAGCCGCGCCACCAGCCGGTCGGCCTCGCCCTCGTCGACCACGAAGGTGAGGTTCGTGTCGGACGCCGCCTGGCTCACGATGTGGACGGGCTGCTCCTCGAACAGCTCGAGCACGGGCGCGAGCTGGTGCAGGATGCCCCGGATCCCCTGCCCGACGACGCTCACCGACGCGCACCCGGGCACCACCCGCGCCCGGCACAGCGGCGACAGCTCGGCCACCAGCTGCTCGAGGGCGGCCGCCGACACCGGCTGGCTCGGGTCGAGCGTGGCCGTGACCTCGGTCTCGGAGGTGGAGACGGCGTCGACGGACAGCCCGAGCGCCGCGAACACGCCGAACGCCTTCGCCAGGAACCCGACCTGCTGCCACATCCCGACGGTGTCCATGGCCACCAGCACGAGCCCCTTGCGCCCGCCGATGGCCTTGACCTGCGCCTCGCCGCCGCCGGCCTCGATCCGCGTGCCCTCGGCCTGCGGCCGCGACCAGCACCGCACGACCGCCGGGACCCCCGCCTGCTGCAGCGCGCCGAGCGCCCGCGGGTGCACCGTCGTCGGGTCGAGCGCGGCGAGCTGCTGGGCCTCCACCGGGTGCAGCCGCTTGAGGAGCCGCGCGCCGGGCACCTTCTGCGGGTCCGCCGTGTACAGCCCCGGGCGATCGCCCCACAGCTCGCACCGCACCGCGCCGAGCGCGGCGGCGAGCGTCGCCGCGGCGATGTCGGCCTCGGCCCCGCCGCCCGGCGGCGCGATCACCGTCACCGCCCGCGCCGACGCCGCCTCGGCCACCGCGACGTCGAGGCCCCGCGCCCGCAGCCACGCCGCCCCGATCTCCGCGACGATCCGCGGCCCGAGCGCCCGCAGCCGCGCTTGGGCCCGCGGCCCGGCCTCCCCGACGAGGCCCACCCCGGCGACGAGCTGCCCGAGCGCCGCCACGTCGCCGTCCGGCAGCGACACCCCGAGCGCCTCGGCCAGCGCCCGGTGCGCCGCGACGAGCGCCTCCAGACGCCCGTCCACGGGCTCGCCCGCCGCCGCCGCGCGCCACAGCGCCGCGACCTGCTCGTCCCCGTCCGGCAGCGCGTCGCAGACCAGCACCACCCGCTCCGGCGCGCCGCGCAGCGCGTCCGCCACCTGCTCCCAGCCCGCCCGCTGCGCCACGACCGGCGCCCCGAGCCGCCACACCGCCACCATGCCGTCCACCCTCGTCCCCGCGCTGTCAGGCCCGGTAACTCCTCGTCACGGCCGGTTCCCTGCGCGGCGCGCTTCGGCCATACTCGCCCCCCGAAGGAGGTCGGATGATGCGGACCTGGGCGTGGCTGCTGCTCACTGCCTGCAACGGACCGTCGGAGACGGCGACGGAGGCGCCCGAGCCCCAGGCCCAGGCCCCGGCGGCGGAGACGCCGGAGGTGCCCTCGTCGGGGCAGGCGGCCGAGATCCTGGCCCAGGCGAGCGGCCTGCCGGCCGACGCCGCCAACGCGCGCCTGCTCAAGGAGGTCGCCGCCCACTACGGCGTGGGCCTGGTGAAGTGCCCGCTGCCCGGCAACGGCCGCGTCCGCGAGATCTACGGCACGGGCCGCGACCAGCTGCTCGTGTTCGGGCCCACCTGGGAGATGGAGTGGGACGCGTCGGCCGCCCCGCCCTGGGACCCCGTGTTCGACGAGGTCCTCGCCGAGGACAACTGGGTCACCATGCTCGCCGTCCCCGGCCAGACCCGCGGCTGGATCGCGACCCGCACCGACACCTACGCCTACGAGTTCCCGCCGGTGAAGGCCGGCGAGACCACGCTGTGCACCGGCGTCCACGTGGTGAAGCCGCGGGTCGTCCGCGGCACGATCGACGGCGAGACGGCCCCCGAGAACGTCATCGTGCCCTGTGCGATGGACCTGCCGCAGGTCGCGAGCGACAACACGTTCGTGGTCGAGCTGCCCGTGCCCTGCGAGATGTGGGTCGAGGGCGGGCCCAGCCGGTCGCAGAAGGTGCGGGTCGACGAGGGCGAGGAGCCCGTCGACCTGGAGCTCACCATGAAGCGCGACCCGCTGCTGCAGGAGAACCGCTTCTGGAGCGAGGCCGGCCGCGACAAGGTCGCCGAGACGCTCGACCAGGTCGAGGCGCGCCAGCAGGCCACCTCGGTGTTCCTCGACGAGCTCGCCGAGAAGTTCGCCGACGACGCGATGGTGATGAGCAACGTCAAGCGCCACCGCTACGAGATGCAGACGCGCACCCACAAGATCGAGCAGACGCGGGTGGGCCTCGAGGAGCAGCGCCGGGGCAAGGTCCCTGCCATGAGCCCGTGACGGAGAGCACGTGACGGACTCGTTCTACACGGCACAGGAGCTCGAGGCGCTCAAGCACCGGGTCACCGAGCTCGAGCGCCAGGTGGCGCTGCTCACCGATCTCGTGCGCGAGGCGCAGGGCGTGCCCGCGAGCGCGGCGTCGGCGGCCTGCGATCTCGTGCTGCTCGGCTCCCCCCCGCACGGCAAGATCCAGGCGATCAAGGCCGTGCGCGAGGTCACGGGCGTGGGGCTGGCCGAGGCGAAGCA
>JAWKRQ010000056.1:0-55661 GCA_041389545.1 Myxococcota bacterium | reverse complement strand
GGCGCTCTCAGGCGGGTGAGCCGCCGATCACGCGCAGCACGGCCTCGCGCGCCGACGCGCGGCGGCCCGGATCGGCCAGGCCCTGCGCCTCGCGCAGCGACACCCGGTTGCCGAGCACGGGGACGTCCCAGCTGGCGGCGCGGTCGCGCAGGTCGAGGCCCTCGGCGCCTCGCAGCGGCAGCAGCCCGTCCGCGGTGACGAGCGTGGTCAGGCGCTCGCCGGGCCCCACGGCCGCGACGTCGGCCAGGAGCTTGTAGGCGCCGGCGCCGCGGCCGAGCGACAGGCGGCAGGCCGCGCTGTCGACGTCGAAGGCGCCATGGGCGTCGACGTGGCCGGCGCGGGTGCCCACCAGGACGGAGTCGACGACCTCTCCCGCCTGCAGGTGCGCGTCGACGAGCACGGAGCCGCGCACGCGCACGCCCGGCGCGATCCGGCAGTCCCCGGCGAAGCGGTTGCCGTGCGCGTCGGCGGCCTCGGGGATCCGGGCGAGCGCGCGGGCGACGGTGCCGTCGGGTCCGGGGGCGCGCAGCTGCATCAGCGCGGCGCGGATGCCGCGCTGGTCGCCGAGATCCGCCCACCACGGGTCGCCCAGATCGAGCGCGACGAAGCGGACGGCGCGCCCGCGCCGATCGGCGAGCCGGTCGAGCGCGGCCCGCAGCCGGCGCACCAGATCGGGCATCCACCCGTCCACGGCGCGCACCGCCGGCACCTCGGCCATGGCCTGCGCCCAGGCGTCGGCACGCGCGGCGGGGTCGTCGAGGGCCGCGACGGTCAGCGCCGTGAACAGCTGCGGGTCGAGGTCGGGGCGGCGGCGGGGATCGGCGCCGAGGTCGGCGAGGTCGCCGCCGAACGCCTCGACGAGGACGTCCAGGAGGCCGCGCGACACGGCGATGGAGCCGAGGTTCACGCCGGCCACCGGGCCTGCCGGCGAGCGCCGGATCCGCCCGGCGGCGGCGAGCGCCTCGAACGCGGCGAGCGGCCTGCGCGGGAGGAACGCGGTGATCCGCCCGTCGGCGCCGACGGCGAGCCAGTCCTTGCTCGCGGCGGCCTCGGCGGTGATCGGGCGCACCGAGACGAAGCGCACCACGTCGGCGTCGGCGAGCGCGGGATCGGGCGGCAGCGCCCGGCCGGGCAGCAGGACCTCGTCCCCCCACTTCACGACCAGGCCGTCGAAGCCGCTGCGGCGCAGGTGCGCCTCGACGGGCGCGAACGCCCACAGGGCGACCTCGAGCCAGGTGGGTGCGTCGTCGCGGCCGCGGGCGCCGCCGCGGTACGAGGCGAGCGCGCCCTTCTCCCCGCCCTCGGCCTGGGTGAAGGGCGCGGCGCGCGTGCCCTCGCCGATGGCGAACGCGAACAGGGCGCCCGCCCCGGGGGGCACGCCCGCGCGCACCCGCTCCCACAGGAGCAGCAGCCCGAGCGCCTGGTTGGTGGGCCGGTCCTCCCACAGCGACGCGCCGGCGCCGGCGCCCACGGCGCGTGCGAGGTCGGGCAGGCGCCGGGCCCAGGCGTCGCGGGCGCGGGCGGATCCCGCCACCGTGCCCACGAGCGCGGGCCCGGTGTCGGGCGCGTCCGCCCGAGCCAGCCCCTCGAGCAGGGCCGCCAGCCGATCGGGCTCCGCCACGACACCTCCGCGGCGGAGCCTACCCCACACGGTCAGCAGGGGCCGTCGCTGCAGCAGTCGCCGAACCACTGGCACTGCCAGTCGCACCAGCAGCCGCCCGGCGCCTGGCCGCCACAGGTGCCGTTGCTCACGCAGGAGTTCGGGTTGCTCCCGCCGCCGCCGCCGCCACCGCCGCCGTACAGGGCGTTGATGCCGTTCTCGTCGTCGGACTCGGTGGACGCCGGCCCGTTGTTGCACGCCGACACCGACGGGTACATCGTCGCGCCGCCGACCGAGGTGTGGGCGAGGCCCAGCGCGTGCCCCGTCTCGTGGACCATGACCCCTTCGATGTAGTACTCGCCCGAGCAGGACTCGCCGAGCGACGCCCACGGCTGCGAGGTGTTCGTCACGATGTCGGCGTCGTAGATGGTCGAGCCCGAGTAGTAGCCGGTGAACGTCGCCGCGAGGCAGTTGCCGGTGCAGGCGTTGAGCGGGTCGGTGAAGTTCAGCATCGGCACGCCGTCACCGAGCGAGAAGCCGGCCACGGAGCCCGACGACGCGGTGATGAGCGTCCCGGAGCCGGCGCCGTTCCACGCCGAGCTCGACTGGATGGCGTTGATGGTGCGGGTGATGCCGCCGTTGCCGTCGGTCACGCCCGTCAGGCCGCGGTTGTCGACGATGTAGTTCGGCGGGCTCGACCAGGTGCGGGCGGGACTCAGCAGCACGTACGCCGACGAGGCGGTGCTGACGCCGAGGAGCGCGGTGGCGCCGAACAGTGCCAGGGCCTTGCGGTTCACGGGGCCTCCTCGCGCGCGGCGGCGCGCCGGACGTCGTCGCGGAACGTCTGCAGATCGCGGGTGGTGGGGGCGGGCATCGGCTCGCCGTTCGGGCGCACCAGGCGGGTGCCGGAGTCGAGGGTCGGCACGACGATGGTGTCGCCGTCGGCGTCCTCGACGTCGTACAGTCCCAGCTGGTACCCCGTGACGCGCAGCGTGCCGTCCGGGTGGCGCTCGAGGAACACGGCGACGCGCTCGCCGTCGGCGAACGACGGGAAGCCGTGCGCGACGACGGTGTAGTCGTCGACGGTGCCCCCGAAGGTCGTGACCGTGAGGATGCGCGGCGGGTTGCCGAGCAGACGCTCGTCCACCGCCAGGGTCGCCTCGGTCAGGATGACGCGGTGGTCCTTGTCCCAGAACGAGTGGGTGTCGAGGACCTCGGCGACGACGACGGCGTCGGACTGAGCCACCAGCTGGTCCAGGTCCATGGCCAGGAACGACGAGGCGCGCGCCTCGCCGCCGGCCAGGGCGCAGGCGGCCAGGCCCCCCACGGCGGCCGCTCTCAGGGTTCGATTCATCGTGGTCTCGCTTGTTTGGAAGGGTTCCAGCATGCAAGCAGGCGAGCGAAGGCGCCAGGACGCGCACGTTGATCGCTCCGTTGCGAATTGGTCACGAATCGGGGTCACACACCTCCTGGAGCAAGAAATCAGGCGGACGTCTCCGTCCGCGCGACCGACACCGCGGTCGCGCGCTCCGGAACAGGCCGCTCGGCGGCCGGTCGCAGCCGCGGTCGAGCTGGAGTCGAGCTGGCGTCGACCGCTAGGGTCGAGTCACGATCACTGGGACCTCCGGCAGCGGTCGAGGGGTCTCGGTGACGACTGGGGGGTGTTCGTCGGTCCGTCTTCGCGAGTCGGCACCATATCAGAAACCCACTGCGTTGGGTTTGCCGAATCCAGAATCGCAGGGCGTCCGCCCCGGTGCGACGGCACGGGGACAGGGACGGCGGGTGAGGATAAGCGGGGCAGGACCCGGAGCGCCCGATGAGCTGGCTCGACATGCTGCTGCGCCCGTTCCGACGCAGCGCGCCCCCCGACGCGGAGGAGGCCCCCGCCCCCTCGCCCCACGACCCGCCTCCGGCGCAGCCGGCGCGCAAGGCCGAGGCGAAGGCCCCGCGCGCGCCCAAGGGTGAAAAACCCGAGCGCAAGGGCAAGAAGAAGAAGCGCAAGGGTCTCGGCCGTCGGCCGGGCGCCGGGGCGCCCGCAGCTGCCGCGCCGGCAGCCGCACAGGTCGAGCCGGAGGCCGAGGTCGAGGCAGCGCCGCCGCCGGCGCCCGCCCCTCGCGCCGAGGTGCGGCCCGCGCCTCCGCCGGCCGAGGTGCCCCCGCCGGCCCCCCCTGCGCCCGACCCCGAGGTCGCCGCCCGCAAGGCCGCCGCGGCCGAGAACCGGCGGCGCGCCCGCCTTCCCGAGCTCCAGCGGCTGCTCGCCCACACCGACGCCCTGGTCGCGGTCGAGGCCGCCGACCTGCGACACCTCGTCGGCGCCCGGCGCGAGCTGCGCGACGGTTGGTCGCGCCTCGGACAGCCCCCGGCCGACGAGGCCGAGCCGCTGATCGCCGCCCGCGACGCGCTGCTCGCGCGGCTCGACGAGCGCATCGACGCGCTGCGCGCCGAGGCCGCCGCGGCGGAGCAGGCGCTCGACGCCCAGCGCGAGGCCATCGTCGAGCGGGCGCGCGCCCTCGCCGAGCGCGAGGAGCTGCGCGGCGCGGGGCCCGAGATGGGCCAGCTGCGCGCCGAGCTGCGCGCCGTCGGCAAGATCGGGGCCGACCACCCCGCCGCCAGGGCGTTCGCCGCGGCCGAGAAGCGGCTGAAGGAGCGCCAGACGCAGCTCCGCGACGACCGCGACACCCTGCGCCAGCAGCGCCTGGCCGAGCTCGAGGCGCTGGTCGGGCAGGCCGAGGCGCTGGCCCGCGCGGCCGAGCGCGATCCCGAGGCCGCCGCGGACCGGGTGAAGGCGCTGCAGACCGCGTGGAAGGCCGTCAAGGTGCCGGGCCCGCGCGGCGAGACCGACGGCGCCTGGACACGCTTCCGCGGCGCCTGCGACGCCGTCTTCGCCGCGCGCGCCGCCGCGCGCACCGCCCAGGCGCAGGCCGCGCTCGACCGCCTCGAGGCCGTCGTGGTGCGGATGGAGCGCCTGGCCGAGGAGGGCGCCGAGGGCGACCCCGACGAGGAGATCGGCCGCGCCATGACCGCCTGGAAGAAGGCCGGCCGCGCGCCCCGCGAGCCGCAGCAGGCGCTGTGGGAGCGCCTGCAGCGGGCGTTCGACCAGCTCCGCGCGCCGCCCGAGGGCCTGCAGGAGCAGGACGACGCCGCGCTGCAGTTCCGCCCCTTCGCCGGCCTCGCGGGCGACGACACCGAGGCGTAGCCCTCAGAGCGCGATGAGCGCCTCGAGCTCCGCGAGCGTGGGCGGCCCGTCCCCCGCCGCCCGCCCGACGGTGCGCTCGAACAGCCGGCGCTTGCCCGCCTGCAGCGCCAGCACGCGCTCCTCGATGGTGTCGGCGGCCACGAGCCGATACGCCGTGACCGCCCGCCGCTGCCCGATGCGGTGGGCGCGGTCGGTCGCCTGGTCCTCGGCGGCGGGGTTCCACCACGGATCGAGGTGGAACACCACGTCCGCCGCGACGAGGTTGAGCCCCGTGCCCCCCGCCTTGAGGCTCACGAGCAGCACCGGCGGGCCGTCGTCGCGCTGGAACGCGGCCACCACGCCGGCCCGGTCGCGGGTGTCGCCCTGCAGGCGCAGGTGCGGGAGCCGCCGCTCGGCGAGCGCGTCCGCCACGCGGTCGAGCAGCCCGACCCACTGGCTGAACACGAGCGCCCGGCTGCCGGCGAGCACGACCTCCTCCAGGCGCTCGAGCAGCACGGCCAGCTTGCTCGAGCGCTGCACCCGGCGCGCCTCGGGGAACGGGAGCAGCGCGGGGTGGCACGCTGCCTGGCGCAGCCGGGTCAGCCCGTCGAGCACGATGCGGCTGCGGTGCGCGTCGTCGGCGCCGAGCAGCGCCTCGCGGACGGTGTTGCGCACGGCGTCGTAGAGGTGGCGCTCGCCCTGCGACAGCGGCACCCGCAGCGTCACCTCCGACAGCGGCGGGAGCTCGGGCGCCACGTCGTCCTTGCGGCGGCGCAACACGAACGGCCGCGTCCGCCGGTGCAGCTCCTGCAGCGCGGCGTCGGATGCCTCGGCGAACCGCGCGTGGAACGCCTTGCGCGTGCCGAGCAGCCCCGGGAGCAGGAACGTGAGCACGCTCCACAGCTCGGTGAGGTCGTTCTCGAGCGGCGTGCCGGTGAGCGCGAGCCGGTGCCGCGCCCGCAGCTGGCGGGCGGCGCGGGCGCCGACGCTGCCGGGGTTCTTCACCTGCTGCGCCTCGTCGAGCACGAGCCAGGTCCACGGCTGCGCGCGCAGCGTGGCGAGGTCGCGGCGGAGCAGGGCGTAGGTGGTGAGGACCAGGTCGGCCTCGGCCAGCGCGCCCGGATCGCGCCCCGGCCCGTGCCAGACGACGACGCGCAGCTCGGGCGCGAACCGCGCCGCCTCGTCGCGCCAGTTCCACAGCACCGAGGTGGGCGCGACCACGAGCGACGGCCCGTCGCCGCGCGCCTCCACCAGCACGCCGAGCGCCTGCACCGTCTTGCCGAGGCCCATCTCGTCGGCCAGCAGGCCGTGCAGCCCGCGGTCGCGCAGGGCCCGCAGCCAGTCGACGCCGCGCTGCTGGTACGGCCGCAGGGTCGCGCGCAGGCCCTCGGGCGGCGGGCCCTCGGGGATCGGCGCCGCCAGGGCGCGCGCGCGCTCGACCCAGCGGACGGCCCCCGCCTCCTGCAACAGCTCCGACGCCATCCACGCGTGCCAGCTCCCGAGCCGCTGCTGGGCGCGCCGCACCGCGAGGAGCGTGTCGACGACGCGGGCGTGGCGCTCGAGCCAGGCCGCGGGCAGCCGCATCAGCGCGCCGTCGTCGAGGCGGTGGTAGCGCTCGCCCCGGCGCCAGCTCGCGAGCACCGGCGGCGCGGCGACGGCGCGGCCGGCCACCTCGAACCGCACGTCGAGGTCGAACCAGTCCTCGTGCTCGCTCACGCGCACCACCGGCCGCCCGATCCCCGCCGTCCGCACCCGCGTGAGCGTGTCGCGCCCGAAGACGGGCCAGCGCTCGGCGAGCGCCGGGAGGTGGTCGACGAGGAAGTCGGCGGCGGCGTCGCCGCGGAGGACCAGCCCGTCGGTGCCGACCCGCGCGGTGAACGCCGCCCGCTCCGCCGCCTCCCAGGCGAGGTCGCGCCGCACGAGCCCCTCCCGGCACAACGACGGTCTCGTCGGCGCCCTGACCTCCACCTCGCCCTCCCCGCGGTGGTACACGCAGCGCAGCTGCACCGACAGCCCGTCGGGGCCGTCCTCGGCGAGCACGATCCGCGCCTGCCGGTCGTCTGGCCGGCGGACGACGGGGAGATCCGGCGGGAGGGCCACGTCGAGGCCGCGGGCGACCACCATGCGGTCGACGAAGCGCCCACGTCGGCGGCCGGCACCTCCGGCAGCGGATCGCACAGGCGCTCGGCCACCGCGTCGGGCAGCTCCTCGGGCAGCGCGCCAGCGCGCCGTCGACGAGCACGATCCCCGCATCGCGCCAGTGCAGCGCGACCTCGGGCACCCACCGCAGGTGCAGCCCGCCGTCCGGCGCGGGGTCGGCGGCCAGGCGCGGCGCGACGATCGCCGCGGTGACGCGCACGGGCTCGCCCGCGAGGCGGACGTCGCGCACCAGGGCGAGGCGCTCGAGCAGCGTCCGCGAGAGGTGTCGGGTCAGCGTGCCGATGCTCTTTCGGCGCGCCGCGCGCGGCCGAGCGCACGCAGCGCGGTGTGAGCGGCGGCGTCGGCGTCGGACAGGTCGGGGACGGCGTCGCGCAGGCGCTCCAGGGTGGCGGGCGCGCGCTGGTCGGCGGCGCCGTCGCGGACGACGGTCGCCTCCACCGCGAGGCCGCGCAGGCCCGGGGTGGGCGGAGCACGTCGTAGCGCACCGACGCGGCGGTGCGCACCTGCGCGGTGCGGCGCCCGCGCGCCATCGGCGCCAGGCTCACCTCCCACAGGGGCGCCCGCAGCGCGGCGCCGCGCCGGGGGTCGGCGAACGCGTGAGGACCACCAGCACGGCCGCGACGTGACGCAGGTGCGCCCTCGCGCAGGAGCAGACCAGCGCGTCGACGTCGAGCGGCCCCTTCGCTCGCTGGTGCGCCGGACGTGGTGGTCGGCGACCGACCAGGTGGGGATCGGCGCGTCGGGGTTGCTGCGGACGGTGCCCGCCGCGCGCGCCACGGCCTGGACCCAGCTGTCGGGCTCGCGGTCGGCCCGGTCGCCGAGCCCCACTCGCGCAGCGCTTGCCGCACCGCGCGCCGGATCGAGCAGCCCGAGCGGCTCGTTCGGCTCGGTCACCGGAAGTCGGCGAGGGCGGCCTCGAACGCCTCGAGCGCCCGGTCGTCGAACAGGACGAAGCGCACCAGATCGAGGTCCCACCCGGGCTCGGCGGCCGCCGCGACGGCGATGCGCGCCGCCTCGTCGAGCGGATAGCCGTACACGCCCGTGGAGATGGCCGGGAACGCCACGGTCCGCAGGCCGTGCTGCACCGCCAGCGCCAGCGAGGCGCGGTGCGCCGCGCGCAGCGCCCCGGCCGGATCGCGGTGGCGCCGGTACACGGGCCCGACGGTGTGCACGACCCAGCGCGCGGGCAGGCGGAAGCCCGGCGTGATGCGCGCCTCCTTGTCGGGCACCGCACGCCGGCCGAGACCTCGGGCAGCGCGCGGCAGGCCGCCAGCAGCTCGGGCCCCGCCGCGCGGTGGATCGCGCCGTCGACCCCGCCGCCGCCGAGCAGCGCCTCGTTGGCGGCGTTGACGATGGCGTCCGTCCGCTGCTCGACGAGGTCGCCCCGGGTGACCTCCACGGTGCGCCCGCTCAGCACTCGCTCCATGACCGACTCCCTGCCGACACCTATCGTCGGGTACCCTGGAGGGGATGTAGGATCCTCGCCCTCCCCGCGCAGGCGGGACCTGAGCTGTGCAACGGGGTCGACGACGACGGCGACGGCCTCGTCGACGAGGCGCCCGTCTGGACCGCCGTCGACGCCGACGGCGACGGCCACGGCGCCCCCGCCTCCGCGGTCGCGGGCGAGCGCTGCGACGGCGAGGTCCTCGCCTCGATCGGCGACTGCGACGACGGCGACGACGGGCGCTTCCCGGGCGCCACCGAGCGGTGCAACGGGATCGACGACGACTGCGACGGCGAGATCGACGAGGGCGCCTGCGCCTGCCCCACCCTCACGACCGACGCGCGCGGCGTGCAGGCCTGCACCGTCCAGCTCGACTGGGACAGCGCCCTCGCCGCCTGCGAGGCCGACGGCTACGCGCTCGCGTCGCCGCAGGGCCAGGCCGACATCGACGACCTGCTGGCGGCCACGCCGAACGCCGTGGACTTCTGGATCGCGCTGCGCGACGAGATCGAGGACGACTGGCGCTGGGCCGACGGCACCGCCCCCACCTGGACGAACTGGCGCACGGGCGAGCCGAACAACGGCTTCTACGGCGGGGTCCAGCACGCCGAGGAGGACTGCGTCGAGGTCGAGATCACGGGCCTGTGGGACGACCAGGACTGCGCCGATCCCCACGACTATGCCTGCGAGGTCCCGTGCGAGGACCACGTCTGGTACGTCGACGACGACGGCGACGGCCTCGGCGACCCGGCGTCCGCGCGGACGGGATGCGTGGGGCTGCCGGGCGAAGTCCTGGCCGCCCACGACTGCAACGACGCCGTCGCCACCCTGCCGGGCGCCTGGTACGCCGACGACGACGACGATGGCGTGGGCGGCGCGCTCCTGGCCGTCGGCTGCGACGCCGTGGGCGTCTCCGTCGGCGGCGACTGCGACGACGGCGACGACCAGGTGCTGCCCGGCGCCGTCGAGGTGTGCAACGGCATCGACGACGACTGCGTGGGCGGCGTCGACGACGGGCCCGGCGGCCCCTGGTGGCCCGACGCCGACGGCGACGGCTGGGGCGACGCCACGGTCCCGCCCGTGGCCACGCTCTGTGCGCCCGACCCGACGTGGATCGGGCGCGGCGGCGACTGCGACGACGCCGACGGCGCGATCCGCCCCGACGCCGACGACGTCCCTGGCGACGGCATCGACGCCGACTGCGACGGCGAGGACGCCCCCTCCCCCGACACCGACGGCGACGGCCTCACCGACCACCACGAGCTCGAGATCGGCACGGATCCGGCCCGCCCCGACACCGACGGCGACGGGCTCACCGACGGCGTCGAGGTCGACGCCGGCACCGACCCGCTCTCCCCCGACAGCGACGCCGACGGCGTGCCCGACGGGATCGACGGCCTGGGCGACACCGACGGCGACGGCATCATCGACGCCCTCGACCCCGACGACGATGGCGACGGCGTCCCCACCATCGACGAGGGCGACGGCGACGGCGACGGCGACGGCCTGCCCGATCGGCTCGACCCCGACTCCGACGGCGACGGCGCCTGGGACGGCGCGGATCCCGCCCCGGGCGACGCGGGCGGTGCGGGCCCGGCCCGGGCGGCCCCCGAGGCCGAGCTCGGCTGCGGCTGCGCCGACGCGCCGGGGGGCGCGAGCCCTGCCTGGCTGCTCGGGCTCGCGTTCCTGGCGCGCCGGCGGCGGTCGGTCAGCGGTCGCTGAGCGCGGGCCGCAGCTGCTGCACCGTGTCCGGCGCGACCCGGAGCTCGAGGTGGCCGACCTTCCCCGCCATCTCGCGCAGGGCGTCCAGCTCCTTGAGCCGCATCAGCACCGGGTTGTCGGCCATGATCCGCGCGACCTGCGCCAGGTTCCGCGTGGCCGCAGCCTCCTCCCGGCGCGCGATGACGTTCGCGGCCGCCTGCTTCTCCGCCTCGATGACCCGGTTCATCAGGGCCTTCATCTCGCCGGGCAGGATCACGTCCTTGACCCCGACCCGCGAGACGTCGACCCCGTAGGCCCGGGCGCGCGGCACCACCTGCGCCTCGAGGTACTGCGTGAGCGCCTCGCGGCCCTCCAGCAGCTGGTCCAGCGTCACACCCGCCACGAACTCCCGCGCAGCGAGCTGCACCGCCAGGTACAGCGCGCCCTGCAGGTCGGCGACCGCGTGGGCCTGCGTCGCCACGTCCGACGGCGCGTACTCGGCCGTCAGCGTGAGGCGCAGCGTGACCTTGTCCCGCGTCATGAGCTCCTGACCCGAGACGGTCAGCTGCTGCAGACGCTGGTCCATCACCGTGACCGTGACCCGCGACGCCGGGTGGCTCCAGAACAGGTGCCGCCCCGGCGGCAGCAGCCCCTCGAAGCGCCCCTGCACGTACTTCAGGCCGCGCTCGTGCTGGCGCACGGTGACGTCCACCAGCTCACCCGCCGGGATCAGCGCCCGCAGGGCGTCGCTGAGCTCCGGCACCGGCTCGGTCAGCGTGAGGAAGCGCACCTGCACCCCGTCGAGCAGCCACAGGCGGTGCAGACCGGGGCCGAGGTACAGCACGGGCCGCTCGTCGCGCAGGACGACGGCGCGTTGCAGCGGACCGACCCGCACCTGCTGGTACCAGTCGGACGGCAGCACCTCGAGGACGGCCGGCAGGGCCGTGAACGCGAGCGCCTCGACGTCGAAGCGGATCGCGTCGACCCGCTGGCTGAAGAAGGTGTAGCGGCCGGGCAGCAGCGCCCGCTCCGGCAGGCCGCCCCGGGTCAGGACGGCGCGCTGGTTCATCGCGACGGTGATGGTCTTGAACATGGCAACCCTCCATGGGGGGATGGCCCGCGTCGGCGAGCGTCACCGCGACGGTGGCCGACGGCGCGCCCGAGGGCGGGCCGGCAGCGGCGGCGCGGGGTCGACCGTGGTGGATCCGCCCGCGGATCGTCGGGCCGGGGGCCGCTGCGCGGGCCGTGCGCACGGGCACAGCTGGCCGCAGGGCGCCTGGGCGACGGGTCCGAGCGCGGTCTGCCGGCGGCGACAGGCGAGCCTGCCGGACACCGCCGACGCGAACCTGCACAGAGTTTTCGACGCTGCGAAAGCATCGGCGGGAGCTGGGATGCGCAGCCCAGTGCGTCTACCGTTTCGCCACGCGCCCGAGGAACCTTGGAGAGGGGGAAGTGGGCGCGGGAGGAGTCGAACCTCCATTCCCTGGTCTCGCTGCCGAGGACCCCGGAACGCCGTGCGCGGACCCGAAGGTGCCCCCGCGAGGGCGGGCACGAGCGGGCACGACGGCGCCGGTTTGGCGTGGAACGCGGCGTCACGAGCGGGTTGTCCGCGACCGGCCACCGGCCCGCCGCGGACACTCATCCACTACGATGCACCCCCGGGGGCGTCAAGGAGTTTTTCTCCGAGCCCTGTCGGTCGTGCGGACGGGCCATGACGTTACGCAGCCGGATGCGCATCGCCACCTGGAACGTGAACTCGCTGCCGGCCCGCCTCGACAAGGTCCGGTGGTGGATCGACCGCGCCGCGCCCGACGTCCTGCTGCTCCAGGAGACCAAGCTCGCCGACGACAAGGCGCCGCACGACGCCCTGGGCGAGCTCGGCTACACGCTGGCGCACCACGGCGAGGGCCGGTGGAACGGCGTGGCCATCGCGAGCCGGGTCGGCCTCGACGACGTGCAGACGAACTTCGGCCTCCCGCCCGCGCCGGCCGACGACCCGGCGCTCCTCGGCGAGGCCCGGATGATCGCCGCCACCGCCGGCGGCGTCCGCGTCGCGAGCGTGTACGTCCCGAACGGCCGCAGCCTCGGCTCGGCGCACTACGAGGCGAAGCTCGCCTGGCTCGATCACCTGGTCGGGTGGGCGCGCCGGACCTGCGATCCCGCCGCTCCCGCGGTGATCGGCGGCGACTTCAACGTGGCGCCCGGCGACCTCGACGTCTGGGATCCCGCCGCCTGCCACGGCGGGACGCACGTGTCCGGCGCCGAGCGCGAGCGCATCGCCCAGCTGGAGGCCCACGGCCTGGTCGACGCCTACCGGCTCCGCCACCCGGAGGGCGAGCGCTACAGCTGGTGGGACTACCGCGCGGGGATGTTCCACAAGAACTACGGAATGCGCATCGATCTGCTGCTCGTGACCCGGCCCCTCGCGGAGCGGGTCGTCTTCGCGGAGATCGACCGGGTCGCCCGCAAGGGGAAGCCCACGCCCTCCGATCACGCCCCGGTGGTGGTCGACATCGGCGAGCCCGGCGTCCCGCTCGACGCGGGGTGGGCCGACGCGGATGCGCGCATCGCGGCCCGCCGCCGCCGGTAGGCCCGGAGCCGCGCCCCGACGGAGCCGCCAGGTGTCAGATGGTCCTGGCGTTTGACTCTGATCCGCCGCGCGATCCATAATCGCCACTGACTGGCCACCGGACAGCGTGGCCGCCTACGTACCTTCCTTCCGACCCGTTGACTGCACTCGAGCGCAGGGCGTAGCATTGCACCCCGAGTCATCCACATGAGCGCTGAACTTCGCCTGGGCGGACGCATCGGCTCCGCGCTCGAGACCCGCTACTCGGTGGAGCGGGAGATCGCGCGCGGCGGGATGTCGACGGTCTATCTGGCCACGCAGATGCCGCTCGGGCGGAGGGTCGCGCTCAAGGTGCTGGCGCTCCCCACGGAGCACGACGACCTCGACGAGCTCATCGTCCGCTTCCGGCTGGAGGCGTACGCGCTCGCCCAGCTCTCCCACCCCAACATCGTGGTGGTGCACGACTACGGGGAGACGCAGGACGGCCGGTTCTTCCTGGCGATGGAGTACCTCGACGGCAGCTCGCTCGGCGAGCTGTTCCGCGAGGGCCCGATGCACGTCTCGCGGGCGCTGCCGCTGCTAATTCAGGTGTGCAGCGGCCTGCGCTATGCACACAAGCGGGGCGTCGTCCACCGCGACCTCAAGCCGTCGAACGTCATGATCGTCGCCGACGACGACGGCGCCGAGCGGGTGAAGCTCGTCGACTTCGGGCTCGTCAAGGTGGTGGAGAGCGACACCACCATCACCCGAGCCGGCCTCATCCTCGGGTCGCCGCAGTTCATGGCGCCGGAGCAGATCCGCGGCGAGCAGACCGATCTGCGGGCCGACATCTACTCCTTCGGCGTCATGTTGTTCCGCGCCGTCACCGGACGCTACCCGTTCACCGCCAACGACAGCCACGGCATGCTGGAGGCGCACCTCGTCAAGCCCGTCCCGCGGCTGTCGGACGTGACGCCGGAGCTCGACTTCCCGCCGGCCCTCGAGCAGGTCGTGGCCAAGTGCCTGAAGAAGGCGCCCGACGAGCGGTACGCCGACATGTCGGAGCTGATGCGGGTTCTGTATCCGATCATCGGCGACGAGTTCCGCTCCGGCGTCACGCAGACCTCGGGCTCGCACCCGTGGATGTCGATGCCGCCCGAGTCGCTCTCGGCGATCTCCCGGCCGAACATGCAAGCGGTGACCCACAGCCACTCCGGCTCGATGTCGCAGCCCGGGATGATGGTCTCCCACGCGGGGATGTCGCGCTCCCACCCGGGCATGTCGCGCTCCCACCCCGGCATGTCGCGCTCCCACCCGGGCGTGTCCGGCTCACAGCCCGCGATCTCGCACCACTCGCTGTCGCGCTCGGGGCTGTCGCACCCGTCGATGTCGCGCCCGGCCATGGCCGCGGTCGACCCGCGGGGGCGCTCCACGGCGCTGTGGGGGGTCGTCACCCTCGCGATGGTGCTCACGGCCTCGATGGCCGTCATCGCCGTGGCGTCCCTGCTGCTGGTGGCGTGGATGATGAGCCGGGGCGGCGCCGAGGTGCCCGCGGTGGTGGCCTCGCCGCCCGTGCCCGTGGTCGAGCCCATCGAGCCCGCCGAGCCGGCCGCGGCCCAGCCGAGCGATCCGAGCGAGCCGCTCGAGGTCGCCGAGGCCCCCGGCGGCGAGGCCGACGCGCAGCCCGCCCCCACGCCGAAGCCGCGCGAGGTCGCTGCCCCGAAGCCGGTCGTCGCCCCGAAGCCCGCCCCGAGCGCCGGCAGCGCGGAGCCCGCGCCGCCCCGGCCCACGGTCGCGCCGAGCCCCGCGCCCGCGCCGACCCCTGCACCCGAAGCCTCGCCGGCGCCCGTCCCCGACGGGTACTTCGGCATCCCGGACGCCCTCGCCGAGCCGCAATGACCCACACCCGGCGTGATCCGAATCCACATCGGATCTGCCTGCACGGAAGACATGGTGAACCCATGAGACGATGGTCCCTCATCGCGACGATCGCGGTGGGGCTGGGCATCAGTGTGCCCGCCCACGCCGATCCGCGCGACGACGCTCGCCGCCACTTCGCCACCGCGCTCGACGCGGTCGGACGCGGCGACTACGACCTGGCCATTGCCGAGTTCAAGGCTGCGAACGAGGCCTTCCCCCTGCCCCAGACGCTGTACAACATCGGCAAAGCGTATGCAGACAGCGGCGACCTCGACAACGCGCTGTCGTACTACCGGCAATTCCGCGCCGCCGCGCCCGACAGCGCGAGCCTCATCGACCCGATCATCGCCAACCTCGAGCGCCGCGTCGCTGCGAACGCCGCGCCGCCGCCGAGCGAGGGCGTGGCCGTGCCGGGCGGGCTCGTCACCACCGACGAGGCCGACCGCTTCAACGCGATCGTCGACGAGCTCCGCGCGCTCACCGACGCGCTCGACGCCAAGGGCAAGGCCCTGGCCCAGAACTCGACCCCGGCCGTACCCGGCGCGCGGATCCAGCCGAGCCCCGCCCCCGGCGGCGCGGCGGGCGCTCCGCCGGCCGAGGAGCCCGACGACTCGGCGTTCATCGAGGACGCCTACCGCCGGATCGTCGTCACCGCGTCGCGCGTCGGCCAGGATCCCCTCGACTCGCCGTCCACCGTCAGCGTCATCACCGCCGACGACATCCGGCTCTCGGGCGCCCTCGACGTGCCCGACCTGCTGCGGCGCGTGGTCGGCGTGGAGGTCATGGCGCCGTCGGGCGGGCACTCCGAGGTCGCCATCCGCGGCCTGCAGCGGAAGATGAACAACACCGTGCTGTTCCTGCTCGACGGGCGGAACCTGTACCAGGGCATCGGCTGGATGTTCTGGGGCCCGGTGCCGCTGCAGCTCGAGGAGATCGAGCGGATCGAGGTCATCCGCGGTCCGGGGTCCGCCGTCTACGGCGCCGACGCCGTCACCGGCGTGGTCAACATCATCACCCGCACCCCGGGCGACGGCGAGTCCATCGTCACCGCGACCGCCGGCACCACGGCCATCCAGCGGTACGCCGCGGTGGCCACCGGGCGGGCGGGCACGGCAGCCTACCGCCTGTCGGCCGGCTACCAGCAGCAAGGCGCCTGGTCGCGCGACGCCAACGTCGATCCGAGCGACCCGAACTCGCCCATCTACACCACGATGGCCAACGACAGCCTCGGGCTGCAGACGATCCGCATCAACGTCCGCGGCGACAAGTCGTTCGGCAAGAGCGCCGCCGTCAGCCTCTCTGCCGGGCTGTCGGAGGCGACCGAGGAGTTCATCTCGTTCGGCTCGCTCACCAACGAGGTCTGGAACTTCCACCACCGCTACGTGCGCGGCGACGTGTTCGCCGGGCCGGTCCACGTCCGCTCGTACTGGACGAACTCGAACGGCGACCTCGGCAACGTGGTCCAGTACGTCGGCGAGCGAGGCGTCAACACGATCGACGACACGAACGTGTTCGACACCGAGGTCGAGGTGCCGCTGAAGGGGACGACAGGCCCCATCCAGCACCAGTTCAACGTCGGCGCCCGCTACCAGTACCTCGGGTACCGCTGGGGCTGGTCGAAGGGCGGCTACGCGCGGCTGTACGAGGAGGCCCGTCCCTCCGTCTTCGTGAACGAGCAGGCCACCATCGACCGGCTCTCGGTCGTCGGCTCGCTGCGCGTCGACCGCCACCCGCTGGTCGACATCTCGCAGACGACCTCGCCGCGCGTCGCCGTCCTGTACCGGCTGTTCGACAAGACGAGCCTCCGCCTCACCACCGGCACGGCGTTCCGCAACCCCAGCGCGGGCGAGACGAACCTCGGGCTGCGGGTCCCCACGAGCTCCGACGCCGTCTACGTGCAGAGCGTCCCCGCGTACGACCTCCTCCCCGAGCGCATCGTCACCTACGAGGCCGGCATCCACGACGAGTCGAGCTACTTCCACCGCGCCGACGTGGTCGTGTTCCACAACCACGCGTCCAACCTGATCTACACGGCGGACGTCCCGCCGGCGATCGTCCCGTACAACGAGGCGAACGACGGGTTCTCCGTCGGGACGAACCAGTTCACGAACCTGCCGACCGTCTACAACCAGTACGGCCTCGAGGGCGAGCTCGAGCTGTACCCGACGGACGGCCTCGACCTGTTCGCCAACGGCTCGGTCTCGCGCACGTTCACCCACGACGACACGGGTCCCACCGGGGTCGATCGCTCGTCGTCCGAGATCAAGTTCAACGTCGGCGGCAGCTACCGGACCCCCTACCGCACCGACCTGTCGGTGTGGTTCAACTGGATGGGGCCGCAGGACTGGCCGCTGCGCAACATCGATCCGGCGTCGCTGCTCATCGTGGTCGACAACGCCCACCTGCCAGCGCGCTCGCTCGTGTCGGCGCGGGTCGCGGTGCGGCCGTTCGCCGATCAGCCCCTCGAGCTGTCGGCGACCGGCTGGAACCTCACCGAGCTGTTCGGCGACGGCTACTACGAGCACCCGCAGGGGCAGCGGGTCCCCGCGCGCGTCTACGGCTCGGCCAGCTGGCGGTTCTAGGAGCATCCCATGCGTACGATTCGACTGACTCCGCTCGCCGCCCTCCTCGTCGGCGGCTGCGACTACGAGGCGCCCATCGACGGCGCGCCGGTCACCAACGTCATCTCCGGCCAGGCGATCTTCGCCGGGGAGCCCGCGACCACCATCGTGACGGGCTTCCTCGCGAACAACCCGCCGCCCCCCACCGGCCGCGGCAGCCCGGTCCTCTCCGACACCGTCGGTGCCAGCACCTTCTCCGGAGACGGGCTCGGCCTGCAGTCGGGGGAGTTCTTCCTCACCCACGTCCCCGACGGCTCCTACATCATCGCCGCGATCATGGACGTGGACGGCAACTTCAACCCGTTCGCGAGCGTCCTCACCGGGGCCACCTGCGGCGACTGGCTCGGGCTGCACACTGCGGACCTCGCGACCGGGGCGCCGGGCATCGTCACCGTGGAGGGCGGAGAGCTCATCGAGGACCTCCCCGTCCTGGTGACGACCGAGATGACGCTGCAGCGGCCGGTGTTCGAGCTGGTGACGCCGGGCATCGGCATCGGCGCCCTGCTCGGGGGCACCCAGAGCCCACTGTTCCGCATCCGCACGACCGCGGTCGACACGGCGTTCTCGGCCGACCTGCCGCTGGCGATGGGGCTGGCCTGCGCGCCGGATCCGGCGTGCACCGAGGGTCGCCGGCCTGCGTGTGCGACCTCACGACGGTCGTCCCATGCGGCACCGCGCTGTACGTGAAGATGAACGACGCCGATCTCGACGGCATCGTCGACCCCTACCCCGGCGAGCCCCAGGCGAGCCTCGGCCTGCTCGACATCTTTCCGCGGGTGCTGCTCGAGTACGTCGGCACGCCGCTCGGATCCTTCGAGTACGAGGGGAAGACCTACAAGGAGCGCTGGCTGAACGAGGCCTACCCCCATGGCGGGCGAGATCTCGCGGCCGCGGGCCAGGCCGGCGTGGCCCCCGGCGAGGCGGCGGCCTGTTCGGGCCCGTGGGGTCGCCGTTCGGCGAACGAGCTGTCGGTCACGTTCTCGCCCGCGTTCAAGCACTACACCGCCGACGGCGTGGCCGGCGTCGACGTGGGCGGCCCCTACGACATCGCAGCCCCCCGGCGACCTGATGGGCGTCCCCACCGGCGCGTGGGCCGTCACGCTCCATCTCGTTCACCGGGCAGACCTGGGAAGGTCCCGAACGAGATCGCCAAGTTCGCTCCGCGCTCGACCCCGAGCTCGACCAGATCGGGCAGGGCATCTCGTTCACGATCGAGCCGTAGCCGCCGGAGCGGGCGACCCAGCGGCCGGGCGCGAGCCACGCGGTCGTGAGGCGCCCGGCCTCCACCGGGTCCGGCACGGCACGCCGAGCGGGCCAGCGCCTGCACGGACGCCCGTGGACGAGATGGGCGGCCGGTGGGCCAGCGTCTCGTGGAACGTCCAGTCGGTGCCGGGCCAGGGCTGCGCCAGGAACGGCACCAGCGGCTGCAGCGGGTTCTGGCGGTCGTGCACCACGCGGTCGTTCAGCAGGCGGAGCCACTCGGCGTAGGCGATGGGCCGCAGCGCCTCGCCGCGCGCGAGCAGCAGCTCGGCGCCGAGGGCGTGCAGCGGCGACGGCCGCTCGGCGTGGAGGTGGAAGCAGGCGCCCGCCGCGTCGTCGCGCTCGCCGAGCGCCACCATGGCGCGGGCGCAGAAGTCGACGCAGCCGACCTCGAACGACACGTCGCCCGGCAGCTCGGGGTACACGCCGAGGCGCGGCAGCCCCTGCAGGTAGCGGACGAAGATCTCCTCGCGCGAGCAGGCGCCGGTCTCGCTGCTGCCCGCGACCAGCCCGAGCCGGTGCACGGTGACGGGCAGCCCGCGGTCCGCGGCCTCCCACACGAGGCGCTCGCTGACCCACTTGCTCTGCGCGTAGCCGCCCCAGGTGCGCGGCGGCTCGCGGCGGGCGGTGTGCTCGTCGACGGGCGGCGCGTCGGGGGCGTGCGGCCCGCTCATGAAGAAGAAGACGGTGGAGACGTGGTGGACCGGCTTGGCGCGGCCGGTGCAGGCCAGGCGCAGCACCTCCTGGGTCCCGACCACGTTCGGCCCGATGAACGGCTGGTAGCCGTACAGGAAGTTCAGCAGGGCGCCCGAGTGGTAGACGACGTCGACGTCGTCGGCCAGGGTGCGGAACGCCGCCTCGTCGAGGCCGAAGCGCAGCGCGTCGAGCCGCCCGGCGACCACCGAGACGCGCGACAGGTCCACCTCGTCCGCCAGGCCGTACCGGGCGACGTTGTCGCGGACGCGCGCCGCGCCGACCTCGGCGTCGGCATCGCGCACCAGCGCCACCACCCGCCGCCGGGGATCGCGCGTCAGCTCGCGGAGCAGGAAGGCGCCGAGGAACCCCGTGGCGCCCGTGAGCAGCGCGCGCTTGCCGCGGGCCGGCTCGGCGCCGGGCCGGATGCCGGGCTCGAGGTAGGCCTCCAGCGCCAGGTCCGGCATGGCGTCGCGCGCGGAGAGGTCGCGCGCCCAGGTCAGGGCGACGGGGTGCCCGCTGCTCCGCAGCTTGCGGAGCAGCGCGAGCCGCTTGGCGGGTTCGAGCTGCTCGATCCGTTGCTTCAGGTCCACGAGACCTCGGGCGGCGGCGGCAGCGGCACGGTCACCTCCTCCTGGCTCCGGTCGAACGGCTCCTCCTCGGAGGACTCGTCGTCGACGACGAAGCCGCTCAAGTCCATCTCCTCGGAGGCCTCGATCTCGGCGAGCGCGCTCTCGAGGTCGTCGGCGGCGACCTGCTCCATCAGGACGACCGCCTCGCTGTCCTCGCCGGCAGCGCAGAAGTCGAGCACGATCCGCGCGACCTCCTGGATGCTCGGGCCGCTGAGGAGCGTCATCGTCGGCACCGCGACCTCGAACTGGTTCTGCAGGTCCTCCCGGAGCTGCGACGCCATGAGCGAGTCGAGCCCGAGGTCCTCGAGGGAGGTCTCGACCTGCACCCGCTCAGGGGCCGTCCCCAGCGCCCGCGCGACGGACTGGCGCACCCGGATGGCGACGAACGGCGCGCGCTCCGACGGATCCATCGACGCGATGGCGTCGCGCGCGCTCCCGGTGGCGTGGGCCGGCGTCGCACCGAGCTCGAGGCCCGCCGCGACGTACTGGTAGCGGGGCCGGGTCGGGTCGCGCATGACCTTCTGCAGCAGCGCGGACCAGTCGAGCGCCGCCACCGCCGCGCGGCTCTCGCCGCCGTAGATCAGGTGGCCGATGGCCCGCAGCGAGGCGTCGATGCCCATGGGGAGGAAGCCCTGCTCGGCCGTCTGGCGCGAGCTGTGCGACTGAACCGTGAGCACGCCCACGTCGCCGATGCCGCCCAGGTTCACGGCCAGCGCCGGGAGGCCCTGAGCGCGCCTGAGCGCCGCGAGCCCGTCGAGGTATCCGTTGGCCGCAGCGTACGCGCCGAGCCCCTGCGGCCCGATCCACGCCGCCGTCGACGACAGCAGCAGGAAGAAGTCGAGGTTCATGCGGTGGGTCAGCTGGTGCAGGTTCCAGGCGCCGTGGACCTTGGGCCCCACGTGCCGGCGGATCTCGTCCTCGGTCAGGTGCTCGAGCATGTTGGAGTCGAACGCGCTGGCCGTGTGGACCACGCCGCCGATGCGCTCGACCCCCAGCTCCTCGAGGTCGAACGCCTGCGCGAGCGAGGCGAGGTGCATCACGTCGGCGCGCACCTCCACCACCCGGATCCCGCGGCTCGACAGGGCGTGCACCGCGTCCTGCGCCTCGCGCGTCGACGCGCCCTTGCGGCCCACGAGCACGAGACAGCGCGCGCCAGCGCCGGCGAGCCAGCGCGCGGCGGTGAGGCCGATGCCCCCGAAGCCCCCGGTGATGACGTAGGCCGCGCGGGGATCGATGATCGGCGCGCCCGACCGGGGCGGCGAGAGCGCCAGGCGCTGGCGCGACAGCGTCACGGCGTCCACGCGCGGCGTGTCGGGGCCGAGCTGCGACACCGGCACCACGACCGGCGCCGGGCCATGGCCACCCCGCAGGGTCGCCGCGACGAGGCCCCGCGCCCGCGGACGGGACAGCAGGCCGTCGACGTCCACCACCGACAGCGTGAACGACTGGGCCAGCGCGCCCGGCTCCAGCGTCAGCGAGCCCTGGCTCGCCCGCGAGGCGCGGCGGATCATGCGGCCGCCGGGCACCAGCACGTCCACCATGCGCGCGGCGTGGCCCGAGGACGGGCAGACGACCACGTCCACCCCGCCCGTCGCCCGCCGGATGTCGTCGACGAGGCGCGGCGAGCGCGCGTCGAACGCGCCCTGGGCCCAGCGCGGGGTCGGCCCCACCTGCTCGCCCTCCTGCACCAGGTACACCCGCGCGCCGCGGGCCTTGGCGAGGATGCCGCACGCCGCGGCGATGCCGAGCCCCTCGTCCCACAGCACGACCGTCTCGCCCTCGGCGAGGTGGGCCACGTCGTCGAGCGCGTAGTGCGCGAACACGCGCGCCATCAGCGCGGCCCCCTCCGCCGCGGAGACCTCGGGGGGCCGCAGGAACACGCGCGAGGCGTCGAAGATCCAGGAGGACGCCTTCACCGCCGGCGCGTACGCGACCACCGGGTCGCCGATCCGCACGAGGTCGACCCCCGGGCCGACCGCATCGACGGTGCCGGCGCAGAAGCCGCCGAGCGAGGGCTCGCCCACGAGCTCCATCCCGATGGCCTCCAGGCGGACGCGCACCTGGCCTTCGCCCGGGCGATACCGCGCCGCCCGCCGGAACGACCAGGCCGCGCCCTCGGGACCGTAGGTGCGCTCGACCTGGAACGAGATGCGATCGGTGTCGCAGGTGCGCAGCGCCGCGACCGCGAGCCGCTCGGCGTCGTAGGGCGCGACGCGGCCGACCAGGCGTCGGCCGGGCCGCAGCACGCGCTCCTCGTCCGGGGCGTCGGCCCGCAGCTCGGCGACCAGCGTAGCACGTCGTCGACCTCGGGGTCCACCGGCAGGTCGACGAGCGTGCACTCCTGCCGGGCGTGCTCGTTGCGCACCACGCGGCCGAACGACCAGAGCATCGCCGCGCCCGGGTCGTTCGCGTCGTCGCCGTCGACGGTCTGCGCGCCGCGGGTGACCACGGTGAGCTTCAGCCGCAGGGGGGCCTGGGCGAGGGCCTGCGTCAGCCGCGTGAGGATGGCGCAGCCTTCGGTGCCGTGCTCGATGCCGCCCTCTTCCGCGTCGAACCCGGGCGCCCAGACGAAGACGACCTCGTCGACGCCCGGACCGGCGACGATGGCCTCGATCTGCGGCAGCAACGGCGCGTCGGCCGACAGGATGCTGCCGTGCAGGCGCGTCCGCAGATCGGGCAGCGCGGCGTACGGGTCGAGGACGGCGAAGCGGGCGCGCGGCTCCCGGGGCCGCGGGCGGGCCTGCTCCTCCCACACGTCGGTCCACAGCCAGTCCTCGATGCGGGCCTGGGAGCGCAGCTGCGTGGCGTTGAGCGCCTTGGACTCGACGCCGTCCAGCTCGAGGAGGACCTCTCCGCGGGCGTCGTAGATGCGCAGCTCGCACACCACGGTGTCGTCGCGCATCTTGGACTGGACGTGGACGAACAGCTGCTCCGTGGCCCGCGCGCGGTAGACGAGCCGCTTGATGCGCACCGGGAGGTAGGTCCGCCCGTCGTCGGGGAGCGTCATGAGCGCGGGGTGCAGGCAGGCGTCGAGGACGGCCGGGTGGAAGTGGTAGTCGGACAGGTCGAGCGCGGGGTGCGGCTCGACCTGCAGCTCGGCGAAGCACTCGTCGCCGAGCTTCCAGCAGTTGACGACGTGCCGGAACGACGGGCCGTAGCCGTAGCCGCGGGCCTCGAGCCCCCCGTAGAAGTCCTCGACCCGCTCTCCGCCGAAGAACCGCGTCCGGAGCTCGGTGAGGTTGACGTGCACCCGCGGCGACGAGGTCGACGAGCGGTGGTGCACCGTCGCGTGGGGCGTCCAGGGGGCCCCCTCCTCGTGGCTGCGGCTGTGGAAGCTCACGAGCCCGTCGCGGTCGAACGACTGGTGCAGCACCTGGCGTCCGCGGCCGAGGATCAGCGCCTTCTGCAGCACGAGGTCCTCGAGCACCGTCACCTGGTCATCGGGGAACAGGGTGCAGGTGCTCGCGATGGCGGCCTCGCAGAAGGCGGCGCCCGGCAGCAGGACCTCGCCGTCCACGCGGTGGTCGACGGCCCAGGGGATGAAGTGGTCGCCGAGAGAGGCCTCCCAGCGGGGCTGCAGCGCGTCGAGGCGGCGGCCGAGCAGCGGGTGGCTCGACGCGCCCACGCGCCGGGCGCGCGCCTGGCTCGACTCGGTCCAGTGCCGCTCGCGCTGCCACGGGTACTTCGGCAGGTCCGCGAACGCGCGCGGCCCGCCGAACACCTTGTCCCAGTCCACCGCCACGCCGGCGACGTGGAGCCGACAGAGCACCGACACGAGCGAGCGCACCTCGGGCTTTTGCGGATGAGGGTCGCGTAGTCCTCGCCGGCGACGCCGGCCTGGCGCAGCGCGTCGCGCACGTAGGTGGTGAGGACGGGGTGCGGCCCGACCTCGACGAAGGTGGTGTAGCCCTCGGTGATGGCGGCGCGCATGGCGGGGGCGAAGCGCACGGCGTCGCGCATGTTGTGGCACCAGTAGGCGGCGTCGGCGGCCCCGCATGCGCGCCCCGGTGACCGTCGAGAACAGCGGGAGCTGCGGTGCAGCCGGGCGCAGGCCCGACAGGCACTGGGTGAGCTCGGGCAGCAGCCGGTCCATGGCGCGGCTGTGGTACGGCACCTCGACCTGGAGCGCGCGGTTGAACACGTTGGCGCGGGTCAGGCGGGCAGAGAGGCCGGTCAGCACGTCCTGCGGGCCGGCGATGGTCACGGCGGTGGCGCCGTTGATGGCCGCGATCGTGGCCTCGTCGTTGTACTCGCGCAGCAGCGTGGCGACGGCGTCCGGGCCCATCTCCACGGCGAGCATCCCGCCCTCGCCCGCCGTGGTCGCCTGCAGCCGGCCGCGGTGGAAGGCGACCTGGACCGCGTCCTCGAGCGACAGGGCGCCGGCCGCCCAGAAGGAGGCGACCTCGCCGACGCTGTGGCCGAGCACGGCGTCGGGGTGGAGCCCGAAGTAGGCCAGCAGCTCGGTGAGGGCGGCCTGGAGCGCGAAGTTGGCGACCTGCGCCACCCGGTCTGCCCATCCGCGACGAGGCCTCGTCGCGGCCCATCTCCTCGACGATGCTCCAGCCGGAGACCGCGGAGAACGCCTGATCGATGCGGGCCATGGCCTCGCGGTAGACCGGGAAGGCGAGGAGCCCGCGGCCCATGGCCCACCACTGTGGGCCCATGCCGGTGTAGACAGGCGAGCGCGGCGGCGCCGCCGGGGCGACGCCCGCCGCCTCGCCGCCGCTGCCGCCGCGCGCGAAGGCCTCGGCTGCGCCACGGCGTCGGGGGCGCCGTCGACCACCAACGCCAGGCGGTGGTGTGCTCGCGCCGCGCCGCGAGCTGGTAGGCCACGTCGCGGATGGGCGTCGCCGTGCGCCACGTGCCCGGCGATCTGCCCGGCCGCAGCGCGCAGCGCCGCCGGGACCGCGCCGACACCGCGAACGGCAGGTCGTCGTCGGCCGCGTGGGGCGCGGGCAGCGGAGTGGGCTCTGGAGCACGGCGTGGGCGTTGGTGCCGCCGTAGCCGAAGGAGTTGACGCCGGCGAACAGGCGCCCGGCAGGCAGCGGCTCCAGCTCCTGGACGACGCGCAGGCCCAGCTCGTCGAACGGGATGTTCGGGTTGAGCTGGACGATGCCGCGCGTCGCGGGGAGCTGCCGGTGGTGCAGCGCGAGCGAGGCCTTGATGAGCCCGGCCATGCCCGAGGCGCCCTCGGTGTGGCCGAGGTTGGACTTCACCGAGCCGATGCGGAGGGCGCGGTGTGCGGTGCGCCCGGTCCCGAGGACGCTGCCGATGGAGCGGCACTCCGTCCCGTCGCCGACGGGGGTGCCGGTCCCGTGGGCTTCGACGAAGGTCACGTCGGCCGGATCGACGCCCGCGCTGGTGAGTGCCGCGTGCAGCACGGACTCCTGCGCGTCCTGGCTCGGGACCGAGATGCCACCGTCGCTCTGGCCGTCCGAGTTCACGGCCGTGCCGCGGATCACGGCGTAGATGCGCTCCCCCGCCTCGAGCGCCGCCGACAGCGGCCGGAGCACGACAACGCCGGCGCCCTCGCCCCGCGCGTAGCCGTTCGCGCGCGAATCGAAGGCCTTGCAGTGCGCGTCGGGCGACAGCAGCCCCGCCTTGCACAGGGCGACCGTCGTCTCGGGGTGCTGGATCGTGTTCACGCCAGCCGCCACCGCCATCTCGCACTCGCCGCTCCACAGCGTCTGGCAGGCCAGGTGCAGCGCGACGAGGGACGAGGAGCAGGCGGTGTCGACGGAGAACACCGGGCCCCGGAAGTCGAAGTGGTATGCAAGCCGGGCCGACAAGATGGTCATGCTGGTGCCGACCGACGTGTGATTGTCGATCAGATCGCGGTTCTCGCTCGCCAGTTGCATGAGCATGCTGTCGATCATGAAGCCGCCGACCATCACGGCGACGTTGCGGCCCTTCAGCGACGAGGCCGGGACGCCGGCGTCCTCGAAGGCCTCCCAGGTCGTCTCCAGCAGCAGCCGCTGCTGCGGGTCCACCCGCCCGGCCTCCCGTGGAGAGATCCCGAAGAAGGAAGCGTCGAACTCCTCGAGCGACTGCTGGAGGAAGCCGCCCTGCCGGACGTACATCTTGCCGGGTGCCCGCGGATCGGCGTCGTAGAACTCGCGGAGATCCCAGCGATCGTGTGGAATGTCGACGATCCCATCGATCTGGTCGCACAGCGCCTGCCAGAAGCTCGCGGGGTCGGTGATGCCGCCGGGGTACCGGCACCCGATGCCCACGATGGCGATGGGCTCGCGGTGACCAGCTCCGGACTCTCGGTGGGGCATGACATCTCCGGCGACGGAGCCCACGCGTCCAGCCGCACGACCCCCCGCCGTACGCTGCTCGACATCGGCTCCGATTCGCTCGTCGTTCTTCCCTGCGACGATGCAGAGGCCCCCACGATCCCTCACGCGGTCGACCGATGTCAAGACAGGGACCCCTCGGCGGCAGATTCCACAATTAGGATGCGGATGCCGGGGGAGGCCGCGCGGTGCGGTGTCCGCTGCGAGCGCGCTCGCCCCCCCTCCCCGACGACGGCGGCCCGATCAGCGCTTCCGGCCCCAGGCGGCGCCGAGCACGGGCGGGAGGATGACGGCGTTCGCCGCCTTCAGCTCCGAGCCGACGCGGTCCGCGAGGGTGTCGATGTCGAGCTGCTCCTCGGTGGCGATACCAGCGCGCACGATGGCCGGAGCAAGCGAGCGGATGACCCCAGCGAACATCGCGGGCCCGCGGGGATCGTCGGGGGCGAGGTAGCTCTGCATCCCGGCGCCCTGCACGCCCGCGAGGCCAGCCTCGGCCAGCAAGAGGATGAGCCGCGCCCCGAGCACGGGGTTGGCGCCCACGCTCCGGAAGCCGGCCAGCAGCCACTCGTTGTACTTCGCGATGGTCGGGATCTGCGGCTCGGCGCGGATGGACGCCAGATCGAAGTCGAGGCTCAACACCAGGCCGTCGGGCTTCAGCCCCTCCATGTGGTGCTGCAGCACGGCGACGGCGTCGGGCAGGTGGAACAGGATCAGACGTCCGATGATGGCGTCGAACGGCTCGGCGTCGCGCCAGGTGCGGACGTCGCCTTCCAGGAAGCGCACATTGGCGCTCGCCCGGCTGTTGGCGACCTCGATCATGCGGGCCTGGTTGTCGATACCGACCACCGCACCCTCGGCACCTACGATCTCCGCGGCGATGCTCGCCACGTGTCCCAGACCACAGCCCAGATCGAGCACCCGCATGCCAGGCCGGAGCCCACCGGCGCGCAGCAGCGCTCGGGTCGGCGCCTCGAGCGAGGCGGCCTGGAGGTCGAGGCGCTTGATCTCGGGATCGTCCGACCCCAGCGAATAACTCGTCACGGTTCCTCCCATCGTGAACGCGACAGTCTAGTGGCACGCCCGGCGCGGCTCCCGAGATCTGCTCGCGAGCTTGGATACGGCGAGGTTCCGGGGAGGGGATCCCGGCGCGGGAGGCCGCGCCCCGGGTTGTCGCTGGTACAAGCTCATCGGCGACATGCGGTGTAAACGCTGCAATTCCCACCGTGCCGCTGCCCGCCAATTCCCACGCACCACGACGGCTCACCCGGCGCGGCGCGCCACGCTCAGGTGCGGCGGCGCATACGCCAGCCGGCGGTGCAGCTCGGGCGAGTAGTACCGGCACGGCGCGTGCAACGCGGCGTCGAACCGCGCGGCCTCGGGCGGCGCGAGCGGCCCGTCGCCCGCGACGGCGAACACCCAACCGAGCTCGGGGGCGACGAGCCAGTCGACGCAGCGGTGGGCGGCCGACCAGCGCTCGGCAAAGCGCCCCAGCAGCGCGGCGCGCACGGGGTGCACCGGCCCGAGCTGGCTCGACACCGTGCCGCCGGGCGCCAGGTGGGCGCGGACCAGCGCGTGGAAGGCGGCGCCGTACAGGGCCTGGAGCCCGTCGGAGCCGTCGTCCTCGGGGATGTCCAGCACGATCGCGTCGAAGCGCCGATCGTTGCGCTGCAGCCAGCCGCCGATGTCGTCGACGACGAGCTCGAAGCGGGAGTCGTCGTAGGCGCCCGCCGAGAACGACGGCAGGTGCTCGCGGCACAGCCCGATGAGCTCGGGGTCGAGGTCGACCTGCACCACCCGCTCGACGGAGCGGTGCCGGAGCACCTCGCGCGCGGTGGCCCCCTCCCCTCCCCCCGCGATCAGCACCTCGCGCACGGGCGTCCGCGCCGCGAACAGCGCCGGCTGCACGAGCATCTCGTGGTAGACGTGCTCGTCGGCCGCGGAGCTCTGCCGGACGCCGTCGATGAACAGGCTCGCGCCGTAGCCGACGAGCTCGACGAGGTCGACCCGCTGCCCGGTGGCGGTGCGGTGGCGCGCGAGCACCCGCTCGACGGCGAAGACCCGCTGGTGTCCGTCGCCGAGCAGCTCGTGGTACAGCAGCGGCGCCTCAGCTGGCATCGGGCACCGCCACGCTCGGCGCCGCGGCGTCGTCCCACCAGCGATCGTCGTCGCGGAAGGCCCGCTGGAGGTCGCGGTCGGCGGCGAACGTCATGTTGAGGATGACGCGGTGGTCGTCCTGCGTCAGCGGCACGGTGCGGTGGAGCGTGGTGTCCGTGCGCAGCAGGTACAGCTGCCCCGTGCCGAAGTGGTACGTCCGGATCGCGCCGGCCACCAGGTGATCGAGCACCCGCGGATCGGCCTTGTCCCAGGCGGTGTGCGGCACGCACTGCAGCAGCCCCCCGGACGACGCGGGCGGCGCCTCCAGGATCCAGATGAGCGCGTAGGAGAAGTCGCCCCAGTGCCAGCCGTGCGTGTCGCCACGGCAGTGGTGCCGGGTGACGAGCAGCTCCTCGTCGGGGCGGGGGCAGTCGTGCAGGCGCTCGCCGGCGAGCGCTTCGAGCGCCGCCCGCAGCGCGGGATCCCGGTACTGTGCCGCGACCACCGGGTTCGCCGCCAGGGCCTCGCTGCGCACCACCGTGATGTGGCGGTCGGTGCCGGTGGTGGCCAGGTGCAGGTCCCGCCGCTCCCCGTCGGTCTCGAGCAGCCGCAGGGCCTCGGCCCGCACCGCCGCGAACGTCGCCGCGCCGACCAGGCCCGTCACCTCCACCAGCCCGTGCTCCCGCAGCACGATCGCGCGCTCGCCCAGCGCGGCGGGCGACGCGTCGACGATGGGGCGGCGCTCCGCGCCCGGGCCGAGCAGCAGGGCCGCGGTGTGCGCGGAGCGCTCGGGCGCGAGCGAGCACAGGCCGCGGGTGACCGCGTGAGACGCCCAGGTCCGGGCGCCGAAGGCCTCGACCAACGCCTCGACGGCCTCGGTGGCGGGCACGTCGCCGCAGCTGTACACGTCGACCGAGACGTAGCCGGCCTCGGGCCAGGTGTGGCACGACAGGTGCGACGCAGCGACCAGCACCACGCCGCTCACGCCGTGCGGCGCGAACCGGTGGTAGGCCTCCCCGAGCACGGGCGTGCGCAGCGCCTGGGCGCCGGCGTGCAGGGCGGCGCGGACGGCGTCCGGGTCGTCCGCCCGCGCGACGTCGCAGTCGAACAGCTCCAGGAGCACGTGCTGGCTGACGGTGGGGTGGTGCAACGGCCCTCCAGGTCAGGAGATGGCAGGCAGGGTCGGGCCCGCGCCGGTCGCCCGCCAGGCGTCGAGCCCGTCACACAGGGCGTCCCAGCCCCGGGCGTACCAGCGGGCGCTGGTGACGGCGGCGGCGAACACGAGGCGCTGCTCCTCCGCGGTGCGGGCGTACGGCGCGACGAGCTCGAGCCAGTCGGCGGCGTGGGACGGATCTCCCTCCACGTGCACCTCGAAGTAACGGACGGCGCTCGGCGGCGCGCCGAGGCGCCGCAACGCGGCCACCAGCGCGGCGAAGTCGGTGCTGACGAGGTGCTCGACGACGAACAGCGCCCCGAGCGACTCCTGCGGCGCCTCCTGGAGCAGCGCGCGGTCGTGGACGTTGATCTCGGCGACGACCTCGGGGACCGTCCAGCGGAGCACGTCGCTCACGTCGTCGTCAGCGAGCTGGAAGCCCGGCACGCGCACTCCCGCCCAGGCCGCGAAGTCGGCGAACAGCGCGAAGTGGGCCTCGGCCCAGTCCCCGCGCCCCGCCTCGTCGTAGAGGTTGTGGTACAGCAGCCGCGCGTGCCGGTGCGGGAGCTTGGCGGACGCGAGCGCGATCACCCGGGTGAAGTCCAGGGCCTCGGCGACCATGTTGTTCGCGAGGAACGTCCACTCCTCCCGCGTCGCGGCGCACATGCGCCCGACGGGGTCGCGGGTGGGGCGAGACGCCGCGATCACCGCCGCGGCGAGGTGCTCGCCGAACCGGCGGACGTCGGGCTCGAAGGGGATCCCCTCCACGGGCGGATCCCAGGCGCGGCTCGCGGTGAAGAGGCCCTGGAGCGTGGCCAGATCGTCCGGATCGCACAGCACGCCGCGGTTGTCATGGAACAGCCGCCACATGGCGAGCTGGGCCAGGCACCACGCCCGGCGATCGCCCGCGTCCGCCGCGGCCGCGAGGCGCTCGACCGCGCGCCGACGCACCGACGCGTCCTCGCCCCGACGCATCGCCGCCCGGAACGCCTCACTTGACGAAACGTCATCAGAAAGAGTACCCATATTCCAACTTTCCATCGGGGACGATCGTGAGACCTGGAGATCCGTTACCCGCAGTGTGGCCCCTCTGTCAACTGGTCCTGGTCGCGACGTTGGCCGCGTGTCACCACGCGCCAGCCGTGGACGCTGCGGCAGAGCGCGCGGCGGTCGAGGCGGCCGAGGAAGCCTGGGGTGCCGCGGTCGAGGCGCACGACGTCGACGCGGTGATCGCGTTCTTCGAGGCCGACGGCCTGTCGATGCCACCCGACGGCCCCGTGGTGCAGGGCGAGGACGCGCGCCGCGCGTGGCTCACCGCCCTGTTCGCCGCCCCCGACTTCGACTCCACCTGGGAGACCGGTCGGATCGACATCTCCGCGGCGGGCGACTACGCGCTGTCGATCGGCACCACCTCCCACGCGGCCGGCACCGACGCGCAGGGGCAGCCGCTGCGGCGCGAGGGCAAGTACGTCACCGTCTGGCACAAGGTCGACGGCGAGTGGAAGGTCGCGGCGGACATCTGGAACGCGAGCGCGCCGACCCCGTAGCCGTCAGAACTCGATCACCATGGAGACCCGCGAGGGGGTCGCCCGCTCGTCGGCGGCGAGCCGGTAGGTCGGATCCGACAGCACGTCCACCACACACGTCCGCTGCGCCTGCGTGAGCTCGTCCGCGCCGAGGACCGACTCGAACACGTGCTCCGAGACCTGCCCGGTGGCCGGCGCCACCGACGCCGTCCACTTGAGCCGCCCCGGCGCCGTCGCCCCCACGAAGCAGGCGGCCAGCCGCGGGCTGCGCGCCGCCACCTGCATCCGGAACGCCCCCAGCCACGGCAGCCGCGCGGGCGGCTCCCCCTCGAACGCCGGCCGCGGCTTGCGCGCGACGGCGCCGGGCGGCTCCTCGGGCGCGGGGGGCGGCGCCGGCGGCGCGGGCACCCCGACCGCCAGGACGCCCTCCCCGGGGAGCTCCTCGGGCGGCGGCGGATCCTCGCGGCACTGGCACAGCAGCGCGAGCAGCACCGCCAGGATCACCGCCAGCACGAGCCAGCGCCGCCCCTTCCGGTCCTGCTGCCGGGTGCGCCCACGCAGCGACGCCCGCACGGCCGCACGCCGCTTCGCGAGCGCCGCCGCCGCGGCGCGCCGATCCGCCGGTCGCCGCTTCACCCGCCCACCCGCCAGCCGAAGACCCAGTCGCCCGTGGCCTCGTCGCGCCACTCCTCCGGGACGAGCGCGATGGGCTCGAACACCGACGGCGGGCTCGTCTGGGTCGCCGCGAACGGCCACGGCAGCGGGTCGGCCGGCGCGAGCCGCACGCTCCCCGCGTAGACGTCGACGCCAGGCAGCAGTGCGCGGGCACGATCGCTCGCGTCGCCGTCGCCCGGGGCGCCGCTGCCCTCCTCCAGCGCCAGGATCCGGTCCACCAGCGCCGCAGCGACCCGACCCCGCCCGCTGTCGGCGGCGAGCGGCGCGACCAGGCGGCGCACCCGCTGCAGCGTGGGGACCTGGGCGGCGCGGACGTCGGCGTCCTCGAGCTCGAGGCGCTGCACGAGCTGGTCGAGCAGGCGCAGGGTCTCGCTCGGCGAGCGTTGCAGCCCGTCGGCGATGCCGGTGGCGAACCGGCCGAGGTCACCGCGGGCGAGCGGCGCCAGGAGCGCCAACCGCCGCGACAGCGCGTCCCGCCCGAGCTGGTGGTCGAGCCCGCGCTGGAACGACGCGCCGTCGGCGTGGAACGCCGCGCGCCACAGCAGGTCCTCGAGCACGACGGCGTAGTCGCCGCGGGGCAGCAGCCCGCGCAGCGTCACCAGCAGCTCGTCGGTGATCTCGAACTGCGACGCGACGTAGGACAGCCAGCGCCGCGCCAGGCTCCGCACGTCGTCGGCGGCGGCGGACTCGGGCGCGTACTGGATGGCGTAGGCGAGCGACCGCATGGCACTCGGCAGGTCGCCCGCCTCGAGCTGGCGCACGCCGCGGTGCAGCCCCACGACGGCGCGCTCGGCGAAGCCGGCGTCGCGATCGAGCGCCAGCAGCGCCTCCCCGCGCGCGCCGCCCCAGATGGCCTCGCGCGCGGCGACATCCTCGGCGTACGACACGCGCAGCCCGATCCAGCGCGCCACCTCCTCGCCCTCCCGCCGCTCGGCGAGCTGGTCCACGACGCCGAGCGCGATGGCGTCGAGCTTCTCGAGGAGCGCGGGGTCGCCGCCGTCGAACGCCAGCGCCTTCTCGAACAGGAAGCGCCGCCGATCCGCCGACAGCGCCATCCACTCCGCCACCGGCCAGTCGGCGCAGCCGCGCAGGATCCGCCCCGGCTCGGAGGTCTCCGCGAAGTCGAACGACGCCGCGGCGGCGCCCATCGCCGCCACCGCCTCGCGCGACAGCCCGAGCGCCCGGCCCCGCCGCGCCTGGTCCCGCGCCGCCCGCCGGGCCTCCGTCGCCGAGAACGACGCGATCTGCAGGTAGACGTCGAACAGCCGGGCGTCGACGGCGGACCGGCCCCGGACGCGGTCGTGCGCGAGCGTGGTGCGGGACTGGCGCAGCAGGTGCTGGAGCAGCCGCGCCACCAGGTAGCGGTCGTTCAGCGGCGCGAGCATGGGCTCACCGGCGTCGAGCAGCGCCGACTGTTGGCGCATGCAGCGGCCCTTGCGGAACTTCACGGCGCGCAGCTCCGTCGGGTCGAGCACGTCGATCAGCGAGACGAACCGCTGCTGCTGCCCCACCTGGAACGCCTCGAACGGCCGGGGGCGCTTGGCCTTCGCGCGCCGCCCCATGTGCCCGACGACCCAGTTGTGCAGCGCGAGCGGCCACAGCCCCGCGCCGCGCTGGTCGTCGAGGCGCAGGCCGTCCTGGCACAGCCCGAGCGCGCCCGTCGCCGCCCAGACGACCGAGGCGAAGTCGGGATCGTGGGCCGAGACGGTGCGGTCGCGATCGCCGATCGCGTTGCGGAGCAGCCACAGCTGGAGGGCCTCCGCGGGCTCCCCCTCGCGCAGGGCCATCCGCGCGTTGTAGTACACGAGCGTCTGGTCGTCGGTGGGCGCCGGAGCGGGCTCGGCGAGCGCCGCCGCCGCGAGGAGCCAGCCGATCACAGCGCCCACCCGACGGCGAGCGACACGTCGCCCCACCAGCGCAGCTGCGTCCCCGAGGCCGGCGCCAGCAGCGGCAGCGAGAACATCACCCGCGGCGACAGGAACAGGCCGGGCGAGAAGTACACGTCGTCTCCGAAGCCCACCACGAGGCCGTACCGCCCCGGGTCGACCTCCATCGACCCGAGCCGCACCCCGTCGAGGTTGGCGATCTCGGTGCCGGTCAGCTGCGGCGAGAACGCGGCCCCGGCGATCTGCCCCGCGCGCATGCCGCGGAAGCCGGTCGGGTACAGCCCGTAGCGCAGGCCGACGTAGCCCACGAAGGCCATCTGCGCGGCCGGGAAGAAGCGCGGCGCCGCGGTGACGACGCCCTCGGCCAGCGGCAGGCCCACGGTGAAGTCGATCTCCATCCGCTCGGGGCGCCCCGGCTGGCGGTACGGCGTGAGCGACAGCAGGCGGCTGCTGGGGGTGTTGAACACGCCGACGTAGCTGACACCGACCTCGAACAGCAGCCCGCCGCTCGGGACCCGGGCCAGCAGCCCGCCGCGGCCGCTGTCGAAGTTGTTGAGCTCGAACAGGAAGCTGCCGAGCACCGCGAGCTCCACGGGCGACGCCCGCCAGTCGAACTCCGATGGGCGCGACGTCGTGCCGATGGCGCGGTCGGCGAGCACGTCGAACGGCACCCGGTACTTCTCGAGCGGGTCGGCGTCGCCGGCCTCCTCCGCCTCGGCGGGGTCGGCGTCCTGGGCGCGGGCCCCGAGCGGCAGCAGCAGGGCGACGAGGGCGCCGAGCGCGCCGCGGGCGTCACGGATCACGTGGAAAGCCCCCGTCCCCCAGCGCCGGGTAGGCCGGGACGTAGCAGTTGTGGGCGTACCCCGAGCGGAACGAGACCTGCGGGTGGTACACGCCGGCCGAGTCGAACGTGGGGTGGTCGCAGAAGCGGGTGCACTGCAGCAGCGTGGTGTCGAGCGGCAGCTCGGACTGCGTCCAGATGGCGGTCCCGTAGTAGGACTCGCCGGTGTCGTGGAAGCCGAACGGGACGCTGAACCCGAACGCCGACAGCGAGCCCGCCGTGACCACCTCGTACTCCATGCGCACGAGGAACGGGAACTCCCAGAAGACGCCGAGGTCGTACTCGTCCTCGGCGAACAGGGCGTGCCAGTCCGGGAGGAACTCGAGCGGGACCAGGCCGAGCTGAGCGGCGCTGCAGGCGTCGGGGAGGCCGGCGTCGTCGCAGGCCGCGATCATGCCCTCGTCGAAGGGCTCGAGCCCCGTCATCGAGGGCGCGCGGAACACGAAGATGGGCGGCGCGTCGCCCGTGCAGTAGGAGAACGCGTCGCTCGGGGCGGCGGAGATGTGCTCGCCGTTGAGGAACGTGGCCACGCCGTAGTCGTCGAGGGCGACGTGCGACGCCGTGGCGGAGAACTCGGGCGTGAGCAGCGACAGCGAGCGCACCTGCCCCGCCTGGGCCTCGGAGTAGGTCTGCACGAAGTCGACGTAGTCCTCGCGCGTCGGCAGGATGGGGATGGTGCCGAACGAGAACGGCCCCAGCGCGATGTCGGGCACGTCGGGCTGCACCGCGCAGCTCGACGCCACGCCCCCCGCGGTGGCCACGGCCGGGCACCACAGCGCCACCGGCGACACCGTCGGGCCGGGCGCCCAGGCCTCGCTGTCGAGCACGAACGCGCCGACGAGCCGCGGCGACCCGCGCAGCCGCTCGTCCGGGAGGACCTGCGCCAGGGCCTGCTCCAGCGCGAGCGAGGTGCCCGGGTCGTCCTCCGACAGCGCGATGGTGAGCACCATGTCGTTGCCGAGCGGCCGCTGCGCCTCCACCGCGTCGCGCAGCGTCACCACCAGGCCCTCGACGAAGCCGGGCTGCGCCCAGGTGTCGGTGCACGTCCGCTCCACGTCGCCCATCATCAGGCGCTGCCGGAGCATGTCGTCGTGGACCGCGCTGATCTCGCGGCGGCACGGCCCCAGGAAGAACGGCAGGCGCGTGGCCTCGTGGATGGGGCTGCGCAGCACCGGGAACGCGGGCCGCACCTCGGCGTTCTTCTGCGCCACGGCAGTCGTGGTGAAGGTGCCCGTGCCGTCGGCGACGGTGGCGCGGGCGCAGACGAGCGAGGCGTCGGAGGCCTCGACGGGCAGCGTCTGGTAGTCGAACGCGGCGCGCTCGGTGGTCTGCAGCGGCCCGAAGTCGAGCGGGACGAAGTCGTCGGGGCACGGCACGCCGTAGGCGTAGGGGTTGCCGGCGGTGGCGGGCGAGGCGCTGCCGTAGCGCTCCTCGTCGACGAGGAAGGTGCGGCGCAGGCCGAGGGCGGTGACGCGCTCGTTGCGCAGCGTGGGGAACTGGCGGCGCAGCCGCCACTGGACGTGCTCGTTGGCCTCGTCGAACACGCCGTACACGAGGGCGCTGCGCGAGACGTGCGGCGCCCCCGCGCGCACGACGTTGTAGACGGTCTCGTTCTGCAGCGCCAGCTCGCCGTCGGGGTGGTAGCGCAGGCGGATGGCCACGTCGCGCGGCTCCTGCTCGACCCGCAGGCTCCAGCTGCCGCAGCGGTCGGTCGGCGACGGCGCCTGGCCGTTGCACCCCACCGGGACGTGGTCGTGGACGCTCGGCAGCGCCGACAGCGGCGTCCAGTCGCGCCGCTCGCCGTCGGTCTCGTAGCGGATCTCGATGGCGGAGAGATCGTTGAGGCCCTGCTCGGCGTGGACCTCGTAGAAGACGAACAGCGTCTGCTCGGACTCGAACCAGGTGGCGTCGGCGAGCGAGAAGAACGCGCCGATGTCCTGGATCGGGACCTTGGTGCAGGAGGGCCCCAGCGCCGCCAGCAGCAGCGCCGCGGCCCACCGGAGCGCCCCGTTCACGAGCGGCCCGTCCGCCGCTGCTCCTGCGGCGTCGGCGTCGGCTCGACGATCATCGGCGCGGGCGGCGCCGGCTCGTTCGCGAGCACGACCTGCTCGAAGGGCAGCCCCACCCGGGCGAGCTGGCGCTGGAAGGCGCGCGCCAGCGCCTGGCGCCCCTGCTCGGCGAGCTGCAGCTGCCGCGCCCGCGATGGGAACACCGACATCGCCTGCAGCGAGGTACGCAGCGACTCGGGCAGGTTGTCGAGCAGCTGCTGCCGCGTGTCGGCGCGGACCACCGACAGCCAGGCGGCGAGCACCTCGGTGTCGAGCTCCAGCAGCAGGTCGGTGCGCGCCTCGTCGTGCAGCTCGAAGAGCATGTCGGCGACGAAGATGCCGCGGTACCAGTCGGGCAGGCTGCCGTTGCTGCGCTCCAGCGCCTCGTTGAACAGCGCGGCGCGGTAGCCGCGGTCCATGCTCGGCAGCAGCGCCGACAGCGCGCCGGGGGCGTCGAACGCGGTGCCGCGGTCGGTGACCTGGGCGTTGTGCGGTGCAGTGGGCACGGGCTCGCCGCGCCGCACCGCCTCGAGCATCCGGAAGACGTAGGCGGTCTCGGCGGGGTCCATGCGGTTGCTGCGCAGCAGCTGGTCGGCCATCGCGGCCACCTGGCGCGGCGACAGCAGCCGGATCATCTCCTGCTGCTCGTCGGGCGGGGCGAGCGCGAACAGCAGCGCGCCGATGCGGGGCGGCAGCCCGGCGATCAGGCTCGCGAGCCCGGCGGCGCCGAACTCCTCGCGCAGGCTGCGCACGATCTGCGCGTCGCGCTGCGACACGAGCGAGGCCGAGCGCGCGTGGCGGTCGAGCGCGCGGAAGAACGCGGCGTCGGACGGCAGCGCCTCGGGCTCGACCCGCTTGAGGTACTCGGCCAGCTCGAGCTTCACCGCCGCGAGCTCCCCGCCGGACGGGAACGCCGCGGTGAAGCCGTCGGGGAACCACAGCACCGCCTTCGCGAGCAGCGGCAGGTCGCGCGACCGCAGCAGCTCGCGGATCAGCGCCTCGAGCCCGATCGCTGCCCGGGCCGTCGGAGGCGGCCAGCCGCTCCGACCAGGCCGCCGAGCGCCTCGCGACGTAGGCGCGGTCCTCCTCGGTCTCGGCCTCGATGGCGGCCCCCTCCCCTGCCCCCTCCTCTTCGTCGCCCTCGCCGCGCTCGAGCTGCGCGAGCAGGGCCTTCTCCTCGATGGACTCGCGGCCCAGGCGCCGCCAGGACCACACGAGCGTGGCCGCGGCCACCGTGACGAGCGCCACGCCGATCATCCAGTACAGGTGCGGCAGCAGCGCGCCCCACAGCTCCTTCGCCGCGTTGGACGCCGTGAGGTCGGGCGCGATCGCGGCCGCCTCGGGCTCGGGTTCCGGCTCGGGCTCGGCGTCGGGCACCGGCTCCTGCAGGTCGGCCGGCAGCGGCTCGAGCTTCTGGTGCTCGATGTGCACGGCGAGCCAGCCCTTCGACAGCTTCGACTGCAGCCGCCGGCTCAGCGCCTGCACGTCCTGCGGGCTGACCGACTCCTCGTGGGCGAACGAGCACCGGGCGCGGGTGAGGTACTCCTGCGCCGGCACCGAGCCCGGGCCCGGGTCCATCGACAGGCCCGGCAGCGACGTGCCGCGCGGCTGGTCCGCCACGGCGTGGTCGACGTAGACGCAGCCCTTGCTGAAGCAGCGCTCCACGTCGCAGTCGGCGGCGAGCGCCTCCTCGAAGCGGCCCTCGAGCACCTGCAGCTCGGCGAGCACCGTGGGCGGGATCTGGCGCGCGGGCACCGAGCTCTGGGCGCGGGCGTCGACCCCCACGGCGAGCAGCAGCGCGAGCAGCGCGAGGACGAGCGAGCGGTTGCGGTCCATCAGTAGATCCTCACGATGACGCGGCGGTGACGGGCGAGGCGCTCCTCCGGCGACAGCCCCACGAGCGCTTCTTCCGGCAGCGGCACGGTGTCGGCGTAGCCCTCGACCCGGATGCGGTCGCGGTCGATGCCCACCGTCTCCAGGCGCTCGCGCACGGCGTTCGCCCGGCTCGTCGACAGCTCCCAGTTCGACTTGTGGATCGAGCCCGGGCTCACGGGGTTGCTGTCGGTGTGGCCCTCGACGGCGAACAGGTAGCGGTCGGCGTAGGGCACGAGCGTCTGGAGCATGCGGTCGAGCACCGACGACTGCTCGGCGCGGATGTCGGCGGAGCCCGACGCGAAGACCAGCCCGGAGTCGAGCGACAGCTTGAGGCCCTGCTCGGTCAGGTCGGTGCGGACGAGCTCCTGCAGCCCCTCGGCCGCGATGCGCTCCTCGATCTCCTCCTGGATCGACGACAGGCTCGCCGGCTGCTCCACGCCCGACAGCGACTCGGCGATCTGCTGCATCCGCGTCTTGTTGATCTCCGCGGCCGCGAGCAGCATCGCGAAGAAGATGAGCAGGTTCGTGATGAGGTCGGCGTAGGAGAGGAGCCAGCCCTCGTCGCTGCTGTAGCTGCGTCGCTGCACGGCCTACCCCGCCGCCGCGCCGCGGGCGGCGCGCGCGATCATCTCGGCCACGCTCTGCTCGCAGCGCTCGAGCACGCCGAGGCGCTCGTCGAGCTTGTTCCGCAGGAAGTGGCCGATGGGCCCCGCCACGCCCGCGCCGAACGCCACGCCGTAGAGCGTGGCCAGCAGCGCGAGCGAGATGGCGGCGCCGAGGTTCATGTCGTCTTCGCCCATGCTCTTGAACAGCTGGATCATGCCCGTGATCGTGCCCACCATCCCGAACGACGGCGCGAGCTTCGACAGCAGCTCCCAGTTCGACACGGCGGGCTGCCAGCGCGACAGATCGGCGTGCCGCAGCTCGGTGAACGCGGCGCGGACGGCGTCGTCGGGCGCGCGGTCGAGCACCAGCTTGAGCATCCGCTCGATCGCCGGGTTCACGCTGTGCTCGGCGAGCTCGACGGCCTGTGCCCGCTTCCCGTCGCGCCACAGGTCGGCGAGCATGACCCGCTCGGCCTCGATGGCGTCGGTCTCCTTCGAGATGCGCCCGAGGCCGGGCAGGATCTCGCGGAGCACGAGGAGGGTGCGGAAGGCCGTCGCCGTGCTCGACGACACCAGGATGGCCGAGGCCGAGCCCACGAGCACCATCACCGCCGCGTGCACGTCGAAGGCGGAGACCTGCGCGTCGCCCCGGTCCCCGAAGCCGTACGCGACCACGAACGCCAACAGCGCCAGTCCAAGGATCTGCACGAAACCTTCTCCCTGCTACGGTGTGTCCTGGGCGCGGAGCTCTTCGAGCTTCTTGCGCACGGTGGGGTCGGACTCGATCTCCTCGGCCGCCTCGTAGACCTCGATGGCCTTCTCGCGCTCGCCGAGCAGCACCAGGATGGAGCCCTTGGCGCGCAAGGTCTCCGGGTGCGCCGGGTAGCGGGCCAGCACCAGCGCGCACCACTCGAGCGCGAGCTCGTAGTTGCCCTCGGCCAGCGCCTGCTGCATCTGGGCGCGCGCCCGGCTGATGCTCACCTCGGGCGCGTCGGTGTTCACGCGCAGCCCGCGCTCGCGGTAGGCCTGGTCGAGCGTCTCGTCGGCCAGCGACGGCGGCGGCGGCACGAGCCGCGTCGCCGGGATCGTCTGCACGCCCGTCGCCGACTCGGTGTGCTCCACCACGATGCGCTGCCCGCTCGCGAGCATCGGGATCTGCACCTCGGTCACGACGTTGCCGTCGTTCCAGCGCACCCGCATCGAGGTCGTGGAGCCGAAGCCCACCGGCCGCAGGTCGGTGCCCTCCTCCTCCTCGAGGACGGGGTTCACCGCGGGCGCGGGCTCGATGAGGTAGTGCGTGTAGTTGCGGGCGGCGCAGCCCCCGAGGAGGAGCGGCAGCAGCAGGCTCATGGGATCACCGGCAGCAGGCTGATGTTCATCAGGGACAGGCCGACCCCGAACACGCCGTTCGTGGACACGCTCAGGACGGCGCCGTAGTTGGAGCGGCCGAACGGGACGCGCGTGAGCGCCACGCCCGTCAGCAGCGGATCGATGACGTCGGTGTCGCCGACGATGCGGACCAGCGCGGTGGGCACGCTCACCACGAGCTTCGCCCCGATCAGCGCGTTGAGCACGGGCACCCGGCGGTAGTGCACCGCGCCGATGCCCGCGACGGGGTCGACGAGCGAGATCGTGATGCCCGTGAGGTTCGCGTTGGTCTTGCCCCACTGGTCGGTCCAGTCGAGCGAGACGTGCTGCTTCGGGTACACCACGAGGTCGACGAACGCCTGCGTGATGCTGTCGCCGCGGGCGCGCCGCTCGTACTCCTCGGCCAGCGTGTACGTGCGCGCCGTGTTCCGCTGCTCGATCAGGAACGGGTCGCCGTTCTGCGCGAAGATCACGCGCCCCGTCGCCAGGTCCACGATGCGGACCGAGACGCCGCCGCGCTGCTCGTCGAGCCAGATGGCGGACTTCGCTCGCGCCGCCTTCCCGCGGGTCTGGTCGTCGAGGCGGGCCACCTCGTCGAGGCCGATGGGGCCTGCCTGGTAGGTGATGCGACCGTCGTCGACGAAGGCGCGCGGCGCCATGCAGGCCTCGCACAGGCGCAGGCTCTCCTCGCCGAAGGCGCGCTGGAGCACCTCGATGGCCCGCACCGTGAACCAGTCGGTGGACGCCTCGTAGCGCGGCTCCGCGCTCACGAGCAGCGCCGGCACGACGGCCTCGGGGTCGATCTGGTGGTCCTCGATGCGCAGCTCGAGGATCTCGCCGAGGCGATCCATCGCGTCGCGCGTGGCGTCGGGCCCGGCGGACGCCGGCGCAGCCAGGGCGAGCATCAGAACCAAAACGTCACCTCGGTGCCGAGGCTCTGGAACTCGACCGTGAAGAGCTGGCCGTAGAAGCCCACGTTGGCGGAGTTCGCCAGGTCGGGGATGGTCTCGAGGAACGTCGACATCCCGATGCGGCTGCCCACCCGCAGGTCGAGCCCCACCTGCAGCGTGCCGAACGAGGTGCGGGGGCCCTCGCCGTCGAGCCCGGCGATGAGCACGTCGGCGTTGAGCGGCTCCTTGAGGAGCGGCAGGGTCGCCGGGCCCCACACGCTCATCGCGGCGGCGCCGAGGAACAGGTACACGTCGGGCCGGGTCAGCGAGCGCGCGCGGCCGGTGATCAGCCGGTTGACGCGGCCCTGGGCCATCACGCCCTGGTAGGCCTGGGGGACGAAGCTGTAGCCGACGAGCAGGCTGCCCGTCCAGGCCTTCGCCTGCGTGGTGCCGAGCTCGACCCCGGACTCGAGCCACACGAACGGCGGCGGGCCGATGCGGTCGCCGCCGCGCGGCCGGGCGTAGGTGCGGACGGCGAAGCGCAGCGGCACCGACAGCGGGCCCTTGCCGCGCAGCACGTCGAGGTACTCCTGGCGGGCCTCGGCGGCGGACTTCAGGGCGCCGGCCGCCGCAGCAGCGGCGGCGTGCTCGCGTTGCTCGCGAGGGTGTGGCTCCAGACGATGGGGAGGTCGGGGGTCAGCCGCGTGATCCGCGCCCGGAGCACGAGCCAGGACCCTCCGCCTCGACATCGACGAACAGGGCGTGCTGGCCCGTGACCCCGCCGAGCTCGGCCAGCAGCGCCGGATCGTCGATGCCCCGCGTCATCACGGTGGCCTCGGGCCCCGAGTGCACCACGACGGCGCTGCACTGCGGGCAGTGCACGAGGCGCACGTTGGTGGTGGGGTCGTGGCCGAGGACGTCTGGCGATGTGGTTCTCGAGGAGCGCCTGCAGGCCGGTGCCGAGGCCCACCGGGACGGTCACGCTGGCGAGCACGACCGGGGTGGGGCTGCCGAACGGCGGGTCCTGGGTCCAGCCGTAGACGAGCTCGTCGACGAGGTCGAACGCGGCGAGGTGCACCTCGTCGGCCACCTGGCGGCGGACGCGCTCGACCTCGGCCGCCTGGGCCTCCTCCAGCGGGGATGCGGCGTGGGCGGACGACAGCAGGGTGAGCAGGGCGATCATTGGAGCCACGTCCAGAGGCCGCCCTCGCAGATGCCGGCGTGGAGCACGGTCTCGCGGGGGTCGCGGCTGGTGACGGCCAGCAGCACGTCCTGCTCGCGCAGGGCGCCGCTGTCGGCGTAGCGGCGGCAGGCGCCGGTGAACGCCTGGTCGGGCGGCATCCGGCCCAGCACCTCGATGTCGCCGGCGGAGAGCGCGGGGGTGCGGTCGGACACGGTGAGGCCGTGCGTCATGAGGGCGTTCTTCGCCGCGAACGAGACCTTCGAGGTCACGCGCGGGCTGTCGTCGTACGCCTCGACGAGCCAGGTGCGGCCAGCGAGATCGGGGCGGAGCGCCTCGACGGCGCCGGCGATCTCGGCCACGGTGTCCTCGAGCGTCGACAGGATGGCCTCGTCGCGCGGATCGCGCAGGCCCGGCCGGGCGAGCCGCTCCGTGCACACGACCACGTCGCGCTCGACGAAGTCGCCGCGCGGCCGCTCGGGCTGGACCAGCCCCGGGTACCGCCGGACGGCCGCCTCGGTGGAGATGCGCTCGCAGTCGAGGTTCTCGCTGCGGGCGGCGCGGCTGCGGAACAGCCCCGGCGCGGGATCGAACGGCGAAGCGAGCGCGCCCGCCGACAGGGCCGCGAGGATCACGGCGCCTCCTGCGGGGCGCGGGCGGGCAGCTGCTCCTGGATCTCCCACTGCATCTTCGCGTTGAACACCGTCTGCGACAGCTGGCGGTACAGGTCGTGGGACAGGTGCTCGTCCATGGCGTCGCCGGTGAGGCGGTGCTCCTTGTCGCGGTCGAGCCAGTCGGCGAGCGTGTTGCCGAACCAGCTCCCGAAGCCCACCCGGTCGACGATGCGGCCCTCGAAGTTCCTGCGCGAGCAGGCGCCGGTCGGGTCGCGCACCACCACGTCCTGGGCGAACGTGGTCTCGTTGACACCGGGCAGGACGGTGAAGCTCGCGGTGAAGAACACCCACGACAGCGGGTGGTACGAGGCGTGGACCTTGCGGGACCGCAGCACGAGCGTCAGGCCGGTGAGATCGCCCGCCGGGGCGGCCGCCTGCTGCGTGTCGTCGTCGTCGTCTCCGACCGCCTCGGCCTCCTCGCCGCCGAGCGCCGTGGCGACGGTGGCGCCCTGGTTCTCGAACAGCGTGGCGACCTTGCGGCACAGCGCGCTCGCGTCCTGCACGGTGATCAGATCGCCGGGCTCGCAGCGCACCGTCAGTGACACGTCGGAGAAGTTGGGCAGGCGGGGATCGATCACCGTGGGGCGGTGCAGATCCGCCATCGGCTGGTAGTAGTGGACGCACCCGCCGAGCAGCAGCGCCAGCGCGCCCAGGATGGGTCGGTGCACACGAGTCACTTGGGACGGACCCCCAGCTCCCTGCGGGAAAGAGCGCTTGCAGCAGCGGAGCCGGGCGGGCTCGCGCCCGGTCGATCGGGACGACGCATCGTACATCCATGTCCGAGGAGCCGCCGCTCCGTCGACGGTCCGGGCGTACCGACACCGCGTACGCCCCTCTCCGGCCCTACCGTGTGCGCTGTGGTGGAACGGGTTCACGAGGAGACCATGTCCGAGATCCTCCGCGGAGATCTGTACTGGCTCGAAGCGGCGGCCGCCGGCGGGCCCGACGGCCCGGCCCACCCCTGGGTGGTCGTCCAGGACGACGTGTTCAACCGCTCACGGATCACCACCATCGTGGTCTGCGCGCTCACGTCGAACCTGCACCGCGCGGGCGAGCCCGGCAACGTGCTCCTCGCGCCCGGCGAGGGCGGGCTGCCGCGCCAGAGCGTGGTCGTGGTCTCGCAGATCGCCTCGGTGGCCCGGGATCGGCTCAGTGCCCGCATCGGGGCGCTGTCGAGCGAGCGGGTGGACCAGATCGTGGCGGGGCTGCGCTTCCAGCAGGCGGCGTTCTTCCGGCGCTAACCGCGCTGCGCGGCGTCCACGGCGAGCCAGCTGCGGAGCACGTCGCGGAAGCCGCCGAGGGGCAGCTGCGTGTCGGCGTCGGACCGCGCGCGGGCGGGGTCGGGGTGGACCTCGGCGAACAGCGCGTCGACCCCCACCGCCGCGGCCGCCCGCCCCAGCGCGACGCCGAGCGCGCGATCGCCGCCCGAGCGGTCGCCGTGGGCCGCAGGGCGCTGCGCGCTGTGGGTGGCGTCGAAGACGACGGGGACGCCGAGCTCGCGCAGCCACACCAGGCTCCGGAAGTCGACGACGAGGTCGCCGTAGCCGAAGGTGGTGCCGCGCTCGGTGACGAGCACGCCGCCCGCCCCCGCGGCCGCCGCCTTCTCGACGGCGTGGCCCAGGTCGCGCGGGGCCAGGAACGGGCCCTTCTTGACGTTGACGGCGCGCCCGGTGCGCCCGGCCGCGACCAGCAGGTCGGTCTGGCGGCAGAGGAACGCCGGGATCTGCAGCAACGCGGCCACCTCGGCCACGGCCTCGGCCTGGCCGGGCTCGTGTACGTCGGTCGTGACGGGCACGCCGAGCTCGTCGCGCACCGCGCGGAGCACCGCCAGGCCCTCGGTGAGGCCCACGCCGCGGAAGCTGCCGCCCGAGGTGCGGTTGGCCTTGTCGAACGAGGCCTTGAAGACCCACGGGACGCCGAGCTCGCGCGCGATCGCCGCGAGGCCGCGCGCGGCGGAGAGCGTGGTCTCGGCGTCCTCGATGGCGCAGGGCCCCGCCACGAGTGCCAGCTGCGGGCCGCCGAACCGCACGCCGCCCACGTCGACGGGCGTCACTTCAGCGTCACCTGCTGCTCGGCCGCGAAGGTGCGCCCTTCGAAGTCGGGGTGGAGCGCGTCCGAGCCCGTCGTGACCGCCACCTTCACGGTGCAGCGCCCCGGTGCGCTGGCCACCAGCTTGCGCGTGCGGTCGGGCCCGCCGGTGTCCTGCGCGCCGAGCACGGGGGCGAAGGCGGCGTGGCCCTCGCAATCGGGGCCGAGCGTCCACTCGAGGGCCGGCTGGCCCTGCAGCTCGACGCCGCCGCCCGTCAGCACCGCGCGGAACACGTCGCTGTCGGCCCCGACCCGCACCTTGTCGGGCCCGGTGATCGCCACGGCGTCGGGCGCGACGGCGGCGCCCTCGAACGAGACCTTCGGGCAGACGACGCGGATCGGCCCGGGCGCGACCGCGAACCGCGGCCCGTCGGCGGGGCCCGCCTCGCCGAAGGCCTCGGCGCCCTCGTAGGTGCAGGGATCGGCGCCGAACAGCGACCCGCCGCCGACGTAGGTGCCCACGGCGAAGGTGTGGGTGCGATCGGGGCCGGCCTCGCGCGAGCCGATGCAGGCGGACAGGAGCAGGAGCCAGGGTGACATCCCCCTCCCCTATCACACCCCGCCCGGACTACGCTGCCCCGGGGTGGCGGGCGCATGGAGCCAGGCGAGGCGGTCGGGAACTACATCGTGGAGGCGACGCTCGGGGAGGGCGGCATGGCGTCGGTCTACCGCGTCCGCCACCGCGCCCTCGGCTCGGCCCACGCCCTGAAGGTGCTGCGCCCCGAGCTCGCGCGCAGCGCCCACCTCCGCGCCCGCTTCCTCCACGAGGGCCAGGTGCTGGCGCAGATCCACCACCCCGGCCTGGTGCGCGTCACCGACGTGGTCGACCCGCCCGGCGTCGCCGGCCTCGTGATGGACCTGCTCGAGGGCCGCGATCTGGAGCGCCGGCTGCGCGACGGGCCGCTCCCCGTCGACGAGGCCGCGGGGATCCTGCTGCAGGCCCTGGCGACCGTGCAGACCGCGCACGCCGCCGGCGTCATCCACCGCGACCTCAAGCCGGCGAACCTGTTCCTGGTCGAGAGCGAGCACCCGGTCGGCGTCCGCGTGCTCGACTTCGGCATCGCCAAGCTCCGCGGGCAGGACCAGACGCGCGAGGGCGGCACGATGGGCACCTCGCCTACATGAGCCCCGAGCAGATCGAGGAGCCCGCCCGGGTCGACGCGCGCGCCGATCTGTACGCGCTCGGCGTCGTCCTCTACGAGGCGGTCTCCGCGACCATCCCGTTCGTCGGCACCACCGACTACGCGCTGATGCGGCGCATCGTGGACGGCGAGCCCGCGCCGCTGCCGCCCGCCGTGGGCCCGCTGGCCGAGGTGATCGCGCGGGCCATCCGCGCCGACCCCGCCGAGCGCTTCCAGGACGCCGCGGCGTTCGCGGAGGCGCTGCGGCCGTTCGCGCCCGCGGCGACGATCGCCCGCGTCGAAGGCTGGGCGGCCTCGGGCGCCGGCCGCACCTGGGGGGTGACGCCGAGCACGGAGCCGCCGCCGTGGACGGCCGCGCGGTCGGCGCCGCCCGCGGAGCCCACCACGGCGCCGCCCGATCCCGAGCCGCCGTCGGCGCTGGCGCGCGCCTGGTCGCTGCAGTGGCTCCCCTACGCGCCCGACGGCGCCGTCGCGTCCACGGTGGGTGCCCTGCAGCTCGCGTCCGGCCTGTTCGACGTCTTCGTGATGACGGCGGTGCAGTGCTTCGGCCTCGGCTGGCTCGGCGGGCTGCCGGCGTGCTTCGGCTTCGTGCTGCTGTGCATCGGCCTCGTGGAGGTCGCGACGGGCCTGCGGACGCTGATCACCGGCGACACGAGCTGGACCCGGCGGACCGCCGCACTGGAGCTGATCGCGCTCTCGGCGGGCGGCGTGTTGGCCGCGCTGACCGGGCTCGCGGTGCTCGGCGCGGCGAAGCGCTACCCCACGGCGTTGCCGGAGCCGACGCCCCGGAGGCGCCCATCCTGAGCCGCTCAGTCAACCTCCCTTGACATTGGTAAAGGTCGCCATACACTCAGGAGTGTAAAGCGACCTTGACCTGGAGGGAGGAGTGTCCAACGACCGCTACGTCCGCGAGCTGGGCGGCGTCCTGGTGGTCTACGCCGTGCTGCTGGTCGGCGCGATCACCGCGCTCGACCACGTCGACGGCTGGCTGAAGATCCCCATCGCGCTGATCCCGATGATCCCGGCGTCGTTCGTGCCGTGGGTCGTCCTGCGGCGCCTCCGCGGCCTCGACGAGCTGCAGCGCCGGATCCAGCTCGAGGCGCTGGGCTTCGCCTTCGCGGGCACCGCGGTGATCACGTTCGGCTGGGGGTTCCTCGAGCTGGCCGGCGTGCCGCGCATGCCCACCTTCGCCGTGTGGCCCGTGATGGCGGCCCTGTGGGGGCTCGGCATCGCTGCGTCCAACCGGCGGTTCCGGTGAGGAACGTCCTGCGCGTGCTCCGCGCCGAGCGGCGCTGGTCGCAGGCCGAGCTGGCCCAGCACCTCGGCGTGTCCCGCCAGACCGTCCACGCGATCGAGGCCGGCAAGTACGACCCGAGCCTGCCGCTCGCGTTCCGCATCGCCCGCCTCTTCGAGCAGCCCATCGAGGCCCTGTTCTTCCCCGACGACGACCCGGAGGTGACCCCGTGACCCTCGCTCCGCTCGACTGGCTCGCCCTCGGCTTCCAGGCGGCCTGCTTCTACGTCGTGCCCGCCACCGCCGCGGTCGTGCTCGTGCGGCGGCTCCACGTCCGCTGGCGCACGCTCGGGCTCGGCGCCCTCACCTGGCTGTCGGCCCTGCCCTTCCTCATCGGGGTGCCGCTCGTCAGCGTGGCGCTGCTCGCCGGCGACGATCGCCAGCGGGCCGGGCTCGTGTGGGGCGTCGCCCTGTCGCTGACGGCCGCGGTCGCCGAGGAGACCTCGCGGTACCTGTGGTATCGCCGGGCGCAGCTGCCCGACCGGCGCGCCGCCATCGTGGCCGGCCTCGGGCACGGCGCCACGGAGGCGTTCGTCCTCGGACTGCAGTTCGTCGTCGCGCAGCTCGTGCTCGTGCTCGCCCACCCCGAGCTGCTCCCGCCCGAGGCGCAGGACCCGCACGTCGTGGCGACCTGGGCCTGGATCGGCGGCGCGTCGCGGCTGCTGTTCGTGGCCGGCCACGTCGGGCTCACCCTGCTCGTGTGGCGCGCGGTGCGCGATCGCCGGCCCGGCGGCTGGCTCGCCGCCATCGGGCTGCACGCCGCGCTCGACCTCGCCGCGTTCGTGCTGCCGGCGCTCGTCCCGCACACCGAGTGGGCCGTCTACGCCCTGGCGGTGCCGCTCGCCGGCTGGGCGACGGCGTCGGTGGCGAGCGAGTTGCGCGCGGCGTACACGAGCGCTGCACGACCCGCCGATACGTCGTCCGCCGGGGTGACGGAGGCGGGATGAGGTCGGACGATGCAGTGGTGCTGGCGGTGCGCATCCTGGTCTGGGGGCGCGACACCGCGCTGCTCGGCGCCTTGACCGGCGGCCTGCTGTGGGCCGCACAGGACCACACCGTCGTCCCCTGGTGGGGCTACTGCGCGGCCGCCGCCTTCGCGAGCGCTGGCGTCGGCATGGCCGGCGCCGCGCTGCTCTGGGCGACCCGCCTGCCGCCGGGGGTGCTGCCCGTGCTGTACCTGCCGGCGCTGTGGCTGTGGACGCCTTCACCGGCGCGGTGCTGCTGACGGCCACCTGGCTGCCCTACGCGAGCGTGCGCAGCGCCGGCCGCATCGCCTGGCCGATCCTGATCGTGGCCGGCGCCTGGACCCTCGTGGGGCCGCTGTCGCTCGCCCTGCCGTAGGTCAGGCGCAGGTGTCCTCGACGCAGTAGCCGAGGTCGCCGCAGCCGACCATCGTGCAGTACGGCCCCCAGCCGCAGAACCGGTCCTGCACCACGGGGCAGTCCTCGTCGCGGGCGCACTGCGGCGTGCAGGTGAGCTCGTACAGCGCGTAGTAGCCGCCGGCTGCGCCCTCGCGGCACACGAAGCCGTCCGGGCAGTCGGCGTCGACTTCGCAGCTGTCGCCGTAGCCCTCGGGCACGGCGCGCTCGGCCGGCGGATCGTCGCAGCGCTGGGCGCCGTCCTTGCCCGCGGTGCAGCCGAGCAGCAGCAGCAGTCCGATGCGCAGGTCCATCCCCACCTCCGGAGGGACTCTACCCGGCCAGGGGGAGGCTCACGACGAAGGTGGTCCCCGAACCGACCTCCGAGCAGCAGGTCAGCTGCCCGTCGAGCGCCGCCACCATCGAGGACGCGATGGTGAGCCCGAGCCCCGTGCCCTGATCCGCCGGCTTGGTCGTGAAGAACGGGTCGAAGATCCGGCCGAGCGTCTGCGGCGGGATGCCGGGGCCGTTGTCGGAGACGCGGATGCGCAGCCGGCCGCTGTCCACCTCGGCGCGGACGGTCACCCGGTTGCGGTGCCGGTCGGCGACGCGGAAGGCCTGCCCCGCGTTGACCAGCAGGTTGACGAGCACCTGCGACAGGCGGGTCGAGTCGGCCAGGACCAGCGGCGGATCGCCGAGGGCCACGTCGACGGTCGCCCGCCCCGCCAGCTCGTGCATGGCCATCCGCACCGACACCTCCACGGGCTCGGTCACGTCGGTGGGCACGATGGCGACGTCGTCGCGGGAGAACCCCCGCAGGACGCGCACGATCCGGCGTATCCGCTCGATGCCGTCCCAGGCGTCCGACAGCGCCTCGGCGAGCGACCAGCCGGCGGGCGCGCGGCTCAGCTCCTGCCGCGCGTAGGCCAGGTTCGCGGCGACGTAGGCGAGCGGGTTGTTGATCTCGTGGCCCACGCCCGCGGCGATGGTCCCGATGGTGACCAGGCGCTCCTGGCGCGCCAGCCGATCGCGGGCCTGGGCGGCGGCGCGCACGGCCGTCACGTCCTGCAGCGTCGTGAGCCAGGCGCCGCCGCGCGGGCCGGCGTGGACCTCGACCCAGCGGACGTCGCCGCCGGAGCGCCGGATCCCGACGACCACGCCGGACAGCGGCTCGCGCTCGCGCAGCGCCGTCAGCGTGTCGGTGGGGGCCAGCGGCGCGCCTTCGACGTCGATGACCTGCCAGTCCGGGTCGAGCGGCGCCTCGCCGGACACCTGGCGGGCGGTCAGCCCGAGGATCCGCAGCGCGGCTCGGTTGCACGACAGGACGGCGCCGGAGGCGTCCCGCAGCACCACCCCCTCGTGCACGGCGTCCAGCAGGCGCTCCGCCTCGAGCCGCTCGGCGGCCTGGCGCGCCACCACGCCGAGCAGCGAGATCCGCTCGTCGTCGAGGGCAACCGGCACGCCCAGCCGCGGGACCACGCGCCCGCCGCCCTCGAGCGGCACCGCGGCCGCCTCGACGAGCGTGCCGCCGCCCTCGGCACCGACGTCCCCATCGGGCAGGACGCACAGCGACACCGGCGCCCCGGCGACGTGGGCCGCCAGCCGCGCCAGATCGGCGAGCGACGGGACCTCGCGGGGGTCGGGGACGTCGTGGCGGGCGGTGCTGGCGCTCATCGGGGCTCCGAGGTTGACCACGGGGTATCCGCCGCTGTCGGCCACCGGACCGGGACGACAGGGCAGCGTAAGGCCGCGCCCGGCGGACCCGCGCTACCCCGAACCCGAGGAGGCCCCATGTGGAGCTGCATGTTCGCCCTGTCGTCGCTCGCGCACGCCGAGGACTCGACCTTCACGGGCACGGCGGAGGCCCCGACCGAGGAGGCGCCCGCCACCGAGACGCACGTGACCGGAGAGCTCGGCGGCACCGTCGCCAGCGGCAACTCGAACTTCTACACGGTCAACGGCCTCGTATCGGCGAGCCACAAGTTCGGTCGCAACCAGCTGTCGCTCGTGGCCGGGCTGAACCTCGGCGGCGCGAAGCCGCTGCCCGTCGTGGCGACCACCACCGGCGGCGCCACCGAGACCCTCCCCCCCGCCGACCCCGACAAGTACGTGCAGAACGTCCAGCGCCTGTACGCCGACGGTCGCTACGACCGGTTCCTGACCGATCACGACGCCCTGTACGTGCTCGCCGGCGCCTTCCGCGACCGGTTCGCGGGCTACGACCTCCGGACGCACGAGCAGATCGGCTACTCGCGCCTGCTGGTCGACGGCGAGGCCGCCACGTTGCGCGCCGAGCTCGGCCTGGACTGGGCCCAGGAGGACTACACGGGCGACGTCGACCCCGGCTACGCGGACATCCTCGCCGCGCGGGTGCTGCTCGGGGGCAGCTACGCGTTCGACGACCGCGCTTCGGTCGCCGACACCGTCGAGGTCTACGAGAACCTGCTCGATCCGGCCGACGTGCGCGTGCTGAACACGGCGTCGGTGACGGCGACGCTGTCGGGCAAGCTGTCGCTCAAGGTCTCCCACGCCCTGATCTTCGACAACGTGCCGGTGGAGGGGTTCGAACCCCTCGATCAGACGACGATGGTTACGCTGGTCGCCTCGCTGCTGTGAGGCCGGAGGCGGGGATGTGGGGCGTGCTGTTCCAGGCGGCGTCGGCGCAGACGGCGCCGGCCTGGGTGCCCGATCTGGCGGCGCTCGACGGGCCGGTCGACGGGATCGACGGCTGGTCGTCGCACAGCGCCGATCCGTGGTCGGCCGCGGTGGGCGACGGCGTCTACGCCACCACCGACGACGCCGGCGGCACCTGGGGCAGCGGCGGGCCCGTCGACAACGCCCTCGTCCACACGGGCGACTGGTCCGACTTCGTGTTCGACGCCGCGATCTCCACCGAGGACGACGACGCGATCGGCCTCGTCTTCCGCTACCGGGCGCCCACCGACTACTACCTCGCGTTCGTGACCCGCGAGGGCGCGCCGGCGACGAGCGACGGCACGCCGCGGCAGTCCTTCGTCGGCGCGCGGCTGTACCGGATCGCCGGCGGCACGGCGACCGAGCTCGCGGCGTCGCCCGTGGGCAGCACGCCCGGCGTGCCGCAGGTGCTGCGGGTCGTGGCCGCGGGCTCGGCGCTCGAGGTCTGGCTCGGCGACGACCTCGACGGCCTGGTCCAGCTGCTCGCCGCCGACGACCCGACGTTCGCCTCCGGCGCCGTCGGCCTGTACTGCTACGACCACGGCAGCGTCGACGGCACCTCGTGCCGGTTCGACGCGCTGGCGCTCTCGGTCGCCGACCGCGACGGCGACGGCCACGGCGACGCGGCCCTCGGCGGGGACGACTGCGACGACGACGACCCCACCGCCTGGCCCGGCGCGCCCGAGGTGCTGAACGGCGCCGACGACGACTGCGACGGCGAGATCGACGAGGGGCTCGACCTCGACCGCGACGACGACGGGCTCCCCGACCTAGAGGAGGGCCGCCGCGGGACCGACCCGCTCGACCCCGACACCGACGACGACGGGCTGCTGGACGGCGTGGAGGTCGGGTACGCCGGCGACGCCGACCCCACCACCACCACCGACCCGCTCGACCCCGACACCGACGACGACGGGCTGTTCGACGGCGTCGAGGACGCCGACGGCGACGGGGCCTGGTCTCCCCTGCGCGGCGAGACCGACCCGCTCGCAGCCGACACCGATCGGGGAGGCGTCGACGACGGCATCGAGCGGGCCCGCGGCACCGATCCGCTCGATCCGGCGGACGACCTGCCGCTGCTCGACACCGCGGGAGAACCGCTCGAAGGCGCGTACCTCGGCGGGTGCGGCTGCCGGACGGCCCCGCTCGGCGCGGGCACGGGGCTGCTCGCGGCGCTGCTCGTGCTGGGGCTGGCGCTGCGGCGCCGCCCGCTCGCGCTGCTGCTCGCCCCCGCGACCGCCGGCGCGGCGACCCCCGAGGTCTCCGCCCAGCGCTTCCGCACCTCGGTCGACGCCGCCGAGGCGCTGCAGGTCGACGGGGTCGGCGCGCTCGACGCCCATGGCCTGCAGGCGCGCACCCTGCTGCACTACGCGAAGGACGCGCTCGTCTACCGCACGCCCGCCGGCGACGAGGAGGCGCTGCTCGCCGACGTGCTGCAGCTCGATCTGGCCGTCGGCGGCGCGCTGGGGCGGCTGCGCGGCGGCCTGCGTCGCGCCGCTCGCGCTGTTCCGGCAGGGCACCGCGGCCCACGGCGCCGGCGTGGGCGACGTGGCGCTCGACGGCCGGGGTGGGGCTGCTCGATCCGGGCGGGCGCCGCTCGGGCTCGGGCTCGCCGCCCGCGTGAGCCTGCCCACCGCCAGCCCGGGCGCCCCGCTCGGCGACGGGGCCGTGACCGGCGAGATCACCGCCGTCGCCGAGCGCCGGCCTCGGCCCGGCGCGGCTCGCGCTGAACGTCGGCCCCTGGTTCGGCCCCACGCGGCAGCTCGGCGACCTGCCCACCGGCGACGCGCTGGCGCTGCGCGGCGCCGCGGGGTGGCGGGTCACCGACGCCGCGGGCGTGGCGCTCGGCTCGGCAGCCGCGTCGGCTTCGCCGCCTCCCCCACCCAGCCCGGCGCCACCTGGGCCGAGTGGCTGGCCAGCGGCTGGGGCGAGGTCGCCCCGGGCTGGACGGCGCGGGGGCATCGGGACGGGTCTCACCCGCGGGGTCGGGGCGCCGGACCTGCGTCTGGTGGCGGGCTCGGCTGGGCGCCCGGCAGCAGCGCGGGCGCCCGGCGTCCGCCCCGCCGCCGATCGCGACGGCGACGGCGTCACCGACCTGCACGACGCCTGCCCCGACGACCCCGAGGACCTCGACGGCGCCGCCGACTTCGACGGCTGCCCCGAGCCCGAGGTGGTGCTGGAGATCACGGTCGACGAGGCGCCGCCCGTGGTGCGGACGATGGTGGGCGAGCAGGCGGGCGGCGCGGTGCTGCGGGTCGAGCGCGTGCCCGGCCCGTGCACCGTCGGCGTGGACGCGCCAGGCTTCGCGCCGGTCCGCCGCGAGGTGGCGCTGGGGCCCGGCGGGCTGCGCCTGCACCTGACGCTCGCGCCGGTGCCGGGCGCACGGGTCGCCGTGGACCGGCAGCAGCTCGCGCTGGCCGAGCCGGTGCGCTTCGACGGGGCGGCGCTCGCGCCGTCGGCGCCGGCGCTGCTCGACGAGGTCGCCGCGGCGCTCGAGCTCGAGCCTCGGCTGGCGCGGATCCTCGTGCGCGTCCACGCCGACGACGCCGCGCTGGCGAGCGCCCGGGCCGAGGCGGTCCGCGCGTACCTCGTGGACGCCGGGGTCGGCGAGGAGCGGCTCCTCACGGAGGCGGGGGCCGGGGCGCCCGCGGTGGCGCTGCTGGTCGAGACCTGGGATCCGCCGGCGTGATCCGCCTACTCGTCGAGCACCCGAACCTCGGCGACCCGCGCCCGCAGGTGGCGGTTGCGCTTCTCCACGAACCACGGGTCGAACCCGGCCTTGCGCAGGTCCGTGCGCAGGCGGTGCAGCAGCACGTCGAGCTTGTTCACGTCGCCGGCTCGGCCCCACAGGGCCGTCTGGACCTCGCCGTCGCCGCACCAGCCGCGGTCTTCGGCCGCGGCCTCGTGCTCCTGGAAGCGGCGGGCCAGGAACCACAGCAGGATCGCCCGGTTCCCGCTGTCGACCTGGAAGCGCGCGCCGGTCTGCAGGTGCGTCAGCACCGCGCGCGGGCCGAGCGGCCCGTCGAGCGCCACCTCCAGGCGGTACGGGAACCCCGCCGGCTGCTCCGACACGGTCGGGGTGCGCTCCACTGGCTGCTCGACGAGGCGCAGCGTGCGCCCGTCGACCTCGAAGGTGTCCCCCACGGCGAGCGGCTCGTCGAGGTCGTCGCGGACGAGCCGCACCTCGTCGACCAGCACCAGCAGCATGGCCGCCTCGCTGGCCTCGAGATCGGCCTCGGGGCCCGGCCCGACGTGGAACCGGTCGCGGGTCAGCGCGTAGCTGACGTGGCCCTGCTCGTCCTGCAGGCAGAAGGAGCGGCGGGGCGAGGCCGCGGCGTCGGGCGCCGGCTCGACGGTGGCGCTGACGCTGCCGAAGCGCAGGCGATCCCCGTCGGCCACGGCGCGCTCGGTCTCGATCCGCTCGTCGTTCACGAAGGTGCCGTTGGAGCTGCGCAGATCGCGGACGCGCAGCTCGCCGGCCTCCGACCACACGACCGCGTGGTGCCACGACACGGTGGCGTCGGCCAGGATCAGCGTGTTCCGCGGACCGCGCCCGACGGTGACGGGCGCCAGCCCGATCCGCTGGCGGACCTCGGCGTCGGCGTCTCCCTGGATGACGAGCACCTTGTGCACGCCGTCATGCTATGCGGTCAGACGATCGAGGTCCAACCCGGAGGGGGCGTGGCCGGCTCTTCCCTCCCCGCCACCCTCGCGGGCGGGCGCTACGTGCTCGGCGAGCCGCTCGGACAGGGGGGATCCGCGGTGGTGGTCCGGGCGCGGGACGAGCGGCTCGGCGTCGATCGGGCCGTGAAGATCCTGGCCCAGGTCCCCGACAGCGTCCGGGCCACGATGCGCCGGCGCCTGCAGGCCGAGGCGCGCACCATGGCCCGCCTGCACCACCCCCACGTGCTCACCGTCCACGACGTCGGGCGCGACGGCGACCTGGACTACGTCGTCATGGACTTCGCCCCGGGCGGCTCGGTGGGCGACGCGCTCGACCGGCGCGGCTGGCTGCCCGTCGACGAGGCGGTCGACGACGTGGTGCAGGTGCTGTCGGCGCTGGAGGCCGCCCACGCGGCCGGCGTCGTGCACCGCGACGTGAAGCCCGGCAACCTCCTGCTCGACGCCGCCGGGCGGGTCCTGCTCGCCGACTTCGGCGTGGCGCTGATCGCGGGGGAGGACCGGCGGACGCGGGCGGGCGCGGCCATCGGCTCGTTC
>JAWKRQ010000055.1:0-62652 GCA_041389545.1 Myxococcota bacterium | reverse complement strand
CGTGCCGATCGCGCTCGTCCAGCACATGCCGCCCGTGTTCACGCGGATGTTCGCGAGCCGCCTGCAGGGGGCCTCCGGCCTCGACGTGGTGGAGGCGACGGAGGGGGTCGCGCTGCGCGCCGGGCGCGTCGTGCTCGCGCCGGGCGACCACCACCTCGTCCTCGACGACCGGGCGGGCGACCTCGTCGGGCGGCTCGACCGCGGGCCGCAGGTCAACTCCTGCCGGCCGTCGGCCGACGTTCTGTTCCGCAGCGCCGTCGAGGTCTCGGGCGGCGTGCTCGGCGTCGTCATGACCGGGCTCGGCCGCGACGGCTGCGACGGCGCGGCGGCCATCGTGCGGGCCGGCGGGCGCGTGATCGCCCAGGACCGCGAGTCGAGCGTCGCCTGGGGCATGCCTGGCGCGGTGGTGGAGGCGGGGCTCGCGTCCCGCGTGGTGCGCCTCGAAGAGCTCGGGGCATCGATCGGAGCGGCCGTCGGCTGCCGAGGAGTGGCGCCATGTTGATCCGACCCGCCGACTTCGACCGCCTGCGTGCATTCCTGGAGTCCCGCACCGGCATCCAGCTCGAGGACGGCAAGTCCTACCTCGCCGAGTCGCGCCTCGCCTCGATCGTCGATCAGCACCGCCTCGGCGACCTCGCCGGCCTGCTGCGGCGCCTGCCGAGCGACCGCGGGCTCGAGCAGGAGGTCATCAACGCGCTCACCACCAACGAGACCAGCTTCTTCCGCGACCACCGCCCATTCACGCTGCTGCGGACCGAGATCCTGCCGCCGCTGATGGAGCGCGCGCAGCAGGGCAACGAGGTCGCCATCTGGTCCGCGGCGTGTTCGACGGGCCAGGAGGCCTACTCGGTCGCGATGGTGGTCCGCGAGGAGTGGCCGAGCCTGACCGACAAGGTGCGCATCGTCGGCACCGACCTGAACCCCGAGGTCGTCGACCGGGCGAAGCAGGGGCGGTACTCGCAGATCGAGGTGAATCGGGGCCTGGCGCCGGACCTCCTCGGCCGGCACTTCCGTCGGGTGGACGGCCAGTACGAGGTCGTCCGCGACGTGCAGCGCATGGTCTCCTTCCGCCCCCACAACCTGCTGGACGGCTACTACGGCCCGCCCTTCGACGTGGTGCTGTGCCGCAACGTGCTGATCTACTCGGCGCTGCCCACCCGCCACCGCATCCTGCAGCGGATCGCCCGCGCGATGCGCCCGCAGGGCTGGCTGATGGTGGGCACCTCGGAGCACGGCTCCGTCCCCGTCCCGCCGTTCCGCAGCGTGATGTTCCCGGGCATCCAGGTCTTCCGGCTCCAGGACGCCCGATGAGCGCATCCCACCCCTCGAGGTCCGCCATGTCCCAGTCCCTTTGCCAGCAGTTCTCCATCGACGAGCAGAACCTGGAGCGCCGGCGGGCGCTGATCGGGATCACCGACGCCGATCGGCGGCTGATGGTGAAGATGATCCCCTGGGCGCGAAAGGTGGCGCCGCAGATCGCGCGCGCGTTCTACGACCACCAGTTCGCGAGGATGGAGACGTCGGCGTTCCTCCGACGGCGCGCCGAGGCGCGCGGCATCGACCTCGGGACGTTCCGCGATCACCTCGAGGACACCCAGTCGAACTACCTGCTCGAGGTGTTCACCGGCGCGCAGGACAACTGGGACTGCGCCTACTTCGAGCGCCGGCTGCGGGTCGGCAAGGTGCACGACGACATCGACCTGCCCTTCAAGCACTACCTCGGGGCCTACCCGATGTACTTCCACCTCGTGCGCAAGCACCTGCGGCGGAGCCACCCGCTGCGGCCGGGGCTCGTGCGGCGGGTGGAGGAGGCGGTGCTCAAGGTGTTCAACCTCGATCAGCAGGCGATCGGCGACGCCTTCCTGCTGTCGGTGATCCGCTCCATCCACTTCGACATCCACTCGGTCGATCTGCCGCCGGGTGCCGACCGGACCGAGGTGATGGGCCAGGTCAAGCGCCAGATCGCCGGGGCGACGGAGCGCCTCGGTGAGCACCTCACCAGCGTGGCGACGGCGGCCACGGATCTGCGGTCGATGAACTCGTCGATGGCGATGGCGAGGAGACGCTGTCGCAGGCCCGGCAGCTCGCCATCGGGGCGAGCGAGATGGAGGCCGCGATCGCCGAGATCGCCGGCAGCGCCGCCCGCGCTGCGCAGGTGGCCGCGGACGGGTCGGGCGAGGCGGACCGGGTGCGCGCGGCGACGGCCGAGCTCGGCCGGGCGAGCGACGAGATCGGCGAGGTGGTGAAGACGATCACCGCCATCGCGTCGCGGACCAACCTGCTGTCGCTGAACGCGTCGATCGAGGCGGCGCGGGCCGGCGAGGCGGGCAAGGGGTTCCAGGTCGTCGCGCGGGAGGTCAAGGACCTCGCGGCGAAGACGGCGTCGAGCACCGTGGACATCTCGAACCGCATCCTGGCCATCCAGACGCAGGTGCGGAACATCCAGGCCTCGATCCAGTCCATCGCGGCGACGGTGCAGCTGATCAACGAGCTGCAGCAGACGATTGCCGGTGCGGTCGAGGAGCAGAGCAACACGACGCGCGAGATCGGTCGCAACATCCGACTGCTGTCGGACGCGGCGGAGGCGAGCTCTTCGCACGTCACGCGGACGACGCAGAACGCGCAGGAGCTGTCGAACACCGCCGCGCAGCTCGAACAGCTCGCGGCGACGTTCAACGCGGCGTGAGGGGAGGGGAGTACCCCGGGAGGGAGTCGAACCCTCGATGGCCGGATTAAGAATCCGGAGCCTTGACCAGCTTGGCGACCGGGGTAGAGATTGCCGGGGTGGGAGTCGAACCCACTCGCGACCAGGATGTGGCCCTGGTCTCCGTCCGACGGCCCGGCAGGACATGGAGAGGATGGGAGTCGAACCCACCACACCGGACGTGCGAGGCCCGGTCGCCACCGCGGTACATGCCTCCCCAACGAGACGAGTGCCCCCGTCCGGACTCGAACCGGACCCTCCGGGTTACGACGCCGGTGCTCGACCACTCGAGCTCCGGGGGCATCGGACAGCGAACGTGACGGGTCTGCGAGGAATCGAACCTCGATCGAGCGGTTAACAGCCGCTCGCTCTGCCATTGAGCTACAGACCCGAGGGACGGACGGATGGACGGTGGGAGTCGAACCCACTGGCTCCAGGGCCACGGCCTGGCGCTCGGACCGATCGAGCTTCGCCCACCGTGCGGGGCGGCCGTTCGGCGCTCGGTGCGCGCTCGGCCGTCCCATGTCTCTCCAGTAGCGGGTGCCATCGGTGGCGTCAAGCGGAAAAACAGCTTTCAAATTTATGTATCAGCGGATCTCGGGCGCACCTCTCCACCTCGCCGCGCTGCGACGAGCCCGACACGGATCCCGAAACGACGAAGCCCGAAACGACGAAGCCCGAAACGACGAAGCCCGAAACGACGAAGCCCCGGGCGTCCCCGGGGCTTCTTCCGCTGCGACCGGCGCGGGCCGGCTACGTCGAGGGAGCCTCGGGGGCGGGCGCGCACGCGTGCGCACCGGCCGTCACCTTCCGGTGGGCGGCGTTCGGATTGCGCTTCGTGTGGTGTGCAGTGCGAGCCACGACAGACTCCTCGGTGTCCACTGGAGGGATAGCCAGGCGCCCCGAGGCCCGTCAACGTCAGATGCCGAGCTTCTTCCGCTTGCGCCACAGGGTCGGCCGGCTGATGCCGAGCCGGTCGGCGGCGCGGCCCACGTGCCCGCCCGTCGCCTCGAGCGCCGCCAGGATCTCGGCGGCCTCGTCGCGCGCCGCGGGCGGCTCGGCGCGCGACGGCTCCGCGGCCTGCGCCGGCGCCCCCTCCCGCAGCTCGGGCGGCAGCTCGTCGAGCGCGAGTTCCGGCCCCGCCCGACGGCGAAGGCGTACTCCACCACGTTGCGCAGCTCCCGGACGTTGCCCGGCCACCGGTGATCGAGCAGCGCCCGCATCGCGTCCGGCGCGACGCTGTCGACGACGCGCGGGCCCACCGCGTTGCGCTCGCGGACGAACCGCCACAGCAGCAGCGCCACGTCCCCGCGCCGATCGCGCAGCGGCGGCACGAAGATGGGCACCACGCGCAGCCGGAACATCAGGTCCTCGCGGAACTGCCCGGTCGCCACGCGCTGGCGCAGCGATCGGTGCGTCGCCGCGACGATCCGCACGTCGACCGGCACGCTCCGCGAGCCCCCCACCGGCGTGACCCGCCGCTCCTCCAGCACCCGCAGCAGCTTCGCCTGCAGATCGAGCGGCAGCTCGGCCAGCTCGTCGAGGAACAGCGTCCCACCGTCGGCCTGCCGGAACAGGCCCGCGCGATCGCGCACGGCGCCGGTGAACGCGCCCTTCACGTGGCCGAACAGCTCGCTCTCGGCGAGGTTCGGCGGCAGCGCCGCGCAGTTGAGGGCGACGAACGGGCCGGCCGCACGGGCGCTCTCCGCGTGGAGCGCGCGGGCGATGAGTTCCTTGCCCACGCCGCTCTCGCCCCGGATGAGCGCGGAGGCGTCGGTCTCGGCGACGTTGCGGCAGGTCTCGAAGATGCGGAGCATCGCGGGATCGCCGCTGACGACGCCGTGGAACTCCACGACCCCGCGCGGCTCCGCCGCGGCCACGGCCTCCAGGCGATCCGGCACGAGGATCTCGATCCCGCCCGCGAACGCCCCCTCGGCGTCGAAGAACGCCTGCGCGGTCTTGCGGACGCGGACGAGCCCGCCGTCGGCGCCGTGCAGCGACAGCGGCACGTCCCGGACGTGCTGCCGCTCGGCGATGCCGCAGCCCGCCAGGCACTGCCGGCAGCGGTTCGACTTCAGGCAGTGCTCTCCGAGCACCTCGTCGGGCGCGAAGCCGAGGAGCTGCTCGGCGCCGCGGTTCCACAGCACGACCCGCCGATCGCGGTCCACGGCGAACACCGCCGCGTCGATGCCGTCCGCCAGCGCGCGCAGGGCGGCGGGAGCGCCGACGGTGTCGAGCCACGCGGCGAACGCGGGATCCTGTTTCATGCGCACCGGTATTGTTTCAGCTGCGCTGTTTCAAGTGAATCACGGCGCGCGGTGGGGCCCCTGCACCGCCCGCCCCGCGACTGGCACGCTTCGTGCTGTGATACGGAGCAAGACCAGCCCGGGAGCGCCCATGATCTTCCGCCAGCTCTTCGACAGCACGTCGTCGACCTACACCTACCTCCTGGCCGACGAGCAGAGCCGCGAGGCCGTGCTCGTCGACACGGTCCGCGAGCAGGAGCCGCGCGACACCAAGCCTCGCGAGAGCTCGGGCTCGAGCGAAGTTCACGCTCGACACCCACGTCCACGCCGACCACGTCACCAACGCTGGCGCCTTGAGGATCAACTCGGCGCCCAGACCGTGGTGTCGGCGCGGGGCGGCGCGGTCTGCGCCGACCGCCTGGTCGACGACGGCGATCGCCTCGCCTTCGGCCGCTACACGGTGGAGGTCGTCGCCACGCCGGGCCACACGAGCGGCTGCGTGACCTACGTGGTGCGTGACGGCGACCGGGTGCTGGCCTTCACCGGTGACACGCTGCTGGTGCGCGGCTGCGGCCGCACCGACTTCCAGCAGGGCGACGCCCACGCGCTGTTCCACTCCGTCCGCGACAAGCTCTTCGCGCTGCCCGACCACACGCTCGTCTACCCGGGCCACGACTACCGCGGGAACACGGTCACGACCATCGGCGAGGAGAAGCAGCACAACCCGCGGCTGAACCTCTCGATCGACGAGGACCGCTTCGTCGAGATCATGGGCGCGCTGAACCTCGCCAACCCCAAGCTGATGGACGTGGCGGTCCCCGCCAACCTCGCCTGCGGCCAGCCGGCCACCTGACCTACGGGGACGGATCGCGCCGGGCGGCCATCGCGCGCGACAGCTCCTGCAGCCGCAGCCCCACCGCCAGGGGCACGCCCTGCAGCTCGGGCGGCACGCCGTCGAGCGAGGCCCAGCGCGCGACGTGCGCCCACGCCGCCCGGGGATCGGCGACCTCGCCGCGCACCAGCCGATCGCTGGTCTCCGCCAGCTCCGCCAGGAACGCGTCCCAGCGCGCCTCGCTGCCCTGGAGGTGCGCGAGCGACCAGCACTCGGCGCGGTCCTCCTGGAGCACCAGCGCGGCGTCCGGGTCGACGGCGAGCGAGAGCCCCTCGCCGGCGCGCAGCGCCTCGGCCGCGCCGCGCAGCCGCGACCAGGCGGCGCCCGCCTCGGCCGTGCACCAGCGGACGACCTCGGCGTCGTCGGTGGCGAGGAGCGCCAGCGCGAGCAGCACGAGGGGGGTGGTGGCCTCCGCCAGCACCGCCGCCGCGTCGCCCCGGGCGGTGGCGCGCGCCCGCGCCGACAGCGGCGCCGTCTGCTCGAGCCAGGCGGCGGGATCCTCGGGCAGCCGGCGCAGCAGCGCGACGGCCTCGGCCTCGAGCGGGTCTGCCGCCACGCCGAGCACCTCGATCACGTCCAGCAGCAGGCGCGCGCCGAGGCGGAGCGCGAGCGCCAGCCCCTCCTCGCCGCCGTCCTGCTGCCCGAGGTGGAGCGCCTCCTGCACGTCGTCGTGGGCCTGGAGGCGGCGCTCGGCGTCGCGGGCGGCGGCGGGATCGGCCCCCACCGCGAGCGCCGCCGCGGCGTGCACCTCGGCGCATGCGGCGGCCAGCGGGTCGCCGCCGCCGGGCAGCGCCGCGACCAGCGCGGCCATGGGCGCCGCCAGGGGATCGGGCAGCATCTCCGCCACGAGCTGCCACCCCACCGGGTCCAGGTCCCGCAGCGTGGGCCACATCGCGGCGAGCGCAGCCGCGCCGTCGGCGCTGCCGGTGCTCGCGAGCGCCGACACGGTGGCCGCGAGGGCCCGGCGGACGCGCCGACCAGCGACGTCGGCGCCGGGCACCGCGGGCGCGTGCGTGGCGAGGTGCTCCCGCACCACGACCTCGTCGGGCTGCCACGGCGTGAGCCTCGGTTCGCCACCACGGCTCGCTCGCCCACCGCAGCGCGTCCGGGTGACCTCGGCGGCGTGCGGGTCCACGGCCGCCTGCGCCGCCCAGCGCGCGCGAGCCTCGGCCACGACCGCCTCAAGCGGCCGCACCGCGACCTCCGCTGCGAGGCCCGCCAGCGCCTCGGCCCGTCCGGGCACGCGGCAGCACCACCGCGGCGGGATCGAGGGGGCCGGGCTCGATCTGGTCGGCGAGGCCGAGCACCCAGGCGAAAATGCGCCGCAGGCCACCCGCGCCGACATCGGCTCCGCGAGGCGCCTTCGCGCGAAGCGCCGCTCCACGACGAAGCCCACCATCGTACCTCGGCGTGCTCGAGCTGGCGGGCGGCGCCGAGGGCCGTGATCCGGTCCAGCGCGCGCCCCAGCACGTCCCTCGCCGACGCGATCCTCGGCCCAGGCCGTCCAGGCCTGCGCGACGTGGACCCCTGCGCCCACCAGCGCGTAGCGCGTGACGGTACCGGCGGCGGGCGGAGCGCGGGCTCGAAGGCGCGTGCTCCAGCGCAGCAGCCCGGCCGCCTGCTCGGGCCCACGGGGTGCCCGCGATCCTGCAGCACGGCGCGCCACGCCAGGCCCCAGGCGTGGGCGTCGGCGGCCGCGGGGATCGTCGCGGCGCGCAGGTCGTCGCCCGCGGCGGCGAACGCGGTGGCGACGTCAGGCGAGCGAGTCCTGCGTCTCCAAGGGCCCTCCCGCGCGCAGTCTACCGGGCCGGCGCCACCCGATCCCAGTACCGCAGCGCGCGGCAGCGCTTCACGAAGCCCTCGGCGTCGGCGGCGGAGCCGAGCGCGATCACGCCGCCGTCGCGCTCCACCCCCACCCGGTCGAGCAGCGCGGCGGCGCCCTCGGTGTGGGCGACGAACTTCGCGTGGGCCACCGCGTCGTGGACGAAGTCCCGCGCCGCGGGCTCGTCTGCCAGCTGGTCGGCGCCGTCCGCCGAGAGCAGCAGCGCCACGGCGTCGAACACCACCGAGGGACCCCCGCCGATCTTCTCGTCGGCCGGCAGCTTCGCGCTGTCGCTCGCGACGATCCCGCCGATGTGCGGCGCCACCAGCCAGCATCGCGCCCTCGGCCTCGAGCGGCGCGGCGCAGGGCCGCGAGGACCTCCGCGTCGGCGCTGTCGCTGACCAGCGCGCCCACGGTGCGGCCCGCGAACTGCTCGGGGCCGTTGCGCAGGATGCCCTAGGGCCGGGGAGGGAGCCAGATCGCGTCGCGGGGCGCGCGCGCCGGCGGCGCCGGCTCCGGCAGCGCCGAGCCGCAGCGCCTCCGCGACGCGCCGAGCGAGCGCGTCGTCGACCTGCCGCAGGTGCGACACCACCGCTTCCTGCGGATCGCCACGGTCTCGACCTTCGACAGCTCGAAGGTGAACGCCGCCGCGATGTGATCCTGCTCGATCGGCGTCTGGCTCGCGTAGAACTGGCGCGCCTGGCTGTAGTGGTCGGCGAACCGCTCCGGACGCAGCCGCCCCGCCGCGCCCTCGACCGGCTCCGCGTAGTTGCGGTAGCCCTGCTGCGGCGACTCGCGCGGCCCCGCGAAGGAGCTCGGCTGGTACATCGCGCGGCCCTTCGGCACCGTGGTGCGCATGTGGCCGTCCTGCTGCAGGTTGTGGAACGGGCAGCCGTGCGGCCGATTGACCGGGATCTCGTGGAAGTTCGGGCTGCCGAGCCGCTTGAGCTGCGTGTCGAGGTACGAGAAGTTGCGGCCCTGCAACAGCGGATCGTTCGTGAAGTCGATGCCGGGCACCACGTTCTGCGCAGAACGCGACCTGCTCGGTCTCGGCGAAGAAGGTCGACGTTGCGATCGAGCGTCATGCGCCCGACGATCCGCACCGGAACTTCCTCTTCGGGGACGATCTTCGTCGCGTCGAGGACGTCGAACGGGAAGCGCTCGGCGAAGTCCTCGTCGAACAGCTGCACCCCGAGGTCCCACTGCGGGCCCTGCCCGGCCTCGATGGCGTTCCACAGGTCGCGCCGGTGGAAGTCGGGGTCGGCGCCGTTGATCTTCAGCGCTTCGTCCCACAGGACCGACTGCATGCCCTGCACGGGCTTCCAGTGGAACTTGACGAAGGTGCTCTTCCCTCGGCCGTCACGAAGCGGAACGTGGACGCCGAAGCCCTCCATGAACCGGAACGAGCGCGGACGCGATCCGACATGATCCAGAGCAGCATGTTCACCGACTCGGGGGTCAGCGAGACGAAGTCCCAGAACGTGTCGTGGGCGGTCTGCGCCTGCGGGAAGCCGCGGTCGGGTTCCTGCTTGGCCGAGTGGATGAGGTCGGGGAACTTCATCGCATCCTGGATGAAGAACACGGGGATATTGTTCCCGACGAGGTCCCAGTTGCCCTGCCGGGTGTAGAACTTCACCGCGAACCCGCGGACGTCGCGCGCGAGGTCCGCCGAGCCGCGGTTGCCGGCCACGGTCGAGAACCGGACGAAGACCTCGGTCTTCTTCCCCTTGCGCTGCAGCAGGTCGGCGCAGGTCACGTCCGTGAGCGGATCGGTGCACTCGAAGGTGCCGTGCGCGCCGAACCCGCGGGCGTGCACGACGCGCTCCGGGATCCGCTCGTGGTCGAAGTGGAACAGCTTCTCGCGGAAGTGGAAGTCCTGCAGCATGGTCGCCGCGCCGCCCGGCGAACAGGCCTCGACTGGTCGTCCGCGACGGGCACCCTGGTTATGGTGAGCACCTCGTCGCCCTCCGCCGCGGTCTGGTGCAGGACCCCGTCGTCGCTCCGCTGCAGGTGCTGGTCTCCGAGACGGACGTCGTCCCGGGAACGGTCGCCGCTCCCTTTCATCACGATCCCCCTTGTTGCATGTCGACGCAGCGTATGCAAGGCGAGGGGGCCGAACAGCCGACACGGCCGGGTAACCGACACGCCGGCCGCGCAGGACTACTGGGTTGCCGAGGAGGTGAGCCGTGGTCCATCGCACGCCCCCGCCCGTTCGGCCCCTGCCCCGCGGTGCGCCTGCCGACATCGTCGCCGCGCTCGCGCCGTACCTCGACGATCGCGGCATCGCCGTGCTGACCGCCGCGCTGGCGGAGCGCGATCGCCTCGCGCGCTGATCCATCGCGCCGCCGACGGGTGACGCACCCGCCCGAAGCCCGCTACAGTCGGCGAGGGAGGTGTGCGTGCCGCATGAGTCGGCGGACCTGTGGGCGCTGAGCGATCTGGCGACGCCCTGGTCCCTGCACGTGGCCGTCACGCTGCGGATCGCGGAGCACTTGCAGGCAGGCCCGCGCCCCGTCCGCGAGCTCGCCGCGACGGTGGGCGCCGACGCGGAGTCGCTCGAGCGTGTGCTGCGGCACCTCGTGGGCCGGGGCGTGTTCACCGAGCCGCGCGCGGGCGCCTTCGCCGCCAACGACGCCGCCCGCGGGCTGCTCGATCCGGGCGTCCGCCTGGCGCTCGACCTCGACGCTCTTCGGCGGCCGCATGGCCGCCCTGGTCGAGCCTGCTCGCGGTGCGCACGGGCCGGCCCGCCTACCACGAGGTCTTCGGCCGCCCGTTCTGGGACGACCTCGACGCGCACCCGACGATCGCCGCCTCCTTCGACGCGCTGATGGGCCCCGACGGCCACGGCCAGCCCGACGCCGACGTGCTGCTCCTCCGGCGCTCTGGGAGAGGTCCAGCGGTGATGGACGTGGGCGGCGGCACAGGCACGCTGCTCGCCGCCGTCCTGCGCGAGCACCCGCACCTCGCAGGGCACCTCGTCGACCTGCCGCGGGCGGTGTCGGCGTCGGGCTGGCGCTGGCGCGCGCCGAGGTCGCGGCGCGGGTCAACGTGGTGGCGCAGAGCTCTTCGAGCCGCTGCCGCCGGCCGACCTCGTGCTGCTCAAGTCCGTCCTGGCGGACTGGCCCGATCCGGAAGCGGAGCGGATCCTGGCGCGCTGCGCCGCCGCGGTCCGCCCGAGCGGGCGTGGTGGTGCTCAACGGCGTGTCCGTCGAGCCGCGCGCCGATCGCGGATCTGCTGATGCTCGTGCTGGTCGGCGGGAAGCACCGCAGCCTGGAGGCCTTCCGCGCGCTGGCGGCCCGGGCGGGCCTCGAGGTCGAGTCCGCGGCCCCGCACGCCTCGTGGGAGCTGCTGGTGACCTGCCGCCCGAGCGGCTAAGCGGGGCCGATGGAGCTCCGCGACCGCCTGCGCACCGAGGTGATGCGCGCCACCTGGGACGATCTCGCGCCGCACTTCGCCCGCGGCGCGCTGGTGGTGGCCGATCCCGCGCTCGACCTGCTCGACGTGGGCGTCGCCATCGCCCGCGACGACACCGACGCCGTCGGCGGCTGGCTCGCCTCCGCCGACGTCCGCCGCGCCACCGACGGCGACGCCGCGGGCTGGGCCGAGCAGGGGACCACCTTCCAGGTCCTCATCCTGCAGCCGTGGGTGCTCGCCCAGCCGCTGCCCCCGTAGAAAGCCCACCGACCCTGCACGGTCCCTGCAGACCCGGGCGATAGGTCTCCGCCATGCTGAAGGCTCTGGACGCATCGATCAACGTCGCCTGCTCGGCGGCGACCTGCTGCCCTGTCCGTGCCCTGCGCGAGCGCGCCCTGGGGCGCGCCGTCGGCCTCGGCGTCGCGATCGTCGTTCGTCGTCGCGGTGGCGGCCGGCGCTGACCGGAGACGCGTTCGCCGGGATGCGGGCCGCCGCCTGGGCCGCCTTCGCCCACCTGCCGGTGATGCTGCTGCTCGCCGCCGCCTCCGCGGGGCCCGGCCGCTGGCGCGCCGTGCACGCCGGGGCGGCCCTCGCGATCGCCGCCATCGGCGTGGACGCGTTCCTCGTGGAGCCGCACGCGCTGCAGGTCGTGCGCTACACGATCTGCTCGGACGAGCTCGACGCGCCGCTGCGGATCGTGGCGCTCTCGGACGTGCAGACGGATCACGTCGGCGCCTACGAGCGCAGCGCCTTCGAGCGCGCGATGGCCGAGCACCCCGACCTGATCGTGCTGCCGGGCGACTTCGTGCAGGCCTGGCCACGCCAGCGGGGCGCGCAGGTGGCTGCGCTGCGCGAGCTGCTGCCGATCCTCCAGGCGCCGCTCGGCGTGTGGGCCGTGCAGGGCAACGTCGACCCGCCGGGCTGGGCCGAGGCGCTGTTCGGCGGCACCCACGTCCGCGCCGCCGACGCCACCACCACCGTGGACCTCGGCCCCATCCGCCTGTCGGCCCTGTCCTTCGCCGACGGCTTCGATCCGGCGCTGACGCTGCCGCACCAGCCGGGCTTCCACCTCGCCTTCGCCCACGGCCCCGACTTCTCGCTGTCGCCCGGCGTCGACGCGGACCTGCTGATCGCCGGCCACACCCACGGCGGCCAGGTGCAGCTGCCGCTCGTCGGTCCGCTCCTCACGCTCACCCGCGTCCCGCGCGCGGCCGGGCGCGGCGGCCTGACCGCGCTGAGCGGAGACCGCGCGCTGATCGTGTCGCGCGGCGTCGGCATGGAGCGGGGGCGCGCGCCCCGGCTGCGGATCGGCTGCCGGCCGCAGATCGTGGTGGTCGACCTGGTGCCCGCGCCGTAGCGCTCAGCGGTTGGCGGTGTCGAGCACCACCAGCGACAGCAGCGTGGCCGCGAGCACCAGCGCGATGACGAAGGTGAGCCGCTGGCTCGCCGGCCGCGCCAGCAGCTGCAGGAAGCCCGCGCCCAGCACGGCGACCTTGACCGCCGCGATGCCCATGGCCACGGGCACTTCGGCCGCGCCGAGCGGCACGTACGACAGCCCGAAGGTGAGCCCGGCCAGCGCCACCAGCGCCGCCGCCGTCAGGATCACCCGGATCACGGTCCGCCTCCGCGCATCAGGTAGAACATCGGCCACAGCAGCAGCCACACGGCGTCGACGAGGTGCCAGTAGTCGGCGCAGTTCTCGACCACGTGGGCGCGCTCGCCGAGCCCCTCGGTGCGCACCGACCACGCGGCGGCGCTGGTGAGCACCGCGACCCCGACGAGCACGTGCAGGGCGTGCAGGCCGGTCGTGACCCAGTACAGCGTCCAGAAGGACTGGAGCGCCGCGGCGAGCCGCCCGCCCGGCACGAGGCCGTGGACGACGTGGTCGTGGTACTCGTACAGCTTGAGGCCCAGGAACACGAGCCCGAGGGCAGCGGCCCCGAGCAGGCAGCCGGCGGTGGCGCGGGCCCGGCCGCGGCCGGCGAGCTCCCCCGCCGCGGCGGCGAGCGCGCTGGCCGCGAGGAGGACCGCCGTGCCGCTGGTGCCCACCCACAGCAGGGCGTGGCGCGCCCCCTCGTGGAACGCGGGCACGCTGTCGACCCGCAGGGCGAAGAACACGGCGATCAGCGCGCCGAACAGCATCGACTCGCTCGAGAGGAACACGGCCATGCCGAGCCGGGCGGCGTCGCGGCGCTGGCGGAGCTCGGCCGTCAGCTCGCTCATCCGTGCACCTGGTGCCCGGCGGGCTCCTCGTCGTAGTCGTACGGGCCGCGCGCGTAGTCGGCGGGCGTGAGATCGCTGCGCCACTCGAAGGAGCGGCTCCGCCACGGGTTCGGCCCGGCCCGTCGCCCGCGGAAGGCGCTGTACACCAGCGTCGCCACCGGGAGCAGCACCGCCAGGGCCAGCACCCACGACCCCACCGTGGCGACGTCGTTGAGCGGCTGCAGGTCGGCGGCGTAGTTCCCCGCCCGGCGCACCATCCCGTGGTTGCCGAGCAGGAACAGCGGGATGAACGTCAGGTTGAACCCGACGAACAGGAGCCCCGCCGACAGCAGCCCCAGCCGCTCCGGGTACAGCCGCCCCGTCACCTTCGGGAACCAGTGGAACAGCGCGGCGAAGAACGCCGACAGCGTGCCGCCGACCATGATGAAGTGGAAGTGCGCGACGACGAACAGCGTGTCGTGCCAGTGGACGTCGAGCGACATCGTCGCCAGCGCCACCCCCGACATCCCGCCGAAGACGAACAGCCAGATGAACGTGAGCGCGTAGACGAGCGGCGCGCGCAGCGCGAGGATGCGCGCGTCCCGCAGGGTGCCCACCCACGTGAACACCTTCGCCGCGCTGAAGATGGCCACCAGCATCGACAGGACGCCGAACACGCCGGCGTCCTCGATGGCCATCCCCGCCGTGAACATGTGGTGGCCCCAGGCCAGGAAGCCCACCAGCGCGATGCCCACCGACGCCACGACGATCACCTTGTACCAGCTCGGCGGACGCTGCGCCGAGGTCGGCAGCACGTCGCTCACCACGCCCATCGCGGGCAGGACCATGATGTAGACGGCGGGGTGGCTGTAGAACCAGAACAGGTGCTGGTACAGCAGCGGGTCGCCGCCGCGGGCGGGGTCGAAGATGCCCCAGTGCAGCCAGTGATCGGCCGCGACCAGCAGCAGCACCACGGCGAGCACCGGGGTCGCGGCGACCAGGATGATGCTCGTGGCGTACATGGCCCAGGTGAGCAGCGGCACCTGCATCCAGCCGAGCCCGCGGGCGCGCAGCGTGTGGGTGGTGGCGATGATGTTGATGCCGGTGAGCACCGAGCTCCAGCCGACGACGAACACGCCGATCGCGACCGGCACGATCGCCGACACCGTGACGGTGTGGTAAGGCGCGTAGAAGGTCCAGCCCGTGTCGGCGCCGCCGAGGGCGAGCCCGGTCAGGACCAGCACGGCGCCGGCCAGGTAGACGTACCAGGACGCCAGGTTGAGGCGCGGGAACGCCATGTCGGGCGCGCCGATCTGCAGCGGCACCATGTAGTTGCCGAGCGCCGCGGGCAGCACCGGCACCATGAACAGCCAGATCATCACCACGCCGTGCATCGTGAAGGCGCGGTCGTAGGCGTCGAGCGACAGCAGCTGCTGGCCGGGGGCGAGCAGCTCGAGCCGGATGAGCAGCGCGAAGATCCCGCCGATGCCGAGCATCGTGGTGGTGGAGAGCAGGTAGAGCAGGCCGATGCGGCGGTGATCGGTGGTGAACAGCCAGCCGAAGAGCCCGCGGCCTCGGTCGGCGAAGACGGAGTCGCTGGTCACGGGGCCTCCTCGCCGAGTGAGCGGATCCACTCCAGGATCGCGGCGACCTCGATGGGATCGAGGTCGCCCTGGTAGGTGGGCATGATGTCGTCGTAGCCGGCGACCACGAAGTCGCTGGGGCGCATCATGGAGCGCGTCAGGTACCCGTCGTCGGCGACGGCGGTCCGGCCGTCGGCGGCGTGGACGACGCGACCGTACAGCCCGACCCAGGACGGTCCGGCGTAGGCGCCCGACGGCGTGGTGTCGCTGGTCGCGTGGCAGCCGAGCAGGCCTTGTCGGCGGCGATGGCCGCCCCGCGCGCAGCGAGGTCGCGCCCGCCGACCGGCGCGCGGCCTGAAGGCTACGCGTCCAGTCGGCCGGCGACAAGGCGACGAGTTCGGCGTCCATGTCGGCGTGCTCGGCGCCGCAGAACTCCGCACAGTGGATGGCGTAGGTCCCGGGCGCGTCCACCTGGAACCACAGGTCGGTGAACCGCCCCGGCACGGCGTCCTGCTTCAGGCGGAGCGCGGGGACGAACGGGAGTGGATGACGTCCGGGACGTGATCGACAGGTGCACCGGCTGGCCGACGGGCACCACCAGCCGATCCAGCACCACCTGGCCCGTCGGTGCGAGCCTTCCACATCCACTCCTTCGCCACGACGTAGATGCGCTGCGCGCCGCCGGCAGCGCGCCGCCCACAGGTACTGGCCGAAGCCCACCGCCCAGCTCGCCAGGAACCCCGCCAGCACGATCCCCGACAGCGACAGCTCGATCGCGTGGCCGTGGCGGGTCTTGCGGAACGGCGCGCTGCGGGGGCGGGCATCACGCCCTGCACCACGCGCCAGGTCGCGACCATCGCCACCGCCAGGCCGCCCACGACGGTGAACGCGAGCATCGCCGCGAGGCGATCCACCGCGGCGGCGTCGCTGGAGGCGGCGTCGGGGAGGTACTGGATCGCCCAGTAGAGCGCGCCATCATCGCCGCATCCCCCATCGCCGCCACGGCCAGCGCGACGCCGCCCGAAGCCGCAGGCGCCGCCGATGCGCAGGAACATGGAGACCGTGCTGCCGTGGGCCTGGTCGGCGGTGGTCCAGTGCAGGCAGCGCGACGGGGAAGGTGGGCGGCGGCGGGCCGCCGATCGATGCCGTCCGGGCGGCGTCGAGGGCGGCGCGCAGCTCGGCGGGATCGGGGCGGATGCCGTAGAGGTAGCGCGCGATGCGGCCGTCGGGGGCCACGACCAGGGCGCTGGCGGGGTGGATTGGCTGGTCCCGCGCACGTAGCGGGCCCGCCAGCCGGCGGCCTTCGCCAGCGCGGTCACCTCGCGCGCAGGCCGCCGTGCACGAAGCGCCAGTCGACTTGGTCGCCGGCGCGGGGAGAATGCGGTCGCGCCAGCAGCGGCGTCCGGCGCTGTCGGTGGGGTCGATGTCGACGGTGACGACGCGGAAGCCGTTGCCGCCCATGGCCGGCCAGCGCGTCGGCCAGGCCGTCGGAGGTGGCGCCGCACAGCGCCTCGCAGCGGTACCACGCGAGCTGCACCAGCACCGGCTCGCCGTCCCACCAGGTGCCGGCCCCCGCGCGGTGGCCGTCGCTGTCCTCGAAGCGCAGGGCCGGGTCGAGCGAGGCGCCCACGTGCTCGATCCACGCCGACGCCATCGAGGGCTCGGGCGGGGCGGGCGCTGCGTGGGCCAGGGTGGCGAGCGGGATCACGGGGCCTCCTCGGGCGGCGGCGCGCCGGCAGGGCGCAGGCCGCGCGCGACCCAGCGCATGGCGTCGGGGACAGGCACGCGGGCGATGCCGGCGCCGCGGTCCACCCAGCCGTACGAGTCCGTGCATGCGCCTGCCCCGGCCCATACACGTCGAGCGGCGGCCCCGCGTACGGCCGCGCCTCTGGGCGCCCGATGCGGACGGGGACGTCGTCACGACCCCGGGACGTCCGCGCTCGGGGGACCGCCGGCGCTGCGCGAGGTCGACGGCGACCGCGGCCAGCAGGAACACCAGCACCGCGCCGAGGCCGAGAGCAGCGCCCCCTCGTTCACTCATCGGGCTCCCACGCGCTCACGGGACCCCCCGTCGGTAGCCGAGGGTCGCCCCGGAGAGCGGGGGATCGTCGGCGTCGGCGGCGCCGAAGGCTACGCTGCATTCAACGTCGCGCACGCACAGCAGCAGGGCGCCGAGGTCGGCGGGGTGGAACAGGGCGCGGTCGGCGGCACGACGGACCACAACGCGTCGGCCGCGGTCACGAGCGCGATCAGAGCGCACAGCCCGGCCAGCACGGGGCGCAGCTCCGCAGCCCGGCGCGACAGCAGCACCAGCAGCGGCACGCCGAAGCCGCCCGCCCTAGCCCCCACAGGGGCAGCCCGCCCGGCCCGTGCAGGCGCGGGTCGAGGTAGGCGGCGTCGCGCGGCAGGTCGGTGATCCAGGGACGAACAGCTCGCAGAACACGAGGTAGGCCCACAGCATCACGAAGCCCAGCAGCAGCCGGCCGGCCGCGTGGTACACGTCGACGGGCAGCCTGGGCAGGCGCCCCGTGCGCTCCGAGCCCAGGGCGACGAGGACGGCGACGGCCAGGGCGCCGAGCGTGCCCTGCGCGAACCAGCGGACGCCCTCCGCATGCGACGTCCACGCGACGCCGACCCCCATCCCCCAGTCCACGGCGAGCGTCGTCCAGCAGACGGCCACCACCGCGAGGCCGGGGCCGGACCACCGCTGCAGGCGTCGCACGGCGCCGGGGTCGTCTCGCGTGGCCCAGGCGCGGGCGGCGAGCGCCAGCGCCGAGCCGACGACCAGCGCTGCAGCGCCGCGCACCACCCGGCCCACACCGGCGCCGGGCGTCCACAGGTCGGGCACCGCCAGCGCCAGGAAGCCCGGCGCCAGCAGCGGCACGGCCACGCCGAGGCCGGCCAGCGGGCGCCGCAGCCCCGCCAGCCAGCCGACCGGCGCCGCGTGGGACACGAAGAGCAGCGTCAACCCGCCCATCCCGACGCCGGTGGCCCACAGCCAGCACCACTGCCAGGCCCGCGCGCTGCGCGCCGGATCGAGGGCGATGCCCACGGCGAGCACCACCACGCCGAGCAGCGCCACCGCGGCCGCGGTCGTGCGGGCGGTCACGGCGCCTCCAGCGCGGACCGCACCCGGGCGGCCTCGTCGGCGGGGAGCGCCGCCAGACGCACCGACTGCGACAGCATCAGCGCGCGCAGGTAGCCGACGACGCCCCAGCGGCGGCCCGCGTCGAGGCGGTCGCCGTAGCGCGGCATCAGGCCGTAGCCCTCGCGGACCACCCGCTCGAGATCGCGGTCGGGCAGCGCGACGATGCGCGGGTCGAGCAGCGAGGGCGGGTGCCGCAGCGCCAGGTCCGGCGCCACGGGGCCGTCCCCGCGGCCGTCCAGCCCGTGGCACACCGCGCACAGCCGCTCGTAGTCGGCGCGCGCGACCACGAGCGTCGCCTCCGTCCACGCCGGGCGCGGATCCGCCGCCCCCGCGCCGTAGGGCTGCGTGCCGGGCGGCGCGTCTCCGGGCAGGACCCCGCCCGGCAGCTGCGGCGCGGGCTCGTACGACCGCACGCTCTCCTGCGCCACCATGCGCTCGAGGCTCGCCTCGGGCGGGCGCACGTCGCAGCCGATCACCAGCGCGAGCCACGTCATCGGCCGCGCACCCACTCGGCGCCGAGGCCGGCCAGGCGGGACTGCACGCGCTGCGCGTCCTCCGGGTGCGCTGCGCGGACCTCCACCACGAAGCGGTCCTTGCTCGCGGCCTCGATCCCCGGCACCTCCAGCGCGGGGTGCCAGGGCTCCGGCAGCCGGCAGGCCGCCAGGAACGCGCCGACCGTCGCGAAGGCCGCGAAGAGGATCGTCGCCTCCAGCGTGACGGGGACCCAGGCCAGCATGGAGTTCATCGGGCGCGCCCCTGCGACGAACGGATCCCGCACGGTGGCGATCCACCCTGCATCGCGAACGCGCCGACCAGGCCGACCAGCCCGCCCACCAGTGCGGCGGGTACACCGGCGTCCGGCGCGGCTGCAGCAGGCGTCGAGGCCCTCCACCGGCACGGGCGACAGCACGTCCAGCCGATCGGGCGCGATCCCGTCCCCGATCAGCGTCTGCACCGCGACGAGCGCGTCGTCGCCGGTGCGGAACGAGGCGAGCAGGCGGTCGTTCACGCGGCCTCCGGGCCGGTCTCGCCGCGCACCGCGAGGTCCTTGACCTCCGACAGCGGCACGGCCGGCAGCAGCCGCAGGAACACGAGGTACAGGAACGCGAACAGGCACAGCGAGGTGCCGAGCGTGGCGATGTCGACGGCGGTGGGGTGGTAGACGCCGTAGCCGCCGGGCAGGCGCTTGCGCTCGAGGGTGGTGACCACGAGGACGAAGCGCTCGAGCCACATCCCGCTGACCACGGCGGCGCTCACCACGAGCAGCCAGCGCGGATCGCGGCGGATGCGGCGGGACCACAGGAGCTGCGGCGCGGCCACGTTGCACGCGAGCATCGACCAGTACGCCCACGCGTGCGGGCCGAACGGGCGGTCGCGCAGGACGGTGAGCATCTCGGCGGCGTGGCCGGCGTGCACCGCCAGCAGCGGCTCGAGCACGTAGACGTAGCCCATCAGCAGGCCCGTGGTCAGCATCACGGCGCCGAGCGTGCCGAGGTGGCGTTCGGTGATGACGTCCTGCAGCCGGTAGACGGAGCGGATGGGGACGAGCAGCAGCAGGACCATGGCCCAGCCGCTGTGGATGGCGCCGACCACGAAGTAGGGCGGAAGATGGTCGAGTGCCAGCCGGCGGGCCAGCCGACGGCGAAGTCGAGCGACACGATGCTGTGGACGCTGACGACGAGCGGCGTCGCGAGGCCGGCGAGCACGAGCTGGGCGTGGCGGCGGTGGCGCCACTGTGCGGCCGAACCCCGCCACCCCAGACAGCCGATCGCCAGCCACAGCCGCTGCAGGCCGCTGCGGGCCCGGTCGCGCGCGGCGGCGGCGTCGGGGAGGAGGCCGAGCCAGAAGAACAGCAGCGACACGAGCGTGTAGGTGAGGATCGCCGCGATGTCCCAGGTCAGCGGGCTGCGGTACGGCCACATCGACATCGTGGAGGGGTAGGGAGCAGCCAGTAGAAGAACCAGGCGCGCCCGAGGTGCAGCATCGGGAACATGCCGGCACAGACGAGCGCGCACAGCGTCATCGCCTCGGCGATGCGGTTGACCGGACGCGCGCCACTTGCGCCCATCAGCAGGAGCACGGCGCTGATGAAGGTCCCGGCGTGCCCGATCCCGATCCACCACACGAAGCTGATGATGGGGAAGGCCCAGGCGGTCGGGATGGCGTTGCCCCACAGGCCCGTGCCGGTCAGGGATCGTGTAGCCGACGAGCGCGAAGAACGCGGCCGCGCCGGCGCCGGTGACCGCGAGCAGCAGGTCGGCGCGCCACCCGGGCCGGGTGGTCAGCTGGGCCAGGAGCTGGGCGTCGAGGCTCGCCAGGTCGGGCTCGCCGCGCACGAGCGGCGTGTCCGGCCACAGCGCGCGCTCGACGGGGTTCACGCGGGCTCCCCGGGGCCGCGCACCGCGAGGTACGAGACGCGGGGCCGGGTGCCGAGCTCCTCGAGCTCGCGGTAGGCGCGGCGGTCGGTGCGCCGGCGGGTGACGGCCGCGTCGGGATCGGTGAGGTCGCCGAAGGTGATGGCGGCGGTGGGGCAGGCGCGCTCGCAGGCGGTGTGCACGAGGGAGGTCGGCGCGTCCTGGTCGCGGGTGCGGATGCGCTGCACACAGAAGGTGCACTTCTCCATCACGCCGCGATCCCGCACGGTCACGTCCGGGTTGAGCTGCAGCTGCTGCAGCGGCGGCACGTCGGCGGAGAAGTGGAACCAGTTGAAGCGGCGCGCCTCGTAGGGGCAGTTGTTGGCGCAGAACCGGGTGCCGATGCAGCGGTTGTACACCTGCTCGTTGAGCCCGTCGGGCGAGTGGACGGCGGCCCAGGTCGGGCAGACGTACTCGCAGGGCGCGTGCTCGCACTGCTGACAGAGCATGGGCTGGAACGTGGCGTGCGACGCGCCGTCGACCTCGGCGAGGTAGCGGTCCACGCGCATCCAGTGCATGCGCCGGCCGAGCGCGACCTGCACCGGCCCGACGGTGGGCACGTTGTTCTCGGCCTGGCAGGCCACGACGCAGGCGCCGCACCCGGTACAGACGTCGAGGTCGATGGTCATGCCCCACTGCGGGCTGCCCTGGGGCTCGGCCGGGTGGGCGTAGGCGCTCGGCGGATCGTCGCGCCGATCGGCGAGCTCGGCGTCGGAGACGGAGGCGACGTCGCGGTCGAGCGCCACCTCGTAGCCGTCGCGCCGGGCGTTGCGCTGGCCGAGCGGGAGCTGCTGGCGTCGGCCGGTGGGCGTGACGGTCGCGGCGGCGCCGAGCGGCGCCGCCAGCGGGCGGACGTCGGTGCCCACGCCGGCCGCCACGGACGGGCCCGTGCGCCCGTAGCCGAGGGTGAGCGCGACCACGCCGTCGGGGCACAGGGGCAGCACCCGCGCCGGGAGCGTCACCTCGGCCCCGCCCACCGCCACGCGCACGACGTCACCCTCGGCCACGCCCCCCGCCTCCGCCGTGCGCGGCGACAGGACCGCGGCGTTGCCCCACGTGAGCTGGGTGACGGGGTCGGGCAGCTCCTGCAGCCAGGGGGTTGTTCGCCTCGCCCGGCCCGGCGAGGAACGCGGGCTGCAGCGACACCTCGAGCGGTGCCGAGCGCACGGCGGGCGCGGCGGCGCACCGGCGGCCAGGCGCGCCGGGTCGGGCGCGGGCAGTGGCGCCTCCGCGGTGTCGGCGACGACGCCGTGCGCCAGCGCCTCGTCGTCGGGGCCCAGCGGGTGCAGCGCGCGCAGGGCGGCGAGCCCCGGGGGCGCGCCGCCGGCGAGCCAGGCGAGCAGCTCGTCGAGGGACGGCGCGCCGTGCAGCGGCCGGATCGTCGGCTGGACGAGGCCCACCGTGCCGTCCCAGGCGCGGGTGTCGCCCCAGCGCTCCAGATCGTGGGCCAGCGGGAGCACGACGCCCGCGTGGGCCGCGGCCTCTCCGGCCCAGCCGCCCGCGAACGCGACCGTGGGCACCCGCGCGAGGCGGTCGGGAGCCCGAGCCCGAGCGGCGCGGTGCCGACAGGGTCGCCGCCGAGCGCCAGCAGGGCGTCCACGGCGCCGCGGTCGATGGCGTCGACGAGGGCGTCGAGTTCGGGCGCCTGCAGCCGCGGGTCGCGCCGGAACGTCAGCGCCTCGGGGCTCGACAGCGCGGCGGCCAGGGCGTGCACCCACGCGGGCTGCAGGGCCCCGGCCACCACGGCGACCCGCTGCCCGCGCAGGTCGTCGGCGAGGGCGCTCACGAAGGCCGCCTCGGCGGGCGCCAGCGGCGTCTCGGCCGGCAGCGCCGCGGCGACGGGGCCGGCCAGGGACAGGCGCCGGGCCAGCGCCACGAGCACCGGGCCGACCCGGCTCGGCTGCACGGGGAGCCGCCGGTCGGCGCGGGCGCCGGACAGCGTCGGAGCGGCCTCGACGGCCCAGGTCCGGGCGCCGCGCTGGCGCGCCTCGGCCCAGCGGCGCGCCACCGCGAGGCGGGCGGGGCCGTGGCCGAACGGGTCGGCGTCGACGAGCAGCAGCCGATCGGCGCGGGCGCAGTCCGGGACGCACAGGGCCGGGGTGCCGCACAGCGCCGTGGGTCCGGCGGCGACGTCGCCCGTCGGGCGCTGCACGTACACCTGCAGCGCCGGGAGCCGGGCCTGCAGCCGCGCCAGCAGCGCCAGGCGGAGCGGAGACGCGGTGGGCTGCAGCAGGAGCGCGGTGCCCGCGCCGTCGCGGCCGGGGGCGCCCACCAGCCGCGCCCGGCCGGCGGCGACGGTGGCCGCCTGCCCATCGATGCGCGCCCGGCGCAGGCGCCCGGGGTCGTACAGCGACAGCACGCTGGCCTGGTCGCGCGGCGACGTGCCGCCCAGGCTCGCGGGGTGGCCGTCGAGGCCCTCGACCGAGATCGGGCGGCCGTCCACGAGGCGGGCCAGCAGCCCGAAGCCGAAGCCGTCCTCCTCCCGGCCGGTGGCGTAGCGGACGACAGCCCCCGGCGCCGATCGCGGCGAGCGGACCCACGGGCGTACCTCACCGTGGCGGGGGCCCTTGCAGGCTTCGAGCAGCAGCGCAGCGCCCGCCGTGAACCACTGCAGCGCCTCGCGTCGGGTCGCGCTCATCGGTGGCACCCGGTGCAGTACGTGGGCGGGGAGACCCCGGCGACGGCGTCCCAGCGATCGTCTCGGTGACACGCGAGGCACTGCGCCATGGTGAACGCGCGCGCCCGGACGACCATCGGCATGTCCTCGACCTCGCCGTGGCACTCGCTGCAGGACACCGCCGCGGCGAGGTGCGGCGCGTGCGCGAAGTACACGAAGTCCGGCAGATCGAGCACCTGCCGCCACCGCAGCGGCTCGCCGAGCAGCGCGCTGTCGCGCACCGGGGCGAGGCGATCGGCGTTCCGCCAGACCTGGGCGTGGCATCCGGCACAGACCTCGGTGGGGGGGAACCCGGCGTTGGCGCTGCGCGTGGCCTCGTCGTGGCAGTAGGTGCAGGGGATGCCCTGGTCGAGCACGTGGTGGCGGTGATCGAACTGGATGGGCTGCGCCACCGCCTCGCCGACGCCGGTGATCAGCGGCGAACGGACCCACGCCATCAGCAGCAACGGGAACCCCAGGAACCCGGCCGGCAGGGCGAAGACGGCGAGCCGGAGCGCCGTGTTCGCCCACCTGGGCAGGGCCGGGGGTCGGTCCGTTGCATTCGTCACGGCGTGTGCCCTCCGTCGGCTGTCGGAGCGTCCCGCGCGGGCCTCGGGCCGGGTGGGTCCTGGCGCTCCTCGTCCCGTGTCGGGGGGCGTCCGGAGGCCACGGTCCGGATGGTTGCACGGACAGCGAGACGGTATGCATCGCCCTGCAGTGCGACAACCACATCCTTGATGCCGAGCTCCGACGCCGACTACAAGAGGTCTTGCAGCGTCGGGAGCTGGCGCTGCAGCCGCTCGATCTCAGACGCACGGGCGCTACACCGGCGTGCGGTGCACCGCCACCGCGACCGTCCAGCTGAACAGCTCGACGTTGCGGACCTCGGCCAGCAGGTACCGCAGGGCCTCGGTGACCCGCTCCACCACCAGCACGCTGCGGACCTCGGCGCCGCCGGCGAGGTGCTGGCGGACCCAGCCGCGGCACCGGAGCAGCCGAGCGAGGCCGGCGTCCGCCGCGTCGTCGGTGACGACCTCGATCAGGACCAGGCGGTCGTGGGCGTCCAGCGCCACGATCGACGCGGGGCCCACCGGCGTGTCGTAGTCGAGGCCCGGGCGCCCGTCGGGATCGACGTACAGCGCGAGGCCGGGCTCCACGAGATCGAGGTGGTGCGCGAGGTGATCGCGCAGGCGGCCGTCGGCGGCGAGGGAGCGGGGGGAGGGCCCGGAGGCGGGCTCGGGGGCGGGATCGGGGCGGGGGTCGGGCTCGGCCATGGCGCGTTCTCCTGCAGCGTGCCCAGGCAGCACAACCTTATCCCCGGCGGGAGCGCGCACGCGCGCGGGTTACCTGCCGGGCCGGGGGGATGCCGTGGGACAACGGGCGTTCGACGTGGTGGTCTACGGCGCGACGGGCTTCGTCGGGCGGCTGGTCGCGGAGCAGGTGCGGGATCGCGCCGCGGAGGACGGGCTGCGCTGGGCGATCGCCGGGCGCGACGCCGACAAGCTCGCCGCCGCGGCCGAGGCGCTCGGCGGCGCCGAGACGATCGTCGCCGACAGCGGCGATGCCGCCTCGCTGCGCACCATGTGCGCCCGATCGGCGGTGGTGCTCACCACCGTCGGGCCCTACGCGCTACGGCGAGCCGCTGGTGGCCGCCGCCATCGCCGAGGGCACCCACACCGCAGACCTCACGGGCGAGCCGCAGTACGTGCGCGGGCTCGTCGACCGCCACCACCGGGCCGCGCGCGACGCCGGGGTGCGCATCGTGAACTGCTGCGGCTTCGACTCCATCCCGAGCGACCTCGGCACCCTGGTGCTGCAGCAGGCCGCGCAGGAGCGCCTCGGCGGCCCGTGCCCCACCGTCCGCTCCGTGGTCTGGGCCGCGAAGGGCGGGTTCTCCGGCGGCACGGCGGCGAGCGCCGTGGAGCTCATGGCCGACGCCGAGGATCCCGCGGTGCGGGCGCAGCTCGCCGACCCGTACTCGCTCGACCCGGGCGGGCGCGGCACCGCCGCCGCGCGGGAGCTCCGCGGGGTGCGCAAGGACCCCGACGCCGGCTGGGTCGCGCCCTGGCTCATGGCGTCGATCAACGAGCGGGTCGTGCGGCGCAGCAACGCGCTGCTCGGCTACCCCTGGGGCGAGGACTTCGCGTTCACCGAGGTCCTGCGCACCGGGCGCGGCGCCCGCGGCGCGCTCACCGCGCTGGGCGTCAGCGCGGGGGTCAACGCCGCGATGGTGGCGCTCACGACCCGGCTCGGCCGCCGGCTGGCCCGGCGCGTGCTGCCGTCTCCGGGGGAGGGGCCGTCGGAGGAGGCCATCGCCCGCGGCTTCTACGTGCTGAAGCTGTTCGGCGAGCGCGACGGTCAGCGGGTGACGGTCGAGGCGAAGGGGCAGGGCGACCCGGGCTACGGCGCGACCTCGCGCATGCTCGCGGCCGTCGGCGCCTGCCTCGCCCGCGACGGCGAGCGCCTCGGCGCGCCCGGCATCACGACCCCCGCGGCGGGCCTCGGGGCGCCGCTGGTCGAGCGCCTCGCCCGCGCCGACATCACGTTCACGGCGTCGAGCGGTCCGAGCTAGTCCGCGAGCACCACGCCGGCCGACAGCTGCGGCAGGATGCCGCCGTTGCGCATCTCGCGCTCGACCCACTCGCGCGGCGCGCCGCCCCAGCCGCCGAGCGCGGCGTCGAGGTTCAGCCCGATGTGCGGCCCGAGCATGTAGTCGGAGCCGACCCGCAGGCGGCCGCCGAGGGCCGTCCCGCTCCGGCCGGCGTCGACCGGGTAGCGCGCGAACAGGGCGTCGGCCCCGAAGTAGGGCTGCCACTCGCGCATCGGCTTCACCAGGAAGCCGAGGTTGACGGGGTAGGAGACCGCGACGGCGTGATCGACCCCGAGGTCGCCCTGCCGGTCGGGAGGCACGGCCACCACGGCCTGCAGCACGCCGATCCCCGCGACGGCCTCCACGCCCTCGCCGAGGTGGAGCGCCGCCTCCGCCCCGAGCCCCTGGAAGGAGAAGGTCCGGTGGTCGTCGAACCGGTGCGCCTCGTGCACGTTCCACGACAGGAGCGACGCCACCGTGCCCCGTGCGGTGACGGTGAGGTCGTGGTCGAAGTCGTCGGCGAGCAGCGGCGGGTGGTAGAGGCGGTCGTCGTAGGTGGAGAACTCGATCTCCATCAGATCGACGTTCATCGCGTCCCACCCTCGAGGGTGACGGGGTCGACGACCTGCGCGGCCGGCGGCGCCGCGACGACGATCCGGACGGTGTGCGGACCGTCCACGTCCGGGGGCGGCAGCGGCATGTTCCCTCCAGGCGACGTCCGAAGAGGGTAATCGAGCGGCGTCGGCGAAGGTCACGATCGGCGGTACGCCGACGCCTGCGCGGGGTCAGGGCAGTCCGGCCGCGGCGCGCTCCGGGCTCGCCGCCCCGGCCAGGAACCACGCCGCCCCGATCGCCAGCGGCAGGACGACGACGACGAAGCGTGGCGCAGCCCATGGTGGCCCCCGCGGCGGAGATGCCGGCCCGCGCGCACAGCCGCAGGAACGCCTCCCGACGGCGCGCGGGCGAGGTCGCGGATCCAGGCGCGCCGCACGGAGACGACGCTGTCGGTCACCGCGGCCTCCACCTGCTCGATGAGGGCCAGCGCCACCGGGTCGAGCCCCGGGACCACCGGCGGCGGCGGCGCGGGGACGCTCCGCTGCGACGGCACCGGCTCCTGCCCTCGCGTGCGACACGACCGTGAGCAGCTCCGTCGCCGTGGGGGCCCGGAGGACCTCCCGTCGTGGAAGCAGAAGTCGACGCGGTCGGTGAACGGTTCACCGCAGCGGGGGCAGATCTTCATCGGGTTGGCGGCTCGTCCGGGCGGGACGTCGGTTCTACCACGGCGCAAGCCCGGCCCGCCGACGACAGCGAGGGCGCGAGCAGGATAGGATCAGCCGGACACGGAGGCGACATGGAGCGACCGAGCGCAGCCGGACTGCAGGGCGCCCTCGCCCGCGCCCTCGGGGCCGATGCCGGCGCGGCGGTGTACGGTCGCGGGAGCCGCCTCCGCCGGCGTCTCGGGGCAGGCCGAGCTGGCGGTCGACGATCTCGGGCGCCTGGCGCGGGCCCTGGCGGCGCAGGACGGCGTGGCGGCGGTCATCGGGCTGGCCTGGCAGATCCGCTGCGAGATCTGGCCCTGACCGGGAGGAGCGCTTGAGCGACGCGCGCCTCGAAGAGCCGGCGCGGCTGGCCGAGATCGCCCGGCTCCGGCTGCGGGAGGAGACCACCGCCCAGATCCTCGACCGCTACGCCGCGCTGGCGGCGGCCGCGCTCGACATGCCGCTCGGGCTCGTCAGCATCGTGCTCGGCGAGGCGCAGTGGTTCGGCGGCGCCCACGGGCTCGAGGGCTGGATGGCGCAGACCCGCGGCACGCCGGTGGAGTGGTCGCTGTGCGCCGACGTGGTGCGCAGCGACGACCAGCTCGTGGTGGAGGACGCCCGCGCCTCGCGGTACGCCGAGAACCCGCTGGTCACGAGGGACGGCCTCGCCTCCTACGCTGGCGCCCCGCTGCGCACGCGGTCGGGCCGGGTGGTGGGGAGTCTGTGCGGCATCGCGCCCGACCCGCGGGCGGTGGCGCAGGCGGCCATGCAGGAGCTGCAGCGCCTCGCCGACGCGCTGATGGCCGAGCTGCAGGACCCGCAGCGCCTCATCGGGTGAGCGCTAGGGCGCGTCGGCATCCGGGTCGAGTTGGCCCGCATCGCCGCGATGCAGCGGCACGCCCGGACCACCGCCTCGTCGCTCATGCCCTCGAACGCCGTGTCGAGGACCCGGTTGCTCACGGCGATGAAGCGCGGGAGCGCCTCGCGCGCCTTGCGGGTGGGGGAGATGCGGTTGGCGCGGCTGTCGTCGGGATCGCGGTCGCGCTCGACCCAGCCGCCCTCCTCGAGGGCGCGCACGAAGCGCCCCACGGTCACCTCCGACAGCGACAGCGCCCGCGCGAGCTGCGCCTGCCGCAGCGGGCGCCGGGCGTCGAACAGCACGAGCAGCGCGTTGGCCTGCGCCGGGGTCACGGGCGACAGCTCCGCCTCGGCGAGCCACTGCTCCACGCTGCGCTCCACCGCGTGGCGGATGCGGGTCAGGTCCACGAGCGCCTGCGTCTGCAGCCGGCGGAGGTCGAGGTCGGGGCGGTCGGACATGCGACATCGTTAGCATGTTCATCATGAGCGTGCTAAGGAATGGTCCCCAGCACGGGTACAACCAGGAGTCCACCTTGGGCGAAGCCTACATCTACGACGCGTGCCGCACGCCCCGCGGCCGCGGCAAGGACAGCGGGGCGCTGTACACGGTCCGGCCGATCGATCTGCTCGGCAACGTGCTCACCGCCGTGAAGGAGCGCAACGGCTTCGAGCCGAGCGACGTGGAAGACGTGGTCGTCGGCTGCGTCACCCAGACGGGCGAGCAGGGCACCTGCATCGCGCGCATGGCGGCGCTGGCAGCCTGGGGCGGGCTCGAGGGCCCGGGGGTCACCCTGAACCGGTTCTGCGGCTCGGGCCTCGAGGCGGTCAACCACGCCGCCGCCATGGTCGGCTCGGGCTTCCACGACCTGGTGGTCGCCGGCGGCGTCGAGAGCATGTCGCGCGTCGCCATGGGCAGCGACGGCGGCATGATGTTCGACCCCGACTTCCAGTGGAAGGTGGGCTCGGTGCCCCAGGGCATCTCCGCCGACCTCATCGCCACGCTGCGCGGCGTGACCCGCGGCGACGTCGACGCGTTCGCGGCCGAGAGCCAGCGCCGCGCCGGCGAGGCCATCCAGCGCGACGCCTTCGCGAAGAGCATCGTCCCCGTGCGCGACCAGAACGGCCTCGTGATGCTCGCGGCCGACGAGCACCCGCGCCCGGGCACCACCGCCGAGTCCCTGTCGCAGCTGCAGGCCAGCTTCGCGATGCTCGGCACGCAGTTCGGCCTCGACGCCCTGGTGCGCAAGGCCTACCCCGAGGTCGACCGCATCGACCACGTGCACCACGCCGGGAACAGCTCGGGCATCGTCGACGGCGCGGCGGCCGTGCTGGTCGGCTCGAAGGAGGCCGGCGAGCGGCTCGGGATCAAGCCCCGCGCCCGCATCCGCAGCGTGGCGCTGTCGGTCAGCGAGCCGCTGATCATGCTCCTCGGGCCCATGCCGGCGGCGCGCAAGGCGCTGAAGAAGGCGGGGATGGAGGCCTCCGACATCGACCTGTACGAGGTCAACGAGGCGTTCGCCGTCGTCCCCATGGCGTTCATGGACGAGATGGGTGTGCCCCACGACAAGGTCAACGTCAACGGCGGCGCCATCGCGTTCGGCCACCCGCTCGGCGCCACCGGCGCGATGCTGCTGAACACCGCGCTCGACGAGCTGGAGGCGCGCGGCCTCGGCACCGCGCTCGTCACCCTGTGCATCGGCGGCGGCATGGGCATCGCCACCATCATCGAGCGGAGCTGACCATGAGCGAGCACAAGAGCGAAGCGTTCGTCGGCACCTTCGACGCGGCCAGCGGCATCGCGACGCTGACCATGCAGATGGCCGGTCGGGCCAACAAGATCAACGAGACCTTCCTGAAGGGCCTGCAGGACGCCCTCGGGTGGACGGCGGGCCTCGACGGCCTGAAGGGCATCGTCCTCACCTCGGGCCACAAGGACTTCTGCGTCGGCGCCGACCTCGACATGATCTACCGCGAGCGCTCGGCGCAGCAGATCTTCGACGCCGTGCAGACCTTCCACCGGCTGCACCGCCAGATGGAGACCGGCGTGCCCATCGTGGCCGCGCTGAACGGCTCGGCGCTCGGCGGCGGCTACGAGCTCGCGCTCGCCTGCCACCACCGCATCTGCGTCGACGACGGGCGCATCCAGCTCGGCCTGCCCGAGGTGCTGCTCGGCGTGCTGCCGGGCGGCGGCGGCACGCAGCGGCTGCCTCGGCTCGTCGGGCTGCAGCCTGCGCTCGAGCTGCTGACCCAGGGCAGCCAGCTGCGTCCCGACAAGGCGAAGCAGAAGGGCCTCGTGGACGCGCTGGTGCCGACGGCCGCGGATCTCCTGCCGGCCGCGGCGGCGTGGATCGCGGCGAACCCCAAGGCGAAGCAGCCCTGGGACGACAAGAAGTTCCGCTGGCCCGCCGGCATCCAGCCCGGCAGCGCCGACGCGCGCAACCTGTTCCTCGCCGGCGCCGCGATGGCCTACAAGAAGACCGCCGGCGCGTTCCCGGCCGTCGAGGAGATCCTGTCGGCCGTGCAGGAGGGCTCGGTCGTCAAGTTCGAGCGGGCGCTGGAGGTCGAGGCGCGGCACTTCGCCAAGCTCGTGGTGAGCGACCAGGCGAAGGACATGATCCGCACCCTGTTCTTCCACAAGCAGGCCGCCGACAAGCAGGAGGGCCTGCCCCGCACCGACGACCACGGCATCCGCAAGGTCTCCATCCTGGGCGCCGGCATGATGGGCGCGGGCCTGGCCGTGGTCTGCGCGAAGGCCGGCTTCGACGTCGTCCTCAAGGACATCGCGGCGGACGCCGTCGAGCGCGGCATGGCGCACGTGCACGCCGAGATCGCCAAGCTCGAGCACCTCGACGACGCCGGTCGCAAGGCGATCAGCGACCGGGTCACCGGGACGCTCGACCTCGAGCCCGTCCGCGGGTCCGACCTGGTGATCGAGGCCGTGCTGGAGAAGGTCTCCGTCAAGCACGCCGTCACGCGCGAGACCGAGCCGCTGCTCGCGCCGAACGGCATCTGGGCGAGCAACACCTCCGCCATACCCATCACCGACCTGGCGCAGGCCTCGGCGCACGCGGACCGGTTCATCGGGCTGCACTTCTTCTCGCCCGTCGAGAAGATGCCGCTGCTCGAGGTGATCCGGGGGGAGGGGACCAGCGACGACACGCTCGCCCGCTGCCTCGCCTTCGGCCGCGCCATCAAGAAGACCTGCATCGTGGTCAACGACGGCTACGGCTTCTTCACGAGCCGCGTGTTCAGCAGCTACATCGTCGAGGGGGCGGAGCTCGTCGCCGAGGGCCACGACCCGCGTCTCATCGAGTACGCCGCCCGGACCGCCGGGATGGTGGTGCCGCCGCTGCAGGTGTTCGACGAGGTGAGCCTCGCCCTCGGCAAGCACGCCACCGAGCAGGGCGCCGAGTACCGCGGGCGCGAGATCCTCGACGCGCCGGGCGTGAAGCTCATGATGCGGATGGTGGAGCAGGGCCGCGCCGGGAAGGCCGCCGGCGCGGGCTTCTACGACTACGCCGACGGCAAGCGCAAGGGCCTGTGGGCCGGCCTCGCCGAGCTCGCTGCGCCCCGTCCGGCCGAGACGGGCCTCGAGCTGCTGCGCAAGCGCCTGATGTACGCGCAGCTCGCCGAGGTGGGCCGCACGGTCGACGAGGGCATCCTCAACCAGTGGCGCGACGCCGAGGTGGGCGCCATCTTCGGCATCGGCTTCGCCCCCAACACGGGCGGGCCGCTGGCGATGATGGACCGCATCGGCCTGCCGACGCTCGTGGCCGAGCTCGACGCCCTGGCCGAGCGCTACGGCGAGCGCTACCGGCCCGCCCAGGCGCTGCGCGACCGCGCCGCGAAGGGCGAGACCTTCTTCGAAGCGGTGTAGCTACCGGTCGATCCGGGCGCGGGCGGCGTCGGGGTAGACGACGCCGCCCCCGTCGCCGTCGAACACGAAGACGGCGCCCACGCCGACGCCGTCGTAGTCGGCTTCGGGCGCGGAGACGGCCAGCTCGGGCGCGCCGTCGCCGTCGAGGTCGCCGCCGGCGACGGCCCAGCCGAGCCGGCCGAGCGCCACGTCGCCGAGCAGCAGGGCCGCAGCGCTGTCGAGATCGCCCTGCAGCTCGGCGGGGCGGTACACGACATAGGCAGCGCCGGCCTCGGCGCCCACGCCGCCCGCGAACGGCGCGCCCACCAGCACGTCGTCGGCGCCGTCGCCGTCGAGGTCGCCGGGGACGGCCACCGAGAAGCCGGCCTGGTCGCCCGCAGCCACGCCGCTGATGCGTGTGCCCAGGCGGGACAGCGGCGTGTCGAGCCCGGCGGGGTCGAACGGCCCCGGCACGATCCACACGCCGCCCTGCTCCGCGTCGCCGTGCGGTGCGCCCACCACGAGGTCGACCTGGCCGTCGCCGTCGACGTCGCCCGCGGCCAGGGCGTGGCCCGTGCCGTCGCCGGCGGGGCCCGAAAGCGTCGGCCCGGCCTGGTTGGTGAACACGCTGCCCTGGACGGGGCCGAACACCAGGTGGACCCGGTCGACACCGGCCGCGCCAGCCGCCAGATCGCCGATGCCGTCGCCGTCGAGGTCGGCCGCGGCGACGCCGGTGCGGTAGCCGAGGTGGCTGTCGGTCCAGGTGGTGTCGACGTTGGCGAACTTGTCGCCGCTGGCGCGGTACAGGTCGAGCGTGCCCGTGCGCACGGCGACGCCGCCGCTGTCGGTGTCGGGGGCGCCCACGATCGCGTCGGCGATGCCGTCTCCGTCGAGGTCTCCGCAGCCGACCAGCGCGCCGGCGTGCCCCTCGCGGCGCAGGCCGTCCACGAAGGTGGCGTCGGCGGTGGCGGCCGCTCCCACCGGGCCCGCGAGCCACCAGGCGCCGCCGCGATCGCCCCGGTCGGGCCCTCCGGCGAGCAGGTCGAGCGCTCCGTCGCCGTCGACGTCGCAGGGGGCGAAGGCGCCGCCGAGCTCGCCGGGCTCGGTGGCCTCGAGCGACCGCGCGGCGTCGGCCAGTGCGCCGCCGGTGGCGCCGAAGGCGTAGATCCCGCCCGCGCCGTCGACGCCGGGCGCGCTGACCCACAGCTGGCCGCCGGCGACGGCGAGCGCCCGGCCGACGAGCGGCCCCTCGAGGGTCCGGCTGGCGGGCGGCCCGGGGGGCGGCTCGCCGTGGTGACAGGCGAACGGCGCGATGAGCGCGAGGACGACGAGGCGCATCCACTCTCCGAGGACAGCGTACTCGCCGCAGCCGCCGTCCGCCGCCCCGGTGACACGACCTTGACGCCCGTCGGTGGGGTTCGGCGAAACCCGACGTGCACCGCTCCCGCTCAAGGATCCGGCGTCGGTGGACGAGGTGAGCGGAGAACCACCGGAGGCGGGTTGGAACCGACAGCAGAAGCGCCGGCCTTCCTGGAGCGGGCCCGGGACGCCCTTCGATCGAGTGGAGACCGAGCCAGGGCCTGCGAGGCGCTGCGCGCGATCTCGCTGTCCGGACGGCTCGGCGAGATCGTCGCCGAGGCCCTCGGGCTCCTCGACGGCGGCGCAGCGCCGGAGATCGATCCCGGCACGGTCGACGCCATCGTGGCCATCGCCCTCGAGGGCGTGGTGCACGGCATCGACGATCCCGTCGACGACGAGATCGACGCCCACCTGCAGGCGCTGCGCGCGCTGGCGCCCATCCCGGGCTTCGATCTCGGTGAGCTCGGCGAGCCGCTGGACGCGCCTGCCGAGGCGGACCCCGAGCCGAGCGGCCCCGAGATCGGGGCCTCGATGTTCGAGCGCCCGTCGCCCGAGCTCGTGTCGGCCTTCCAGATCGAGGCCCGCGAGCTCCTCGCGAACTGCGAGCGCGGCATGCTCGAGCTCGAGGCCGACCAGAGCGCGACCGCGCCGGTGCACGAGGTCTTCCGCGCCCTGCACAGCTTCAAGGGCAACTGCGGCTTCCTCGGCTTCGGCGAGATGGAGGAGGTCGCGCACCGCGCCGAGAGCCTGCTCGTCCTGGTCAAGGAGGGACGGCGCCGCTGCGACACCACCGTGACGGCCGCGCTGCTCGGCACGCTCGACGCGCTCGGGCGCGCCGTCGAGACCGCGGCCGACGGCGGCGCGGTGCCAGGCCGGGTCGCGCTGCTCGGCATCCTCGACAAGTGCATGCAGCAGCCGACCGGCGACGCGCCCCCGGCGCCCGAGGTGCCCGTCCCCGTCGCCGCCATCACCGAGGTCCGCCCGCAGCGGCCCCAGGCGACGCTGCGGGTCGACGTCCTGAAGGTGGACCAGCTGCTCGATCTGGTGGGCGAGCTCATCATCGCGACCACCGCCGTCCGGCACCTGCCGTCTGCGGAGGAGCCCGACGCGCACACGCGCGCCTCCGCGCAGCTCGACCGCGTCGTGCGCTCGCTGCAGGACGTGGCGATGTCGCTGCGCATGGTGCCCATCGGCCCGACGTTCCAGCGCATGGTCCGGGTGGTGCGGGACGTGAGCCAGCGCGTCGGCAAGCCGGTCGAGCTGCAGCTGTCCGGCGACGAGACCGAGATCGACAAGACCGTGGCGGAGCTCCTCGCCGATCCGCTCGTGCACCTCGTCCGCAACGCCCTCGACCACGGCCTCGAGCCGCCCGAGGAGCGCGAGGCGCGCGGGAAGCCGCGGACGGGCCGCCTGCGCCTGACCGGCTCGCACGTGGGCGGCGAGGTCTGGGTCCGCATCGAGGACGACGGGCGCGGCCTGTCCCGCGACAAGATCGGCGCCCGCGCCGTGGAGCGCGGGCTCGTCTCGCGGGAGGCGCTGGCCCGGATGAGCGACACGGACGTGTTCGGCTTCATCTTCGAGCCCGGCTTCTCCACGGCCGAGCAGGTCAGCGACGTGTCGGGGCGGGGCGTCGGGATGGACGTCGTCCGGCGGAACCTCGAGCGGGTGCGCGGTCGCATCGACATCAAGAGCGACCCGGGGCGCGGCGCAGCCTTCACCCTGCGCATCCCGCTCACCCTCGCGATCATCGAGGGGATGCTCGTGCGCATCGGCGACACGAGCCTGACCGTGCCGCTGCTCTGCATCCGTGAGTCGGTGGTGGTCCGCCCCGAGGACGTGACGGTGCTCACGACCTGGCAGGAGCTGGTCCGCATCCGCGGCGAGCTCATCCCGGTGCTGCGCCTGCACCGCCTGTACGGCATCCAGTCCGACTACACCGCGCTGCACGAGGGCATCCTCGTGGTGGTCGAAGACGGCGGCCGTCCGCTGTGCCTGTTCGTCGACCAGCTCATCGGACAGCGCCAGACCGTCATCAAGCCCATCTCTGGCTTCCTTGGCAATGTCCGCGGGATCGCCGGTTGTACCGTCCTGGGCGACGGCCGGATCAGCTTGATCCTGGACGTTCCGTCGCTCGTCCACCTCCAGGCCGACTGAGGAGCGCGCATGGCCGACGAAGAGCTCGCCGAGGAGGCGTCCGTCCCGATGTACCTGACCTTCGCGTTGGGGGACGAGACGTACGGCATCCCGCTCACCCGGGTCCTCGAGATCATCGGGATGCAGTCCATCACCCCCATCCCCGACTCGCCGGCCTACGTGCGCGGCGTCATCAACCTCCGCGGGAAGGTCATCCCCGTGGACGACGCCCGAGCGCGGTACGGCGTCGAGCAGCGCGCCTACGAGTCCCGCACCGTCATCATCGTCGTCCAGACGGCCAACTGGTCCGTCGGCGTGGTGGTGGACCGGGTCTCCGACGTGGTCGCCATCCCGCCGGACTCGGTGGAGCCGCCGCCGCCCGTGACCAGCCGGCACGGACAGCACTTCCTGCAAGGCCTCGGCAAGGTGGGCGACGGTGTGCGCCTGCTCCTCGACGTGGACCGCTTCCTCTCCGACGAAATCGCCGCCACCGCGGCCTGACCCATGGAGTCCTCGATGTCCGCTCTCGATGCCACGACGGTGCTCGATGCGTTGGCCGTCCCCTCGTTCACCGTCGACGAGCTCGGCCGCGTCCGCTGGTGGAACGCGGCGATGGCTGCGCTCACCGGGCGGTCCGCCGCCAGCGTGATGGGCCAGCGCGCCTGGAAGGGGCTCGGCGACAAGCGCGTCGCCCTGCCGTCCGACGACGCGGTCGCCGACGGCACCCCAGCGTCGGGTGAGGTCTCGTTCGTCGGGCCCGACGGTCCGGTGAAGGTGCACCTCGAGGCGCAGCCCATCCGCGACGACAAGGGCGAGGTCCGCGGGGCCGTGGTGTCCGTCGTGCAGCCCGCCGGGGAGAAGCTCGACGAGGTCATCCGGCTCGGCGTCGACCACGCCGGTGGCGCCTTCATGGCCATCGACCGCGACTTCAAGATCATCTACGCCAACGCGGCGACCTATGCGCTGCTCACCGAGCACGAGGCCGAGTTCCAGAAGGTGCTCCCCGCCTTCCGCGTGTCCGACCTCATCGGGACCTGCATCGACCTGTTCCACAAGAACCCGGCGCACCAGCGCAAGCGCCTCGCCGACGCCCGGCACCCGCCCATCGATCAGACGATCCGGGTGGGCGAGCTGACCGTCAACATCCACGTCACCCAGCTCCACGACCGCAGCGGCAACCACGTCGGGTCGATGATGGAGTGGACGAACGTCTCCGAGTCGCGCAACGAGATCGCGCGCCTCAAGGGCCAGACCGACGCCATCAGCCGCTCCCAGGCCGTCATCTGGTTCGACCTCGACGGCACGGTGCTCGACGCCAACGACAACTTCTGCAAGGCGCTGGGCTACTCCATCGAGGAGATCCGCGGGCGCCACCACCGCATGTTCTGCGACGCCGACGAGGTCGCCCGGCCCGCCTACGCCGCCTTCTGGGAGAAGCTCCGCCGCGGCGAGTACGACGCGGGCGAGTACCGCCGCATCCACAAGAGCGGCCGGGACGTCTACATCCAGGCCTCCTACAACCCCATCGTCGACGGCCGCGGCCGGGTGTCGCAGGTCATGAAGGTCGCCAGCGACGTGACGGCGGCGCGCCTGGCCGCCAACGCCTACCGCCAGGAGGTCCGCCGGGTCTACGAGGCGGTCGAGCGCGGCGAGCTCTCGGTCCGCGGCGACGCCTCGCAGGTGTCGGGCGACTACGTCGAGATGCTCGGCAACATCAACACCATCATCGCGGCCGCCGTGGCGCCGATCAACGACATCCGCGGCCAGCTGTCGCGGGTCGCGGAAGGCGACCTCACGGCCTACGTCGAGTCCGACTACCACGGCGACCACGCGCTGCTGAAGACCGCGCTCAACCGCACCCTCGACTCCCTCAACCGGATCCTCGGCGAGGTGCAGGGCTCGGCGGGCGAGATCGCGTCGGGCTCGGGCCAGGTCGCCTCCGCGGCGCAGTCGCTGTCGGACGGCGCGACCCGCCAGGCGGCCGCAGTGGAGGAGATTACGGCGTCGATCGGGGATCTGACGGAGCAGACCCGCCGCAACGCCGAGAACGCGACGCAGGCCAGCAACCTGTCCACGGCGGCGCTCGAGTTCGCCGGCCGCGGCGACGAGCAGATGAAGGCCATGGTCTCGGCCATGGGCGAGATCGAGGAGGCCAGCCAGAGCATCTCGAAGATCATCAAGGTCATCGACGAGATCGCCTTCCAGACGAACCTGCTGGCGCTCAACGCGGCCGTCGAGGCGGCCCGGGCCGGCGCGCACGGCAAGGGCTTCGCCGTGGTGGCCGAGGAGGTGCGCAACCTCGCGGCCCGCAGCGCGAACGCCGCGAAGGAGACCACCGCGATGATCGAGGGCTCGATCCGCAAGGTCAACCAGGGGATGTCGATCGCGAGCGAGACGGCGTCGGCGCTCGGGCGCATCGTCGAGGGCGTGACGAAGACGAACGACCTGGTGGCGGAGATCGCCGCGGCGTCCAACGAGCAGGCCAAGGGCATCGCCCAGGTGGACCTCGGGCTGCGCCAGGTCGACCAGGTGACGCAGCAGAACACGGCGAGCGCCGAGGAGAGCGCGGCGGCGTCCGACGAGCTGTCGGCCCAGGCGAACCGCCTGCGGGAGATGCTGACGCAGTTCACGCTGCGCCGGAAGACCGACGCCAAGCTGCCGAACATCAGCCCGGAGCTGCTCGCGGCGGTCGAGGCGATGCTGGCCAGCGCGGCATCCACGGCGTGCCGCCGCCGCCCGCGCCGCGCGCCAGCCGCGCCGCCCGCACCCGCACCATGCCGCCCGCCTCGCGGCGCCTGGTGACCAACGGCAAGGGCTCCGTGGTGGACCCCGCCTCGGTCATCCCGCTCGATGACGACGAGTTCGGCCGGTACTGAACCTCCCCCTCCGGAGCCTCCCCGCATGAGCGGGAACCAGAAGATCCGCGTGCTGGTGGTGGACGACTCCGCGGTGGCCCGTCAGGTCCTCTCCGGAGGGCCTGGCGGCCGACCCCCATCGAGGTCGTCGCGACGGCGCGGGACGCCTTCGAGGCCAGAGACAAGATCGTCGCCCTCGAGCCCCAGGTGATGACGCTCGACGTGGGAGATGCCGCGCATGGACGGCATCGAGTTCCTCCGCCGCCTGAGCGTGCACCACCCGGTGCGCACCGTGATCGTGAGGCTCGCTCACGACGCGGGAAGCCAGGTGGCGCTCGACGCTGACCGCCGGGGCCGTCGAGGTGGTCGGCAAGCCCACCCGCAACCTGGCCGGCGGCACCGCCGCGATGTTGGCGGAGCTGCGGACCAAGGTCATGATTGCGGCCACGGCCAAGCTCCAGAAGGCGGCGGTGATCGCCAGCCCCAGCCATCGGCCGCGGGCGCTCGCCAGCACGACGCACAAGCTCGTCGCCATCGGGGCGTCCACGGGCGGCACCGAGGCGCTGCGGGGCGTGCTCGCCCAGCTCCCGCCGACGTTCCCGGGGACGGTGGTGGTGCAGCACATGCCCGCCGGCTTCACGGCGGCGTTCGCCCAGCGCCTCGACGAGGCCTGCCGGGTCGAGGTGCGCGAGGCCACCGACGGCGACCGCATCTTCCCCGGGCGGGTGCTGATCGCGCCGGCCGGGCAGCACCTGCGGGTGCAGCGCTCGGGCGGTGACTTCGTCGCGAACGTGGCCGCGGGCGACAAGGTCTCCGGCCACTGCCCGTCGGCGGACGTGCTGTTCCAGTCCGTCGCGCGCGCAGCGGGACGCAACGCCGTGGGGCTGCTGCTGACCGGCATGGGCAGCGACAGCGCCGACGGCCTGCTCGCCATGCGGGCCTCGGGCGCGCGCACCCTGGCCCAGGACGAGGCCACCTCGGTCGTGTGGGGCATGCCGCGCGCCGCCTGGGAGCGAGGCGCCGCAGAGGCCCTGGTGGCGCTCCCCAACGTGCCCGATCGCCTGTGCGATCTCGTGGAGGACCTGTGCAGCGCTTGATGTGCGGTCCGGGCGACATCGTCGCCAGCGGCCACGCAGGTGACGAGCTCGTGTCCTACGCGCTCGGGTCGTGCGTGGCCGTCATGCTCCACGACCCCGTCTCGGGGGCGGTGGCGATGGCGCACGTCGTGCTGCCGGGGCGCCCGCCGCCGGACGGCGGGGCGAGCAAGCCCGGCTACTACGCGCCGTCGGCCGTCAGCGCACTGTTCACCGCCTTCGCCACCGTGGGCGGGGTGGCGATCCGCGCCAAGGCCGCGCTCGCGGGCGGCGCTTCGGTGATCGACGGCATGCACGCCTTCGATGTCGGCCACCGCAACATCCTCGCGACGCGCAAGGCGCTGTGGTCGCGGGGCCTCATGCCGTACGGCGAGGACGTGGCGGGCGGGCACAGCCGCACCGTGCGCCTCGCGGCGGGGACGGGCTCGGTGACGCTCACCAGCCCGTCGATCGGGACCTGGACCTTGAACTGACCGGTGGGGACACCGGGGGGAGCTCGGATGGCAAAGGTGTTGGTGGTGGACGACTCGCCGCTCGCGCGCCAGCTGGTGCGCGCGGCGATCACGACGGTGCTCGGCAGGGCCGACTTCCTCGAGGCGGGCGACGGGGCGGCTGCGCTCCGGCTGCTGATGTCCAACTCGGTGGACCTGGTGGTCTGTGACCTCAATATGCCGGTCATGGACGGCCACGCCCTCCTGGCCCGCCTGCGGGGCCTGCCGACCCACCGGCGGACGCCGGTGATCATCCTGTCCAGCCTGGTCAACGACGCCAAGGTGACGCAGCTGCGGGCGGTGGGCGCGGACGTGGTGATGAAGAAGCCGTTCAGCAACCAGCAGATCCGCGACGGGCTGAAGGCGGTGGGGCTGTGACCGCCGGCAACGCCGTGCAGCTCGATGCCGCGCTCTGCTCGGCCCTGCAGGAGGCCGCCGAGGCCCTCGCCTTCGCCGAGGCCGTGCCCGCGGACGCGCCGCTGGAGGAGCCGCTCACCTGCGTCGTGCTGCCGCTGCTCGAGCCCGAGCCCGGCCTCCTCTTCATCCGCATGGCGCAGGGCGACGCCCGCGCGCTCAGCCAGACGGCCTGGGGGCCCATCGAGCTGTCCGACGAGCACATCGAGCAGTTCCTCTTCGAGTTCGCCAACGTCCTGGCCGGGCAGTACCTCGCCGTCGCCCACCCGGACGCGCCGGTGCGCATCGGCTTCGCCCAGCGCATCGGTGCGTCGGACTGCCCGCCCGCCGTGGCGGCCACCGTCTGGGACCTCGACGGGTGCCGGATGGAGGTCGGGGTGGCCGCGTGACCACAGCGACCGCGACCGCGTCCCTCGAGCTGAAGGTCGACGACCGGGCGTTCCGGCGGCTCGCGTCGGTCGTCGAGCAGCACCTGGGCATCCGCCTGCCCGACGAGAAGCGCCCGCTCGTCGTCCGGCGGATGCGGTCCCTGGTGCTGTCGTCCGGCGCGCGCGACCTCGGCGAGTGGGTGGACCGCCACCTGCAACGCGCGCCGACGCCCGCGCTCCTGAGCGAGCTCGCCGACGCCCTCACGACGAACCACACGTTCTTCTGGCGCGAGCCCGACCACTTCGAGCACCTGCGGGACCACGCCCTGCGCGACCGCCTCGCGGCGAAGGCGCAGCAGCGCGACCTGCGCGTGTGGTGCGCGGCGGCGGCCACGGGCGAGGAGCCGTACCAGCTGGCGATGATCCTGCGGGACGGCGTGCCCGCGGGCTGGCAGGCGGGGCTGCTCGCCACCGACGTGTCGGCCAAGGCGCTCCAGGCGGCGCGCGCGGGGCGCTACCCCGCCGATCGCCTGGAGGGGCTGCCGAAGCCGTGGCACCGCTGGGTCGCGCTCGACGCGGACGGCGGCCACGGCACCATCCGCGACGAGCTCCGCCGGGACGTCACCTTCCGCCGGCTGAACCTGGTGCGCGACCGCTGGCCGTTCCGCGCGCCCTTCGACATCGTGTTCTGCAGGAACGTCCTCATCTACTTCGATCCGCCGGTCCGCGACAAGGTCGTCGGCGGCATCGTGAGCCAGCTCGCGGTGGGCGGTTACCTGTACGTCGGGCACTCCGAGTCGGTGCCCGCGGGGAAGTGGCCCCTGGCCGGCGTGGCCTCGGGGGTGTGGCGGAAGGTGGGCTGACCGCCGCGCGGTCGGTCACCTTTCCTCGCGCCGCCCGACCTGGGATCGGGAGGTGCGATGTCCACGAACCGCAGCGACGTTCGGGCGGCCCGGCGCGGCGATGCCGACGCCTTCGCGCGCCTGGTGCGGGACCACGCCGGCGCCGTGTGCGCCGTCACCACGGCCATCCTCGGCGACGCCACCGCGGGCGAGGAGGTCGGGCAGGAGGTCTTCGTCTGCGCGTGGCGCCAGCTGGGGGAGCTGCGCGACCCGGCCCGGTTCGGAGCCTGGCTCCGGGGATCGCGCGCAACCGGGCGCGCGACGCCTCCGCACCCGGCTGCAGCGCGGGAGACGGGCGGGGAGGCGCTGCTGCAGCTCGCCGATCCGGCGCCGGACGCCGCCGAGCTGCTCGACCGGGAGCAGCGCGAGGGGACGCTGTGGGCGGCGCTCGAGGGCCTCGACGAGGACCACCGAGAGGTGCTCGTCCTGTACTACCGGGAGGGCTGCTCGGTGGGCGAGGTTGCGCGTCAGCTCGAGCTCGTGGAGCCCACCGTGCGCAAGCGCCTGTCGCGGGCGCGCGACCGGCTGCGCGACGGCGTGGGCGACCGCCTCGGCGAGCGGCTGGCCCGCACGGCGCCGCGCGCTGCGTTCGTGGCGGCGGTGGTGGGCGCCGTGGCGCTGCTCCCGGCGCCGGCGCGCGGCCGGCCTGGGGGCGAAGCTCGCGCGGCGGCGGCCGTCGCCGGGGTGGCGGCCGGGCTGTGGCTCACGGGGCTCGGGGTGCAGGTCCAGCGCGACCTGCCGCCGATCCCGCCGCCGCCGGTGGCGCGCCACGTGGCGATCGCGGCGCCGCCGTCCGACGTCGTCCCGTCCGCGCCGATGGCCGACCCGATCCCGGATCACGTCGTCCACGCCTTCCTCGCCGCCGAGGACGCCGACTTCTTCGCCCACGGCGCGCTCGACCTGCCCGCGGTCGGCCGCGCTGCGGTGCGCACGCTGGGGGGCACGCGCCAGGGCGGCAGCACCCTCACGCAGCAGCTCGCCAAGCGCATGCTGCTGGAGCGGATGCCCGAGCCGACGCTGCGCCGGAAGCTCGCCGAGGCGGTGCTGGCGGTGCAGCTCGAGCGGGAGCTGACCAAGGACGACATCCTGGAGCGCTACCTCGACGGCGTGTACCTGGGGGCCGGCGCCTACGGCGTGCACGACGCCGCGCGCACCTACTTCGACAAGCCCGCGCGGGCGCTCACCCTGGCCGAGGGCGCGCTGCTGGCGGGGATCCCGGCGCACCCCGCGGCGTACGCGCCGTACGACGCCCCCGAGGGGGCGCTGGCGCGGCGCGCCGAGGTGCTCGACCGCATGGTCGCGCAGGGCTGGGCCACCCGGGCCGAGGCGGACGCGGCCCTCGCGGCGGCGCTGCCCGTGCGCTGAGCGCCCAATGTAATCGACAGTTACTTCAGGCCCGGCTACCTCTGGGGTGCAACCGAGGAGGTCCCGTGTCGCGTCCCTTCCTGCCCCTGCTCGCCCTGCTCGGCGCCTGCGGCGGCACTCCGGTCACCTACGTCGTCGATGGGGGCGGCTCCATGCACCTGTCGCTCGCGCCCACGGGCGAGGCGGGCGTGCGCTTCGAGGCCGAGCGCGAGGGCATCACCCGCCAGGCGCTGATGCGGGACCCCGAGGCAACCCCCGTCGCGTGCGAGGCGCCCGCGCTGTGGTCGGGCACCTACGGCGACGAGGAGATGGTGCCGACGCTGACGTTCTGCGCCGACGACGTGCCCGTCGAGGGCGCGGGCTGCTTCGACCACGGCCGGGTGACCCTCGACATGGACGACTCCTGGGTCCAGATCTCGATCGACCACCTGGAGGGCACCACCCCCGACGACCTCCTGATCTTCCTCGGCGACGCCCCCGACGACACCGACTACCGCAAGCAGGGCAGCCGCGTCGTCACGTTCGAGACCTACGACGACTGCCTCGGAGACGACCTCGTCCCGCACGAGCTGCGGATCGACTGGGCCTTCGACATGCACTACGAGGAGAGCGAGACGATCCGCGACGAGTGGGGCCCGCCCACCTGGTACGAGCTGTAGCGCTACCGGCGCCGCCCCGAGCAGATGTGGCGCGCGAGGATGGCCACGTCGGGGTCGGGGTGGCCGCGGAGCAGCTTCGCCCGGCTCGTCACCTCGGCGCCGGGCCGCGCCTGCAGCAGCTCGAGGGCGATGAGGAGCTGCTCGCGCGCCTCGTCGTCGTCGCGGAAGCGGCGCCAGAACCGGCCGCCCACCAGCCGGTCGATCGCCTCGACGAACGGCGCCGCCGTCCACGACGGGTCCGAGGCGAGGATCCGCCGCAGGTGCTCGCGGTGGTGGTGCCAGTCCTCGCCGGCGAGGAAGGCGCGCAGCGCCTCGTCGCTCTCGCGCGGCGGCGCGTGGATGGGGGTCTCGCCGGTGGGCGCCTCGAGGAACGCGAGCTCCGGATAGGCCGGGTGCTCGGCCGGCGACGCGAAGGACTGCTCCTCGAGGTAGGGCACGACGTGCTTGCGGGCGAGGCGCGCGAGGTTCGGCTGCCAGCCCGCGCCGAGCAGCACGCGGGTGAGCGCGCCGACGACCTCGGTGTGGTCGGGCCGCCGGGCCGGGTCGTAGGCGCACATCGCGGCGACGAGCTCCGTCAGCTCGTTCAGGGTGCGCGGGTTCGTGTCGGTGGGCTGCAGGCGGATGAGCTCGCGGCCCATCAGGTCGTCGTGGGCCTCGGGGTTGAGCGACAGCTTCATGCGCCGGCCGCTCAGCAGCTCGAACAGCGAGCACCCGAGCGCGTAGACGTCGCCCGAGGGGGCGTCGGGCGCCCCGTCGAGCCGCTCGGGCGCGAGGTAGCCGTGGGCGCCGAGCACCATGGTGATGGTCTCGGACTGCTTGCCCGCGAAGTGGCCCTGGGCGATGCCGAAGTCGAGCACCTTCACGACGCCGTCGATCGACAGGAGCACGTTGGACGGCTTGAAGTCGCGGTGGATGACCTGCATCGCCCGCCCGGACAGCGGATCCGCCGCCTGGTAGGCCGCGAGCAGCGCCACCGTGGAGATGCGCACGATCTCGACCGCTTCGGGCGGCGGCAGGCCGTCGGGCAGCCGCGCCAGCAGCGCGTCGATCGGCGCGCCGCGGACCCACTCGAGGAGCACCACGGGGCGCCCCTCGATCTCGCGGACGCCGAGCGCGCGCACCACGTTGGGGTGGTCGATGCGCTCGAGCATCGCGGCCTCGTCGCGCATGCGGTGCAGCAGCTTCGCGTTCTCGAGGTGCTCCTTGCGGAGCACCTTCGCCGCGTGCAGCACCGCGCTGGAGCTGTCGCGCACCACCGCGACGTGGCCGAACGTCCCCGCCGCGAGGATTTCGACGATCTCCAGCGCCATGACCGCGGCTCGTATCTCGTTCAGCCAGACGACGACAGCTTCGCGCCGAAGGGGCCGTACAACCGTCGCGCCAGCTCGCCGAGCCAGCGCTCCTCGGCGCTGGTGCCCACCGTCAGCGCGCCTTCGCGATCGCCCTCCACGATCCGCTGGATGTCGGGGTGGTTGTCGGTCCGCGCGGCGAGGACCTCGAGCATCGTGGCGTGGGGCGGCTCGGCGCCGGTGCGCGCGACCCGGGCGTCGACCCGCGCGACCAGCCCCGGCTCGCTGGGCAGGGGGACCTCCTGGGCGTTGGCGATGCCGAGGGCGTTGATCACCGCCACGACGCGATCCTTGCGCTCCTTGTACGGGACCGCCGCCAGCTCCGCCGCGGGGATCGGCGCGCCGATCCACAGGTCCTGCCGGCCCATGCCCACGGGGAACTCGATCCGCGTGGTGAGCGGGTCGACCGGCAGCCCGCCGACGAACCGCACCGGGACGACCGGCGCGCCCACCGCGATGGCCATGTCGAGGAACGCGCCGCTCATCTTCTGCACCGGTGTGCGGCACGACAGGCTGCGCGTGCCCTCGACGTGCACCATGACGCCCTTGCCGGCGCCCCGCATCTCGTCGGCGAGGCGGCCGATGATGGCCGGCAGCGAGCCCTTGTCGTCGCGGTCGAAGAACGTGATCACCTCGGGGTCGCGCACCCCGGGGTAGCGGAAGCAGTGGGCGATGAGGCGCCCGAGCCAGGTGTCGCGGTGCTCGGCCTTGGCGAGCGTGACCGTGGACACGCCCTGGACGGCGCTCATCACGATGCTGAACAGCAGCGACTCGACCCCGACCTGGTGGTTGGCGAGGTAGAGCGCCGATTGGCCGCGGATCGCCTGCATCTGGTCGGGCGCGACCAGGTGGACGCGGCGCACGAAGCGCTGGATGAGCGAGTAGTACAGGTCCTCGACGGGCCAGCGGCCCACGTCGAACCAGCGGTCCCAGAAGGCCCGGACCGGGGCGAGGTCGAGCGTGACGGGGCCTGCGCTCGTGACGCGGATCCGGTCGCCGTCGTCGTCGACGGCGACGGGGATGCGGTTGAGCGGCAGCGAGGTGCTCGTGGCCAGGCCGTCGGCGGCGCGGACGGTGCTCGGGTGCACGCGGACGGCGCGGGCGACGTGATCGGCGACGGCCACGTCGCGGGCCAGGGCGTGGCCCGTGTGCTCGGAGCCGTACAGCGCGGCGACGGTGCCGGGCAGCCAGTCGCTGACCCGGACGGCGGCGGGATCGGCGACCGTGGCGCCGTCCTCGGCCACCTCGGACAGGCCGAGGCCCGGCACGTACAGCCGGTCGCGCAGGAAGGCGACCCGCTCCTCGGGCGGGGCGGTGCCGATGGGGCCCTTGGGGACGAGGACCTCGGTGAGCTCGAGCACGAGCCAGGTCCGCTCGGTCTGCGCGTCGACCGCCACGAGGTGGATCCGCGGCTGGCGGGGGGAGGGGAGGTCGACGAAGCGCGCCTCGACCCGCACGGCCCCGGTCGGGGTCGGGCCGAACAGCGCGAGCCGCTCGACGGTGTGCGGGTACGCCGCCTGGTCGGTGGGCACGCCGTCGCACCACAGGTGCAGCGCGTCGTGGGGCACGGCGTGGGTCACGGCGTCGAGCAGGCCCTGGCCGAGCGCGCCCGGCGGGACGCTGCCGCGGGTGGCGTCGAGCTCGGCGGAGGCGCCGTGGGGGCCCATGCGCAGCCGGGTGAGGTAGCGGAACGCAGGGCCGTGGAACAGCTGGCCCGCGGCGTAGGGGTCGGGGACGGCGGGCGCCGCGAGCGCCGGCGGCGGCGGCGGCGGCTCGGGCCAGGTCGGCGCGAGCACCACCGTGCCGGTGGCCACGGGCTCGAAGCGCGACAGGCGCGGGTCGGGCGCGTCGCGCCAGGCCTCGAGCGCGACCCGCTGCTCGACGCGCTCGCCGTCGCGGTGGCGCTCGCCGAGCACCGTGCGGGTGCGCACGGCGCCGTCGAGCACGAGCCAGCGGTGCACCACGGCGTCGCGCACCTCCACCACGGTGCCGCCCACGGCGGCCTTCGCGGCGCCGGCGAGGCGGTCCACCATCGACATGGCGGGCAGCGCCGGGAGCGTCCAGGTCGGCGGGTGGTCCTGCAGCCAGCGGTCGCGGCCCGGGTCGAGCACGACCTCGCCGTCGCCGGTGACCTCGTGGGGCTCGTCGTGCTGGCCGTCGTCGGGCCCGGCGTCGACGATGCGCACGCCGAGGCCGATGACCTGGTAGATGCGCAGCTCGTCGACCCACAGGTAGCCGTCGGCGATGGCGAAGCGGCCGCGCTCGTCCTCGCCGACCTCGACGATGTCGAGGTCGCCGCGGATGACCCGGTTGTGGGGCACGACCTGGCCGCGGTACTTCCAGGTGAGCTCGCGGCCGATCATCAGCGGCTCGAACCGCGGGCGGACCATGCCCTGGCCGAGGTCGCGCTCCAGCATGTAGAACTGGAGCAGCTGGATGAGGGCCTCGATGCCGAGCGAGCCCGGCTGGACGGGGTCGCCGTAGAAGTGGGCCTTGAAGAACCACTCGCTCGGGTCGACGTCCTTCTCGGAGCGCACCCGGCCGAGGCCCTTCGCGCCGCCCTCGGGCCAGTAGCCCGTGATGCGGTCGAGCATGAGCAGCATGGGCTCGGGCAGACGCAGCGAGCCCGCGCAGTAGCGCTCGGGGCGGGCGGTGAGGTCGACGTGGAAGTCGCAGGGCTCGTCGCGCCGGGCGCGGTCCTCGGGCGTGGGGGTGATCCCGATCTGGTTGGCCAGCGACTCACGGGGGAAGAAGCCGAACACGGTCTTCATCCGGTAGATCTCGCGGTCGTCGACGTGGCAGGTCACGTCGAAGCCCTCGATGATCATGCCGCCGGCGGTGCTGATCGCGGTGATCTTGGCCTTGGTCGTGAGGATGCCGCTCGTGGGCAGGATCTCGTCGGTCCAGGTGGCCGTGCCGTCGAGGTTGCGGAAGAACAGCTCCTGCTCGGTGGTGAGCGCGCTGCCGACGTAGCTCGCGATCCAGCCGCACGGCTGCAGCGCCGCCTCGAGCAGGACGCAGAACGGCATCGTCGGGAACGCGTTCTCCTCGAAGTACCACTCGCGCGGCGGCACCTCGTACTCGAGCTCGATGGCGGTGCCGATCTTCATGCCGCCGATGGGGCCGTCGAGCTTCGTGACCCGGGTCATGAAGTGGTAGGGCGGGCCGGGCAGCCGCGCGCAGTGCTTGCCCTCGTCGAAGGGCAGGTACATCTCGCCGAACGCCTCGGACGGCTTGGCCCAGGCGCAGGCGAGCAGGCTGTGGTAGCCGAAGGCGAAGCCGTCGGGCGTGTGCGCGACGGGGACCGGGTCGACGATGGCGCTGCGCTGCAGCTCGGGGCGCGACGACATCGGGAAGTCGGGGCGCAGGCGGACGCCCACGCGGCGGGCCCAGAACGCCTTGAGGCCGTCGATCGTGCACAGGAAGTCGGCGTAGACCGTGGGCCACGGGCCGTCGTGGACCTCCTCGACGAAGACTTCGTAGACGAGGTCCTTGTCGCCCGGGATGACCTGGCCGCGGCAGCGCAGGTCGTAGGGGATGTCGGGGACGGGCTCGAAGGTCCACCCGTCGTGGTGGATGGTGTAGCCGTAGGCGGCCATCAGGAAGGCCACGGCCTGCAGGCACGCCTCGAACATCATGGTGCCGGGCATGCACGGGTCGTCCTTGAAGTGGCCCTGGAAGAACCAGTCCTCGGGGGCGACGTCCTGCTCGGCGCGGAGGTAGCCGCGGCCCCACGGCCCGCCCGTCGGGTCGAGCTCGGTGACCCGCTGCCAGAACGACATGGGCGGGGGCGCGATGCGGGGGGTGCGGACGTGGGTCTGGAGGCGCTCGTAGCCCTCGCCGAAGCAGGCGTAGCTGTCGCCGCGGGCGAAGGCGAGGACCTGCTCGTGGGTGTAGCTGCGCGGGACGTCCTTCACGAGCGGCGGGTCGAGGCGCGCGGCGGCGTCGTGCTCGCCCGTCTCCGGGGTCCACAGGATGCCGCCCGACTCGGCGAACCGGCGTCGCTGAAGAAGCCGGCCTGGCCTTCGCGCACCTGCAGGCGCGGGTTGCCGTGCTGATCGACGCAGTCGTAGTGGAAGAAGAAGATGCGAGTGGCGCCGAGGTTGGCGTGGCCGTCGACGTGGATCTGGTAGCGGAGGGTGTCGCCGGGGCGCGGCAGGCCGCCCGAGTAGACGAGGACGCAGCCGAGCAGGCGGTAGACCCGCTCGCCCCGGTTCTCGAAGTCGGCGCCGAGCCAGGAGATGAGCAGCAGGTCGGCCTGGCCGGCCTCGATCATCACGCCGGCCGGCATGGTGCCGTCGTGGAGGTACCAGGAGGACCAGCCGATGTCGGTCTCGGTCCAGATGATGCCGGTGCGCATGGAGCCGGGCTCGGCGTCGAGGCCGATCACGCGGTCGGCGAGGAGCAGCGGCGGCTCGGGCATGCGGACCTGGCGCGGGAAGGCGTCCTGCAGGGCGAAGCGCTCGCCGAACACCTTCGAGATGCGGTCGGACGCGAGGACCTCGAGGCTCGGCGCGGCCCCACTTCGGGCCGGGGAGCTGGCTCGCCGGGACCAGGGCGGCGGGCTTCGGCGCCGCGGCGGCGGCCGGGGCAGCGGGCTTCGGCGCCGGGGCAGCGGGCTTCGGCGCGGCGGCGGCGGGCTTCGGTGCCGGGGCGGGCGGCGTGGGTGCGGGCGCGGGGCGGGGCTGCGGCTGCGGCTTCACGGCGATCGGCGTCGGCGCGGGGCGCGCGGCCGGCGCGGGGGCGTCGATGACGGCGGGCGGCGCGCCGCGCTGGCGCGCCACGTCGAGCAGGGCTGCCACCGAGCGCTGGCGCAGGGCCAGGAACTGGGCGTGGACCTCCTGCTGGCGCTGCAGGTACGCCTGGTGGGCGGTGGCGAGCTGGCGGTGCAGCCCGGCCACGCCCGCGAGCACGGCCGGCGAGACGCCGGGGGCGGGCGCCGCCGCGTGCACGGCGGCGTGCTGCGCCTGCGGGCGCGGCGCAGGCGGCGCGGGCCTCGGCGGCGCCGGGCTCGCGGCCGGGCTCGGGGCCCGCGGCGCGACTGTGGGCGCCGGCGGCACCGGGGCGGGCTCCGGCTCCGGCACCACCCGCGCCAGCGACGGCGCGGCCGCCATCGCGACCGGCCCCGCCGGCGCCGGATCCGCCGCGCCCAGGCCGGCGGGCACGGGCGCGAGCCGCGGCGCGGGCGGCATGGCCTGCAGCTCCGGCTGGCCTGGCGCCACGAGGTGCACGGCCGGCGGGTGCGCGGGCCGCGCGAACGGCCGCTCGGGCGCGGGCCAGGGCGCCAGCGCCGGGGCCTCGCCGGCGCGCACCGCCACGTGGTGCGCGGGCCCGCCGAACCGCGACTGCACGGTGACCCCGGCCTCGCGGGCGCCGCGCAGCACGGCGGCCGCGACCTCGAGGAGCCCCGCGGCGGCGTGGGCCCGCCCGAAGGCGGCGTCGAGAGGCGGCGCCGCCGGGTCGAGGCGCTCCCCCGGCGCCACCGTGGCCAGCACGGGCCGGCCCTGCGCCCGCGCGTCGTCTTCGCGCATGACCACGAGCACCACCGCGGCGTCGCCCGTCGGCGCGCGGCCGCCGGGCAGCGCCACCAGTGCGGCCTCGTGCACGGGCTCGCACGACAGGTCGACGGCCCCGACCACCGCGGCGTCGATCTCGCCGTCGGCGAGCATCCGCCCGGCCACGGCCAGCGCCGCCAGGCCCGACAGCTCCTCCTGCGCGAGGGTGAACGCGGGCCCGCCGAGGTCGAGCTGCGACGACACGCGGTTGGCCGGGATGTTCGGCATGTTCCCGACGACGCCCGCGGCCTCCAGCACCGGCACCACGGCGTCGCGCGCCCGCGCGAGGTCGGCCTCGGTCGCGCCCTCGAGCAGCGTCGGCAGCCGCCAGCGCGCGCCGTAGCGGCAGACCTCGGGGTCGGACTGCGCCCCCACGAGCACGGCCGTGCGCTCGCGCGGCAGCGGCGCGCCGGCGCGGTCGGTGGCCTCCAGCGCGGCGTCGAGCACGAGCAGCTGCTGCGCCAGCGTCTGCTCGAGGTCGCGCGGCGGGAACTTGAGCCGCTCGAGCGGCAGCACGACCTGCTCGGCGGCCGCCCGCCCGCCGCGGAGCCGGCTGCGGCCCTCGCGGAGGTCCTCGGCGAAGGCCTCGGTGCTGCCACCGTCGCCGGCGCGCACCGCCACGGCGACCACGGCCAGGCGCGCCGGCGGCGGCGTCACCGGCGCCGACACCGCCACCGACGACCGCTCGCGCGGCGCGTGCTCCTCGACCACGAGGTGGGCGTTGTTCCCGCCGAAGCCGAACGCGTCGATCGCGGCCACGCGAGGCCGATCGGCCTCCCACGGCTCCGCCGCCGTGAGCAGCCGGAACGGGGTGCCCTGCAGGGCGTCGATGGGGGCCTCGGCGTGGAGCGTCGGCGGGCGGATGCCGTGCTCCATCGCCGAGAGCACCTTGAGCAGCCCGGCGGCGCCGGCGGCCGTGATCAGGTGCCCCAGGTTCGACTTCAGCGAGCCGAGCGGCAGGTCGCGGACCTGGTCGCCCAGGACCTCCTGCAGGGTGCGCACCTCGGTGCCGTCGCCCACGGGGGTGCCCGTGGCGTGGCACTCCACCAGCGACAGCCGCGCCGGGTCGACGCCCGCGTGGGCCCAGGCGGTGCGCAGCGCGCGGGCCTGGCCCTCCGTGGCGGGCGCCAGCAGGCCGCGGCCCCGCCCGTCGTTGGACAGGCCCACGCCGCGGATCACGCCGTAGATGCGGTCGCCCGCGGCCTCGGCGTCGGCGAGGCGCTTGAGCGCGACGAACGCGGCGCCCTCCGCCGGGACGAGCCCGTCGGCGTCGCGGTGGAAGGGGCGCGAGCGGCCGGTGCGGCTCATCGCGTCGAGCGCGCAGAATCCGACGTGGATGAACAGGTCGTCGGAGCGGCAGACCGCGCCCGCGAGCGCCAGGTCGAGCTCGCCGGCGTGGAGCCGCCGGCAGGCCAGCGCGATGGCGTACAGCGACGAGGCGCACGCGGCGTCGAGCGCGAAGGAGGCGCCCAGCCCGAGCTCGTCGGCCGCGATCAGCGCCGGGAGCCCGCTCATGAAGCGGTTCCGCGGGTCGACCGCGGGGCGCCCCAGCCAGACGTGCTCGGCGAACGCCGACATCGCCGAGGACGGGAACGACAGGTTCCCGAAGATCGCCGCGGCGCGGTCGCTCGCGCCCTCGTGGCCGGCCTCGCGCAGCGCGGCCCGGCCCGCCGACAGGACCCAGTGGAAGAGCGGGTCGAGCTGCAGCAGATCCTCGGCGTCGCGCCGGAAGGGGTCGCGCGCGAGCTCGGCCGCGAAGTCGAAGCCCGAGACGTAGCCGCCGCGGTCGGTCCAGGCGCGGTCGGCGCTGCGGGCGGGATCGTCGGTCAGCGCCAGCGCGGGCGGCAGGCGCCAGCGGTCGGGCGGCGGGTGCCCGATCAGGTCCCGCCCCTCGCGGACGGCCTCCCACAGGGCAGCGGGTCCGTTGGCGCCCGGCAGGATGCAGGCGCGCCCGACGATCGCGATCGGCTCGAACATGTCTTCTCCGCAGCGGGCCCCCTTAAGCCGTCGGGGCCCCGTCTGCGTCACCGGTTCGTCATGGCCACCGAGCGCGCCACCGCCGCGCACGCCGCGCGGACGTCCGCCGGCGTGCCCGCGGGCCACAGCGCCAGCGCGAACACCTGCCTCCGCGCGCCGGCCACGACCCACTGCGCGACCTCGACCGGCTCGCCGCCCTTCAGCTCGCCGGTCGCGTCGAGGCGGTGGCGGACGAGCTCGCCGTCGACCTCCTGGCCCTGCCCGAGCACGCTGATCCGCGCGAGCTGCGGCACCGAGCGCAGGTGCTCGTCGGCGATCTCGTCGAGCGTGCGATCGGGCTCCGCCGGGGCGTGCCCGAGCGTGAGCATGACCTCGACCCCGCCCGGACCTCGCCGCCGACCGTGAGCAGCACGACGTCGCCCATCCGCGCCGCCACCGCGAGCGGCGGCTCGGCGGTGAACGCGAACGGCAGGTCGTCGGTCGCCGGCCCGGCCGCGGCGTCCCACCGCACCGTCGCGATCATCGCGCGGAACGCGGGCGCGAGCGCGGCGTCGTGCTCCGCGGGGGTGGTGGCGACGACGACCACGGCCCGGTGCCCCTCGCCGAGCACGAGCAGGTAGCGCACGACGTCGCCGCCGAGCGCGCCCGTGGCCTCGCGGTGCCACGTCGCGGCGCGGCCGTCGGCCACCGTGACGGCCTCGCCCGGAGGCAGCCGCGCCCGCACCGCGTCGGCCGGCATGGGCAGCGGCGTGACGCCGACGGCGGCCTCGCGCGCCGGGTCCTGGAACCCGGCGAAGCCGTCGGCCGGGCCGAAGCCCTCCGGCGGCGCCAGCGCGACGCCCGTCCCGGCGACGGGCCGGGTCAGGCCGCGCTCGTCTGCTTCAGCGTGCCGTCGGCCAGCGCCGCGATCGCCTCGTCGGCCCCGCCGACCAGCCGCCCGTCGCAGTACACCTGCGGGAAGGTGGGCCAGCCGCTCCACAGCTTGATCGCCAGCCGCTGGCGCCAGCCGGTGACGTAGTTGCCGTACCCCAGGTAGTGGTAGGGGACGCCGCCCTCGTCGAGCGCGCGCCGCGCGCGCCGGACGTGCGGGTTCCAGCCCATGCCCACGACCACCACGCGGTGCGACCCGATCGCCGCGCCGACCTCGGCCACCGTGTCGGGGTGGAACCGCGCGATCCTCGCCTCGGCCGCCTCGCTGTGCGGGGGTGCCTCCCGTCCCATCGTACCTCCCGGCGCGCGGTAACCTCGCGCGCCCGGGGATCGCTACCGACCGTGCTCGCGCGACGCGGGGCGCGCCATCAGCCGCTGCACGGCGTCGAGCGGCTCGCCGCCGTCGTAGATGGCGAGGAGCGCCTCGGTGAGCGGCAGCTCCACGCCGTGCTGCGCCGCCAGCGTGATCAGCGCGCGGCCCAGCGCCTCGGGGCCCTTCTCCCGGTGGCCGTCGGCCAGGGCGACGCCGGCGTCGTAGTTCGGGTGCCCCTTCACGGCCTGCGCCGAGACGAGGTCGGCGACCCCGGCCAGGCCGGCGAGCGTGAACGGATCGGCGCCGATCGCCCGCGCGAGCCGGCCCGTCTCCTCGAGCCCGCGGGCCAGCACCATCGCGTGGACGCCGATGCCGGAGCCGCGCAGGGATCGGGCGAGGCCGAGCACGGCGGCGAGCACGGGCATCATCGCGCCCGCGAGCTGCACCCCGGCGAGGTCCTCGGACTCGTACAGCCGGTAGCGCCCCGAGTGCAGCGCGGTGGTCGTCATCCGGCGCACCTCCTCGTAGCGGGAGGCGATGACGCCGGCGCACAGGCCGCCGTTGAGGATCTCGTCGACCGGCGCGGGGCCGGCCAGCGCGCCGACCCGCAGCGCGTCGCACTCCTCGAGCACGACGTCGGTGAGCCAGTGCGACGTGGCCGGCTCGAGCCCGCGGCCCGCGACCACGATCCGGTGCTCGGGGCCCGGCTTCGCGAGCCGGATGGCGTTGCGCAGCTCGCTCGCGCTGGTCGCCACCACCAACAGCTCGCACTCCGCCGACACCCGGGGCGGATCGTCGGTCGACGGCAGGATGTGCGGCGGCTTCTTGATCTTGTGGTAGGCGATGAACGGCTGGTGGCCGGCCGCGAGGACCAGCCGCGCCAGGGCCTGGCCCCACTGGCCGCCGCCCAGGATCCCGACCTTCATGCCTCCACCTCGCCGAGCGGCCGCGAGCGGGGCGGCCGGTCCAGGATCGTGAGCCGGTTGCGGTAGTACAGGCAGAGCTTCGGGTCCTCGACGACGAGCTCGGTGCCGCGCCGCACGAGCGCCCGGCTCCGGTGGTACCGCGAGAACCGGTCGAGCGCCTCGTCGAGCAGCCCCTCGGCGCCGCCGGGCGCCTGCAGCGGCTGCCAGCGGCCCTCGGCGGCGCCCTCGGCGATGCGCCGCATGGTCTCGTCGAGCTGGCGGCGGAACCGGTCGAACGGGATGCGCCGGCGCTCGATCGGCGAGCGCACCACCCGGAACGGGTCGGGGGAGCCCACGGCCTCCACGAGGCAGCCCCACGCGGCGTAGGCGGCGGTGTGGGTCGACAGGGGGACGGCGCCGCGCGGGTAGGCGTCGACGAGCGCGTCGGCCAGGCGCGTGGTGTAGGTCATGTCGCGCTGCTCGTCCCACTGCACCTTGCCGTCGCGCCCGCAGACGAAGCGCTTGCGGCGCTCGGCCTGCTCGCGCCGCTCCTCGGGATCGGCGCTGACGGGGTTCCCCAGCACGTCGAGCGGCTGGCCGTAGGTGGCGATGATGCTCGCGTCGAGGTCGAGCACGCGGTTCGCGAACGCGAGCAGGCGCCGCGTCTGCGCGAACTCGTCGTCGGTGATGATGTACCGCTGCTTGCCCGACTCCGCGAGGAAGTCCTCGATGAGCGTGGCCGCCTCGAGCACGAGCGTGAACGACAGCGTGAGCGGCACGACGTAGACCTCGCTGTCGGGGCGGCCCGCCGCGAGCATCTCCTGCCAGGCGACGATGCCCGTGCCGAGCAGGCCCTTCTTGATGTGCTGCTCGATCTCGCCCGACCGCGCGCGGGTGCCGCCCGGGAAGAACAGCGAGTGGTGCCGCGTGGTCAGCGCCCGGATCGAGTAGTCCTTGAGCACGTCCTTGTACAGCGTGGCCTTCTTGCGCCGGTCGACGGTGTAGGCGCCGAGCCGCCGCAGCCACCAGCCCACGAGGGGGTTGCCGAACAGGTTCAGCCCGGCGCCGTAGACGAAGGGCGGGAGGCCGGCCAGGTACAGCGCGAGGCCGATGATCGGGCTGTCGAGGTTCGAGACGTGGGTGGGCGCGAGCACGAGGGTGGCCTCGCGCGCGAGCTGCTGCAGCAGGGCCGGATCGCCGCGCACGAGCAGCTTGTTCTCGTGGGGCGCCTCGAGATCGCGCAGGCGGCGCGGGCGCCCCGACAGCAGCGCCGGCAGCGCGCGGGGCAGGACCCGGGTCGCCGCGCGGTAGGCCCGCAGGTCGAAGCGGCCGTGGATCTCCTCGCCCCAGGACGAGACCAGCGCCAGGCCGGACTCGATGCGCTCGTCGCGGGTGCCGCGCTGCAGCGCGCGGGCGAGGTGATCGAGGGCGTCGCGCTCGAGCTCCTCGCCGTGGCCCTCGATGCGCTTGCGCTCGTGCCACAGGGCGTCCATCAGCAGCGCCTCGAGGGCGGCGTCCGACAGCCCCTCCAGCCGCCGCCGGGAGCGGTGGACGAGGTCGCGGACGACGCGCTCGCGCGGCTTGGGGTGGAAGAGGCCCGACAGCTCCTCCGTCCCGCTGGCTCCTGCGCCTCCGACTGCGATCACGTCACGCTCCTCGTGCGGACCAGCACGAGCGACAGCCCGTCCTCGGCCGGCTCGATCAGCTCCTCGGCGAGGAGCACCTCGCAGTGGTCGAGCAGGGCGTGCTCTCCCAGCTGCAGCTCGGCGGCGAGCTCGGCCACCGTGCTCCGGTGCTTCGGCCTGGCCTTGAGCGCCTCGTAGATGCGGCGCGACTCCGCCGACAGCGCGCCGTGGGTGCTGAGGCTCATCCCGCGGACGCGCCGCCACGCGCGGATGCGGGCCAGGATCGCGGCGGGAAGCCCCATGGACTGCCGCCACCAGACCTCGGCCTGGTCGAGGTCGGCGTTCCAGACCCGGGCCAGCCGCACGGCGTCGGTCGACGACAGCGGCGACGGCGTGAGCTGGATGGCGCCGGCCGCGCCGAGCTGCGGCACGGGCCGATCGGCGTGGAGCAGGAGCAGGCCGCCCGGCCCCTCGCGGAGCATCGTCTCGGCGAGCTGCTGCACGCCGCGGGGCGCCGCCTTCATCACGAGCACGGTGGGACGCCCGGCGTCGCGCATCGCGGCGGCGGCGGCGGCGGGATCGGTGCCGCGGAGGTAGGCGAGGCCCTCGCGCCGCGCGTAGTCCACGGCCTCGGCGATGAGGGTGCGGCGCCCGGAGCCGGGCACGCCGTAGACGACGACCACGCGGGGCTCGCCGTCGGCCGCGCCGACGACCGCGCGGAACAGCTCCTCGCGTTCCTCGTGCATCCCGAGCACGGGGGTGCCGGGCACGGAGCCGCGGCACTTGTCGAGCGCCTCGCGCACCCGCTCGGCCGCGCCCCGGCTGGCCCCGCCGAGCGACTGCAGCCGCCGATCGGGATCGCGCACCAGCAGGCTCAGCACGAGCGCGTTGAGCGCCGCCGGGATCTCCGGGCGGAAGGCGGCCGGCGGCAGCGGCAGGCTCACGAGCGGCAGGTAGGTGAGCGCCGCGGGATCGGGCGCGACGAACGGCGTGCGCTGGGTGAGCATCTGGTAGACGAGCGCGCCGAGGCCGTACAGGTCGGTGGCCTGGTTCACCTGGCGGCCGTCGAGCAGCTCGGGCGCGGCGTAGCCCAGGGTGCCGCGGAACGGGGGGTGCTCCGGGCTGCCGCCGTCCTCGGGGCGCGCGCCGATCTCGCTCGCGATGCCGAGGTCGATGAGGCGGATCGTGCCGTCGGGCGTGACGAGGACGTTGGACGGCTTGAGGTCGCCGTGGATGACGCCCCGGCCGTGCAGGTAGGCGAGGGCCTCGAGGATCTGCGCCGTCGCCGCGCACACCTCGTCGACGGTGCGGCCGATGGACCACTGGTCGAGGTGCACCCCCTCGATGTGCTCGAGGGCGAGCCACTCGCCGCGCGACTCGGCGTCGAGCAGGCGCACCAGGTGGGGCTGCCCCTCGGCGGCCTTGAGCAGGCGGCCCTCGCGGATGAGGGATCTCCGCGCGGCCTCGCTGCGCGCCACCTTGAGGACGGCCTCGCCGCGCGGCCCGGCGGCGAGCCACACGGCGGCCTGGGCGCCGAGCGCCAGCAGCTGCTGGGGTTGGTAGGGCCCCATCGGGGGGGCGGTGTCGTACATCTGTGCCCTGGACCGCGCCGGATGATAGCCGACCGAGGCGGGGCGTGCCCGCGAGGGGGCCGAGCCGATCCTGCGACAGCCGATCCTGCACGTCGTGCTCTACGAGCCGCAGATCCCGCCGAACACGGGCAACGTGGGGCGCCTGTGCGTGGCGCTCGGCGCGGTGCTCCACGTGGTGCACCCGATCCCGTTCTCGATGGACGAGAAGGCGGTGCGGCGCGCGGGGCTCGACTACTGGCGCCACGTGCAGCTCGTGGAGCACGCCGACGGCGCGGCGTTCTGGCGCTGGGCCGAGGGGCGGCGCGTGCACCTGTTCAGCAGCCACGGCGAGGCCTCGTTCGCCGAGGCGCCGTTCGAGGGAGGCGACGTGCTCGTGTTCGGGCGCGAAGAGGACGGCCTGCCGAAGGATCTGCTCGCGCGCTTCGGCTCCTGGCGGATCCCGATGGCGGAGGGGCCGATCCGCTCGCTCAACCTGTCGAACGCGGTCGCGGTGGTCTGCTACCAGGCGATCGCGCGGATCCGGCCCCCGTGGTGGTGAGCCGGCGCAGGCCGCCGGAGGTGCTCGGCGAGGAGCGCTTCGAGGAGCGGATCGACGGCGATCGCTCGGTCGCCGTGGTGCGGCAGCGGCTGCGCCTGCCGGGCGCACCGCCGCTCGCGGTGGAGCGGACGATCTCGCCGTCCCGCTGGGCCGAGCGCACCGTGGTGCTGATCCATGGCCTGGCGCAGAACCGGTTCACCTGGCGGATCTCCGGGCGCAGCTTCGTCGCGGCGCTGGCGGAGCAGGGCTTCCGAGGTGCTCAACCTCGAGCTGCGCGGCCACGGCGCGTCGCGCGAGCTCGAGGCGGGCAACGCGCGCTCGTTCGAGGAGTACGTCGCCGACGCCGTGCGCGCCATCGACGTCTGCACCGACGCGCCGCCGTTCGTGATCGGCCTGGCCTCGGCGCGGCGGTCGCGATCGCGGCGGCCACCGAGCAGCCGCTCCGCGAGCTCGATGCACCTGGCCGGCGTCTACGGGTTCGCGCAGCGCAACCGCGTGCTGCGGGGGCTCGGGCGGCTGACGCTCCTGGCCGAGCCGGCCTGCGCCTCGCGCCGGTGCGCGTCACACCGCGTGGACGGGGCGATCTCATCAGGCGGCTCTACTCCGTCACCGACGTCCTCGGCTACAGCGCGCTGATCGCCGGCCCGCGGGCGCCCGCGTCGATCGAGCGCAGGCCTTCCCGCACAGCGGAGCGGCTCGCGCGCTCGATGGACCAGCGTGGAGGTCTGGCTGCAGATGTCGCGGTGGGCGCCGGGGAGCCGTTCCGCTGGGCGCCCGCGTTCGAGGCGCTCGACGTGCCGCTCCTCGTGGCCTGCGGCGACGCGGATCCGCTGGTGCGCCCCGCCGACGCGCAGCGCTGCTTCGAGGCCTCGGGGTCGCGCGACAAGCAGCTCGTGGTGTTCGATCCGTTCGAGCACCAGGTCCACTGGGGCCACGTCGACCTCATCCTGGGTCGGCTCGCGCCCGCGGTGGTCTGGCCGGTGCTCACGTCGTGGATGGCCGCGCGCTGAGCCGGTCGGCGTGGATCGCGGCCGGCGTGGCCGCGGTGGGGGCGGCGCTGGCGGGCGCGGGGCCGCCCGGCGGCGACGCCGCGGCCTACGCCGCGCAGGTAGCGGCCAGGCGACCTGGTGCAGCGCTGGACGCACGCCGGCTACGTGCTGCTGGGCGCAGCGGTGGGCGGAGCAGCTCGACCTGCTGTCGGCGAAGCGGCCTCGGCGGTGACGGTGCTCGCGGCCAGGCGCCTCGGCGGGAGCGGCGGCGGCGCTGGGTGCAGCGGCGGTGGTGCTTCCTGGGCGGCGTTCGGCGAGTGGACCCGGTGTGGACGGCGCTCGCCGCGGTGGCGGCGGCCGCGCCGGAGCAGGGGAGCGCGGCGGTGGCGCTGGGGGCGGCCGTGGCGGTGTCGCCGGCCGGGCTGCTCTCGCGGCGCCCTGGGTGTGCGCCGTGCGCCCGGACGCGCGGCCGGCGTTGGGGGCGGTGGCGGCCGTGCTGCTGCTGACGGCGCTGTCGGGCGGCGCGTGGTGGACGGGCGAGCGCGGGGTGCTCCGCGCCGGGCCGCTGCTGCTGCTCGGCCGGACGGCCGGCGCCTGGGCGACGGGGCTGCCGTGGCTGCTGGCGGTGGGGGCGTGGCGCGGGCGCGACCGGCGGGCGCTCGCGCTGGCGCCGCTGCTGCTGCCGCCGGACGTGCCGGGGTGGGTGCTGGGCGGCGTCGCGCTGGCGGTGGGGTCGGCGCGGGCGCCGGCTGGCCTGGCTCGCCGGCGCCGCAGCTCGCGGTCGGCGCGGCGGGGGCTCGGCCTGCGGTGGCAGCGGGTCCGCGAGGAGGCGGCCGTGGTGGCGGCGGTCGCCGAGGCGCTGGGCTGGATGGCAGTGACCGTTCACCTGGGGTGCGCGGGTGGCGGTGGCCAGGACAGGCGACCCCTACGGGCTGCGGTGGCGGCCGCCCGTGGGGTTCCTGCGCGACCAGCGGGCGGCGTGGTGCGCCGAGCCGCCGCTGCGGGTGGCGGTGCTGCCGCCGGAGGGCGACGGCGTGCGCTGGGTCGCGGGCTGGAACGCCGGGTGTCCGCCCAGCTCAGTCGGACGCTGACGCCCGGGGCTTCTCCTTCCACTTCAGCTGGAACGAGGAGCCGAACCGCACGTCGGTGGGGAGCACGTCGACGGGCGGCCGCGAGTCGTGGCGCACCGACAGGTCGGTGCCGAGCGACAGCGCGCCGGTGACCTTGGCGGCCAGGCGCCCCTCGTCGAGGAAGCGGAAGTCCTCGGGCAGGTCGACGCGCGGCTGCAGGTAGGCCGTGTTCGACAGCGTCAGGTGATCGTCGACGATCTCCCAGTTCACCGTGATGTAGCTGGTGGAGCGGACGTTGGCGTTGACGGTGCCGTCCGACAGCGTCTCGCGCTCGAACATCACGCCGGTGCCGCCGTAGAGCTCGGCGTGCGCCTCGTGGACCGCGTCGACCCGGACCCCGGCGCCGGTGAGCAGGCGCTCGCGCAGGTCGACGAAGCGGTCGTACTGCAGCTGGGCGAAGACCTCGGTGCCGAAGCGGGGGACCCACATGCGGGTGAAGCGGAGGTGGGCCAGGCCGCTGTCGTCGACGATGTCGCCGCTGTACGACGCGCGGTTGGCGCTGGCGTAGAGCAGCGCGCGATCGTGCAGGAAGGGCGGCGGCTCGTCGTCGTCGTCGTCGTCCTCGTCCTCGTCCTCGTCCTCCTCGTCCTCGTCCTCGTCCTCGTCCTCGGGGAACAGCGTCACGTAGGCGAGGGTGGTCTCTCCCTTCCACCACACCGAGGCGACGTTGCCGGACGACAGCCCTGCGCTGCCGCCGATCGCCACCGCCGCCCCCGGCGCGGTGGGCGTCCCGAGCAAGCTGTCGGTGTTCACCTGGGCGCGCGCCGGGTCCACGCCGAGGATCAGCACCGCGAATACCATTCGACCTCCGGGGGGTCCGGTAGTCCCCTCGGGCGGCGGGGGCCACCGCCCGACCGTTGCGTCGGTTGCACCTCGGTGACACCGCACGCGAAACGGTCGATCGAGCCCGCTCGTGGGCGACCGGCCTTGCAGGCGCGCCATCCCGGGCGGTCGATGCCGCTCTCTGCTCGTTGCCGACCGGATCCTGGGCGCCCGTGCTCGTTGCATTCATGCGAGGGCCGGCATATCCTCGGAGGAACACGTCGCTCTTTGGGGGTCGAACATGTCGAACGTCGCGGTGGGCGAGCCGTCCACCCCGCAGCACCCGTCCGCCACGGACCCAGCGCCGTCCGTGGACCATGCCGACCAGCTCGCTCGCCTGCGCGTCCCGCGGGCGGCGGTGCGCGTGCTCCGGCCCTGCCTGCTGCACGACGGCATCGACGCGCTGGCCCCCGAGCTCGATCGCGAGCTCACCGTCGCCTGGCACGAGGCGGCCACGGCCGACCGGATCACCACCTTCGTGCCCGCCTCCGGCGCGGCGACCCGCCTGTGGTCGGAGCCGCTGGAGAGCCTGCCCGACGAGCTCGCCACCCGCCTCGGCGCAGCGCGCGACGCCGGGCTGCCGAAGGGCCTGGTCCCGTTCCACCGCTATGCCGACGGCACCGTGCGCACCGCCGTCGAGGAGCAGGTCCGCGCCGCCACCCAGGTCGCCGGGGCGCGCGCGCGCGTGCACTTCACCGTCCCGGTCGACCACCGGGCGGCGTTCGAGGCCGAGCTGGCGCGCATCGCCGACCAGGTCGCGCCCACGGTGACGCTGACGACCAGCGTGCAGGATCCTGCAACCGACACAGTCGCGATCCACCTCGACGGGCGCCAGGTCCTGCTCGACGACGGCACGCCGCTGCTGCGTCCGGGCGGCCACGGCGCGCTGCTGTCCGAGCTGGACGCGCTGGGCGCGGATCTGGTGGTGATCCGCAACGTCGACAACATCTGCGTCCACCGGCTGCGGGGGCACCTCGCGGACTGGCGCCGCCGGCTGGTCGGCGCGCTGGTGGCCGTGGAGCAGCGGGTGCACGACGCGCTGCGCGCGCTCGATGCCGGCGAGGCCGACCCCGAGGTGCTGCGGGAGCTCCTGCTCCGGCTGGGCATCACCGCGCCGGAGGGGGTCGACCTGCCGCGCTTCGCCTGGGAGCAGCTGCACCGGCCGCTGCGGGTCTGCGGCATGGTGCCCGACGTGGGCCACAGCGGCGGGGGCCCGTTCTGGGCGGCCGACGCCGACGGGATCGAGCGCCGTCAGATCGTCGAGGCCGCGGAATTCGACACGGACGATCCCGAGCAGCAGGAGCTGATGCGCTCGGCGACGCACTTCAACCCGGTCGAGATCGCCGCCAGCCTGCGGGATCACCGCGGCGAGCCCTACGATCTGTCGGCCTACGTCGACGATCGGGCGTGGATCGTGACCGAGAAGTCGTGGAACGGCGAGCGGATCCGGGTGCTCGAGCGGCCGGGCCTGTGGAACGGCGGGATGGGCCGCTGGAACACGCTGTTCGTCGAGCTGCCGATCTCCGTGTTCCACCCGGTGAAGACGGCGCGCGACCTGCTCGAGCCGGGCCACGACGGGCTGCTCACCGACGACCCGACCGAGTTCTGAGGCGCGGGGTCAGCGCGCCTGGGCGAAGAACGC